>FR896051.1:875-28352 GCA_000435475.1 Cryptobacterium sp. CAG:338 | reverse complement strand
CGTCCTCTTGAAAGCGTTGGGTAGGGTTACCAACACAGCGAATGATCCGATGATGTAAATCAGCTTGACCTTCGTAAGGGTCAACAAGTCCTCTTACGGGGTGGTAAGCCATGGCGTTGATCGTGAAATCGCGTCGAGCAAGATCTTCGGTTATGGAGGAAACGAAGGTGACCGAGTTAGGATGGCGATGATCGGAATAGATCGCTTCGCTACGGAATGTGGTAATTTCGAGTGGGTATCCTTGATGGATAACCGTGACCGTGCCATGTTTTGTGCCTGTTTCTCTTACTTTGCAACCATGGTCAAGTGCAATTTCTTTGACCGATTCCCATCGTGCGTTGGTAGCAATGTCGGCATCGTGAGGAGCAACACCGCGAAGGGCATCGCGAACAAAGCCACCCACAATCCAAGCTTCAAATCCTTTTTCTTCGAGGAAGAAAAGCATCTCTAAAACAGGCGCAGGAATGCGAGAAAGAAGGGGGTAAGCGGTGGTATGTAGCACGTTTTCGTAAGGCACAGTAGCTCCCCTCCTTATAATAGACTTCTAGTATAAAACATACCTGGTTACGCATAAGCTTTGCATTTGAAGCTCTTTTAAGAAATATGTGAGATTCCTTGTGTAGAATCAGGAAATGAACAACAACAGCCCTTCCTTGATGATGTTTGTGAGCGATTGTCAAAAAAGACAGAGACTAAAGGGAAGTTTTCATGATTGATGAAATCCATATTTGTGACGTTGCCCTTATCCACGAAGCGCACTTTGTGCCCAGTGAAGGTCTGACGGTTATCACGGGTGAAACTGGCACGGGCAAAACCGCTCTCCTAAACGCATTAAAACTTCTCGTAGGGGAGCGTTCTGATGCAAGCCTTGTTCGAGAAGGATGCGATGAGCTCCGTGTTGAGGGACGGTTCTTTTTCGAAGGGGAGGAAGATGGCGTAGTTGCAACCCGTCGCGTGGGTGCTCAGGGAAGATCGAAGGTCAGCATTGATGGCTCTTTAGCATCGGTTAAAGAATTGGCTACACGTATAGGCACTCATGTGGATTTATGTGGTCAGCACGAACACCAGCATTTGCTTTCTTCGGCTTATCAAAGGCAGCTTCTTGATGTTTGGGCAGGTGAGAAGGTTCTTCCTTTTTTGGAAGAATATCAATCATGCTTTTCAGAGGTAAAGGATGCACAGGCGGAACTTGAAAGACTCAGAGAGTTAGAATCTGCCGACAGCATAGAGTTAGATCGTGCACGTTTTGGATTAGAGCAAATAAATGCCGTTGATCCACAGGAAAATGAGTACGAAGATCTACAGGAACTCTTGCCGCGTTTGGAACATGCCGAAATGCTGCTAAGTGAATCGGCAGCTGCGCAATCTTCGATAAGTACCTCTGATGGAGTGCTTGAAAAACTTGACAATACCCTCGCTTCGCTTGAGCGCATAGCGGCAGTTGATGCGGAAGTTGGGGAGCAAGTAGCGGTTGTTCGCGAGGCATATTTCAATCTGGAGGAAGTGGGTCGTAGTCTTGCCAGCTATCGCGATAGAGTGGATTATTCTGGTGAGGAACTTGAAGAAGCTCAAAATCGCATGGCTGCTCTCCAGGGCTTGATGCGCGGATTTGGTCCTCGAATGGAAGATGTGTTTGAGCATCGAGCACGTTACGAGGAAAAACTTGCAGAATATGAAGGTCGAGATGAGCTGATCGCGCAGGCGCAGGATCGTCTTAAAGAGGCAGAATCTATGCTGCAAAAAGCAGCTGATGCGCTTCGCTTGGCTCGCGAAGCGGTGCTTCCACAGTTTTTGAGGCAGGTGCAAGCGCAGCTTGCGCGTCTAGAGATGGGCTCTTCAAAGATCGAGGCACCTTTGGTTGATCTTCCGAGAGATCAGTGGGATGCGTGGGGACCTCATACCTGCGAATTTCTGTATGCTGCAGGTGAAGGAATGAAGCCGCAGCGATTGCAGAAAATTGCTTCAGGGGGCGAAGTGAGTCGCATCATGCTTGCCCTAAAGGTGGTACTTGGATCAAGTGATACGGTTGATACCTTAGTGTTTGATGAAATAGATGCAGGGGTGGGAGGCTCTACGGCACGTTCTCTTGCTGAAGTGTTGGCCGATCTTGCACAGACACATCAAGTTATTGTCGTAACTCATCTTCCGCAGGTCGCGGTATACGGATCGGTTCACTATGTGGTAACTAAACAGGGTGATGAACATCCAGAAACTAATCTTTGCATTCTGGATGAAGATCACCGTGTTGAAGAAATCGCACGCATGCTTTCAGGGGAAATCAATGCTGTTTCATTGGCGCATGCGCGTGAGTTGCTAGAGGAAAGAAAGAATAATAACTATGGTTCTTAAACCTGAGGTGGTAATAGGATGCCACCTTTCTTCGTCGAGCGGCTATGAAGCTATGGCAAAAACAGCGCAGAGCATTGGGGCAAACACTTTTGCCTTTTTTACGCGCAATCCTCGAGGAGGAAAGGCAAAGCCAATTGATCCTGCAGACATTGAAGCTTTTCATTGTGCGGCTAAGCAGGCGGGTATTTCGCGAATCGTAGCGCATGGATCATATACGGTTAATCCGTGTTCTGCTAAAGACTCTGTTCGTGAATTTGCGTTTCAGGCGCTTGCAGAAGATTTGCAACGTATGGAACACACGCCTCATCAGCTCTTTAATATGCATCCAGGTTCTCATGTAGGCCAGGGTATAGAAGCAGGTATCGAACAAATAGCAGAAGTGCTCAATGCGGTACTAAAGGAAGATCAAACTACAACGCTTTTGTTGGAAACAATGGCAGGTAAAGGTAGTGAAGTAGGTTCTACCTTCGAGGAGCTTGCCGCTATTATCGAAAATGTTCACCTATCAGAGAAGGTGGGCGTTTGTTTGGATACGTGCCACGTGTGGGATGCGGGCTATGATCTGGTAAATGATTTAGAGGGAGTACTTGAGCATTTTGATTCAGTGATTGGCTTGGAGAGGCTTCATGCGCTTCATATCAATGACTCGCTCAATCCCAAAGGGTCTCACAAGGACCGTCATGCTCGCATTGGTGAAGGCGAAATAGGCGCAGATGCCTTGGTTCGAGTCGTGATGCATCCAAAATTGCTAGGATTGCCCTGCATTTTGGAAACTCCCAATGAATTACCAGGCTATAAAAAAGAGATTGCCTTTTTCCATGCTTGCGCATGCGAATCTGTTTGAGTACTATGGTTTTGTCTTATTCAATCCCCCTTTTACAACAGCTGTTTCATTGGGTGCCCGTTTTTTTGTGGGCAAGCTGTGTGTTGAAGTCTGATTTAGGAGGACTCCCGTGAAATTCTTTCTCGATACCGCTGATCTCGACGAGATCAAAGAGGCGGCAAGTTGGGGTGCGCTTGCAGGCGTAACAACTAATCCTACGCTTTATTCTCGTATTGGCGGTAAGCTTGCCGATTTCCATGATCATATTGCGCGCATTTGCGAGATTGTGGATGGCCCCGTCTCTGCTGAATCCGTTGCGATGACCCGCGATGAAATCATTAAAGATGGTCGCGAACTTGCAGCGATTGCACCAAATGTTGTTGTTAAAGTTCCTACTATGATTGAAGGTCTTGCCGCTACAAAAGTACTGGCATCTGAGGGTATTCCTGTAAACATGACCTTGTGTTTTACGGTGCCTCAGGCTATTATGGCAGCCCGCGCAGGTGCTCGCTATGTAAGCCCTTTTATTGGCCGTTTTGATGATATTTCCGAAGACGGTCTTGATCAGGTTGCAAATATTGTTTCCGCTTTAGGCAATTATGACTTTACTGAAAACACGGTAAATGGCGAGCAGATTGAAGTAATTGCTGCATCAATCCGTAGCGCAAATCATGTTGCTCAGGCAGCTTTAATGGGTGCAGACATTGCAACCGTTCCCTTTAATGTGCTGAAAAAATGCGTCGAGCATCCTCTGACGGATCGTGGTTTAGATGCATTCCTTAAGGATTGGGAGAAAGTTCAGAACGCATGAGTGATTCCACAACTGAAGAATCAGTAATCGAAGAAGTTAAACCAAAACGCACCTACCGTCGTCGTAGCACCAAAGCGGCGACGGAGGAGGCTTCAACTGAAGTAGCAGGATCTGAAAGCTCCGATACTTCAAATACGGAAGAAGAACCCAAGAAAAAACGAGCTACTCGAACTCGAAAAACCACCAAAAAGGCTCTTGAGACAAAAGCAGTTCAAGAATCTGAAGCTACAGAAGCTTCCCCTGAAACTCCTCTTACTTCATCTGTCCAAGACAAGGGCACTTCAACCGAAGCAGCTTCTCCTGCAAAGCCAGAAAAGAAAGCTGCCAGCGAGGTTGAGGGCGAAAAGCCCGCTCGAAAGAGAAGAGTTACTCGTAAGACTAAAGATTCCGAAGAAAAATCATCTGAAAAAACCCAGGCTGCACAAGCGAAAGATTCGAGTGCGGAAAATGAAGCTATTTCGTCAGAGGGCAATGTATATATTGCATCTGGCGCGAGCGATCCTTCGTCTGATCGCAGCGGACAGGTTGAAAACTCATCGGCCAGTACTCAGGCTGATGAAATAGCAGAAAAGCAAGGAACTTCAGGAGATAATGCTTCTGGCGATACTGCAGCTAAGGAAAGCACTTCGCACGACGGCGCTTCCGAAGAAGTATCGGCGCGCAAGCAGCGCAACAGAAAAGCCCGCAACGAAGATTCTTCGGATGCAGATGATAATCATGGCGGTTCGCGCAAGCAACGCAATTTCTCGAAAAACAATCATCAGAAAAATGCCTCTCAACAAAAAGGCAGTCATTTCCGTTCTCGTCGCGCTCATCAGCAAAACAGGCGTGAGCCAATTGTTCCTCAGACTTCCAAAGATGATCTCGCAAAATTAAAAGTAGCTGAATTGCGCGCCCGCGCAGAAGAGCTCGAAGTAGATCATAAAGGTCTCAAGAAGGCTGAATTGGTTGAAGCAGTTTTTGCTGCAAGCATTAAAGCGGAAGGCTTTGTAGAGACTGCAGGCATTCTGGATGTACTTTCTGATGGATATGGTTTTTTACGTACACATGGCTACCTTCCCAGCGAAGATGACGTTTATGTTGGTATGGCAACCATTCGACGCAATGGACTGCGAAAGGGAGACTATATTACTGGTCAAACGCGTCCTGCGCGTCCCAATGAAAAATATGCAGCTCTTCAGCGTGTAGATACGGTAAACGGCATTGCTTTTGAAGAGCTAGGCAAACGTGTTCGCTTCGCGGATCTAACTCCTGTTTTCCCTGATGAACGTCTTGTTTTAGAGCATGGAAAGTCTACCATTACAGCTCGAGTAATCGATTTATGTGCTCCTATCGGTAAGGGCCAGCGAGGTTTGATTGTTTCTCCTCCTAAAGCTGGTAAAACCACTATTTTGAAAGATATTGCGGCATCCATTACCGCCAACAACCCCGAAGTGCATCTGATGTGTTTGTTGGTTGATGAACGTCCTGAAGAAGTTACCGATATGGAACGTTCTATTCATGGCGAAGTGATTTCTTCTACCTTTGATATGCCAAGCGAAAACCATATTGCCGTTTCTGAATTAGTGATTGAACGCGCAAAGCGTTTGGTGGAAAACGGACAAGATGTCGTCATTTTGCTTGACTCTCTCACGCGTCTTGCTCGTGCCTATAACTTGGCTCAGCCCGCATCGGGTCGTATTTTGTCAGGTGGTGTGGATTCCACAGCACTTTATCCTCCAAAGAAGTTTTTGGGTGCTGCTCGAAATATTGAGGGCGGCGGTAGTCTTACCATTTTGGCATCAGCCCTTATCGAAACGGGATCCAAAATGGATGAAGTTATCTTTGAGGAATTCAAGGGCACCGGCAATATGGAAGTTAAGCTGGATCGCCAATTAGCTGACAGGCGCATTTTCCCAGCTATTGATCCTGTTGCTTCTGGTACCCGTCGCGAAGACTTATTGATTGACCCTCAGGAAGCTCCCCTTATTTGGGCGGTACGTCGTATCTTGGCAAATCGAAATAATACCGAAAGAGCAATGGAATCTTTGGTGAAAGCTCTTCAGCAAACTAACAACAATCAGGAATTTTTAATTCGTGCTGCTAAAAAAGCCCAGGGGCATCATTTCGAAGAGGGAAATATCGAATTTTAGTCTAAGTTCTGTATGTACTATGGGTAAGTGATAACGAGGCCCATCTTTACCTATAATGCAATGAGTGTAAATGTTTGAACCTCGCCGTAAGGCGGGGTTCTTAAGTTGGCTTAGATTCTTTATGAGGGGGAGTTATGCCTCAAGAGCCAAATGAACCTCAATCTCAATCGTCTCAATCGCAGGTGCCCGTGCCGCCAGCAGGTGTACCCACTCAAGCGGCTTCAGAAAATAATTCAAACCCTACGGTGCCATTAGGCTCGCCTACCCAAGCAGGTGCAGGCTACAACGCAGGGTATGGTTCGGGCTATGGCGCAGGTTACGATGTGAATAATGGTGCAGGTTTTGCCTCGAATAATGGCGCGGGCTTCGACCAGAACGGTGGCGTAGGTTTCGCTCCGAGCGGTGGCACAAATTACTGTTCCAACTATGGGGCGAATCCCGGCACGGGTTATCCAGCATACGCCTCAACTAAACCAACCAAATCGCGTGGTTGGATTGTAGGCATTGTTATTGTGGTGGCGCTTGCAATGGTAATGATGTTTGGCATGTGGTCGTGCTCAAGCGCTTTTTCTTCTGCTGGCAGCAGTGTAGGAAGTGATGCTGATTTACTTACCTCTGATGCCGTGGCAATTATTACTATTGATGGAACTATTCAATATGATGGCACCACTTCAAGCCCCGAAGGTTTGAAGGAACAATTGGACATAGCGGCTAATAATTCCTACATTAAAGCGGTTGTGTTGCGGGTAAATTCAGGCGGCGGTACTGCTACCGCAGGGGAAGAAATGACCGAATACCTGCGGGAATTCAAAGAAACTACCGGCAAACCAGTGGTAGTTTCTAGTGCGGCAACCAATGCAAGTGCGGCTTATGAAATCTCAAGTTAGGCAGACTATATCTATACCGCTAAAACCACTTCTATTGGTGCTATTGGCACTGCTATGCAGTTTATGGATTATTCTGGTTTGATGGAAATGCTCGGTATTACTACCGAGGATATTACGTCCGCGCCAAGCAAAGATTCCACCTACGGCAATCGTGGCTTAACGGATGAAGAACGCGAGTACTATCAGGCGCAAATTGACCAGATAAACGAAACGTTTATTGAAAATGTTGCCGAAGGCAGAGGAATGTCTAGCGATGAGGTTCGAAAGCTTGCAACGGGCCTCACGTTTACTGGCCTTGATGCGGTAGAAAATGGACTTGCAGATGAAATTGGTACGCAGGAAGATGCGGTTAAGAAGGCAGCAGAATTAGCGGGATCTTCAACTACAGCTACGGTTACTTTGGATACCTCTTCTTCTGATGATTTGGATCTTCTACTAGATTTAATGTCGAAAACTGACGGAGTAACTACGGAAGAATTGGCACAGGCCTTAAAAGAACTTGATGCGGGTTCAACAGCAACGCAACAATAATAGGGCGATTCGTTTAGGTATTTCGTTTAGATAAACTGTGAAATAATGATGAGACGCAACGGATAATGGGGTGTTTTAACTAAAACATACCGATTAAACGTAACATTGAGATAGTAGTAGGTAAGGTGAATACATACCACAATGGCAGATAAGGCAGACAATAAAGCAGCAAAGTCTAAAGACATGCCACCTATTGTGTGGCCCAAGCGCGCCGTAGTAACGGCGGGTATGCCTTATGGTAATAAGGCGCTTCACTTTGGCCATGTTGGCGGTGTTTTTGTTCCGGCAGACTGCTATGCGCGTTTCTTGCGTGATCGTATCGGTAAGGAAAACGTGTGCTTCGTTTCTGGTACTGACTGCTTTGGTTCTCCTATTGAAGAGGGGTATCGCAAGGAAGTTGAGGCAGGCACCTTTAAAGGCACCATTGAAGACTATGTTCGTCGCAATCATGATGCGCAAAAAGCAACCTTAGATGCTTACGATATTAGTTTGGATGTGTACGAAGGTAGTGGACTTGGCCACTGTGGAGAAGTGCATAAAACGGTAACGAATACGTTTGTGCAGCGTCTCTACGACAAGGGTTATCTGCATCTTGAAAGCACCTTGCAGTTCTATGACACCAAAGAAGATATGTTCTTGAACGGTCGTCAGGTAGTGGGTCATTGTCCTGTTCAGGGCTGTAAGAGCGAAAAGGCATACGCTGATGAGTGTGATTTGGGTCATCAGTACGATCCGGTTGATTTAATTAAGCCGGTATCTTCAGTTTCTGACACGGTTCCTGAAATGCGCGAGGTAAAAAACTGGTATTTCGATTTGCCGGGCTTTGCGCAGGTGGTACGTGACTATGTGACGGAAATGGAAAACGATCCTCAAATTCGCCCCGTAGTAACTAAAACCATTAAGGAATTTTTGGTTCCGCCTATCATTTACATCAAGGTAGAGCTTTTTGATTCCTACAAGGAAATTGCCGATAAGCTGCCTGAACACACCTATCGCGATGCGGAAAAAGGCAAGCAAAGCTTTGAGATTGAATTTAAAACAATTGCCGATCGCGACTTGGCGCGCACGGTGCTTACTGATGCAGGTATTCGCTTCCGCACGGGCAAAGCACTGGTTCCTTTTCGCATTTCCGGTAATGTGGAATGGGGTGTTCCGGTACCAGTTATTGAAGGGGCTGAAGGTCTAACGGCTTGGTGTTGGCCTGAAAGCTTATGGGCTCCTATTTCCTTTACGATGGCACGTAACGATAATCGTGGTCTTGCACGTAGTGAATGGCGTAGCTTCTGGTGCGACAAGGAATCGTGTGTATACCAGTTTATTGGACAGGATAATTTGTACTTCTATGGTGTTGCGCAGCCTGCGCTGTTTGCGGCTATGCAGCATACCGATACACCTGTTGCTAACGCCCCTCAGGGCGAATTGCAACAAACGAAACTTATTGCAAACCATCATATTTTGTTTGGCGATAAGAAGGCGTCTTCTTCAAGCGAGATTAAGCCACCAACTGCTGATGAGTTACTGAATTACTACACTTCCGAGCAGCTGCGTGCGCACTTCTTGGCATTGGCGCTTGATCAGCGTTCGGTAGGATTTAAGCCTAAAGTGTTTGACCCTGATCCTGTAAAGCGTGAAGATCCTCGCGTGGCAGACCCTGCTTTAAAGGAAGGCGCTTTGCTGACGAAGGTATTTAATCGCTTGGCACGAAGCTGTTTCTATGAAGCGCAGAAGAACTTCGATGGTTATATGCCTTTAGGCTCCGTTTCGACCGAGGTGCTAAGGCGCGCGAAGAAAACTATGCTTACTTATGAAGACTGCATGTATCGAGTGGATTTGCATTCAGTTATGGCGTTGATGGACGAATTTATTCGTTATGCCAACAAGTATTGGTCAAGCGGTATTCGTAGTGCAGAAAATGAAGATTTGCCAGCTGAAGAACGCGATCAAGCGCGTCGTCAGGTACTGGTAGATTCGTTCTATTTACTGCGTATTGCAACGCTTTTAATGCATCCGGTTGTTCCAAAAGGCACCGAAAAGATTTGCGATTACTTAAACTTTGAGTTTGATGATTTCTTTAGCTGGAATTATGACTTTGACAGTATGGAAGAGCTGTGCAGTGCAAATGAACTTGACGATGCTCGTCATAAGGTTTGCGAATTGCCTCCGCGCACCGACTTCTTTAAGTTCCATGAATCTCAGTTGAAGAAATAGCTGAGAAAACGCTTAGCTTACTTATTTATATTTTTTATTAACGGCACTCGTTCTGTTTCAGACAGTGCCGTTTTCTTTTGGGTTGAAATGGGCTAAGTTAATTTTATTGAACCTATATATCAGAACGCAGGTCATACAGTTAAATAGATAGGAAGTGAGTTCGTGGCGGAGTCGGCCAGGACAACAGAAAGCCAGAAAGAAAGGTCTCAAGAAAAGCTTTGGACCCCACTTTTTATATTCATAATTATCATGACCCTCTGCAGTTTCATGGTGGGACAGGGGCTTAACTCGGGTACTTCGGTGTATTTGGATCACCTCGGGCAAGGCGCTACGCTAGCCGGCATATTGGCTGCAGTGTTTTCAGCGGCGGCGGGAATTACTCGTATTGCGTGCGGACCGTTAATTGATAGTGCGGGTCGTGTAATAGTAATGCTGGGCGGCACCATTTTTATGTTTGTGGGAACCGTTTTGCCCGTATTTATTTCGGATATTACGGTGTTTTCGTTTTGTCGCATTCTGCAGGGTATTGGATTTTCGGCTGCAACCACTGCGGCGGCTACTGCGGCATCAGATGTATTGCCACTTTCGCGCTTAGGTGAAGGAGTGGGTTATTACGGGCTTGGTCAGGCATTGGCTATGTCTATGGGACCAGCGCTCGCTCTTTTTTTGGTGAACACCAATCCGCCTGAAAACCTATATTTAGGGCTTTCCGCTATGGCGGCGCTTGCTCTTGTTTTTACCTTGTTTTGTCGTTACGAAAAGAATTTAAAGCGCCTTCCCGAAACATCCACCTATAGGTTACGCATGGAGGCTAATCGGGCGAAAGCTGAGAAAACGGAGGCCAAGCAGGTAGAGGCTGGTCGTACGAAAAAGGAAGCTGAAAACCAAGTTAAAAGCTGTACGGACTCGGTGGACGATCAACCGGGATTGATGCATGGCAAGCAGGCAGAATCTGACCGAGAGGAAACTAGACAGGTACGAGAAACTTCGGATGTTTCGCGCGCAGAAAACGAACCGAATGAGTGTACACGAAGGAAAGAAAGTTTCCTACATCGCTTTTTCGAGCTGCGCGCTTTGCCGGGCATGCTGCCTATGTTGGTACTGAGTCCTGCGTTTGGTTTTGGCATTTTCTTCATGGGGCTTTATGGTACATCGCTTGGTT
Organism: Cryptobacterium sp. CAG:338; assembly: GCA_000435475.1. Classification (GTDB taxonomy): domain Bacteria; phylum Actinomycetota; class Coriobacteriia; order Coriobacteriales; family Eggerthellaceae; genus Anaerotardibacter. The sequence goes on along the minus strand of FR896051.1, from coordinate 17,449 downwards.
ACGCCAATGCAGGATTGTTTTACACTATATCGGCGGTCGCTATGATTGTGGTACGTCTTGCTTCCAGGGCGTTTATGGACAGGGTTGCTCCCATTAAAATCATGACTGGTGCAGTGTTGTGTGGGATTGTTGGCTTTGTGATGACCTACTTTGGCGCCCACAACGAAGCACTGTTTTACGCTGCTGGCGTTCCTTATGGTTTGTGCTTAGGTATCGCAAATCCGCTTAACCAGGCAGTTGCGGTTAAAAACACGCCTCCAGAGCGATGGGGTGCAGCTAATGCGTTGTTTTTGCTTGCGAATGATATTGGTATTGGTGTTGCTTCTGCTGTATGGGGCGTAGTGAACGATTTAGCAGGATTTTCCACCACCATTATGTGTGTACTTATTTGTATTGTTGCTTCGTTGGTGGTGGCATGGTTTGCTTATCCCAACCATGGCCTTACCAGGCAAATGCCAAAAGAATAAGGCCGGTGAAAAAGGCTTCGGCAGGTCCGCGAATATAGAGCAACTATGAATTTCGGCTCTGTATAACCCTTAAAATTCTTGCACACACACAATTGCGTGCTACAATAGAAAAGCTTGTCTCGCCTTGGTCGGAAACCAAGGCATACGAAGGAGAACCAATGAAAAAAGATATCCATCCCGAATACGTTGACTGCACCGTAACGTGCACCTGCGGTAACACCTTCCAGACTCGTTCTACCAAGTCTGAAATTCGTGTTGACATCTGCAATGCTTGCCACCCATTCTTCACCGGCACTCAGAAGCTTATTGACTCCGGTGGACGCGTACAGCGCTTTGCTAACAAGTTCGGTTCTGCAACCGAGGCTGTTGCTGCTCGCGAAGCTGAAAAGAAGGCTGCTAAGGCTGCAAAGGCTGCTGAGGCAGAAGCAGCAAAGAAGGCAGAGCGTGAAGCAAAGGCTGCTGCTAAGGCTGCTCGTGCTGCTGAATATGCAAAGAAGGCTGAAGCTGAAGCTGCTAAGGCTGCTGAAGCTGCAGAGGCAACCGCCGAAGAAGCTGCCGAAGAAGCTGCCGAAGCTGCAGCTGAGGAAGCAACCGCAGAAGCAACTGAAACCGCTGCTGAATAAATACTTACCAAACGGGATTACGTCAGTACCGTATAAGTTTTATTCACAACTTTTTGGGTTTTATAGGAAGGCGTCCGCGCATGTGGGCGCCTTTTCTTGTAGGATGAAAACGTGTTAGTGAGTGCGAGAAAGAAAGGAAACACTCATGATTGATACCAAAGCATTTCACAATTTGTCCTATGGACTCTATATTATTTCTTCCAAAAAAGATGGTAAGTCGGTTGGCTGTGTAGTGAATACGTTTGCTCAGGTAACCTCTAAACCCGCGCAGGTTAGCGTTGCGGTGAATAAAGAAAACTACACATCACAGGGTATTCATGAAACGGGCGCTTATGAAGTTGCGGTTATGAATGAATCTGCTTCGATGGAATTAATCGGAAAGTTTGGTTTTCATTCAAGTGTTGAAGTTGATAAATTCTCTAATTTTGAAACGGCAACTTCTGAACAGGATATCGAATATGTAACGCAGTCATCATGCGCTCATTTTTCGGTAAAAGTTACGCAAGAAATTGATTTGGGCAGTCATATTTTGTTTATTGGTGAAGTGGTTGCGGCCGAGCCTGTTGCGGGTGATGCGCCTATGACATATGCCTATTATCATCAGGTAAAAGGCGGCAAAACTCCTCCCAAGGCTTCAAGCTACAACGAAGGCGACGATGCGAGCGCAGATGCTGCTTCGGCAGGTGAAGAGGCACAGGAAGAGGCAAAACCCAAAATTGCGTGGCGTTGCAAAATTTGTGGTCACATCGAATACGTTGACGAATTGCCTGATGATTTCACTTGTCCGGTATGTGGTGTTGGTCGCGAACTATTTGAACGTATTGAGCTGTAATACGTACTATTTTTACCCTATGCGATAATTGCCGTATCGATGGTATTTTTGTCCCCTGCTGGATATTGCCGGCAGGGGCTGTTTCATTCTTGGCTATTATGGCGCAAGAAGAATAGAAAGGAAGCCTTGCATGAATGTAGAGCTTTTACAATATCCTGAAAACCCCGAACGCGCGGTAGCAACAGCGGCACGTCTTTGCTACGCTCCTGTTGGCGCAAAAGAACTTATGGAAACTATGCCACCTGAGCGAGTACAAAGTGTTCTTTCTACCATTATGAAATCGGGCCATTTTTCCACTCTGGAGCATGTGAGCTATACCTTTGCGGTCGATGGGGTATCGCGTGCTTTAACGCACCAGTTGGTTCGTCATCGCTTGGCGAGCTTTAATCAGCAGTCTCAGCGTTATGTAAAGTTCACCAAGGGCGTTGAAACGGTAAAGCCTCATACCGTGGAAGAAAACAAAGAAGCTGAAGCAGTGTTTGATGAAGCTATTGAAGCGGTTATTGAAGGCTATCAAAAGCTGTTAGATATGGGAATTCCAGCCGAAGATGCTCGTTATCTGTTGCCCAATGCGGCAGAGACTAAAATCGTTATTACTATGAACATTCGCGAGCTTCTTCATTTCTTTAGTTTGCGTTGTTGCAATCGTGCGCAGTGGGAAATTCGCGAGCTTGCGCATAAGATGCTTGAATTGGTAAAACCTACTGCTCCTTATATCTTTATGGATGCGGGTGCTCCTTGTGTTCGTGGAAATTGCCCCGAAGGAAAAATGACGTGCGGAAACCCTTATCCTGCGGTGGTTCGCGACTAAGGCGGAATTATCGTTGGGTACTACAACTTCTCATCGAAGCGACCTACAACGTGCTTTTAGCGAAGATGGCCCCAACAAAACACACATTGGGGGTCAAGCGCTTATAGAGGGCGTTATGATGCGCGGAAAAAACTGCTGGGCAGTTGGCGTGCGCGAACCCGATGGAGGTTTGTTTGCGCAGAGGTATCCGCTTTCTAAAAAGGGGAATCGTCCCGCATGGTTTTCGTGGCCGCTGGTTCGTGGCTGCGTAGCTTTGGTAGATTCGTTGGCGTTAGGGTTTAAGGCACTAGAAATTGCTGCCAACAAAGCCTATGACGATGAAGAAGAGGATGAGGCGACGGTTGCTGCCGAAGTTAGTCGCAGAGAGCCTGAAACTTCTAAAAGCAATAAGAGCAAAGATACCGGGAACCCAGAAGAAGGCAAGGTTACAGAGCAAAACAAGGAAAATGGAGCCTTCAAAAAAGATGCAGGCGCTAATGCGAATGCGGGAGCTGAAGAAGACAAAGAGGAAGATCAAGACGAAGACGAAGGTATCTTAAGCAAAACGGAAATGACTCTTGCTATGGTGCTGGGTGTTGTATTGGCGGTTGCGCTTTTTATTTTGCTTCCTGCGTTTATATCGAATCTTCTTATTGGTAATTACGAACAGAACCCTCTGACGTGGAATCTTGTTGACGGCGTAGTACGTGTGGCGATATTTATCTTTTATGTATGGCTTATTGGACGCATGCCCGATATTAAGCGTATGTTTTCTTATCATGGGGCAGAACATAAAACTATTCATTGTTTCGAACATGGGCTTGACCTAACACCGGAAAATGCGCGGCAATTCCCCCGTCTTCACGTTCGTTGCGGAACAGCGTTTCTTATCATGGTTATGCTTATTGCTATTGTGGTATATACTGTGTTGCCTTTAGATGGCTTGCTTGCGGCATTTGGCATAACAGGTCCCGCAGCCTTTGTGCTACTTATTTTGGTTCGCATTGTTTTTCTTCCTATAATTGCGGGTATTTCTTATGAAATTACCGTTAAGTGGGCAGGATCCCACCCAGAAAATGCGCTAGTAAAAGTGGTATTGTGGCCTGGTATGCAAATGCAGCGTCTAACCACTAACGAACCCGATGATTCTATGCTTGAATGTGCTATAGCAGCCATGAAGTTGGTTCTTGAAGACGAAAAACGCACCGAATCATTTACGTAAAACTATCGTATAAGTTTCCAGAATAATGAGTTAGACACATAAATTCGTGTATGCTGTAGCATACTGCGGCAAAATGCTGCGATTCTGTTTGGGCGAATTGGGTACGCTAATTGGGTACGCGCAGAGTGTATTCAGAGTGCGTTCAAAATACATTCAAACAGTGCAAACGTAAATCCCCGCACACGTAAATTAACGACATCGGGGTTAAACCGTGTGAACGAAAAGGAGGAACCGCGTGAAACTGGTTGTAACCGAGAAAAATGACGCGGCTCAAAAAATTGCAGATTTATTGGGTGCAACAAAACCAAAGGCAGACAAGGTATATTCAACTCCCGTATACCGCTTTACGGTTGAAGGGGAAGAATGGGTAACCATTGGCCTTCGCGGCCATATCTTAGAGCCCGATTTCGCTACGGCGCTGGTATATAAAAAGCGTGGAGGCTGGAAGGGTGTTAATGCCGATGGAGAAGTAATGGATGCCGATATTCCAAAATCGCTTGCGCGTCCACCATTCAAAAAGAAAAAGCCTTTCACTGAAGATGGGGTAGAACTTAAGGCGTGGAAAATGGAGGCGTTGCCTTATTTGGTGTATGCGCCTATTGAAAAGCGACCCAAGGAAAAAGACATTATTCGTTCGCTTAAAAATCTTGCTAAAAAAGCGGATTCAATCATTATCGCAACGGACTTTGACCGCGAAGGCGAACTTATTGGATCGGATGCCCTTTCCTGCATTCAGGAAGTAAATCCAAGTGCTCCTGTTTCGCGTGCGCGTTATTCGGCCTTTACTAAAGAAGAAATAACCCATGCGTTTGATAATTTAGTTACGCTTGACACTAATCTAGCGAGTGCGGGTGCTTCACGTCAGGATATTGACCTTATTTGGGGTGCGGTTTTAACGCGCTATCTTACGTTGGTAAAGTTTGCGGGATACGGCAATGTGCGTTCCTCTGGTCGCGTACAGACGCCAACGCTTGCCTTGATTGTGGCACGCGAGCGCGAACGTTTGGCATTTGTGCCTGAAGATTATTGGGTAATTAAGGCAGATTTTGGGGAAGATCCTGAAAAGTTTAGTGCGCCTCATGCTACGGCTCGCTTCAAATCGGAAGAAGCTGCCAAGGCTGTTATGGATCACATTGAGGGCGCAACGCATGCGCGTGTATCGGAAATCACTAAGCGCAAGCGTACCGTGGCACCTCCGGTTCCGTTTAATACCACATCCTTAATGGCAGCGGCATCGGCTGAAGGTTTGTCTCCTGCGCGTACTATGCGCATTGCCGAGAGTTTATATATGGATGGTTACATCAGCTATCCGCGTGTTGATAATTCGGTGTATCCGTCATCTTTAGATTTAGCAGCAACGCTTCGCAACATTATGGGCAATCCTGCATATAAGCCCTATTGTGAAGAGCTTCTTAAAAAGGGAACGCTTAAGGCTACGCGCGGCAAAAAGGAAACAACCGACCATCCCCCAATTTATCCAACCGCAAGTGCGACTCCAGATGATTTAGCACCTGCTGAATATAAGCTCTATAACCTTATTGCGCGTCGTTTTATGGCAACATTGTCGGATGCGGCGGTAGTGGAAGGCACCAAAGTGGTGCTTGATGTTCAGGGTGAACCTTTTGTGGCAAAGGGCGATGTTTTAGTGCAGCCGGGATTTCGCGCCATTTATCCCTATGGGCTTAAGAAAGACGAGCAGCTTCCTGCATTAAGTGAAGGAATGGATGTGGTGTTTGGCGGTGCTACCTGTACCAAAAAACAAACTGAACCACCAGCCCGTTATTCCCAGGGTAAGCTTATTCAAGAAATGGAAAAGCTGGGGCTTGGTACTAAGTCTACGCGCCATTCTATTATTGAGCGTTTGTATACGGTCAAATATATTCAAAACGACCCCATTGAGCCTTCTCAGCTTGGTATGGCGGTATGTGATGCGCTGGATAAATTTGCACCCCATATTACCCATCCGGAAATGACTGCTGAACTTGAAGAGGAAATGGACAATATTGCTCTGGGGCAAAAAACCAAGGGCGAAGTAGTTATGAATTCTCGCAACTTGCTTTCCGAACAACTAGCGGGCTTACTTCCTCATTCAGAAGAAGTTAAAGATGCTCTGGCGGATGCAGTTGCGGCGGATGCCTATGTGGGTCCGTGTCCGAAATGCGGCAAGGATTTACAGCTGCGCACTTCCCAAAAAACACGTTCCATGTTTATTGGCTGTTCGGGATGGCCTGAATGTGATGTAACCTATCCGCTTCCTAAGGGCAAAATTGAAGCACTGGAAGAAAAATGTCCGGTGTGTGGCATGCCCCAAATCAAAGTTACCGCATTTCGTTCAAAACCACGCGTGCTGTGTATCGATCCGGAATGCGAAACTAACAAAGAGCCCGATTTAGTAGTGGGTGAATGCCCAACCTGCGCGGCTGAAGGTAAGCGCGTTAAGTTGATCGCACGCAAAAATCCACGTACGCTGAAGCGTTTCATTCGTTGCGAAAACTACGACGAATGCGGTACGGGCTATCCGCTACCTCAGTATGGTGCGCTTACGGCAACTGAAGAAGTATGCGAAAGCTGCGGTGCGCCTATGGTTATTGTTACGACTAACCGTGGTCCTTGGAAGCTGTGCCCGAACTTTAACTGCCCCGCAAAGAAGGAAGCGGAAGAAAAGAAGGCTGCGGCAAAGGAAGCTAAGGCAGCAGCAAAAACAGCAGGTAAAACGGGAAAATCAACGAAGAAAACCGCGAAGAAGGCAACAGGAAGAACAACGAAGAAAACCACCAAAGCAACGAGCACATCAAGCAAAGCGGAATAAGACGCTTACTTGTATAGGAAGCGTAAAAAGTAAGATAATAACGATTACACCCTGTTGTGTTTTAAATCGTAACGTAAAGAGGAGCTAATACTATGAGCAAAGTAACCATCGTAGGTGCAGGTAATGTAGGTGCAACTGCAGCACATATCATTGCTTCAAAAAATCTTGCCGACGTTGTTCTGGTGGACGTTGCAGAAGGTCTTCCCCAGGGTAAAGCACTTGATATGATGCATATGCGTTCCGTAGAAAAGTTTACGGTAAACGTTACGGGCACCAACGATTATGCAGCAACAAAAGATTCTGATGTTGTAGTAATTACGGCTGGTATTGCTCGCAAGCCTGGCATGACGCGCGAAGATTTGCTGGGAGTAAATTCTGGCATTATGTCTTCTGTTATTGAACAGGCAATGGAGGCTTCTCCTAACGCGGTTTATATTTGTGTAACCAATCCTCTCGACGTTATGACCTATCTTGCCTACAAGAAATCTGGACTTCCCGCTAATCGTTTGATGGGTATGGGTGGCGTACTGGATTCTTCCCGTCTTTCTTTTGCGGTATGTGAAAAGCTTGGCTGTGAACCTGCTGACGTAGAGGCATGGGCGCTAGGTGCTCATGGTGAGGGTATGGTTTGCTGGCCTCGCTATACTACGGTAAAGGGCGCCCCCATTACTGAACTTCTAAGTGCAGAAGAAATTGAAGAAGTTACCAAGCGCTGCACCAAAGGCGGTGCTGAAGTGGTAGCCTTCCTTAAAACTGGCTCTGCCTATTATGCTCCTGGTGCTTCCATTGCAAAGATGGTAGAAGCAATTCTTACCGATTCTAAGGAAGTTATGAGCGTTTGCGCTTACATTGATGGTGAATATGGCTTGAACGATCTCTACATGAATATTCCTTGTCGTTTGGGCAAGAATGGCGTTGAAGAAATTGTTGAATTCGATCTTACCGAAGAAGAAATGGCTGCACTGCACGAATCTGCTGCAAGTGTGAAAAAGGGTTTGGAAAACCTTCCTGAATAAAAAGGATGTCCACTCTAATGAAAGTAGTTACTGCTGCCAGCGTGCATGACGCGCTGGCTTCACTTGTTCCACAACTTGCAAGTGTGCTTCCTGATGATATTTTGGCGGGTCTCATGGCGGCGCGCGAAGTTGAAACGGGCGACCGTGCGCGCATAGTGCTCGATCAGCTAGTGGAAAATGCACACATCGCCAAGCAGGATAAAGTGCCTATTTGCCAGGATACGGGTACCGTTTGGGTTTGCTTAGAGGTGGGACCCGACGTTTTGGTTCCTGGAAATGTTCTTTCTCGAGTAAATGAAGCAGTTGCCTTCGCTTATGAGCACGCTCGTTTGCGCAAATCGGTTGTGCGTGATGCTTTGTTTGATCGCGCTAATACAGGAGATAATACGCCGGCATTTTGCGAAATCCATACGACCGAAGAGCTTGGAGTTGCGCGCCTTCATGTAATGCTTAAAGGCGGCGGATCTGATAATGCGAGTCGTGTGGTCATGCTTACGCCAAGTGCGGGAGCGCAGGGGATAATCGATACGGTTCTTCAGTGCGTACGAGAAAAGGCAGCAAATGCGTGCCCTCCTTTAATTGTCGGTGTGGGGATTGGTGCTACTTTTGATAAGGTTGCTGGGCTTGCAAAGCACGCTCTTATGCGTCCTTTAGGACAAAACCATCCAAATCCACAAACAGCTCAATTTGAAGCAGAATTACTTTCCGCAATTAATGCAACTGGTATTGGTGCTGGTGCTTTGGGAGGTTGCACTACCGCTCTTGGTGTGAGGGTGGAAACGGCGCCCTGTCATATTGCTGCTCTTCCTGTTGCGGTTAATATGGGTTGCTCGGCGATGCGTCGTGCAACGATTCCTCTTGAGTGTGTAGAGCTTTGCGATGAGGCGCTACCGAATACTGCACAGAGCACCATTTTTGGAATTGATAGCGAAAAGGAAGAAGGGTAACTATGACAACATCAGAGAATCCGCTCAGGTTAACCCTTCCCTTGGATCGTAGTGCTCTCGCGACGCTTAAGGCTGGCCAAGCTTGCACTTTGACAGGTCCGCTGTTCACCTTGCGTGATGCGGGACATCAGCGTTTGTTGGAGGAAATGGGCGAGAACGACAAACTTCCGTATGGGCTTTCAAACCAGACGATCTTCTACGCAGGTCCCACCCCCGAAGCGGCAGGCCGCCCGTTTGGGGCAATAGGACCTACCACTGCTTCACGTATGGACTTTGCGGCACCTTTTCTTATGAATTGTGGTGTTGCTGCAACTGTAGGAAAAGGAACGCGCAGTGAAGAGGTGCGAAAAGCCTGTATAGATAATGGTGGAGTGTATTTTGTTGCCGTAGGCGGTGCTGCTGCTTATCTCGCAAAATGCGTGAAATCATGCGAGACACTTGCCTATGACGACCTGGGCACCGAAGCGCTCCGTAAAATTGAAGTTGTTGATTTTCCTGTGTTTGTAGGTATTGATGTTGCAGGAAATGACATTTATTCCCTTGATCGATAGGATTATTTGTGACCAGCACGCAAGAAAATTCAACAGGACCAGGTATTTTTATCACCTTTGAAGGTGGTGATGGTGCGGGTAAAACCACTCATATTACGTTTTTAGCCAGCTGTCTTCGCAAAATGGGATACGAGGTACTTTGCTTGCGCGAGCCTGGCGGAACGGTAATAGGTGAGTCTCTGCGTCAGATTGTCCTGGATCCCGCAAATTCAGATATGTCTGATCAGACAGAGCTGCTTATTTATGAAGCAGCGCGTGCTCAAATTGTCAAAGAGGTAATCATTCCAGCACTTGCTCGTGGTGCGGTAGTTTTATTGGATCGATTCTACGATTCGACGATCGCGTATCAGGCATATGGGCGTGGGTTACCTTTGTCCTTTGTTCGGCAAGCGAATATTTTTGCCTGCCAGGGAGTGCATCCTTGCCGTACCATTTTGCTCACTACAGAATCTTCTGCGGAGGTGGGGCTTGATCGTGCCACTCATCATGGAGATGCGGATCGTCTTGAGCAGGCAGGTGCCGATTTTCACGCTCGTGTCAACGCGGCGTTTCTTAACTTAGCAGCAGAAAATCCTGCTCGTATTCGTGTGGTTTCTTCGGCGGGAGCTAAAGATGAAACCGCGCGTGCAATTTTTAGCGAACTAGCTGATGTATTTAACTGGGGTCCTGCTAGTGAGGTCTGGAAGCAAGGATATTTTGACCCCATTTTGAAGCGGGACACTTCTGCTAAAGTGCAGATTTCTTTAGGTGAAGAATAATAGTGAGCGATATTTTTGACGGTATATTTGGACAACCACGGGTGCGAGAATTCCTTCGCGCCTCCATTGCTTCTGGCCGTGTGAGCCATGCCTATTTATTTACCGGTCCTGCTGGCTCAAATAAAACCGCCGCAGCTTATGCTTTTGCTCAGGCGATATTGTGCAAAGATCACGGGTGTCGCACCTGTGACGACTGTCGTCGTATTGAGCGCAGAAAGCATCCAGATGTTCACTTTTACACCCCTGAAGGTGCACAGGGCTATCTCATTGAACAAATTCGAGAAATAGTGTCTGGTGTTTCACTTGCACCTATCCGCGCGACGGGCAAAGTCTACATTCTTGATCGCGTTGATCTTCTTGGGGTAAGCGCAGCAAATGCATTTTTAAAGACCCTTGAAGAACCAGTTGAGGGTGTCACGTTTATTCTGTTGGGTCGTACGCGAGAAGCGGTTTTGCCTACTATTGTTTCTCGATGCCAGGTGGTGCCGTTTCGTCATATACCCGCAAGAGAGGCAGCAGGTATTCTCTCCCAGAAAACAGGAGTAACTCCTGAGCAAGCGCGCATCGCAATCGAAGCATGCAACGGTTCTATCACTCGTGCTATGACGTTTGCAAAAAGTGCCGAACGAGCAGAATTCCGTGCGCGTATTATGGAAGTATTGAGTAATCTACCCTTAAGTGATGAGCGGGATGTTCTTGAGTATGCTGCTGAACTTATCGAGCGAGCAAAAGCACCCCTCGATAATGTGCGTACCCAACAAAGCGAAGAGTTAGCAGAATCAGCAGACTTTTTAACAAAAACGGCTCTAAAGCAAATTGAGCTTCGTCATAAAAGGGCATTGAGCATGGCAACGCGTGAATCGCTTAACCAAACGACTTCCATTATTCGTTCATGGTTGCGTGACGTGTTGATGATTGCCTCAGGAACACCTGACTTGGTAGTAAATATAGATCAACGAGAAGTACTTCAGCGCGTTGCTCAAAAGGTGACGCCCGCGAGCATCATGAGCGCTTTACGTGAAGCGTACAAGACTGATGAAACGCTTAGTTATAATGTTTCTCCAGAGACATGTTTAGATGTACTTCTTTTTTCGATAAGAGAGGTTTTGAATGGTTCGGGTAACCCCCATTAAGCTTCAAGCTGGAACCAGAGTTTTATGGTTTGATCCAGCTGAATATACTGTATGTGCAGGCGATCGAGTTATTGTAAGCACCGAGCGAGGCTCGGAATTTGGCGTAGCAACGTCAGACATCATGGAAGTAAGTGATGAGCTAATTGAGCAACTCAAATCGCCTCTAAAGCCTGTTCTTCGTATTGCGGATGAAGCAGATATAGAGCGGGCCGAAGAATTGCGTCAAAAAGGCGAAGAAGCTCTTGTCACTTTTAAGGAATTAGCTGCCGAAGCAAGCGACCAGATGAGACCTGTTATGGTTGAATTTTTGTTTGATGGCGATAAGGCAGTTTTCTATTTTGAATCTGAAGAACGCATTGATTTTCGAGATCTTGTTCGCAAGCTTGCAAGCGTATTTCATGTACGGGTTGACATGCGTCAAATTGGCGTACGTGACGGCGCTCGCATGATTGGTGGCTTAGGTCATTGCGGTCAGGAGCTTTGTTGCGCACGCATGGGTGGTGAATTTTCTCCGGTGTCCATCCGTATGGCAAAGGAGCAAAATCTTTCCCTTAATCCGCAAAAAATCTCTGGTTGCTGTGGCCGACTGATGTGTTGTTTGCGCTACGAGTACGAAGCGTATAAAGAAGTAAATTCACGGGCTCCCAAGGTTGGGGCAAAAATCGAAATTCCTGATGGAATTGCAAAAGTTACGGAGATCAATGTACCTCTTGAGCGTATTACGCTTCAGCTTGAAGATGGTAAAACCTTCAAAGTGCCACTCGAGGAAATGGAGGTAGTCGGGGAAGGAAAGCGTCCGAATCGCATAAGCCAAGAGGTGTTTGATCGTTATGCATCAACGGATCCTTTTACGCTTTTCGAGATGACCTCTTCGTCGTCTAATCTTGAGGTCGCTTCATTTACTGCAGAGGATAAGCTTGCTGAACCGAAAGCACGTGCGGTAAAGCCAAGCCGAAGTGAAGCAACCTCTCAAGAGGATAAACATCGCCGACCTCGCCGTCGTCGCAGCGTTGAAATTCCGGCTGACGGTGAAGGGGAAACAAAAAGAAATTCATCGAAAAATTCAAACGGCGTAAATGGCCAACGTAGCGAATCATCGCGAAAACGGGAGCGTATTTCTGAGCGTTCGGCAAAAGATTCTCACCGTGATCAGCGGGAAAAACGAGATAAGCAGACAGAAAAGCAATCGCGCGAACGTCAGCGCGATCAACGTGAAAACCAGCTACAGACTCAGCGGGAAAAACAACTCGATCAGAGTCGTGAGCGCAGACGCCATCCTGCTTCATCTCACAAAGCGGAGCAGGGACAGGAAAATCAGGCAACTCGGCAGCATCGCGAGAGGCGAAATCGCTCGAATCGCAACGAGCGTAACAATCGCTTTGAGCGCAATGATCGAGCTGAACGCACTGCCCCAAATGAACGCCCTTCGCAAAAGCGTCCAGGGCAAAAATCTTCAGGGGTACGAAATGCGCCAACAAAGACGCATCAGCATAATCGTCGTACTGGTCAGCCGACACAGCAAAGTCGTACGGCACCAAACGAGGCGAAGCAAGCAGCAACTCATCGCAAACCTCGTCGCCGTCAGCGCAAAACGGGAGGGGACGTTAACAATGCAAAATAAAGATTATGCGCTTTTGACCGACTTATACCAGCTCACTATGGCTCAGGGCTATTGGGCGTGTGGCAAGGTGGAAGAGCAGGGGTGCTTCCATGTCTTTTTCCGCAATCCTCCTTTCGACGGGGGATTTGCAGTTGCAAGTGGCTTGGATCACATTGCTGAAGTTGTTGAAAACTTCAAGATTACCGATGAAAACATAGCGTATCTTGCATCGCTTGATGCGCCAGGTGGGGGGAAGTTATTCAATCCTGATTTCTTGGAGTATCTGCGCAATTTGAAACTGAGTGTTGATATTGATGCAGTGCGCGAAGGAACAGTGGTCTTTCCCAATGATCCTTTTGTTAGGGTAATTGGTCCAGTTTTGCAATGCCAACTCCTTGAAACTCAATTGCTTAATTGCGTGAATTTTGAAACTTTGGCTGCCACCAAAGCGGCACGAATTTGTCATGTTGCAAAAACTCCGGTCGCAGAATTTGGTTTACGTCGTGCGCAAGGTGAATCAGGTGGCTTACGCGCATCACGTGCCTGCATTGTGGGTGGCTGTGCTTCCACTTCCAACGTGTTGGCGGGACGTATGTTTGATCTTCCGGTTTCAGGAACTCATGCACATGCATGGGTTATGGCTTTTGATGATGAGCTGGAAGCCTTTAGGGCGTATGCAAGAGAATTTCCTACCAACTGCGTTTTGTTGGTTGATACCTACGATGTCGAGCAGGGCTTAAAAAATGCCATTACCGTAGGTCTCGAAATGAAGGAACGCGGCGAGCATCTTACGGGTGTCCGCATAGACTCAGGAGACTTGGCTTGGCATGCTAAGTTAGCGCGCAAAATGCTTGATGAGGCGGGCCTAACCGATACGGGTGTAGTTCTCTCAAACGATTTGGATGAATTCACCATTAAGTCTATTTTGGATTCTGGTGCTCAAGTTGCCTCATGGGGAGTGGGAACCAAGATGGTTACCGCCTACGATCAACCAGCCTTAGGTGGCGTGTATAAACTTGCCGCAAAGCGGGTGGGAACTGATGGCGAATGGGAGCCGATTATGAAGGTGACCGGCCAATCATCCAAGCAGACTGTGCCTGGTGTTTTGAATATCCGTCGTTATTTTCATGATTCGGGCAAAATTGCAGGCGATATGGTTTATGACGTAAACCACGGAATTGCTCGCGAGCGTATTGTTGATCCCGCTGATGAGCTTCGCCAGAAAGATCTATCAAATAAGCGCTATATCACTTTGCTTGAACCTCTCGCGCGTGATGGCGAAGTGGTCTTGAAGCAAGAATATCGTGATGCCTTAGTTGCACGCGATTTCTGTCGCGAGCAGTTAGAGCTTCTTGACGAAAGCCAGACACGAATCGTGAATCCTCATTCCTATCCGGTTGGACTGGAATATTCGCTCTTTTATCGTCGTCACGAACTGGCATCGCGTTTACTGGGCCTTTCATAGGCGAATAATGCAAGATGGATTCAACGTGTCGTTGAGCGTATTGGAAAGGCACCACGGATGATAAAAATCGTGACCGACTCGGTAGCATCCTTACCTGCAGATATTGCACAGCAGGAAAACGTTGAAGTTGTTTCGCTTTACCTTAACGTTGATGGTAAGGAATATGCGGATTTAGACATGGATGTTGATGCGTTCTATGAGCGTATTTACGAAATGGCGGATAATCCACCCACTTCAAGTCAGCCTTCTCAGGCAAAGCTTGAATCGCTGTTTGAATCGATTGCAAAAGCGGGAGACGAGTTACTAGGTATTTGGATTTCCTCTAAACTATCGGGAGCTTTTGAGGGAGTGCTTCGTGCAGCACGAGCGGTCGAGTCGCGAAACATTAACTTCTCCTATTGCATGATCGATTCTTCGTCTTGTGGCTTTGATGAAGCATTTCCTGTGTTGGCAGGAATTCACTCAGTCAAAGAAGGAAAGACTCTTACAGAAGTGGCTCATGATGTAGTGGAGTCGATTAAAAGCACTCGCTTTCTGTTTACACCTGAAAGTCTTACCTTCTTACAAAAAGGGGGCCGTATTGGTGGTGCGGCAGCATTGTTAGGAAATCTTATTAAGCTATCACCCGTGTTGACGGTGGTTGATGGTATTCCCCAAGCAATGGCTAAAGTTCGTACTCAGAAAAAAGCCCTGGAAAAAATTGTTTCTATCATGGAAGAGGATAGAGCAGCGTGTGGTGGGCTTAAGAATCTTGTTGTGCATTACATTGGAGAAAAGACGCCTGCGCTTACCTGGGCACGAGAGGTAATAGAGCCTCTCGTGGGAAGGGCAGTTGAAGTTCATCCGGTAAGTCCTGTAGTGGGCCTTCATGTGGGACCTGCTGTGGGAATTGCTTATGAATGTGCAGCGCCGCTCGATGGGAAAATCACTAAGGATGCTTCGTCTTTGGTGGTTTTTAGTTAAGGCAAGAGCAGTGATAGGATTGCGCTAGACTGTTTAATCTAGGAAACAGAAGGGATGAAACCAGTGGAGATCAAATGTAATTTAATTCTCGATTCCTGCTGCGATTTACCTCATGATGTAGTGGATAGAGAAGGTGTTTATCTCGTTAAATTTCCCTATTTTGATGACGATGGTGAACATCTGGATGATTTATATCAAAGTATCACGGCGCATGACTTTTATGAGGGCATGCGCAATGGTGGCGAACCTCATACTGCTCAAGTACCTATGCCTGCGCTTCAGGAGGCATACCAATGGGCGATTGACAGTGGTAAACCGACCGTCTATTTAAGCTTCTCAAGTGGACTTTCCGGCACTTTTGATACTGCGGAAATGCTATTAGAGCAAATAAAGGCGGAAAATCCTGATCTTGAACTTTATTTAGTTGATACGCGTCTTGCTTCAGTTGCTGAAGCTTTGTTGGTATATGAAGCACTCAACCAGCGAGAAAAAGGATTAAGCGCAAAGGAAATGGTTACCTGGGCGGAAGAAGCGCGCTTTTTTGTGGATGCTCAGTTTATGGTTGATGATCTGGAAGCACTACGTCGTGGCGGCCGCATTCCTTCGTCTGTTGCCTTTGCGGGTTCTAAACTTGATGTGAAGCCGCTTTTAGGAATAGATATGGAAGGAAAGCTTGCGTTAACCGGTGTTGCGCGTGGTCGCAAAAAAAGGCGTAAAAGCGCTGGTTGATTATTGGAGCAAACGTCGCAGTGATGCTGGTCCTGTTCAGAATGTGGTAGTTGGTGGAGCGGATTGTCCAAAGGATGCAGAGCGCTTGGTTTCGCTGCTTACCAAGGAAGATGAATCGGTGCTTGTTTTAGAGTCGAGTATTGGTCCGGTAATTGGCAGTCATGTTGGTCCTGGAATGCTGGCAGTGGTATTTTGGGGTCCTGACAAGCGGAAAGACTTGTCGGTTGCTGATCGCATTGCGAGCAAGGTTCGCGGCAAATAAGAAATATCTGTTAAGGAAATCTTGCTCTCCTAAGAACGAGCGGTATGTGCTTGTTCGGTTCTTATGACAGGGTATTTATCACCGAACTATAATTTCCGATTAGCGACAATGTAAGTATCGATAAGCGACAAAAGTAAATTGTTTATCCAGCTTAGCGAGTAGGCTTTACTGGCTAAGCTGTTCTTTTGAATAGGAAACTATCAGAAAGGTAGAGATATATGGCTTCGCAGGAGGTTAAAACCTTTTATTTTGCGGGAGATTCTAAAGTTGCTTCCAGCTTAGGAACCTCGCTTGAAGCAGCTGGGTTTACGAAGGCATCTGTTTCGGAGGCGGATGTGGTGTTTACCTACTGCGTGAGTGAATCTGCGCTTGAGGATTTATATTACGACAGTAAAGGTTTGCTTCAG
>FR896051.1:0-829 GCA_000435475.1 Cryptobacterium sp. CAG:338 | reverse complement strand
ATTGATCTAAGCCCTTCGACCGTTTCGTTTGCTCAAGAGCTCTGCGCTATGGGATCGGTGAGCGAAAAGCATGTTTTGGACGCACCGCTGGTAGTGCAAAATATCGTACTTTCTCAGGCATTTTCCGAAAAGACCAATCTTGCCTTATTGGTTGGTGGTTCTGAAGAGGTATTTAAACGGGCAGAACCCATGCTGCGTGCGATTGCAGCAAAGGTTATGTGGATGGGAAAGTCTGGCTGTGGTCAGGCTGCAAAGGTGGCACTGACTTTAACTTCAGCAGCAGCGTTGGTAGGTATTGTTGAGGCTTATTCTTCGCTAAAGTCTTCCGAGATACAAGAGGCTGCCGTAGATCAAGAAGATTATCTGGATGTAGTGCTTGCTCTTCGAATGCTTACTCCTGCGCAGGAAGCTTTCATTGAGGCAATGGAGCAAGACGAATTTGAGGGCACTTCCTTTACTCTTGAGCATCTCATGGGCGAATTAGCTGCGGCGCTTGCTTGCGTTGACGATGGAGATGCGATCTTGCCTCAAGCAGAAGCATGTTTCCGTTTGATGGAACTTCTGGCTATGGTAGGTGGCGTTACCTATAGCCCTGCTGCCTTGAAACTGGTTTTTGCTGATGAAGAAACCAGCAAGAAGTACGGGCTTGATTGGTCGCGTGCAGAAGGCGCTTATGATCATGGTTATGATGATAGCGAAGGACATGAGTGCACGTGCGGTGATGACGATGAGTGCGATTGCGGACACCATCACCATCATCATGGTTCTCAATCTGGAAGTAGTTATATCAGCTTTTCTTCAAACTAACGTAGTTGTGCGCAGGTGCGAG
>FR896050.1 GCA_000435475.1 Cryptobacterium sp. CAG:338 | reverse complement strand
TGGTGAAGCAAAGAAGCATTGCGGTAAAGGTACGAGGAAGCATCTTCTTCTTGAAGAGGAAGCTGAATGGAAGCTGCTTAACTTCCTGTTCCTGTTCGCGACGCTGGATCTCTTCTTCGGTAACCTCAGGAACAGACTTGCCGGCAGCCATAGCCTTTGCTTCGAGGCCAGAAACGATCTCGTCTGCCTTGTCGTTCTTGCCGTTAAGGGCAAGCCAACGAGGAGATTCGTTCATGCAGACACCGATAAGGATCATTACTACTGCGCCGAGAACACCGCAGAATACGAATACTTCGCGCCAACCAGCGATTGGCAGGATGATGAGGTTCATTACAGAACCGAACAAAGTACCGCAGTTTGCGATCAAGCCCATGTAGGACTGATACTTACCACGCTTGTGAGGTGGCGTGTACTCGGTCAAAGCAGAATAGCCTGCAGGGAATGCAGCACCAAGACCAATACCCATGATGAAACGGCATCCGGTCAGGAAGTCTGCATTAGGTGCCATTGCAGCAACGAAGCAGGCAGCCGTAAAGATGGTACCGCAGGTGATAACAGCCTTTTTACGACCAAAGTTGTCAGATACCAAACCAGATCCAAGACCACCAATGAGATAGCCGATCATGGTGATGGAGTTAAAGAACGCAAATTGTTCAAGCGTCATGAAGCCCTCGTCCTGAAGAACAGCACCGATAGGGCCACCAATAGACATGTCAACGGAGTCGCAGAACGTAATACCTGCCAGCAACCACATGATCTTCATGTGGAAACCAGAGATTGGCATACGGTCGAGACGTGCCGCGATACCGTGGAATGACTTTTGAGCATTAGAAGCCATGCGTTTCCCTTCCTTTCTTTTCAATCGATTTCCCTTGCGCATTTCCCGCAATTCACTGCATGAAAACCATTTGGCGGTCCCTCAAAACAACACCTTATTAATTAGTTGTTTTAGAGCTTGCTTTCTAGTTTCGGTAGAACGGGAAAGGCGCACTCCTCTTTCTCTCCTGCAACACATTGAGAACTCGCTCAAAGCACACATAAGTAAAGCCATGATTGCATCATGTGCCCTTTAGAACTTGTTCATTTTTGGGGATGTTGCGGTTATTAATTAAATATCTGTTTAATTAAATTCGCCAATAGTGAAGTTACATTTCGAATCTAAAGGAATTGCGTTTTGTTATAGTCCCAGGAAAATTATCTAAAAGACTATCATTCCATTTACTTTAATAATCAATAATTTAAAGTTATCAATTTTAAATTATTCATTTCTGGCAACTATATATAGCATTTTATCTGCGATAATGCAACAAGAAATGGTATGCAGCTCCGCGTTAAACTCGAAGCTGCATACCATTACCAAACTTTTTTGATATTCCTAAATGATATTATTTGTCGTTTTTATTATTTAATCTGTCCCAATTCTAAAGAATTTGGAAAACGATAAGCGCCCATAAAAGATATAAAATCATCTACAACTTTCGAATGAGTTTCTCTCCTGCTGATCAAATAGACTTTGTGGAAATCAATTGGCAAGTCTTTAATTGGGATGCAAACCACGTCCTCAAAAGCATTTACTAAAAATGAATAGCAAAACAGTGCCATTTTATTTTTATCGGAAGAAACCATTGCACTTAGCGTGATTTCGTCATCATACTCCCTCTTTAAACTCATATTTTCAATTGGAAGATTCTCTTCTAGGGAGTGATTAGCTGGAGAAGTTATTGCATAGGTCAGAATTTCATACTTACAGAGCTCTTCAACAGAGATAGATTTCTTTTTAGAAAGCGGGTTTTCCCTGTGCACACCGAGTACCAACGGCTGAGACCAAACCAGAATATGATTCAAATCTTCAGATCCATCGATTCTGGTCGCAAATACTGCATCCAACGAGCCACCTCGTAAACGCGATATGAGTTCAGGAGAATAGGCTTGTTCGATACTAATTTCAGGAGGATTAGACTGAGATTCCGAAAACGATTGCATTGCCTGAGACCAAAACCGACCTTGCATTGCATAGATAGTTCCAATCTTCAGTTCAGAATTTTTTTCTCCTTGCATTTCACGAACGACACGCAATCCAATATCAAAACTGTTAAGCATTTGCTCAACATACTCTTCAAACACTGCCCCTTCAGGAGTCAATTCGACACGGCTATTTCCTTCACCACGAACAAATAGTTGCATATCCAATTCCTTCTCCATGCGCTTTATTGCAATAGATAAGGTTGGTTGAGCTATATATAGTTCTTTTGCTGCTTTTGTATAATTTCCTATTTTTGCTAAATGATGAAAGTATCGCAGATAATCGAGCCTCATCAAGCATCCCCTCTTGAACTCCAGCTAGATCGCTATTCTTTAATTAAATTTTATCAAATCATAAGATTGTCTTTATCAAACTTATGATTTGATACGTTTGTTAATAAGATTGAAAGACCATATTCCATCTCAAGCATCCCCTTCATGCACAAAGATGAAACATGGCCTTACCGGTTTAAAACAGACTCTCGTCATTCAAATGAGCGCCCAATTAAAAAAAGATTTCCTCAATATAATCGGTGGGCATTTCGATATCAAACCAAATTTTCTCACCCAGCGCAGCTTGTTGGAGAAGCATCCCGAGCCCTGGTGCGGTTTGTAAACCATGCTCTTTTGCCATACGAATAAGCTTTGTTTCACGCGGTTCGTAAACCGTGTCAGCAACAAAAAGCCCTTCATGAAGCATATCTTCGTCTATCACACATTCATCGTCGAACGGAGCCATTCCTACACGTGTAGCATTAACAAATAAATCGGAATTCTTTACGGCACGAGCTAATAGTTTTTTATCATCCAAGTCACCCAAAACCATAGGAACACCAGTCTTTGAAGCAAGTTCTGTTACTTTTTCTTTAGTAACATCCCAAAAATCATCATGCCTATTAAAGATATTGATTGCCACCACGCCGTCTAAAGCAAGTTGAGTGAAAACAGCAGAGCCTGCACCACCAGCACCTGCAACGGTTACTATTTTCCCTTCAGGCTCGAAACCATGAAGCCGCATATTACGAACAAAACCTGCACCATCAGTATTATCGCCAATCGATTTTCCATCTTTAACCACAACAGTGTTTACGGCACCCATAAGTTCTGCAACAGGAGATAGCTCATCAAGATACGGCAAAACCTTTGTTTTGCATGGCATGGTGACGTTATAACCCGCTATTCCTGCATCTGCAAAACCTTTTACTACCGTTTCAAGCTGATCAGGAAGAACATCAAAACCAAGATACACTGCATCAACTCCCATTTTTGCAAATGAGGCGGTATGCATAGCGGGCGACATTGATTGAGCAACAGGAGACCCAAGTAAACCAACCAATTTTGTTGTTCCTGTAAATTTTGGTAACGTATCCATCTTTCTATACCTTTCTAAGAAGTTTGATTTACAACTCGACAGGATTTCCAGTATCGGCAGACTCTAAAATGGCATTAATTACCTTTAGAGTATCTAAAGCGTTCTCACCAGTGCAGCGTGGCACCGTTTCTCTGCCTTTGCAGAGATCAACAAAATGCTCTAACTCTGCTGTCATCGGATCGTTTTTTTCAACGGTAAAATGCTCATGCAGCATTGGAGAAGTCCATCCAAATGCGTTTTCGTCGTAATAATAAAGATCCATATTTGGAAAACCGAAAGACCCTTTCGTTCCAAAAACACGAAGACTATTTTCACCTGGGCACATAGTGAAAAAAGTATTCTCTTCAGCAGCAAGATCATAATTCCAAGGTCCAGGTGTTCCGTCACTTACGAAATAGCTGCACGTAACTCCTTCTTTGAACTCAACTACCGCAGATACTGAATCTTCAACTTCGTTACCACGAATTGTGTTTCGCGCCGCAGCATATACTTTCGAAGGAGTCATGCCTGTTACAAAATTAAGATCATCGAAATCATGAATAGCATTGATTAATAATGGGCCACCGCCTTTTTTGGTATGCCATTCAACATCGTAGTAAGAATGCGGCTTTGCTATTGCATAGTTTGATTGGATCCCGACTATTTTCCCGATTCGTCCAGAATCAATAATCTCGCGTAAGAATTGATATTTACTCGACGAACGGCGATGATGTCCTACTAACAGAATTGCATTTGCTTTTTTGCAAATCTCAATAATATGCTCTGCTTCTTTTACTGTGCTCGCAATAGGTTTTTCGAGCAGAATATTCTTAATGCCTGCCTCTAGCGCCAACTCAACTGATTCAACATGAAGGGTATTTGGCAAAGCAATTGCTACTGCATCTAGATCAACCTGCTTTAACAACAAAGTATAATCACTGTAAATTGGTACTTCGAGCTCATTCGCAACCTGTACGTCATGATCGCCAAATCCTGCGACTGCAACAAGATCTATTTCTGGATTGACTTTCGCATCACGCGCAATTTTAGACCCTTGATTTAAACCTAGAACCGATAGTCTAATCTTATCCATAAGGTGCCCCTCTCGTTTTTTCTTTTTCCTTAATCCAATTATTCCCCCTGCTCTTTTGGGGTTCCAATAGTCAAAGAATTCATCGATATAGACACCATTGCAAAAAGCAATGTGGAATTTCAACAAGGAGCGGAAGCAATACAAAAGCCCAAGCAATATAGCTTGGGCTTTTGTATAAAGCATTTTATTGGCCGTTTGAAAAAACAATCCTTTTGCTAATTCCATCAACCGCACTTCGAATTACTACATATATTTATTCAAACTTTGTAACAACCTCGACTATAAATCCGATAGCCTGCACCGAATCGTAATAGGTAAACGTCGCCCTTGGATCAACCAAAGACTTGCCTTCCATATATTTCGATACACCTATTTTCTCCATCTCTTCAGTAATAACGTCATTATCCACAACATCAAACCTTAGATGATGAAGCGAATGACCACCTAAGTCATAACCTTCATTAAGATAATCGTGCCAAATAGTATTCGTATCACCTACTGGCTGCAAAAACTCCAATTGCACGTTAAATTGATTGTAAAAGGCAGCTTTTACTGGAGCGTCGATCAAATCCCCTTTGTACCATGTTTTTTTATACACATTGTCACTTTCGGCTGATGGGTCTAATCCAAAAATTGTCTTCATTCCTGTTTTCACTTTATTCATATCGTCAACAACTATACCCACCTGAACAATATCTCCAAGTAGTTCCTTCAACTTACTTTCCTGTTTATCCATAACAATACCTTTCGTAATCCCATCTAGAAAACGGGGTCCAGATTTGGACCCCGATCGAAAAAGAGCAAGAACAACTATTTGTATTAATCTTCAAGACCTTTGGTGATTTCTTCAAGCGTACGACCACGAGTCTCTA
>FR896049.1:79976-97641 GCA_000435475.1 Cryptobacterium sp. CAG:338 | reverse complement strand
ATACCACCTGCCGCAATAACGGGAATCGATACTGCATCGCAAACAGCAGGAACTAATACCATGGTATTCAGCTCGCCAATATGTCCGCCTGCTTCGCAGCCTTCCGCAACAACAGCATCAGCACCACAGCGTTCCATACGACGCGCAAGAGCAGCAGATGCAACTACAGGAACAACGGTAATGCCCGCTTCCTTCCACATAGGAACATACGAACCAGGATTTCCTGCTCCTGTGGTAACTACATCAACTTTCATATCGGCAGCAAGCTGAGCAAGCTGGGGTGCTTCAGGATTCATGAGCATAATATTCAAACCGATTGGTTTATCAGTCAGTTCACGAGCCTTTTCAATTTCTGCTTTTACCCAAGATACAGGAGCAGCGCCACAAGCAATAATGCCCAAGCCTCCAGCATTACTTACCGCAGCAGCAAGACGGGCATCAGCAATGTTTGCCATACCGCCTTGAATAATAGGATATTCAACACCCAAAAGCTCAGTTACTCGTGTTTTCATATCTAACCATCTCTTTCGTGTGAGGTATCTGACAGCAACAAGCGAACCATCTGAATATATTTCTCTGCATGATATGCTTCAGAGCTTTTGCTATTCAGCCTGGTTCGCTTATGTACGTGTCAATCTACTGTAGTGCTTCTTAAAACGAAGAATGCCCGATTGCTTGGTTATTTACAGAGAATCAATGTAGCTTACAAGCTCTTCGATAGTTTCAAGGCCTTCTGGCTCGCCGAAGTCGATATCAAGCTTTTCTTCGATATCGCAAATCAATTCTGCCATATCAAGAGAGTCGATACCCAGATCTTCGAAGGTAGCATCTTCTGTTACCTCTTCTGGTTCAATGTCGAGAGTTTCTTCCAGGATCTCTTTGATTGCGTCGAGAGTTGCCATTGGTATTCCTTTCTTGCAAGCCGCTATTGTTTCGCAGCTTCATTTTCTTGGTCAAAAAAATCTTTGACCTTTCCTAATGCCTTATAAAGAACAGCTTCCTCTTCTGGAGTTAAGCACTCAAGCGCGCTATCGGCCATCTTTTTATGAAAAGCCTCATGTGCACGAAATGCCTTACGACCCTTAGAAGTAAGCTGAACAAGCACTTGCCTACGGTCTACTTCGCTTCGTGTTCGTTTGACATAGCCTTTTTTCTCCAGCTTCGTCATGGAAGCCGTAAGGGTTGCCAAAGTTACCTCGAGGCGAGAAGCGACCACTTTCATGGGATTGATCTCGTGAAGTCCAACTGCAACAATCGTATGAAGTTCCGCGATGCTTAATCCTTCGGTAAGACGATTGTTAAGCGACCTTTCCTCAATGCGCAAGATAGAGTTGAACGTTTCGGTGAGCATCTCATTGACAACCTCTTTGCCTTCACGCTGCCAATCAGGTATTTCGATGCTCTTACTCAAATCCCTACTCCTTCAATTACAAAAATGACTAATTAATCCACTTAAGCGTTTGCGGGTAAAATGCCTATACCTAACGCTCCAGGACCAAGATGGGTGGAAATAATTGCACCACAAGGGCAGGTGCCACCATCAATGTACTCAATACCAGCCTCGGCAAGAGCAGCCTTCATATCTTCGATGGGCTTCAAATTGCCGCTATGGCAGAAGCGAATACGAAGCACTCCATGTTCGTTGGTGCGGTTTTCCACTTCACTAACAAAGGTCTTAATTACTCCGCGCATACCCTTTGCTTTGCCATACGCATTAAGAATACCCTTTTCATTAAAGGTGAAAATTGGCTTGATATTCAAAAGGCTTGCGTTTTTAACCTGGTCAGCAGAAAGACGGCCACCCTTAAGCAAGTTCTCCAAGGTTTCTGGAGCTACCAAAAATTCTGCCGTTGCTAAAAGTTCTTTTGCCTTTGCCTCTGCCTCATCAAGCGTAGCGCCCTCATTACGCATCTTGCAAATCTGCTCTACAACCAATGCTACAGGAGCGGTAGCGCCTGCACGAGCGCCATCAAGAACACGAACGTCGATATCAACCTGTTCAGCAGCAGCACGAGAAGACTCGATCGTGCCAGACAGAACACCTGCAATGTGAATTGCAATAACTCCGTCATATCCCTTTTCTGCAAGAGTGTTATACATCTGCTCGAAGTCGTAAGGGGTAGGCTGAGAAGACTGAGGAAGATTTTCAGCTGCAGCCATACGCTCATAGAATTGCTCAGAAGAAATTTCAAACTGATCCTTAAACGTTTCTCCGTCGATAAGAACACTCAAAGGAACCATATGGACATCAAGAGCTTTGTATTCTTCTGGAAGAAGATCTGCTGTTGAGTCGACTACGACGGCAAATCCCATGCTCTCTCCTTTCGCAAGAAATCAAAGATTTCTCGTTCAATAATTACTTAGTTTATCTAACTAATTGAAAGGATAGAGGGATAGATAAGCAAACGCAAGTAAAAGTAGCACTCCCCCACAAATTGAGCACAGGTGGAAAATTATGCGCAATTGTCACTACGAGCGTCTCTTGCTGTTACGCAAGTGTCTCCAACTGTTACGCAAGTGTCTTTAGTTGTTACATATAAAGGGCGGCAGGCATAATCGTTCTTGCCTATGAACGTCTTCCTCCACCGTAGGAACTTTTGCGGGCACCAAAAGCACTGCCCTTTCGTGCAGTCTTTTTCAAATCGCCCAAAATATCCTCTTCAGCTTTGCCTTCAAGTTGTGCACGAAGTTTAACCACCTGATCGCGCACCGCCGCGGCACGTTCAAAGTCCATCGCCGTCGAAGCCTCAAGCATTTCTTCTTCAAGGGATGCAACAATGCGCAACATCTCACTACGGGAATAACCTGCCAATTCAGCGTTAACCTCTTCAGCGCTACGTTTACCTTCGTCGGTCTCGAGATAATCAGTAATGTCGCTGATGCCCTTGCGGATTGTTTTCGGAACTATGCCATGCTCTTCGTTGTACGCCATCTGAATTGCACGACGACGGCGCGTTTCAGTGATCGCGCGATCCATGGAGTCAGTGATTTTGTCGGCATACATTATCACTTGACCTCCCGCATTACGCGCTGCACGACCAATAGTCTGAATAAGTGAGCGATGGTTGCGCAAGAAACCTTCTTTATCTGCATCCAAAATGGCAACCAGTGAAACTTCTGGCAAATCCAAACCCTCTCGAAGCAAATTGATGCCAACCAAAACATCGAATTCGCCCTTGCGAAGATCTCGCAAAATTTCAACACGCTCAAGCGTCCCGATATCAGAATGCATATAGCGTGCTCGAACCCCCTGATCAAGCAAATGTTCAGTTAGATCTTCCGCCATACGCTTGGTTAAAGTCGTAATAAGAACTCGCTCGTCGCGCTTTGCACGTATTTTCGCTTCATCGATAATGTCGTCAATTTGCGAAAGAATGGGGCGAACATCAATTTCTGGATCCAGCAATCCCGTTGGACGAATGATCTGCTCCACCTTTGCTTCGCTTACTCGTTCCTCATAGTCTCCTGGCGTTGCAGAAACATAAACAAACTGCGGAACTCGCGCTTCGAATTCGTCAAATCGAAGCGGGCGATTATCCAAACAGGAAGGCAGACGAAAACCGTGTTCTGCCAGAGTCACCTTACGAGAGCGGTCTCCTTCGTACATTCCGCGAATCTGAGGAACCGTCACGTGGCTTTCGTCAATAAAGCAAAGAAAATCACTGGGAAAATAATCGATCAAAGTATAAGGAGGCTCACCTGGAGCGCGTCCATCCAGGTGTCGCGAATAATTTTCAATGCCAGAGCAAAAGCCCATCGTCTCAATCATTTCCAAATCGTAGGAAGTGCGCATCTCCAGGCGCTGCGCTTCAAGCAACTTTCCTTCTTCATTGAATTGCTTCAAGCGTTCCTGTAATTCTTCTTGAATAGTTTGAAGAGCGTGCTCAATCGCTGGCCTGGCTGCTACGTAATGGGAGGCAGGCCACAAAGGAAGTGCCTCGTATGTATTGAGCACTTCCCCGGTAACATTGTCGATTTCAGATATTTCCTCTATTTCGTCTCCCCAGAATTCCACACGAATCGGATTATCTGCATAGGGAGGAAATACATCCAACGAATCGCCTCGAACGCGGAAGGTGCCTCGTTTCAATTCGTAGTCATTTCGATCATATTGGATATCTATCAGCTTATGTATAAGTTCGTCACGATCTTGTTCGATCTCTTTATCAAGAAATACCGCCATACCTGCGTATTCCATCGGCGATCCAATACCGTAGATGCAAGAAACTGAAGCCACAACGATAACATCACGTCGAGATAAAAGCATTGAAGTTGCGGCATGACGAAGCTTTTCTACCTCCTCGTTAATGGAAGCATCTTTTTCTATGAAGGTATCAGTTGTTGGAACATAAGCTTCCGGCTGATAATAGTCGTAGTACGAGACAAAATATACCACCGCGTTGTTCGGGAAAAACTCTTTTAGCTCCGCCGCCAATTGAGCAGCAAGTGTTTTGTTAGGCGCTAAAACGAGTGTTGGTTTTTGTACCGCCTCGATAGTTTTAGCCATGGTATAGGTTTTACCCGAACCCGTAACACCTAACAACGTTTCATAACGCATCCCAGATTCAATATTTTTAGCTAATTGAGCAATAGCTTTTGGCTGGTCACCTGCAGGCTCATAAGGAGAAACCACCTCAAAGGGTTGAGACGACAGACGTGCCATGGGTAATTTACCCTCCATTTGATGGCCCTCTAAATTTTGAAGATGCGCCACAATTCCTCCCTGTATTCCTACCTATAAATTTGAATCTGTAATTCGAAAAAATCTACAATCTAAATCTGCAATTCGACAGCGTCTGGAGTTCGGCAGATTATACAATTCAGCAGATTCTGCAATTCGAAACTCTCTTGAACTGTTGCACTATCATTCAGAACAGTCAAAGCAACTTAACACAAACTTACCTAAGAAAGCCTTGGGGCGATGTCAGAATCCCACCATTGCTGAATTTGGTCTTGAAATTCCTGTAAGGTTCCATCGTTGGTAAACACCACATCCGCAATAGCGAGTCGGTTCTCTTCTGGTACTTGACTTGCAAGACGGTTTCGCGCATCTTCTTCGGAAAAACCGCGCGATTCCATCAAGCGACGAACACGCACCTCAGGCGATGTAGTAACTGCTACCACGATATCTGCATGTTTGTAGAAATCATCGCGTCCGTCAAGAATTGCCATTTCTAAAACAACAACTTCGTGAGTTTGCCCCACACTCACAACATGACGCAAACAGCCTTCGTAAAGTCTAGGCTGAGTAATAGCATCCATACGAGCGGTATTTTCTGGCGTGGCGAAGGCACGAGCAGCAAGTTCGGAGCGAATAATTTCACCATTCGTATCGAGTATTTCTTGACCGAAGGCCTTCACTAACTCTGCTTTCATTTCAGAATCATGCAGGTTTTCATGACCTACTTCATCGGCGAGAACAATACCTGCACCTTTTTCTTTAAGAAACTCCATCAACGTGGATTTTCCTGAACCGATTCCACCCGTAACAAAAATGCTTAACACCGCAATCCCCTCTCACTAGCTTTGCAGCGTACTCGAGCAAAGTTATTATGCTCGCATGGGTATGTTTTTAATTATCACATGCAAGTCAACCTAGAATTCGCGTTCTATTGCGTTGTTATTTGAGCGCCACATGCACAAGACGGTGATTGCGCAGCACAAAGAACGCCGCTACTGCAAAAATCAGCAAATACGCAAATTGACCCGTTATCGCAACAACAATAGCACTCGACAACAAAGGAATTCCAACAGCAACAATTACGCTCGCCCAATACCAAGGCTTGACACTAGAAGGAAATTGTTCTGCGTAAGATTCGCAAACTGCCCCATGAAAAGCAAGCGACAAGCAAAGCAACCACAAGAGAATGAACAGCGCTCCTGCTTGACCAAAGAATTGTGCATTATTTAGACATCCAACTACAAACAGAACAACGCAAAGAACAAACGCTCCAACGAAATATCGTCTCTGCCGCGCCGCTCGATAATGCAGCTCTCCACCCTTGTATAACTCCATCTTGAAGGCCATTCCGGTTACCTCCCTTAATGAAAGAGTAAAAGATTTGTCCCTACTTTAAAAGACCAATGTCACCACTAATGGAGCTGATTAAAACGCTATACCTTCATTCATGGCAAATAAATGCTACCTGCATTCATAACGAAATTACCAATGCTCCCTCGTTAAAATTTGCCCTCCAGACGCAAGGATTCAAAGGATGATTAAGACTTCAAGCGCTCCTTATACTTACTATCTTACGATATACTAACTAGTATCGTACCCATCCTGAAAGGAGCTACGATGGCTACCTATCTTGATGACCTGAAATATCTGTCAAACAACACTCAGATTTGGGAGCAGGCGTGCAAAGGTGCTTTATCAAAGCCTCTTTTACCTTTTGGGAAAGCAAAAGACACTTTCAACATAGCTCAAAAATGTAAAGCTATCCAAGAGAAATATGGGTTACCCAACTACCAGGAAAGCGAACCTTGGTTTTACAAGAAAATCCTTACCGAATTCGACGCCAAAAACCCTTACGTAAACGATCTAAAAGGTTGCGATACTCATATTATGAGTGCCAAACAGGTGCTTGAAGAAAACATTTTTAGGGAAGACTACCTTTATCGCAAAGCAAGCAGCTTAGGATCGGACTGGAAGTTCAACATTTATCTTGAAGACGTTGAAAGGTTTGGCAAGATCTTAATTTCGGAAAACGCCGATCAAAACACCCCGGAAATTCCCCCTATGAACGTAGGCGAAACCGCCATGTATTTTGCCTACGAAGCAGAAGTTCTCAAAGGCATCCCTAGGCCCAGATTCAATCTAGCGCTTATCGAGGCTCTCCAAAAGAACATTGATCGGATTCTGGATGGAAAAGATGCTGAAGGACTTTCTTCGAACTTTCTACAAAATACTCCGCCGCTACCTAACTTCGCTGCCGCCTTTAGTATTGCTCTGCCTACCGAAATCCATGAACGCATAAAATCTTGTGAGCATGAATACTGGAATGCCTTTGGAACGTTTTCGCGGAACTTAAGACGCGCCTATGGGCAAGTTGGCGGATGGTCGAAGCTATATTACGGCAGAAAACCTGAAGATAAGCTTCCTATTAAAAAAGACTGGGGCAAAGAGCTTATTCATCGCAAAATTGAATTAGCGCTTCTCACGAATAAATGCTTCGATGATGTTGAGTTACTGATTAACACGCTTAGAGTTTATGGGAGAATGTGCGGCAATTTTGGAAATGCTTCACTTTACTTTAAACCTCACTTAACCAGGCTTAACCCCTTAACAAAACAAGAACGCGCGAGGCGCGACCGCGCGGAAAAAGAACGCCATAAAAAAGCAATGGAGAGAATTCGAAAACAAGAAGAATGGGAAGCCGAACAGCGACGCAGAGGAGCATATGGAGGTTATAGTGGCGTCGACGAATTCGACGAAGCGAACGGGTCATACGAGTTTGGCAATTCGTATTCGTATGCTTGGTATACCGATCGCGATAGCTACAACGACGTCACAAGATAGCAATTTGTCTTTGCCACTTGTAGAAGCTTGACTAGCTTCTTTCCTCTCTAGTTAGCAGAAACTTAGTTGTTTGAACGCCATATTAGAAGCTATTTAGTTGCAAAACGCAAGCGGGACGATTAAGCGTCGTCCCGCTAAGCATCACTTATTTAAGCGTCCTTCAATCAGCATCAATAAAAATGCGCGTTTAGTACATTTTCTCAAACACCAAATTACAAACCGTACGGTCGCCGCCACCGAAGCCAGCAGAAGCAGCAGTGGACTGGGCGAAGGTATGTAAGCGATAGCCCTGTGCAAACTGTTGGTTACAAATATCTTCGATTTCTTTGAAGTTCTTTGAACCTTTTCCCACAAACTTTTCGCGTAAAACAACCTGCATAACGCGATACTGACCTGGATTGTTATTTATTTGTCCAGCTTGGTCATTAAAATCCATGAAACCCATGATGCTTTCCTTTCAGGCGTTGATACTTCCAACTTTCAAGTCTTAACGGCTATAACGCCGCATCCAAAAGAACAACATCATCAGAATACAGGAATAAAGAACTCGGAACGCTTACAAGAAGTTAATTGTTCGAGGTAACACCTAAACCATGGCGCATCCCTGTCCAATGATAGGGACACAGAAATTGCTTTGCTTCTATACACTTCGAGATACAAGAACCAAAAAAGGAAAGGAACAGAAATGAGCATCTACTCGCGCCACATAACCGACTTTAATGTTGCTGGTATGCGTTATTGGGATGGCGCGCTTGTGCTTGACGAGCTTAAAGTCGGCGCAAATTTAACCATGATCGTAGAGGAAAACAACCCGCATGATCCAGATGCCGTTGCGCTTTATTGGAAGGACACAAAGATTGGTTATGTTCCCCGAGATTTAAATTGGCTTCCCGCTTTACTGCTTCGTTTTGGACACTGTAATGTCTTGGAATGCCGAATCCTTAAAGTCAATAAAGAAGCAGACACCTGGAAGCAGGTACAAGCAGGAATTTATGTTACTGATAAAAGTAACAATCAGTAAATTTCGCCAGTAAAGAAGTGGGATTACTATAGTCGCCTACATACATCAACACCCATAGTGAGCTTTTTTGAGCATTGTTTAATTTGTTCAATGCATTGAACATTTTTGTTCACGCTGCTGAACATATGAGATGGTACGTTAAAAAGAGGCACTGAGGTACAAAACTTAGACTGATGCAAAACCTTACATCTCCTAGTAATATCTAAGGGTATTAAATCGAGAAAGTTTTAACGAGAAAACGATAGAGCAAGGTAAGTAACCATGGCAGAAAAACCCTCCAATTCGAAAAGCAATAACGTGAAAAACTTTGTCGAAAAAAGCGCCAGAACAGTAACCGAAAATGCAAAGAAAGCCGGAACCACTGCAAAGAACGGCGCTAAAACTGCTGCAAGTACGGTAAAAAACGCTAGTAGTGCAGTACTCGAAAACGCAAAAGACACAATTAACACCCAGATAACCCCTGAGCAGGTTCAGGAACTATTGGGAACTTGCTACGACAAAGCACTTAACGGAGTACCCGGCATAAGCCAACCGTTAGAAGAATATGTAGCCAGTTATACGGATCGATATTCCACCCCCGAAAAAGCAGCCCAAGAACTTATCAAAAATCAATTAATTAAATGCACTACCTCTGGAGCCCTATCTGGGGCAGCTGGATTTTTTGTACTCCCTATCAGTATTGCTTCAATTCCAGCAAATATAGCTAACGTGCTTTATGTCCAACTCCGCATGATAGCTGGCGTTGCCATGATCGGAGGATACGAAGTAAGAACTGACCAGGTTCAGACGCTTATTTATGCTTGCCTTGCGGGATCTTCCGCAACCGACATGCTTAAAGAAGCAGGAATCACCACAGGACAGAAACTCGCCATGAACGCAATCAAGAAAATCCCTGGCACTACACTCACAGCAATTAACAGAAAGGTTGGATTCCGTTTTATTACAAGATTTGGTGAGACAGGAATCATAAACTTAGGAAAAATGGTTCCTGTCGTTGGAGCAGTTATAGGTGGATTATTTGATTTCACAACAACAAAGGTAATCGCTAGCACCGCATATAATTATTTCATTAACCCAGAAGAAACAGATATCGTTAACGATAAAAACTTGAGCGCTGAAGCTGATAAAAAATTTGAACATCAAGCAGCAGAGGAAATAGAAAAGATTGA
This sequence comes from Cryptobacterium sp. CAG:338, assembly GCA_000435475.1. Classification (GTDB taxonomy): domain Bacteria; phylum Actinomycetota; class Coriobacteriia; order Coriobacteriales; family Eggerthellaceae; genus Anaerotardibacter. The sequence goes on along the minus strand of FR896049.1, from coordinate 87,929 downwards.
GGACTAAAATTACTAGAGCTTGAATAGTACGCTCAGCAACACTCAAGCTCTAGTAAATCAGTCTTTTTTCTATCTCAAGATCAGCGATTTAAAAAGAACGAATAGAAAGAAATTTAAACTTAAAACATCTTATTACAATACCAAACTTTTCATTTCTTTACTGTTTTACGTGCTAAAACATACCCGACTCAACTTGCTCGCGTAATTCCGAGAGTCTTTCACCATCGTACATAAAGTAAAAAGGCCCCTGGACACTATGAGATGACTTCAGTAGCTTCATAGCTAATGCTGTTAGCGAAAAAATTTCGCCACAATACTCAACATGAGAATCATCCGTAATAACAGCAGTTTTACTAGAATCATCAGCAAAAGTTACTACATCGCCTTCACTCAAACCAACCATACTGAATCTAAAAGGAGACCTTCTTCCGGAATTTACATCAGAAACCTCTACTAAAGATTGATATTGTTTAGGAATAGGCCAGGTAGCAACACATTTATCCGCCAAGCGAACTCCTCGCTCTGAAATGTTTTCTATTACCCAATTTGATTCTTTGCAAAGTTCCCTTGTTAGAGAAAAACTTGACTCCCTATACCATTCTTGCTTTTCAGAAAAAGTTTTATTTGACATCTCAGGATTGTTATTAGTTAGAGCTAAATTGCCTAATTTATTAAGGTTGTCAGCATGCAATGCAACCTCATCTCCTAAGGCAATTTCCCATTCTTGAGTTAGCTTTTGCGGCATAATGTGCTCAATAGAGATATTCGTTGCATCATAACGCGGTAACCCTTTTGCAGAAACTGAATTTTGCTCAAGAACATACAGAAGATATTTCATCCCTTTCGCACGAAGAACTCCATATATTGGACGACTCAATAACGCTTCACGAAATTCTTCATCAGAAGGAAATGCAAAGCGTCCGCTGCCGATGGTTATTGAACGCCAGAAGGAAGCGACAGTACATTTCTCTTCTAAGTTAGCTAAACGCTGCAATACATTTCCAGCAAACTGCCCATTAATACCAGACGATCGTGTTACTTTTGCACGAAACACAAGGGTAAGACAAGCATTTATCATGTCACTCGCTTCTGACTCACTAATTTCCTCAAGATCCAATTTTTCTAAAATATACAGAAGAAGTGAGCGTGCAGAAATCGCTTCATTTAGAACCACTATAGAATACAAAGCTCGATCAATCGGTTTCATTTGATTCATATCAATATTAGAATCAAACACCAAACGACGATACAACTTTGACTTCTCGTGCATATCTTTAAGCAGCATTTCTGTAACATTAGGAGAACCAGAATACTTTTCGGTTGTACCTGCCAAAGTTGAATAATGCTCTTTGAACGCCGCATAAAGATTTTTCTCATTTATATGCTGGCGCCGACCCCGCGCAGAAAATGCATCTGAGCGTTTAGTAAAAATCAAATAATCAACGAAGAATCTAACCATATTTTTTGGCTTTACATTTTCTTCGATCTTGTACCAATAATCTTTATACAATCTAACCTGTATCTCGTAATCGAGACTCATAAGTAAGTAGTTTCTAAGCAGGTCAACATCCGTTAAATCTAAACCTGTCGAATTTAAACTCTCAAATATTTCCTGAGGGTTTTCCGACTCAACATCAAGATCAACAATGACAACCCGATCAAGTGCATTGCGCATTTCCGCAATTTGGATTTCACTAAGCCCCTCAAATCGATGATAGAAAAAAGAATAGTTAGCATATATGCTCGATTCAATCTCTTTTTCGCTTAGTTCATCCGGTCTTGTCAATTCGCTACTTTCAAGCAGCTTGTTATAAACCGCATCGTCTCGACGGTTAAGATGAAGTTTTACCCTGTGATTAGCTGCAACACCAAAACCGGTATTACGTAAAAATGTCGCATCAATGTCCTTTTTGAAATCCTGATTATCGACAAAATCGTGCATTGCTTTCATGAAAAGCGTAATGGTAGTAATCCGCTGCTGACCATCTATTACGTTACGCTCATGACTATTCATGCTTTTAGTGCAGATTGTGCCCAAGAAATGGGTATGATTATCCTGACTCTGTGCTATATACCAAATATCATCCCAAAGTTGCTTACAATTTTCTTCTGTCCAATCATAGTTTCTCTGATAAACAGGAATCATGAAGCTAACATTAGTAGCAGTAAGAAACTGAGTGATATTATTTTTGTTTACTTGCATAATTACTTGTCCCTTTCGTGCTACAAAAACTAACCTACTAATCCACTAAAACGTTCAAAAAATGCTTTCAGCTTCTCCAGAACTCGCTGCTTCATTTCAGTGTACGCATTCTGAGGAACAAAGCGTGACGGCTTCTTAGTCATTAATTCAGCAATTTCAGTGCCAACTTCTGAAACTTCACCTTCCGAAAAAGCACGATCAATAAACACTCGTGTCTTTGTTTCGTCAAGTGCCTCTTCTTCAATAATGCTTACAAGCTCACTTTCTTTAGCTTCTGCAATATAACTTTTCCAATCATCGGTAACGTTATCGCTTGAATTAATGCTATGAATGAAAGCGTCGATAAGGTCTCGCTTATTTCGCAAACTTGGTGTTGCGCCAATAGCACGTTTAATATCAGCAAGAATAACCTTGTCGTCGCAATGGGAATCGCGATATTTCTGAACCAGCATAAGAATATAGTCGATATTAATATCAACCGTTTTCATAAGCTCTATCTCAAAAACGAGATCATCGTTGATAATCTTTGGTTCAACAGGATCCTTGCGCCATTTGTCATACAAGTCAACGTATATGCTGCGATAATCCTGCTCATCGCGATCGCTCAGTGGATTATCTTCTTCAAACTCATCAAAGCATGTCAGAATATTAAGCAAACGTAGAACTTTACCAAATAATGTAATAAAGCCCTTTTCCGCCGCTTCGCCAAGTATTTCTTCTCCCAAAGGAAAACGCTGGAATAATTCACTTAAGCGCTCTTGGTATTCCGTAAAGTACTCGTGATAAGGCTTCAGCAAAACTATGCCACCGGCATTTTCATCTCCAAACAAGCTAATAGCCGAATTAACCCTATCTTCCAAGTTGCGAAAACAAATTATATTTCCAAACTTCTTAACCGAATTAAGAATTCGATTTGTTCTACTGAAGGCCTGAATCAAACCATGATCACGTAAGTCTTTATCCACCCACAAGGTGTTAAGTGTCGTTGCATCGAATCCTGTTAGAAACATATTTACTACGATAACTAAATCAACTTCGCGTTGCTTCATGCGCTGAGAAAGATCCTTATAGTAGTTCTGGAACCCTTCGCCATCGGTGCTGAAATTAGTAGAAAACATAGCATTGTAATCAGCTATCGCATCATCCAAAAACTCACGAGAAGGTCTGTCTAAGCTTTTCGTATCAAAGGATTCATCTGGCAAACCGCAGCTTTCATCAGACTCATTCGCTTGGTAACTATAAATAGTCGCAACTTTCAGCTGCTTCCCACCGCGCTCTTTCTGAATACGCTTGAAAGCTGAAAAATACACTTTTGCCATATCAATGCTGGCAACGCAGAAAAGGGAATTAAATCCTTTTACACGTTTGTCCTTTAGCTCATACGAGTACTGGCCCATTGTCTTTTGCTCGTAGTGATCAAGAATGTAGTTCACGATCATATCTACACGCTGGGCAGACTTATAAGCCCCTTCCCTATAAATGTCATATACCGATTCATCATCAATCTCATCACGCTCTTTTATAGTCTTGATGTAATCAATGCGGAAAGGCAAAACATTTTCATCACGAATAGCATCCACAATGGTATAGGTATGCAATTTATCACCGAAAGCCTGTTCCGTTGTTCGCAAATTCACCTTACCGGTAGAACCAGCATTTTGGGCAAAAATAGGTGTCCCAGTGAAACCAAATAAATGATATTTCTTAAAGTGCTTAGTAATAGCCTCATGCATATCGCCGAACTGACTACGGTGACACTCGTCAAAAATAATTACAATATGCTGGTCATATACTTCATGCTTAGGATTCTTTTTTATGAAGTACGAAAGTTTTTGAATGGTAGTAACCAAAATTCGTTTTGAAGGGTCTCCTAAATGAGCCGAAAGCACACGAGTAGTATCACTGCCATCGACCGCACCTTCTTCAAAGCTATTGTATTCGCGCATGGTTTGGTAGTCTAAATCTTTACGGTCTACCACAAATAAAACTTTATCAACGCCTTCCATGTCACTAGCCAAACGTGCCGTTTTGAAACTAGTAAGCGTCTTGCCAGATCCCGTGGTATGCCAGACGTAACCACCCGCTTTAATAGTGCCCAACATCTTTTTATTATTTTCAGAAATTAAAATTCGATTCAGAATAGCTTCCGTTGCAACAATCTGATACGGACGCATCACTAAAAGCAATTCTTCTTCAGTAAACACGCAATATTTAGAAAGAATGTTCAACAATGAATGTTTTGCGAAGAAGGTCGAAGTGAACGGAACCAAATCTCTAATGGGCTTATTATTTGCCGCCGCCCACCACATAGTGAATTCAAAGCTATTAGAGGTTTTCTTACGCGAGCCCTTAGATGAATTTCCCATCTCGTTTATATGGCCCATTCGCGTGGTATTGGAATAATACTTTGTGTTAGTACCATTCGAAATTACAAATATCTGCACATATTCAAAGAGCCCACAACCGCTCCAAAAACTGTCACGCTGATAACGCTCTATCTGGTCAAACGCTTCCTTAATCGCTACACCACGTCGTTTTAGTTCAATATGAACTAAAGGTAAACCATTAACCAAAATAGTAACGTCGTAACGATTTTCGTGCACACCTTGAACCGTATATTGATTCATTGCTTGAAGACGATTATTGTGAATGTTTGTTTTATCTATAAGCCAAATATTTTTACTACTGCCATCATCGCGTTTTAGTACTTGAATATAGTCCTCTTGGATACGACGCGTTTTTTCAATGATGCCATCGTTATCACTTGCAATTGAAGACTTAAAGAATCGTTTCCATTCAGAATCACTAAATTGAATGTCGTTTAGCTGCTCTAATTGATAGCGAAGGTTTGCAATAAGAGACTCTTCGCTTTCAACCTGGATGTATTCATAGGCTTGGCGTTGCAACTGTTTAATGAAGGCGTTCTCTAATTCTACCTCAGATTGATACGCTTCAGAATTTCGTTCATTTTTAGGCACCGCAGATGCAACCGTAGACTGGCCGCCGGAAGCCATAATTTTAAAATCGAGCGCTGCAGGAATATCGTTTTCTTCAGTAGGTGTAACAACTTGTTCTGGAGCATCTACCAAAACATATCCAAACCCTGAAGATTCATTCTCTGCAGAGCCATCGATTTTGTTTCCAGTCATTAGTTTTCCTTTTTCTTAAAGGTCAAGAGCTTATCACGATAATACTCGTATTGCTTGCGTCGTGCTTCAATTTCAGCTGGTAAACCCTGAGAAATATCATTTACAAGTGCATCAAACTTGCCAAGAATATCGACGACGCGCTGTTGCTCTTCAAGTGGAGGAAGAGGAAAAGTATATTTAAGAATAGCTTTTTTGTTTCCTCGAGGCATTTTACCTCCTCGTGAGTTCTGCACATTGTAATTTACGAACAAATCCGAAGTCAAAACGTGAAACAAATACTTTGAACTTAGCGTGCTAAGATCATTAGCGCGAATAACAAGAACATCGCCATTGGTTCCTCCTGAACAATTCGCAAGCCACATCTTTTTGAGATACGGACGAATATTACCTAGCAGAATATCCCCATTAGAGAACTTACTGAGCTTTCCTTCAGCAATTACTTCCTGCTCGCTGTTAATCCCCTTAAAATCCTGCAAAAGCTCATTAACGCCTATATATAAACCAGCCGAAACTTGCGTAAATAATTCTTTTTCATTCACATAATGAGCAACCTCTCCCAACCTTACCCATCTAATTTGCTCTGAATAGTATGTCTCAGAATTTGAGAATGTTAAAAGCTTATCGCGATAGTAAGCATACTGCGCCTTGCGCCGCTCCAGCTCCGCCTCCAGTTCCGCCTCCAGTTCCGCGAAGGAGTCTAGCACTCGTACAATTTCTTGCTGTACTCCCATTGGTGGAACAGGAATTTTTAGCGATTCAACATCCGAAGGCTTTACGTGCGGAACACCACTTCCTTTTTTTAGTCCATAAATATAATGTTGTTTATTCGATAAGTAGTAATACAAAAACTTAGAATTCAACTCTTCTTTTGATTCTGGTTCAATAGAAAAAGAGTCTCCAACCCATATAGGTTGCTCCCAGTACATCAAGTGCCCTGCATAAGCACCCGAACCAGCAACCGTAATTGTCTCGCCCTTCCGATTAAATTTATCAATATAATAAGAAGGCACTCTGCCACCAGAAACTACAGGATATTCGCCTTCCCGAGTTTCTTTTCGTGTTATAACTTTGCCACGTTTTAAAAGGCAACATCCACCTAAGGTTTTATATTCCACCCCATCAGGGCAAAGCTCTTGAATCAGATCGTCAATCTTGCTCATTATCGCCTCGCTTCATGGTGAGGAAGTTCATTACTAATGCAATCATCGCTGCTTTTTCCTCTGGTTTCGATTCGGCAATCATCACCGTAATAGCAACCAAAGTACTATCCTGAATTACCTTTTCACCCTCATAAAAAAGTGCATTGTTTCTATCCATAAAATAAAGAAACATGGTTGCCGCAATACGTTTGTTGCCATCTAAAAACGAATGATTTTTAACTACCAGGTATAACAGATTTGCAGCCTTTTCTTCCAGTGAAGGATATATTTCCTCCCCTGCAAAGCTCTGGTAAATATTGCCTATTGTTCCCTTAAACGAATCGTCTTTTTCAATGCCAAACAGGTCGCTATCGTGAGAAAACTTCATCTCATCAATAACCACACGACACTCTTCATAAGAAAGAACATACGTCGCTTTCCTGCCACTAGGAATCGATAGCCGCTGATGATCGTAATCATCAAGCAAATCAAGTGCCGGCATGTAGCTTTGTACGATATCAAGAATTTGGCGCGATTCTAAGCTTTCGGAAATGCGCGCCATAACTTGGACCGTTTTACCTAATTGTTCAAGGCGCTGGCTATTAATCGCTGAGCCTTCAACAATATACCTTTTCAGCACATCGGTAGCCCAACGACGAAAATGTGTTGCTTGTTTTGAATTAACTCGATATCCAACTGATAAAACAGCATCTAAATTGTATATTTTTATTTGTCTTCTAACGACACGCTTCCCCTCTTGCTGAACTTGTTCCATTTTGGAACAAGTTGAAGCCCGTTCTAGCTCGCCTTCCTTGTAGATATTATTAAGATGACGTGTGATAGCCTGACTGTTTACACCAAAAAGTGCAGCTATCTGACTTTGTGAAAGCCAAATCGTATCTTTATCAAGACGAACATTTAAATGCACCGATCCGTCAGGGGAATTGTAAAGCTCAATAGCATCCATCAAATTTCACCCTCTAAATCAGCCACGATGGCATCAATTTTCTCGCGCAATTCCTGTTCGCGAGCAACAATCTGCTCTATTTCGGCATTAAGTTCGTGAATGTCAATTTTTTCACGCAGATCTTCTTTTTCAACATAACTAGAAACCGACAAGTTAACATCGTTTTCGATAATGTCATCGTTAAAAACTAACTTACTGAAGTGTTCTACCTCTTCACGCCGTTCTAGTACACCAAGGATCTTTTTAATATGCTCTTCCTTGAAAGTATTCTTAGTTCCTTCGCGTACAAATTCTTCTGAAGCATCAATAAACAACACATCGTTGGTCACTTTAGACTTACGCAGTACAATGATGCAGGTAGCAATGGACGTACCGAAGAACATTTCTTTTGGAAGCTGAATGATGGCTTCGATAAAGTTATTTGATACCAAGTACTTGCGAATCTTCCCTTCAGCGCCACCGCGATACAGCACGCCAGGAAATTCAACAATTGCT
>FR896049.1:55099-79939 GCA_000435475.1 Cryptobacterium sp. CAG:338 | reverse complement strand
AGCCATGAAAGCATATGCATGGTAAAGGCAAGATCTGCTTTACTTTCAGGAGCTAATACGCCTGCCGGGCTAAAACGTGGGTCGTTAATATTGAGTGGATTTGATTTACCTTCCCACTTAATTGAATATGGAGGATTTGAAACAATCGCATCAAAAGGCTCATCATCCCAATGAGCGGGCTCTTTTAGTGTATCGCCCAGAGCAATATCAAACTTATCAAAGTTGATATCATGCAAGAACATATTGATACGACACAAATTATACGTAGTGAGATTAATTTCTTGACCAAAGTAATCAATATCTGCCTTACTGCCAAGAATCTTCGAGAACTTCAACAATAAAGATCCCGAGCCACAACAAGGGTCGTATACGCGTTTCACATCCGTAGAATCTCTATTAACAAGCGTTATACGAGCAAGCAACTCACTCACATCTTGTGGTGTAAAGAATTCACCACCCGATTTACCTGCATTGCTAGCATACATATTCATTAAGTATTCGTATGCATCACCAAACGCATCAATACGGTTTTCCTTGAATTCGCCACCAAAATCTAAGGTGCCAATCTTTTCCAGTAGCTTGGCAAGCTTTTTATTGCGATCAGTTACCGTATTGCCAAGCTTGGCGCTATTAACATCCATATCGTCAAATAGGCCTTTTAGATCTTTTTCGGATTCTTCCCCAATAGCAGAGCCTTCAATATTTCTAAAAGCTTGTTCAAGTGTTTCGTTTAGATGTTCAAGCGCCTCTTCCCTATTTGGAGCGCCCTGCATTACTGATGCTCGAACATTTCGAAAGAGTTCAGAAGGAAGAATAAAGAAGCCTTTTTCTTTTACTGTTGCAGAGCGTCCGAATTCCGCCTCTTCATCACTAAGGCTACTGTAGTCAAAATCAGGATCAGGTTCTACTTCGTTGAGATAGTCGCATAAGATCTCAGAAATAAAACGATAGAACAATATTCCTAAAACGTATTGTTTAAAGTCCCAGCCATCAACGCTTCCGCGTAAATCGTCTGCAATAGACCAAATGGTTTTATGCAGTTCACTACGCTGTTGAGCCTGCGTTGCCTGTTCCGTCATAGTAGGTTTCCATTTCTCTTATGAATATCTCTAACTTTAAAATATATTTCGACAGTTCAAAATATCTATAATACGTCACATTGCATTGTTTTTAGAAAAACGATTGTGATTTGGAAGACAGAGGCACAGGCTCTGGCCAAGGAATCACAACTCTCTCTAAGGTAAGAAAAGGTTATAAGTCACCTCGCAAGACAACGCTGAGCCATATGGGTGCAGATATTCGTTATACAGCTAACATCAATAGCGAGCTACTCTACATAGAAGAATAAATTCCTATCATGTTTGTATGCGCCAATCGATCAGCTTCTTCACCATTGTCCACAATTAATTCCATAATAATATACAAGGAAATGACTAACCAAGAAGGGCTTATGCAATACGTCCTCATTTAAGACTTACGAGATACAGCTGCTTTCGATGAAATGGTAGTCAGTAGTTCTACGCCTATTATCGTCACTAAAAATGGCTACGATCGCTTCGTGTGCGTCAAAAGCTCTGATTTTAATAGACTCGAACAGGCAGATGCACGCGCCCGTCTCCTTGAGCGCATTATGATTTCCGAACACGAACGTGTTGAGGGATTAGGTACTGATGCATTCGAAGCAACAAACAATCTAAGGGCAAAATATGACCTATAGCATAATCATTCAACCAACAGCTCAATGAGAACGACAAAATGTTCATTGCTCACCTGCTTCATCAAAGCCAAGATTATGCTTCACTCGTTATAAGAGGAATATAACGCATCATTCATATATATCGTAAATCCCAGCAAAAGAGCTAATTCTTATGGCTGCATCCAAGAACACATGTCTGAAATTAAAACACAGAAAACACCTGAAAGAGCCTCCATTTTTTTAGGGGGTCTTTTCAGGTGTCATAGGCTAAAGCTAGTAGCATATCTTGTCCACTAAGCTAGCAAAACTCCAGCCCTAGCTTTTTCTCATCTGCATTTTTCTCGTATGGACGTAATAAGGTTAGTCTCTGGCAATTGAAGAACTTTTTGGCAAGTAATGACGGGTATTAGACGCGGATATGCCTATCGTTGCTGAATTGTGCAAAACCGAAGAAATCTGAGGCGTAATTACCCCTGAAATACCAAGCGCCAGTAACAAAGAATTAAACGCCACCGTAAAGGAATAACCGTGTTTCATCCGTTTTTCGAGCGCAACACTTAATCGTCGGAGCTCAATGAGCGAATGAAGATCATCTGTTACCAAGGCGATATCAGCCGCCTCGCGAGCAATGGCACTTCCCGCTCCCATAGCAACACTTACGTAAGCACGCGAAAGCGCAGGAGAATCATTAACGCCATCTCCGACCATAACCACTTTATGACCAGCTTCCTGAAGCTCGTCTATCACTCGACATTTGTCTTCGGGCAGCATATCAGCTTGAAAATCATCTACACCTGCAATACGCGCAATACGCGAAGCGCTTCGATAGTTATCTCCCGTAAGCATCACCACACGCTTGAACCCAAGACGGCGCAACTCATCAAGCACATCACTTATTCCATCCTTTAATGGATCGTCAATATGGATAACGCCACGCAACACTCCATCAACCGCCAAAAACAAAGGAGATGAACCTTCTGAACGACTATGAATTGCATCCAGTTCTTCTTCAGAAATAGACACTCCCTCGTCTTCGATTACAAAGTGCTCGCTGCCTATCAAAACACGAGCACCCTCAAGAGTAGAAACAATACCATGCGCTACCACATACTCCACTTCTGCATGACGCTCGCGATGCTCTAAACCTTCTTCGAAAGCTTTATTCACCACAGCTCGTGCAACAGGGTGTGGGAAATGCTCCTCCAGACAAGCAGCTAAACGTAGCACTTCATCGCGTTCCCAATTGTTATATGCAACCACCTCGCGCACCGAAGGTACCGCTTGAGTTAGAGTCCCCGTTTTATCAAAAACAATCGTATCTGCTTGAGCCATATGGTCAAAGTACTTCGAGCCCTTCACCATAAAACCTGCCTGCGCACCTTCACGCTGAGCCGCCATTACCGCAATTGATCCCGACAAACGAAGAGCGCACGAATAATCAACCATTAACGCTGCAGAAGTCTTTTGGAGATTACGCGTAGTGGCGGCAACAAAAACCCCTGGCGGCAACAATACCCGCCAATAAGAAATTCCATGGAACCAGCTTGTCTGCCATCTGTTCAATATGACGCTGATCGCTTGATTTTAATTCCTCTGATTGCTCAACCATCGTGACGATGGAACGTAGCTTGCTTTCTTCTGGCGATCCTGAAATTCGGATGAACACCTCGCCTTCCTCAACAACTGTCCCCGCGTAAACCGAATCCCCTCGCACACGAACAACGGGCATCGATTCACCAGTAAGGGAACTTTGATTCACGGCGGCTTCACCTTTTGTTACGGTTCCATCAATGGGAATTTGATGTCCCGTACGCACGACAACGCAATCACCCGCTTTCAAATCACTCAACTCAACTTCAAATTCAGAATCGTCGCGCACTACGCGCACCGTTTCTGGAAGAGTAAGCATCGATCGAATTAGACCGCTTTCCGTTCGCCTTTGCGTATAATCTTCAAGCGCTTCACCTACGTGGAGTAAAAGCATGGTTGAACTTGAAGTTGCAGGTTTTCCCTGAATTAGACCCATAGCTATTGCAGCAGCATCAAGAACAGGAACATCCAACTTGCCCACCCGCAAACTCTGCAAAGCTGTCCTCATAAAAGGTATAGCCGACCATATAGTCCACGCTACCTTAACTGGGACAGGCAGCATTATCCGCCGTGCATAATGCGCAAGAACCATATTGGCAAGTTGTGAAAACAGATGCCGAAAACGCGGAGTACGAACCAAAAGCTCACGCGAATCAGTTTTTGTAAGCGTCAAAGGATCGAGTGCCTCAAGTTCATCAATAACTGTTTGGCGATCTTGCTCAGTTCGATTAAACGTAACTGCAAGCGATCCAGCTTTTGGATAAGCAACACACGTATTTACCGCCGGTAAAGCAAGTAAACGTTCCTCCATTGCACATGCATGAGACTCGGGTATCTTTCCGCCAACTGACACACGAATACGTCCTGGAACCTCATGCACGATTGCGAAATTCACAATTCCTACTTTCCAGCTCGACCGTGGCCATGGCCGCGACCACCATGGCCGGCGCCCTTGCCCACACCAACTTTAGAAGCACGCGCTGCTGCCTTTTTTGCTTGTTTTGCCGCTTCATCAATTACTGAAGAAGTTTTTGAGGTTTTACGCGCAGACTTATCATCCTCATCGTCGCTTGATTCGCCTTCGTCCTCGTTATGAGAAGCTGTTTCTGCTCCGTCCTGTTCTCCATCCTCTAATTCCTTGGTATAACCCGCCTCAGCAAGGAGATCGTCGAATTCTGCTCGAGCCTCATCTACCATTGTCTGAACTTCTTCTTTTGCGCGCATTCCTTGGACAATACCCTTGACATAAACTTGTTTTGCCTTATTGCTGGTAAGCGCTTTCACCCCAACACTGCCAAGTAAAAAGCCAGCTCCTACTAACAATCCTGGATTCATGCTCCATCTCCTTTACTTTCGAAATATACCTCACCTAACTACAGAAATTAGCTGTAGCTAACTATTACTAGGTATACACCAAAAGTAACCCTTGGTAAACAGCTAAGAACATCAATACATTTGTCCTATAAATCTAAAGTTTCCAAGGCAGCGCCTTCTTTGAACCTTGCAAGAAAAGACTTACCTTATAAGGTAAGTCTTTTGAAATAATCCGTTCTCCCGAAGACCTCTCTGGGTTATAAAGCTGATGTCCGCAAAGTAGAAATAGTGTCTGATCAGCGGAAATCTCTGCACCTTTGACGAATTTAAAGCAAACAAAAAAACGAGACCACCGAAGTGATCTCGTTTTTATAAATGCTTAGGCGCGTACTATTCTGAGTACTACTCAGCGTCAGCAGCAGCTTCTTCCTTGTTTTCAGGTTCAGCTACTTCAATTTCAATGCCCAGCTCTTCAGCAGCAGCCTTCATGGACAAGGAAATGCGACGACGCTCTACGTTTACGTCCATAACCTTTACCTTTACGGTATCGCCCACATGAACTACCTGAGCAGGTGAATCAATGTGCTTCATGGCCATCTCAGAGATGTGTACCAAGCCTTCTACGTTAGCACCGAGCTCGATGAATGCACCGAATGGAACGATCTTGGTAACCTTGCCGTCTACAACAGTACCTACAGGATAGGTTTCAACAAGCTTGGTCCAAGGATCCTCGGTGGTCTGCTTGAGACCCAAGGAGATGCGCTCACGCTGAAGATCAACGTCGAGAACCTCAACCTCAACTTCTTCGCCAACCTTAACAACCTCGGAAGGATGATTTACGTGGCTCCAAGAAAGCTCAGAGATGTGAATCAGACCATCAATACCGCCAAGGTCAACAAATGCACCGAAGTCTACGATAGAAGAAACGGTACCCTTCAGGCGCATGCCCTTAGAGAGCTTCTCCAGAATTTCAGCGCGCTCATTCTTGCGGCCTTCTTCAAGAAGAACACGACGAGAAAGAACAACGTTGTTGCGGTTGCGATCCATCTCGATAACGCGAGCTTCAATTTCGGTACCAAGATAAGCAGAAAGATCCTTAACGCGACGAAGGTCAACCAAAGATGCAGGCAAGAAGCCACGAAGACCGATGTCAAGGATCAAGCCACCCTTAACAACTTCGATAACTTCACCAGTAACAACTTCGCCAGCCTTGAATTTATCCTCAACCTGAATCCAAGCACGCTCGTACTCTGCGCGCTTCTTGGAAAGGATGAGGCGGCCGTCCTTGTCCTCCTTCTGGAGAACCAGTGCCTCGATCTTGTCACCCAGGTTTACAACCTCAGAAGGATCTGCGTCCTTACGGATGGAAAGCTCGCGAGCAGGAATAACGCCCTCGCTCTTGAATCCGATGTCAACGAGAACTTCATCGTGCTCAATCTTAACAACGGTACCGTCGATAAGATCGCCCTCGTCGAAGTCGGTCAAGGTGCCATCGATCATCTGGTTCATTTCTTCATCAGAAATGTCCTGAAAATCAATAACGGAGGTGTTCTTGATTTCGGTCAAAACGGACCCCTTTCAAAATGTAATCAGGGACCCTTCGTACGTGTTTGCGGTTTCAAACATTAACCATGCATGCTACGCGTAGATCTATGCGCCAACAGCAAACATGTCTCGGGGGCCTATAGTTTCAATGCCTGCCCTCTTGACAGACCAGGCCAGTATATCATATGGGTGCTATCTAAAGAGACTTTCTTCCACTTTTTTGTCGTAATTTACACGGGTTTACATTTGAACAACACAGGTTAATTTTTTGATACCTAAGATCTGCTGTTTTTGAAAATTCTTCTTCGTTGTTATATTGGAATTAATAGAAGCGGTTTATTTGCGATCTCTAGATCCACTACGCTTTGCAGTGCTTATAAATGTTGCTTCCTGTCTGCTGTTGTAGACAAACTTCCTCTTCCTTGATGAAATAAATCAAGAATTTGATTCTTTATTGTTGCCGCATAAACAAGAGTTAATTCAAGAATCGTCCATTTTTTTCTGGCGCACATCAAAAATATTTTGCTTGGAAAAGTAAGATCATTTGTAGATACATTTAAGAACGAATCAATAAATACGCTGGTAGAATTTAGTTTTTTTGCAATAATGCATTTTTTTACCCAGGGAATAGAGTTATCGGTTGCTAGTCGAAGCAAACTTTCAACAAACGTGTTGAAAATTCTTACCTGAGCCTTTCGAAATAAACTTTTACTTTTCCCCGTATATGTAAGTAACTTTTCACATTTACTTACTGGATCATGATAACGATGCACGGTAGAAAGGGGATTATTTAAATAAAAGTAGTATTCCGTAGTTGTTATCGCGCAACTATTCGCCTTTCGAAATGCATCAAGATTAAAGAATAAATCCTCACTGTAAGTAACTCTCTCAGAGAGAAACACGATACCGTTAGCTTTTATTAAGTTAGTTCGATAAAGATACGTACATGGAGACCAAGGAAGCACTTTCTCAAGAGGTTCTTCGACGACCCCTCCAATCAAGGCAGATATCAAAACCGACTCGATACCTTCTTTATCGAAGCTCTCAACACTTCGAACCCGTTGTTTGGCAAGTTGATTAACGAAAATATCGAAATTGTTTTTCGATAGCTCTTCCTCATTTATTTCTTTAAGACTACAGCCAACAATGTCGTAATCGCCCGCACATGCTAAGGAGAATAAATCCTCAAACATGTATTCAGAAATCATATCGTCTGCATCTACGAAAGCGAGATACCTACCGACTGCTTTTTTAATCCCTACATTGCGCGATAAACCCTGTCCAATATTATTTGAGTTACGAATAACACAGACATTGTCATATCTAGACTGATACTCTTTGCAAACCTCTAAAGTCTCATCTGTGGAACAATCATCGATCAAAATTACTTCTAAATTTGACTTTTGACACAAAACGCTATCGAGACAGCGCACGAGTGTTTTTTCTGCATTATAAGCAGGGATTATTACCGAAATATCTACCGACATTCTTCCTCTTTTCGTTCATTTCGGCATAAATAATCGATAGAATTTTCTAGTTTGCTTTGAAAACTGCATGAGCTTATGCACTTTATACATCCCGTGCATAAATTCGAAATGATGTGCGGATATGCAAATCCTTTAGAATCAGCCCTCATCTCTATTGCTCCCTGAGGGCATAAGGTCATGCAGGCTGTACAACCACAACACTCCTTAGCACTGTTAAATAACTTGGGAATTTCGACACCCGATGCTTCCTTGCAAGACTGACAAGTTGCACCAACAAAAACGGTATTGCTTGCTTTACTTGCAGTAACTTTTTTGATTTTGTTAGATAAGCTAAACGTTTTCAGTTTTTCGCATACCGCACGAACCGCAGCTATCTGACAAGGCGTACCCGTAAAAAGTACATTCCTGCCAGCATTTATGTCTTCATTAGCCTTTTCTAAAGAGTCACCAAGATCGCTTTGCGAGTATTTTGAGCCCATGCAACAAACAACTTCATCCATGGTTTTACAGCGAATATGTTGAACGTTAAGGTTTTCGTCAAACGCGCAGCCGTATACGACTCCACCTTGATTAATGACAGTTTGAGCCAGAGCATAAAATACTCCACCTGAAGAGCTTTGCTTTCTTATTGCTTCACTAGTATGTTTTGCGGCATAAGCTAGAGGGGCGTTCCACTGCCCAAACGTCTCGCTATATTCGTTACCCTCTTCAGAGTTGCCTATGCCTTTGCATACTTCTTTTGTCTCATTGTTTCTAACCTTGCTATTAATACTAGCTTTTGCTTTTAGTGCCGATATAAACAGATGGGAAGCCGAGGACACTATTCGTCGCACTGGCTCGATAGATTTTTTGCATCCTAGAAATCCAAGGGATTTGCAAGCCTCCTCAAAACCAACCTTGTCGTAAACTTTCCAAAAAACGTTTTGTCTGTCGCCTTCAGGCTGTTTAAACAACATAGGCTGTGCCGCATTAGCAACATCCAATGCTGATGTTTTATGTAATACAAGGTATTCTTTTGCTTGATCTAGTAAGGCTAAACCCTGCCTGTCGTTTACCAAAACACACGATACTCCCCATTCGTCTTTAAACTCAGGAAGCACCTTTTCAACGCCCCAGTAATCTCCAATGGTTATATTGCCTGGACGCTCAAGAGAATGATATTTGCATTGATAACAGCTTTCCCTGGTTAAATAGTGATACCAAAGATGGCTCCATAGGTTTGCTTCTAACGTGTCCTGCTCTATCGTTCCGTCTTTGTAAACAACTTTTGCCCCTTCGCGCGTTTTGAGCCCAAACCCACGATGGATATACTGCTTCAGCGTCTTACCTGAACGCTTTTCTAGTAGAGAAATGTAGTCATGAAACGCCGCAGGAGATGCAACACCATAGCAAATCAAATCACAGGTATATAGTATTCCTTTGCTCATACCTGCCTCTCCTTTCGAGCAACGACACATTTTTCTAAACCGTGCTGCAAAAATAAAAGAGACCGCTGGCGTTCTGCTTCGATTCGCCTTCTTATAGCGGAATAATCCATAGAGCACAAAGACGTTTGATCGGAGATTTCCCTGTTTTCGGTCTTTGTAATTTTTGCCAGCGATAGCAATCGAGAGTTTTTAGTATTTCCACCATCGACCAGCGAAAAATAAACATCTTTTTCCAAAGCAAGCGCCAAAGCATACCCATGAAAAGAGCTCGTCACCACGAGACTAGCATGCTGAATCAGGAAGAGAAATTCTTCCAACGAGACAAACGAGGCATCTTTCCCACAATGAATAAAAGGGAGACTACGATAACCGCTTATAAGTACTATGTTTAAACCTCTTTGTTTTGCTGCGCGCTTTGCAAAGGAGATGGTTTTTGATCGCTCGGCAGCAATATAGACAAATACATATCCCTGGTCTAGCTCAGCAAATTGCGAAATACTGTCTCGAGCTGAACCCGACGCAGCTACCGTTTCCCAGTCACTTTTTCGAAACAACAACGTAGGGTCTAAAACAACCGAGGAATCAAAACCTGACAGAGTTCTCACTAGAATGCTTCCTTCTGTTTCACGAACTCCAATACAATCAAAATCAGCTAGCGCTTCACCGCATTGTTTTGCCAAGTTGCTTGGAAATGATTCGTAGCCAAAGCTCGCCGCATACGCCATTTTGCATGTTTGCAAAGAATCGACCTTCGAAAGAAAATAGGTCATATCACCACCAGTAATAACCGGGTTCCACACCTGATCGCTTCCAACTACAACAACATCATATTTCTCTTCGATATCCTCCTGTGTTTCAATCGAAGAGCCTATTAGCTCGTGCTTTTCGCTAAAAGAATCAAAAGCTCTTTTTCGACAGGAAAAAGCCTTTGCGGTTGTCAATCGAAATACAGAACCGACAGGATTTGTCATTACTTCTGATAAGTGTGGTAACCGTGGATTTTCATATTCCGTAACCGAAGGATTTTCGTAGTTAATAAGCTCAACGTCGTATCCTAATTTGCGCACTGTACTACATAAAGCGAAGGCTTGAAGTGCTGCACCATAATTATTTGCGTTTTGAAAAGTAAGAATTCCGACTTTCATGATTTCCCAATCTTTAATGACTGCTTGTCTGCCTGCTTAGAAATAAGTGTTTTGGATTGGTACTTCCGTCCTTTTAAATCGCAGTCTCCCCTTTTCAAGGTTCTGTTTTGTTTTCTTTTCGGGGTGCTATTCACCCTCGTAAAAGCGCTTTTCGCTTTCCCGAAAACAGAAGCGAGCTTAGGCAAAGCACCTCCAAGATGAAGACGGCACAAGAACGCTATTACTTCCCGCACAAAAGAACGCCCTTGCAACTGGTCAAGTTGCCTTTTGGCTTTATTCATACCTTGTATTTCATTAAATTCAGCACATAGAACAAAACGTCTTGGTAAGAATTTCGTGTCTATGTATTGGTCATAAAGTTCTCGTTCTTTTTCTGTCATTGGAATGACGCGTATCACTTTGTGAAGAAGTTCTTCGAATTCATGGAACCTTTTAATTTGCGCTTCAAATGAAGTAAAGCTATTAGAATGACTTCCTTCACGCACAACATAGGCAACAAGCGCCTCATTGATGAAGCCGCAGCGATTGCAATATGCAAGAGGAAGTAGCAGTTGATAATTTTGTCCTGCTGGGCTCTCTACTATTCGTCGTCCCCCTAAGGCACTAAACAGAGCTTCCGTTCGTGCAAGGTATGCAATATCCAGACAATAAACACCCTTATCTCGAATAAGAGCATCGAAAATCCAGGGGTTCGAAGGGTCAGAAACTTTATCTATCGAAATAACCCTGTTAAGGCTTCCCTCGCGGACGCGATTGACTCGGCAGCAAACAAAACCAGTATTGGGATGTGTATTTAAATAATCTACTTTCTTCTTCAGATTGTCGGGATACATAAGATCATCGCTATCAGGCCACATTATAAACTCGCCCGTCACCGCAGGTAATGCACGATTAATAGCTGCAGCTTGACCCCTATTGTTTTGATGGATACAAACAAGCCGAATGCCTTGCGCTTCCAGCTTTTCTTTGTACGAGAGCGCCAAAGAATAGGTTGCATCGGTTGATCCATCATCAACCAAAACAACTTCGATTGGTCTATAAGTTTGCGCAAGGATGCCTTCAAAATAGCGATCAAGAAAAGACTCGCCGTTATAACAAGGGGTTACTACACTTACGAGTCCTGAAGTGAAATGGGTAGCGCTTGCATTCTTTGTTGTTGCATTCGCATTTTTTTCAGATTCCGTGTTTGCGTTTGCATTTTGCATACTCACGAGCAATCACCCCTTTCTAACGAGGATTTCACCAAAGAGAAAACGCGCTTTTTCACTACCTGAAACACAGTGCTTTTAAACGTGCATATAAAGAAAACAACATTGGTAATAACAAAGCAGGCAATCATAGCCAAACAGAAGTTTGCAATGCTGAGCTCTTCCAAGAAAATAGATGACACACTCGTAGCTACAACTACTGCCAAAATAGCAAAGAAGCCATACTTAGCAATGTCGGCAAAATACCGCCAAGGAGAACATCCAAATAAAAACCGATACGTTGAACAAGGTCTCGAAATTACAAAAACCAGGCGCGAAACTACCGTTCCAACAAACACTCCGACCAAACCAAATTGCAGTGCGCACACTATCGAAACAACAAGATTGATTATCGCCTGAAGCAAGGACCACCATTTATCTTTGTTAAAATTGCCTTTCGCAATGCGTGCGTTGTTATACACCACACTTTGTCCTTGCAAATAGAAATTCACTAGAATCAGCGTAAAACTTGCGGCATCTATGAGATAAGTTTCACCGATCCATAGCTCAATAAACGAAGGCAGAAGCACAAAGAGACAGACAGCACATAACCCAAAAATCCAAAACCCAATAAAGTTTGCCTCATCAAATACTTCTTTAAACTTTTGCTTCGATTCAAGTGCAGCTAAATTGCCGAAACCAGCTACAACGCTGTTTACTATAACAAGCACAATTCCTTGAATTGTGGTTATGATCATGTTGTAATTACCAACCGTACCTACCAAGACAATACCTAGCGTAGGAATAATAGCGATGATTATGCTGTCGGTTGCGTGTACTGCAACACCAGAAAATTGATGAACAGCAAGGCCTTTCACTTCGTGCAGAATTTTTCGTTTTTCGCTTTTGGGCAGTAATTGCTTAGGCTTGTTTTTGAGTATTGGATAACGAACGTTCAAATACCTTGCCAACATAAAACGCGACACAGTAAGCACAACAAAATTCGCCAGCAAATAGACAAGAAAACTCTGCGTTAAAACCAATGCTGCTATCTGTGCTAATGCGCAAATAATTGTCGTTATAGTTCCAAAATTTGTCTGAATATAGGTTTTTTGCAACGCATTTAATAGACCGAATTTATACGTGACGAAATAAGAAATCACTGTATTAGCAAGAAAAATAAGGAAATAAAGCCGAAGTTCTGAAAGCGTAATAGTTCCTGCATCCGAAACCAAATATTGCAAAAATGGAAGAAGAGCTAAGCCAAACAACAACACTACGAATGCAATTACGCGATAAGCGTTGCGATAAAAGTAGATTAGCTGTCGAACTTTTTCGTTTTGTCCTTTCGCCACGGGGGAATACAAGGCGAACGTCATCGCTGATCCAAAACCCAATTCAGCAAACGAAAGCACATTTAAAATATCTACAAAAAGATAGTTTACGCCTAGATAATATTCACCAAGCAGGTAAATAAATACCGTGCGCGAAGCAAATGTTACTAAGAGGTTGATTGTCTGGCCAGCCAAACCAAACGCAGCATTCTTTGTCGCAAGTACAGTTCGAGACATTGGCGTTTTTGCTTCTTGATCTAAAACATCATTTAAGCAAGAAGCAGTTTGTTTACTCTTAGTTTGGTTTAGGTTTTTATTGCTCATTTTTCTCACACCTTTGCGCTTGACCCAAATGAGCAATATCTCGGCACCAACGAAACTGCTTGATAATCCACATTCTAAAAATGTTTATATAGGCACAAAGCAATTCTGCTGTAACAAAATTATGTTTAGCACATACAAAGAAAGCTCGTAGATAAAACTGTAATTCGTGTATGGGATACACCGCGAAACACACAACAAAAGGAAACTCATTCCTGAGCTGCTTTAATATTCTTTTCTTTTCGCTCCACGGAATAGAGGTATCGTAGATCAATTGCGTAGCAGCTTCAGGTAGGGAGTTTAGTATAGTTAAATAAGTCCTCTTAATAATGTCTTTATTTTTGCCCTCTGCAAAAGAAAGTAATTTCTCGCATTTAACAAGAGGATTATTATATTGATGCATCGTTGAACACGGATTATCAATATAGAAATAGTATTCAGCATCTGTTGAAATACAGGTTTCTACCGCATCAAGAACTTCAAGATTAAAAAACAAGTCTTCGCTATAGCGCTCTGATGCAAACTTTATTTTTTTACTTTTTATAATTACGGATTTATATAAATAGGTACATGCTGACCAAGGTAGACGTTTTTCAATCGACTCACCTGGCAAAAAACCTACAAACTTAGGAAGAAATTTTTTGCAAATTTCGTCAGAAGTACGAAACTCTTCAATATTGTTTAGCCTTTTAGTGACTTCAATGCCAGGTGCCATGAATTCGTAGATTCGCTTGAATCCACAACGCACAATATCGTACTCACCCCTATAAGCAAGGGACAACATATCGCTGTACATATACTGAGATATCGTATCGTCCGAATCAACAAAGGAAAGGTACTTACCGGATGCTGCTTCGATTCCTTTATTACGCGATAGGCCTTGCCCGATATTATGATCATTTTGAATAAGGACGATATTGCTATAGCGTGACTGGTACTCTTTGCAAACATCATATGTTTGATCGGTTGAGCAATCGTCGACAATGATTATTTCCATTTCAGGAGCCTGGCATAATACGGAATCAAGGCATCTACCTATGGTTTTTTCCGCATTATATGCAGGTATTATCACTGAAATTTCTACTGTCACAATCACTCTTTCATCTGATGTTTTACTGAAGTGCCTCTGTTGAATTAGCTGTTTTGTTCATCGGCCTTACTTGCCGATTTTTTTGTTATTTCTCCTATTGCTGCTTATTCTTCCCAAATGCCGAAGGGCCTTGCTTGGCATACTGCGCGCACCAACTCTTGATTCGGTTTCTACTTGCGATTTGATAACGACGCATTATGTCTATCATCGGAACGCCATTTAAACGGTCTTTTATTGCAGCCAATTTCACTTCTGGTGAGTAGCGATGCGGTCGCTTTTCGGGATGCTTATAAAGATCAGATCCCAAAGCACGCCACAAATAAACCCATTCACGCACTGTTTCGGGATTAAGTTGCAACTGACGAGCAACTGCTTTGTAACTGAATCCACGTTCAAACAAATCGAGAGCTTTCAAGCGCAAGTCATTATCTAGGCACATATCAACCATCCCTTTTTCTGTTCTGGTATTGATTTGTTGAAGCATGGTGTTAGTAAAAATGCATGCGCGGATGAAAAATATGAGGCTACTTTGCTGAATGATGAAGCAACCGCACAAACAAATAAGGAGGCACTCTCTTATAGCGAGTAAAAGCCTCCTGACAAAATCTACTATGCAATTGTCCTTAGATTTATTTACGGAAAGAGATATAGCTAAGAATCGTACCCCCCCCCCTAGATTAATTTCAACTTTTTTCAATAACGAATCAGAATATAAATTACGCAATGCGCAATTACTATTCATTGACACGACTCCTCTAAAGTTGAAACTACTCTAAGTAAGGGATTAGGCTCATATCTAAATGCTATTTTCGAAGATTTTAGTAAAACAGCAGTTCAGCATCAAGAGTATTAAATATTATTCAACCATTTTGATTAACAAATTCGTATTTTGCAAAAAAATAACCGTTATCAAACGAACCGTTTCAACCTGTATTCACCGTGCAATTTGAGAGAAATCGAGTATACAATACTCAGAAAATCGATCAATGAATGCAACCACCAACGCTCTTTTTGAAATGCTTATAGGGGGTTCGTTGTGAATATCCTTTCCTATCTTGAATCCGAATTTTCAACATTCGAAGAAAAGTCTTTTAATCCATTAGATTCGGCACTTCTTTCACAATTTTGCATGGTTCGGTGTGAAGGCCTTGTCCCCTCTCTTAATGAAATAGAACAAAAGCACACCGAACTTACCAAATCAGACGGATTAACAAAAGCATTCCGAACCTTTCTGACAAAACTGCCCATAATGAATCGTTCCGCTCAGCCAGAAAACCCACTCGAAGAAATCAAGGCAGCTCATTTCGTCGACCTTCTGCGCGCAGAGCGATACGCCTCCATGTTTACTGGGCTTGTTCCTGGTCGAGTAAAAGATGCGCTTTTAGGACTTACCGCTAGCCCTCGTTTTCGCACGCTAAACCTTTACGGATACGAAAGCGTTTTTAATGAACAAGAGCAAAACCAATTTGCTGCTATAACCTTTGTGTACACCGATCAATCTGCTGCCAGTACGCACACCAGCGCGCCTGATGCCAACACGCGCACCAATTCATCTGTGCCCAATACGAACACCAATGCGTACGCAAATTCATCCACAGAAAACCGATCCAAAACCACACCAAACTCACCCGATGATATCGATAGCAGCTTCGCCTATATCGGATTCCGCGGTACCGACACCTCCGTTACGGGATGGCGAGAAAACTTCAATATGGCATTTACTTCCCCCGTGCCAGCTCAGGAACAGGCGGTACACTATCTTGAATCCATTGCCCCCTATCTTCCAAAACGCCTGTTCATTGGCGGACATTCAAAGGGTGCAAACCTAGCGCTTTACGCTGCGCTAAAAGCATCACCAGAAATTCAGCAACGCATAGAGCGAGTCTACGTTCATGATGGTCCCGGCTTTAAAGAAGGAGCAATCTCTGAAGAGGAGTGGCGCCGCCTTGAAGGGCGCATCCATCGCAGCCTTCCCCAGGAATCAGTGGTGGGACTTTTAATGAACTGCCCTGTTCCTTACAAGGTAGTAAATGCCCAGGAACATGGTCTTGACCAGCACAGCCCCTTCACCTGGGAAGTTAATGATGAATACAATGATTTTTCCTACGCCGAAAAGCTCTCCGATGGCGCGCAATTCTTTGATGCAGTCTTCAACAAGTGGCTTGCCCAATATTCCGATAGTGAAGCCGCCGCAATTGTTGATGCTCTATTCAGAGCAATTGAAGCAGCTGGAGTAACCAATGCTTCGGAAATTTTCTTCGGAGGCTTAAAAACCATTCCGCTCATAAACAAAGCTGCTCAAAACTTAGACAATGAATCGGGAGCTGTTTTACGCAACGCCCTAGGGTCGCTTGCTGCTATTGCCGCAAACGAAGCGGGACAAAGCATGAGTCGCAATGCTCAAAGCGTAGGACGCAAGGTAGGTCAAAATGCGCAGAGCGTCAGCCAGAATATCCAAAACTTCTTCGCAAACAGAAAAACACGCGATTGAGCTGATGCAATTATCACGCACAATCAAAAAGACTTCGAAAGTTCTCTTGCTAAGGTGATGAATTGCACAGAGTTTTTTAATTGGCTAAAAACCAAACATGATATTGATTATTCAGTCATAGAGTTTTAGCCATCATCATGACCAGGTAAAACAAGAAAAGAGCTGTGTTTCGGTAAGAAACGCAGCTCTTTTGGTAATAAATCGTAGTAAGCCTTAGTAATGGCGCAAACCATTCAACGCTGTTACTGTCGCATTGCTTTTACAGCCGCTTATTATGGCAAGCCCCATCGATTGTTCGTCAAGACTTCCTTCTTAAGAATGTGCCTTTTCGAATTCCTTCATATACTCAACCAAAGCCTGAACGCCTTCAATGGGCATAGCGTTATAAATACTTGCACGCATGCCACCAACCGTGCGATGACCCTTGATGTTTTCAATGCCGACCTTCTTAGCACCCGCTACAAACTCGGCATCCAAATCAGCATCACCCGTAACGAAAGGAACATTCATAATTGAACGATCTTCCTTACGTGCAGTTGCCGTGTAGAAGTCGGTCGAATCAAGATAGTCATACAGAAGCGCTGCTTTTTCTTCATTGCGCTTCTTCATAGCCTCCAGACCACCCTGAGCCTTCAGCCATTTAAATACCTTGCCGCAGATATAAATACCGTAGCAAGGAGGCGTATTAGACATGCTGCCCGCATCTATCTGGGTTTTATAGCGCATGATGGTTGGCGTATTGGGAAGCCATTCTTCCTTTACCAAATCGTCACGCACAATAACTATTACAACACCAGCAGGACCGATGTTCTTCTGTACGCCGCCATAAATCAGACCATATTTAGACACATCAATTGGCTCAGATAAGAAGCACGAAGAAACATCGCTTACCAGAGGCACATCGCCTGTGTCTGGCAACTTATGATAGTGAGTACCATAAATGGTTTCGTTTTCGCAGATATAAACGTAATCTGCCTCAGGATCAAATTCCAATTCGTCTACATTGGGAATGTAGGAGAAGTTTTCATCTTCACTCGAAGCAACTAGGCGCGCATCGCCAAAAATCTTTGCTTCCTTGTAAGCCTTCTTAGACCAAGAACCGGAAACGATGTAGTCTGCCTTACCCGAGAGCATGAGGTTCATAGGAATTGCCGCAAACTGCTGAGTTGCGCCACCCTGCAAAAACAACACATGATAGTTGTCGGGAATGTTCATTAGCTCACGCAGATCTGCTTCAGCTTCTTCAATAATGCCCTTAAAAGCTGCTGAACGATGGCTCATCTCCATAACTGACATACCAGTGCCCTTATAATCGAGCATTTCATCAGCGGCTTCACGCAATACTTCTTCGGGAAGCACTGCGGGGCCTGCAGAAAAGTTATACACCCTTCCCATTTAGCCAAGTCCTTTCTCTGCGTTGTTGTGATTCAAAAAACCAAGTTTGCTTTCACTTTATCTGAGAGTTATTTACAAAGTTCATGCTAACTTGATAATGTTGGTCACTTTACCACGATAGAGAGCAAATGTATCGTTAAACCTTTGTGTATTACGTAGGCGCGTATTTTAGATGGACGAATGAAATAACCACGTTAACCTAACCCTTTTAGTTAACCCGTAGACCAAGCACTATGAGAAGTAACTATTGACAGTGTTTCGTATATTTCAAAAAAAGGATGCAATAATCTAATCGATCGGTACATTAGTCGCATGTTTTTTCATATGTTTTATCGTAATTGCTCACTACAATTAGAAAGGTAAAGCTTCCCTTTTTCAGAATGTAAGTGCTACTTAGGGGGATCACATGAAAGAGGTTATTCGCTGGGGCATCATCGGATGTGGCGATGTTGTCGAAACCAAAAATGGACCAGCTTTCTATTTGGCGGAAGGCTCGGAATTGGCTGGCATCTGGAATCGCACCAAAAGTAAAGCAGTAGATTGGTGCCAACGCCATGGGCACGGGCACGCTTACGATACTCTTGAGGAGCTTCTAAAAGATCCCACAATCGACATAATTTATGTAGCTACCCCACCCAATGTCCATAAGCAATACGCCATTCAAGTTGCTCAAGTGCATAAGCATTGCTATCTAGAAAAACCAATCGCCCTTTCTTGGGAAGAAGCTGAAGAAATCCACGCCGCCTTTGAAGAATCGGGGACTCGCTGTTTTACTGCGCATTACCGCCGCGGCATGCCTCGTTATCGCGAGCTCAAAAAACTACTCGAAGCTGGAACTATTGGCAAAATCAGGGGCGTACAGGTAATTCGAACACAGCGTCAAACGGCTGAAGAGATGCTTCCCGAAGACCAGAAGCCTTGGCGCGTTCGTCCAGAAATTTCTGGTGGAAGTCATTTCTATGAGGGTGATGCTCATATGCTTGACCTCATTGATTATTTGGCTGGTCCACTCACTGATTTCAAACTTGAAGTAACCAATGAAACTGGTTTTTACCCTGGAGAAGATGCCGTTTCTCTTTCAGGTATTACCGAAAACCGCGTAATGGTTTCTGGTACCTGGTGCTATGCAACCTATAAAGCAATCGATCGATTTTTAATTTATGGCGATAAAGGTAGCGTTTGGTTCTCGTATTACGACAACGCCGCTCCCCTCCACTTTGAAGCGCTTGCCGATGAAAATGCAGTCGCCCATGAAGGAGTAATGGGCGGTGTTCGTAAAGAAGCTGAGATGAAAACCTGGGATGTAGCACCAGAAGTACAAGAGTATCCTGGTCTAGGTCAAGCGCAAGATATCGTTGATGAGTTGCGCGGAATTCCTGGTGCCCAATGCTATAGCACCCTTGATTCTGCTATGCGCTCACTTCGCATTACTTGTACCGCGCGCGAACAAATGAAAGAGCTTCACAAACATCGCAATTCATAAGCTGGCATTCGCCCCAACAGAAAGGATCTCTCCATGACATACCTGCCTAAACCACAACAAACCCCCTGGCAGCAAAGCACCGAAATTGATCTTTCTCGTTGCGCTGTATTAGTGATTGATGTTCTAGGAGGATCCGCAGGGCCTACTCCAGGCCTCGAAACAATGGCAGAAAATGCCGTTAGCATCGTTAAAGCAGCTCGCAAGGCTAATCTGCCTGTATTGTTCACCAACGACGCTCATATCGAAGGTGTTGATCGGGAATTAGATCTTTGGGGAGAGCACGGCATTCGCAACACTGATGCCGCACAACCTTTGGCAGATTTCGAAGTACGGGAAAGCGACTTCATTATTCCCAAACGCCGTTATAACGGTTTCTTTCAAACAGACCTTGATCTAACGCTTCGCGAACTTGGCGTAGATACCCTAATTGCTTTTGGATGCGATACCAACATTTGCGTGCTACAAACCTTGGCGGGCGCTTATTTCTTGGGCTACAAAACCATTGTTCCTGCTGATGCCTGCGGAACGTTCTTAATCGGTACGCAAGAAGCAGGTTTGGAATACTTTTCTCGTTGCTACGACAGCCGTGTTGTTGATACAAAAACCGTACTAAACGCCCTAAAATAAGCCGATTCCCAGAACAATCCCACAAATTGCTCTTACAAAAACTAGGATAGTCCACACAAAACTTCAGCAGCAACAACTGCAAGCAGGGAACACCCATAAATACGCATGCCTGCCAGCACAAAGCTTTGTCTTACAGAAAGGAAAGACGCAATGGACTATCGGAAATTTGATAACACCTACGTTGTTCGCATAGACAAGGATGAAGAAATCCTTGAAAAAGTAGAAGAGCTCGCTCTAAAAGAAAATATTACCCTTGCCCATGTTTCTGCCTTAGGTGCTGTAAAAGAATTCACCATTGGTGTGTTCAAAACCGACACTAAGCAATACATTGCAAATGACTTCATCGGATGTTATGAAATTGTCTCTTTGACTGGCACCATTAATACTATGAATGGCGAATTCTACACCCATCTTCACATGTGCGTCGGAGACGAAAAAGGCAATGCTTTTGGCGGACACCTTAATTCAGCCACGGTAAGCGCAACCTGCGAAATGATCATTACTGTTATCGATGGCACGGTTGATCGTTATTTCGACGAAGAAATTGGCCTAAACCTTTTTCAGTTTTAGCTAGAAAGCTTGTCTTATTCGAACGTACCTTGACGAACTAACTCAAGTACCTGTTCGTAGTCGTGACCGAATATCAGCTTGGCACCATACGAATCCCTCATAGATTTGATTTTCTCTAAGTTATCGTAAAACTCCTGATCAGTCTTATTGATGGTTCCGCCTGGTGGCAGCTGACGGTCAAAGCTTTCACGTGTATAAATAGAATCACTCGTGGTGATAATAGTTCCCTGTGACTGAGTGTTGAGCACCATCCCCACAAGCCCAGGAGTATGCGACTGTTGGATGAAAAGGCTCAGATCATCCGCTAAGGCCGTATCCTGAGAAATAGGCCTAAAGACAATACCATCCAAGTCAAAAGTGCTTTTTACGTAAGCGCCCGCTTGGTCGGTCATCACTTGGTAATATGCATTTTTCAGTTCGGCTTCTGAAACCACGACATTTTTTAAAGCCTTCGTATTTTTGAAATAGCACAGCCCTCCGGCATGATCGAAATGCAGATGAGACAAAATAATCATGTCAATGTCTGCAGGCGTGAGGCCTTTGCTCTCAAGCGCATCCTCAATAGACAAGAATTCCCGTATAGGGTAGGTCTCGCGAGTAAACAGCGAGTATTCGGTGTTATAAAGCGGATGGTTTCCGGTGTCGTACAGCACATTTCCCAATACCGGATGTTGAATCAAAATCGCAGACATAGGCGATTTGATCATGGCATTTTGATCATCACAACGAACGAGTGCATCTTTCTTGCACTCAATTCTTCCTAAATACAGCACGCTTATTTTCATAAATTCCACTCCCTTTTTGTTTTCCGCTTTTCAGTTCTTGCCTTTGCTTATTGCTCTTTACTTACTTCCCCGTCTTTCTTCTTTGATTGCTGAATAGTCCTTTTTTTAATTACTGTGCAATCTCCTCTTAAGCGCCCATCTTTTGCTTCTCCTCTTTGTTTTCCACTATGAAGTAGTTTTATCACCATTTCAAACTGTATTATCTTGTTATAAATACAGATATATTTTGTAGTAAGAAACGCAAAAAGGAAGCGCTGATGAATTTCCAGAGCATCAATTACATCCTTGCAGTTGCGCGAGAACGAAGCATCACCAAGGCAGCAAAAAGCTTACATATCACCCAGCAAACCCTCAGTGCTCATATAGCTTCAATTGAGCGTGAGCTAGGCTGCCAACTTTTCGTAAGACATGTTCCCTTAGAGCTTACCTATGCCGGACAAGAGTTTTTGAAGCACGCCGAAACCATTCAGCATGAAGTAAAAGACCTCTATGTTGCGTTTTCTGAAATAACCGGCAACGAAAAAGGTCTGATACGAGTTGGAATAACCGACAACCGCGACAGGGTAATTCTTACACCTATACTATGCAGCTTCATCAAGCAGCATCCTAAAGTAGAATTAAAGGTTGTAGAAGTTCCCGTCGATGCGCTTACCCAAAAACTCATGAAAGATGAACTTGATATTTGCATTTCTGACTTTAGGGGAAATCTAAAAGGAATTAAGCATCGCGATCTTTATCAAGAGCGCATCGTATTCGTCTGCAGGAAAGATCTTTTTGAGAGCATTTTCGGCGATAAAACGCACTCAGTCATCGACGAAATTCAAAACAACCAAACCTTCCAGCTATTAGAACAGTGCCCTTTTCTCCTTGGACACGAGCAAGATATTGCCGGAAGATTCTCCCGCCACATATTGGCGCACTTTTCCAAGGAACCTGTTATTAAAGTTGAAGCCGAAAACCTTGCCTTTGTTCTAGATTTGTGTGCCCAAGGTATTGGAGGCTGCTTTAGCCCCGAAATACTGGTGCGAACAACCCTTTCCCCTGAGCAGCTAGAAAAGCTTTTGGTTGTATCTCTTGGATCTGAAGCAAGCTACACCATGCGTATTGGTTGGAAAAGCGACTGGAACATCATTAAGGCCTTCGTTGAAACAGCCCAACTCGAAACAAAAGACATCAATAGCAAAAAAGGCTGTGCCTGATTATCAGACACAGCCTTGAAAAGATTCTCTTATGCAGTTAAGCAGTTAGACTACTCAGACTTGATCCAAGAGAACATGGAGCGAATCTTTTCGCCCGTCTTTTCAATTTCGTGGTTGTTGATAGCCTCACGCTGTTCAAGCAACCACTTGTGACCATTGTTGCAGTCTGCAACGAATTCCTTAGCGAATTCGCCATTCTGAATGCGCTTCAAGATTTCCTTCATAGCCTTGCGAGATTCCTCATTGATAACCTTAGGACCAGCGTAGTACTCGCCGTATTCAGCAGTGTTGGAGATGGAGTAGTTCATGAAGTGGATGCCGGATTCGTACATCAAGTCTACGATCATCTTCATCTCGTGATAGCACTCGAAGTATGCCAACTCTGGAGGATAACCAGCGTCAACCAGCGTCTCGAAGCCAGCCTTCACCAGCTCTACCAAGCCGCCACAGAGAACTGCCTGCTCACCAAAGAGGTCCTCTTCGGTTTCCTCAGCAAAAGTTGCCTTGATAATACCGGAGCGAGCACCACCAACACCCCAGCAGTAGGACAAAGCGATATCCCAAGCATTGCCGGTTGCATCCTGAGCAACGCAAGCCAGATCAGGTACACCAGAACCTTCGGTGTACTGACGACGAACAATGTGGCCAGGACCCTTAGGTGCGCACATGATTACGTTAACGCCTTCAGGAGCTTTGATGTAACCATAGTGAATGTTGAAACCATGAGCGAAAGCAAGAGTATTGCCGTCCTTCAAATGAGGAGCAACATGTGCTTCATATACTTCAGGCTGCTTCTCGTCGGGAACGAGGATCATAATAAGGTCTGCTTCTTCAGCAGCATCGTCCATGTTCATTACCTTCAGGCCAGCTTCTTCAGCTTTTGCCCAAGAGGAAGAACCCTCGCGAAGACCAACGCGAACATCAACGCCAGAATCCTTAAGGTTCAGCGCATGAGCATGACCCTGAGAGCCATAGCCAATGATGGCTACCTTCATGCCCTGGATTACTGAAGGATCTACGTCCTGTTCATAATAGATAGTTACAGCCATGATTCATCCCTTCTTCTAATGACTGATTACTTACACTTTGATATCACTAACTCGCACATCTGTTTATAGTTCGCAGTGCATTTAATACTACTGAAATCCAATACAAACAAAGCCTTGATATATGAGTGCCCATATAAGCAAGCCCCGATACTGGAACAGCAAAACATGAAACTCTGCTAGCTAACCTTTGATCCGCGAGACATAGCAATCATACCGGTGCGAATAATTTCCTTAATGCCATAGGCACGAAGCAAATCTTCAATACCCGCAATCTTGGATTCAGAACCCGTAACCGCAATAGTAAGTGACGATTTACCCACATCAACAATGTTGGCACGGAACACATTCGCAATTTCAATAATCTCACTACGGCGTTCTGGATTGGAGTGAACCTTAAAAAGCACCAGTTCACGCTCGATCGCATCTTCGCCCGTAAGGTCGGTAATTTTATGAACGCTGATAAGCTTGTGAAGCTGCTTGGTAATTTGCTCGTAGGCCACATCGTTTGCCATCATAACAATAGTCAGGCGTGCAAGCGTCACATCTTCAGTTGGTCCAACCGAAAGCGATTCAATGTTGAAGCCACGCCTGGAAATAAGGCCTGTTACACGAGATAAAACACCAGGCTGATTCTCTACCAAAATTGAAAGGATATGCCTTTGATTTTCCATATTATCGGCCTCCTTCTTCATTAGAATCTGCCGCGTTACGAGCAGCTTCGTTCGCTTCAGCCGCATTAGCAAAGGGAAGGTTTTCGAAGCCTTCCAACATATGGGAAATAGGGCCAACGTTGGTTGCGCCAATAATGTCATCCAAAGGAGCACCAGGCGCTACCATAGGAAATACGTTTTCATCACGGTCGATACGCATATCCAACAAAGCAGGACCATCGTAGTCAAGCAGCCACTGGAATGCTTCCTCTAATTCTTCCGGCTTCGAAACACGCTTGCCACCCCAACCATACGCTGCGCACAGCTTTACAAAGTCGGGAATATCGGGCAGCAGCGTTTCGCTATAACGCTTGTCGTAGAACAGATTTTGCCACTGGTGAACCATGCCAAGCGCAGAATTGTTCATCAAAAGCACTTTAACGTTAATGCCCTCT
>FR896049.1:49398-55038 GCA_000435475.1 Cryptobacterium sp. CAG:338 | reverse complement strand
CCATCACCCGCAACGCAAACTACTTGTTTATCGGGACAAGCAACCTTCGCACCAATTGCCGCAGGGAAACCAAAGCCCATCGTACCCAAGCCACCGCTCGTTAAGAAGGTACGCGGAACTTCGCGATCAATATGCTGCGCTGCCCACATCTGATGCTGACCAACTTCCGTCGTCACAATGGAGTTTTCAGGATCAAGCATCTGGCTTAACAAATCCAACGAGCCTTCCGGAGAAATGGAACCATTTAAGGCAACCAAACCAGGGCTGTAGAACGGATGGCGGCTACGCCATTCCTCAATCTGCTCCAGCCATTCCTTCGTTTGAGGTTCAAAGCCACCCTTGTCCAGCTGTTCTTTCATGCCAGCCAAAACAACTTTCGCATCACCTACGATAGGAATTTGCGGAATGCGATTCTTGCCAATTTCGGCAGGGTCAACATCAACATGGATCACCTTTGCCTCAGGTGCAAAATCTGCCAGCTTGCCCGTTACACGATCGGAGAAACGAGCACCAACCGCTACCAGCAAGTCTGCATTGGTAACCGCGTAGTTAGCAAATTTAGAACCATGCATTCCTACATGACCCAAATTCAAAGGATGGGAAGAAGGGAATGCTGATTTTGCCATCAACGTCGTAACCACCGGAATCTGCAATGCTTCTACTACACTGCGCAATTCCTCTTCGGAATGAGACGCAATAATGCCACCGCCAATGTAGAAAATAGGACGCTTGGCATTCTTCATCATTTCGACGGCCTGACGAATCTGACGCGCATTACCTTTAACGGTAGGCTTGTATGAAGGTATATGAACATCTTCGGGATATTCAAATACCATTTCTGAACCTGCCAGGTCTGAAGGAACGTCAATCAGAACCGGACCAGGACGCCCAGAATTAGCAATATAGAATGCCTCGCGGAATACACGCGTCATGTCTTCGCAGCTTTGCAGCAAATAGCTGTGCTTTACGATAGGCATCGTAATGCCTACGATGTCGGATTCCTGGAAGGCATCGGTACCAATAATGCTACGGGGAACCTGACCCGTAATAACCACCAAAGGCACACTGTCCATATAGGCAGTTGCAATACCGGTAACAGTATTAGTTGCACCAGGACCACTGGTAACAATTACAACACCTGTTTTACCTGTTGCACGCGCATAGCCATCTGCCTCATGGGTTGCAGCTTGTTCGTGACGAGCTAAAACAT
Source organism: Cryptobacterium sp. CAG:338 (assembly GCA_000435475.1). Classification (GTDB taxonomy): domain Bacteria; phylum Actinomycetota; class Coriobacteriia; order Coriobacteriales; family Eggerthellaceae; genus Anaerotardibacter. The sequence continues at coordinate 53,828 of FR896049.1, read as the reverse complement.
GCTTGATTTTTTTCGAATCATACAGCGCATCATAAATCTTAATAGCCTGGCCACCCGGATAACCAAATACGGTATCCACGCCTTCGGCTTCCAACGAAGCAATAATTGCTTCAGAACCAAGCATGGTTTTGCCTTGTTTCTCAGTGTGGGGGCCAAGACCCATCTTGGCTTCATACTCTTTATCTATGCTCATCCGAAATACGCCCCCTTATCAGCACTCGATACCAATTTTGCGTAGCGAGCGAGCACGCCTACTTGATACTTAGGTTCGGGCTTCACCCAAGCTTCACGACGAGCTGCCAATTCTTCATCCGATACTTCCAAGGTAAGCGTTCCCTTATCGATATCAATATCAATAATGTCGCCTTCTTGAACCAAAGCGATAGGACCGCCAGCAGCAGCTTCAGGGCTTACATGTCCAATAGCAGGGCCCTTTGTTGCGCCAGAGAAGCGACCATCGGTAATAAGGGCAACGTCATGATCAAGCCCCATACCACAAATTGCAGATGTTGGCGTTAACATTTCACGCATACCAGGACCACCAGCAGGGCCTTCATAACGAATAACTACCACATCGCCTGCATTAATCTTGCCACCGAAAATTGCCTCGCAAGCTTCTTCTTCGGACTCGAATACTCGAGCGGGACCACGATGCTGACGCATATCATCGGCAACAGCAGACTGCTTAACTACACCGCAATCGGGAGCAAGATTGCCCTTCATAACTCGCAGGCCACCAAAAGGACTGTAGGCGTTTTCTACGGTACGAACAATTTCGCCATCTACGGGAGGGCAAGCATCAATCCATTCCTGCATCGTGCCATGGCAGGTAAGTGCAGAACCGTCCAACAGACCATGACGACCAAGTTCACCAATAATGGCTGAAATACCACCAACCTTGTTAAGGTCTTCAATGTGAAGCGGACCAGCAGGAGCAATGCGGGTAAGGTTAGGAATCTTCTGGCAAACCTCATCCCAGTCATCCATGGTTACGGGGCATCCTGCTGCATGAGAAATTGCAGTCAAATGAAGCATGGTATTGGTAGAACCGCCAAAGGCCATATCGAGTGCCATACCGTTATGAATTGCAGCAGGCGTAATAAGATCAAGGGCCTTAATATCCTTTTCCACCAACTCCATTACCTTCATACCTGCTTGCTTTGCCAAGCGAATACGCTCGGAATATACCGCAGGAATAGTGCCGTTACCAGGAAGAGCAATGCCCAATGCTTCAGACAAACAGCAAATAGAATTTGCGGTAAACATACCAGAACAGCTACCGCACGTAGGACAAGCGGTATTTTCAAACCACTTGCATTCTTCTTCGGTCATAGTGCCAGCTGTTACCTGACCAACTGCATCAAACAAGGTGTTAAGGTCGGTCTGATTACCCTGCTTGTCATGACCAGCAAGCATAGGACCGCCAGAAACCAACACCGTAGGAATATTCAAGCGGCAAGCAGCAAGCAACATGCCAGGAACAATTTTGTCGCACGAAGGAATAAGCACAACGCCGTCAAATTGATGACCTTGCACCACGCATTCAACCGAATCCGCAATTACTTCGCGGCTGGTAAGAGAAAAATGCATACCTTCATGATTCATGGCAATACCATCGCACACGCCAATGGTAGTGGCCTGCAGCGGCGTGCCACCTGCCATACGGATGCCTGCTTTTACTGCATCAGCGATTTTATCAAGATGAGTATGACCTGGAATGATTTCATTTTGCGAAGAAATAACCGCAATAAGCGGGCGTTCTAATTCTTCGTCGGTTAAGCCGTCTGCCTTGAGCAGACTGCGGTGAGGTGCACGAGCGAGCCCTTTTTTGATTGCATCGCTTCGCATTTCATCACGCCCTTTCTTTTATCCTCTAGGTTTAGCTTGCTGACAAACAATTCAGCCAACAAGCCAACGCCCCTTTTTACCTATGTCCAGATATAAAAAAATCCTGCGCAGTAGACTGCATCAGGACCTCAAAGAAAGGGAGTAAACACTCCACCGACCGATTACGGGGCCACCGATTCAGCCTACTGATTTTCTACCAAGGTGAGGATCGCTCCGCTTGAATAAAAAATGTTCAGACAGAATTGCTCAGAGGTGCCTTTCGGACCGTCTCACCATTGGCTTCCAGCAACCGCCAACTCTCTGAGGATGAGATTCGTCCCTACTTTCCTCGTCAACGCTTTTTACAACCATGTATGATAGCACCGCAGCCCGAATAAAAAAGCCCTTTAACGTAAACGAAACAAAACCACGGTAAGAGGTTTTACCTCCTTGATTCCCAATCTGCCCTAAAGCTTAATTCCCATATTGAGAACTCCCTATTCAAGGCTTTCTGAGGGTAAGCACTTTGCTACAATATCTCCGAACCCCCAAGGAGAAAACCGTGAACCTCTCTCATTTGCATTACTTTGAAACATTGGCAGAAACAAAAAACTTTCAAGAAGCTGCCCGAATTGAATCCATTACCCAACCTACCCTTTCCCAGGCAATTAACGGCTTGGAAAAGGAACTGGACTGCCAACTTTTTATTCGCAAAAAAGGATCGGTTGATCTGACCGAAAAAGGTGCGCAGTTTTACCAATACGTTTCTACTTCGCTTCGGTTTTTAAACACTGGTATTGAACTTACCCAAAACGATGCGCAACCAAAGCAGGAAATTCGAATGGGTTCTATCTTTTCTGCGCAAAGCAAAGAATGGTCTAATCTTATTTACGATTTTCGCAAGAAAACAAATCTCGAGGTAACATTCACCATTTCACAAGCAACCACCGAAACGCTTGCAGCAAATCTCAAAAATGGCTCTCTTGATATTGCTTTCGTTGACGAACCTCTCATCGATTCCGATCTGGGATACCTTCCCTGCTGGACTCAAGAGCTCACACTCCTGGTTAATAAACGTCATCCCTTATCAAAGCGTTCATTTATTTCGCTTGACGATTTAGTAGGTCACTACCTTATTTCTTACGATTTGCAGAGTTCTTTAGGCAGCGCACTTATGGAACTCATCGATGGAAAACCACTCCAAGTGGGTTATCGCTACAAAGATGAAATTACGCTGGCATCCATCGTATTGGCTAATCCCGATGTTATGGCACTTGCCTGTCGCTCGTGGCTTCTTGATGCCTACCGCGATGAAGTGTGCATCTTGCACATAAAAGAAGCCCCGAAAAACTTCCGCCAGCTGTATATGGTATATCGTTTAAGCGCCCAACAAAACAATGCAGTCTATGAGTTTCTCACCCTTGCCAAAGAGCACTTCACTAAAGCCTAGAAGACTCCTCGTCACGTTTTTTAACATAATGGCGATATTCTAGAGGAGTAGGTTCTTTATTAACCACATCCATTTCAACCGTAGCAGCAAGAGCTTTAACCTTCTTGCGAATAATAGGCTGCATACAGACAGGCACATGATCACCATGATAACGATGAAGAGCAATGCATTCTTTGCATTTACCATGCCAATCGCACAAAGTATTAGGGCAAACACAACGAACAATTTCAGGATCTTGGACCAAACGACGATTCTCTAACACCAAATCGTAGTACTCTTCCTTAGTACGCATAAACCACGAACCTTCTCCTTGAAGAAATCTTTGCAAAGAAGCTGCGCCTACGATATAAGCGACCTTTTACAACCCTATTGCAAAAAGGATTATTCCATGTAAAAAATGCGTTACTTTATCAAATAAACCGTAAAATTCATAAAGCAAAACACCATATAAGTCATCGCCATACATAACACGCCCATCATTTTTTATGCGCGAAGCTTATTGGCTCGACTTTTCCAATCTGGCATTATTTTCGTAAGCAGCTTTTTGAATTCAGGCCCATGGTTTGCCACAAGTAAATGGCACATTTCATGTACCACTACATATTCCAAGCACTCAGGCGGATACAGGGCAAGGCGTGTGTTGATGCATATCTTACCCGTTGAAGGCTGGCAGCTTCCCCAGCGTGATTTCATATTACGATAGGTAAGCTGTTGTACCTGCACCTGCAAAATAGGCTCCCATGCTTTTATTAAAGGCGGCACACACGCTTTTACCACTTTTCGCCATGCAGCTTGCTCTTCTTTAGTGGCACGTTCAGCTTCTGCTTGAGGCGAACTCTCGAAAGCACGCTTTTGGGCAGTAATCCAATCCTTACGGGACTCAATCAAGCGACAAATCTCTTCATCAGAAACCCCATACGGAACAGAAACATGAACTTCACCCAGCGGAATTACTTTTAAACGGATAGATTTCATGCGCTTGCGCGTAACTTGCACTGCCATACCCGCAATATTTATAACGTGAGTGGAATTCAAAGACGATTCAACCTAACTGGATACATGCGAATAAAAATACTTTACCCCCAATGCTTCTGATATGCATTGGGCTAGACCCATTATAGACCGCATAACAAAGGCCCCCCCTACGCTACCC
>FR896049.1:45547-49393 GCA_000435475.1 Cryptobacterium sp. CAG:338 | reverse complement strand
GTTGCAGCTACCCTCTCACAGCTGCAACGAGCCTATTGTCCGCTAAGGTGTATGCTTCGTACATACCCTTAGCTATTTAACCCCTCCCGCTTTCGCGGTTACTCACTCCTTAAGAGGAACAGCGTTCACAGTGGCCGTCCGAAAACTCCCCCAGCATCGGAAGCACAAACTGTGAACGTGTTCCAAATGAACTGTACTTATTAAAACATGAGATAAGAGTTTTGCAAATTGTAGTTTTTGAATAACTCAATCCATATTCAAGAAATTCTAATAACACGTTCAAATACGCCTATTTTTGCCACATATATATGTAATTGTGTAAAGATTAGGCATACTTTTTCAATAAATAAAAATAAACGTGTTATAACTAACAATAAAGTATGATGCTATCTTATTAAGATACTTTATAAGTTGAATTCATCAGCACGTCCACGGTCTCTCGTAAAATGGCCGTATTGTTCAATGTTTTAGAGCTGCGCAACAATACCAGAAACCAACGCAATAAAGTCGCTTTCCTTCGTCTGCGCCACTTCTAAAACTTCATCATCGTTGGGCGTTGCTCCTTCAACACCGCACGCCATATTGGAAACTAAAGACATTCCTAACACTTTCATACCCACATGACGCGCCGCAATTACTTCTTCCACCACACTCATGGCAACCGTATCTGCCCCTAGTACTCGAAAAGCACGAATCTCCGCTGGTGTTTCAAAACTTGGCCCAAGCAACCCTAAATACACACCTTCTTGTACTCGTATGGATAGCTTTTCAGCAACTACCTTCGCCACCGTTCTTAAATTCGGATCGTAGGCATCGTTCATGGGAGCAAAACGGGGAGCCATGCCATTGGGATCAGTGCCAACAAGAGGATTTCTGCCCGTTAAATTAATGTGATCTTCCATTATGCAAAAATCGCCTACTCGATAGCTTTCATTAATGGCACCTGCCGCATTAGTGGTAATAAGTGTTTCAATCCCCAAACGATGCATGAGCCACACCGGATAAGCAACTTCCCAAGCTTCGTTACCTTCGTAACCATGTAGGCGCCCCTGCATAGCAAGAACACACTTGCCTGCCAAAGTTCCGCAAACAAAACGTCCCACATGGCTTGAAGCCGTACTGGTTTTCATAAAGGGAACTTCAGCAAAAGGAACATACACCGCATCTTGAATACATTCAGCTAGAGGACCTAAGCCAGATCCCAAAATGATACCAATCTTAGGCTGATAAAAACCTAATCTCTCTTTTAATACCTTATGAGAAGTTTCCAATCGCGCATCAAGAAGATTTTCTTTTGGCAAAGCAGCATCTGAGCTGCAATTCGAAGTTTCTTTGTGGGTAGGTTCGACGTGAATAGTTGGCATTAAAAGCTCCTTAGATAAGCTTGTTGTCTCCATAATGCCCTGATTATATCGTTTGCTCAGTTACGCGAGGAACCTTTAAAAACCTTTCTCAGGCGCATGCGCAATCAAAACACGAGGACGATTCGCAAGATCGCGTACTATACGAACTTCCATAAATCCTGTTTCGTTTGCAAGCAATGCTGCTTCATCTAAATGACCTTCAAATAATTCCAGTGCGAGCACCCCATTTGGTTTAAGCACATTGAGGGACTCCTTTATAAGAATGCGTACCAAATCGAGTCCATCTTCACCACCATCAAGGGCAAGCCTTGGCTCGAAATCCGTCACTTCCCTATCAAGACCTTGCAAAACCGCAGTTGGGATATAAGGCGGATTTGAGATAAGAAGATCAAAGCTACCCTGTTCTTCTTCACTGAGGGATTGCAAAAGGTTACTCTTACGAACTTCTACCCTATCTTCTAGCTCGAGAATTTCTACATTTTCTTTTGCAAGACGCAACGCTTCATCAGCAATATCAAGAGCAAGAACCTTTGCAGCGGGATATTCGCTAGCTATAGCACACGCAATACAACCTGAACCGGTACAAACATCCAAAACACGCAAAGAAGGTAGCTGCGCAGAAATAATTTCTTCGCCTTCTTCGCCTACTTGGACATGATCCGCAATACGTGGAAGGTGTAATTCTGCCAATGCTTCACTTACCAAAACTTCTGTTTCGGGACGAGGAATTAAAACCCCAGGAGCAACTTTCAGGGTAAGGTAACGAAACGGGGCTGTCCCACTAATAAGCTGCAAGGGCTCTCCCGCTGCTCGACGAGCAACGTAACCTCTCAGGACATCTCGCTCATCCATGGAAAGAGGCTTTTCGTAGTTAACATACAGCTCAATACGAGAAAGGCCCGTCGCTTCAGACATAAGCCATTCTGCTGAAAGACGCGGATTGGCATCATGTTTGCTTTCAAGATATCCCACAGTCCAATCAAGGGCTGCTTTAATGGTCCAAATATCAGTGGTCACAGGTTCTCATTTCAATTGGTGGTCTTGCTATTACACACGATAGAACAATTTGCTTACACAAAAGAGGTGTCTAACTGGCTCAATATCTAATTAGCTCAATGCAAAGTAGATGTTTAACAAGCCAGACAACAATGAAATCTTAAAAGTAGTGCCGACCAAAGAGGCCGGCACTTTACCTTTTATTACTATAGGAGAAGAAATTACACTGCTTCTTCGAGTTTCTGAGCACGATCCGCTGCCTGAAGTGCAGTAATAACTTCACCCAGCAAATCACCCATAAGCACCCCATTGTAGGTTGAGTTAAATCCAATACGATGATCGGTTACGCGATCTTGAGGTGCATTGTAGGTTCGAATTTTTTCCGCACGATCGCCCGAACCAATTTGTGCAAGACGCTTTGCACCTTCTGCTGCCTGCTGTTCGGCCAACATCTTTTCATATAAACGAGCACGCAAAACAGCCATTGCAGCAATTTTGTTTTGCAGCTGGCTTTTCTGATCCTGAGACTGCACAACCAAACCGGTAGGTAAATGGGTAATACGAACTGCAGAGTCGGTCGTATTAACACACTGTCCACCAGGACCACCAGCGCGAAATACGTCAATACGTAAATCGTTTTCATTGATTTCGACATCGATTTCATCTGCTTCAGGGAGCACCGCAACCGTTGCGGTAGAGGTATGAATACGACCCTGGCTTTCCGTCTTAGGAACACGCTGAACGCGATGTACACCAGATTCGAACTTCATAACGGAATACACTTTGTCACCCGTGATTTTGAACTGAACCTCTTTATAGCCGCCTGCTTCTGAAGGAGAAACATCCATAGTTTCTACTTTCCAGCCCTGATGCTCAGCAAAGCGCAAATACATCTTGTATAAATCGCCTGCAAAGATAGCAGCCTCATCGCCACCTGCCGCAGCTCGAATTTCAACGATAGTATTCTTTTCATCCGCAGGATCTGATGGAATAAGCATAATCTTAATGTCTTCTTCCAGCTGAGGCAGTTCGCCTTCGATGCGAGAAATTTCTTCCTGAGCAAACTCTTTCATGTCTGGTTCAGAAAGCATTTCTTTCGCTTCAGCTAAATCGTCCAAATCCTGAATATATTCACGCGCTTTGGCAACCAGAGGGCCCTGATCGGCAAAGTTCTTTGCCAACTTATTGTATTCATGCTGGTCGGCTAGCACTTCGGGGTCACCCAGTTTAAGTTCCAATTCTTTATACGCTTCAATAATTTTCTCAAGTTTTTCGCGCATTATTCTTCCTTCAAAACGCTCTCAGTTATTCACTGGTAAATAATTCTCAAACTAAGCACGCGACACGTCATGTTCTGATACGCCATCTAACATGCCGCTCACTCACACTAAGAATGTGCCCTGGCACCCCAAGACACATTCAAAAATTCACAGCCAATTATTTTACCACGAAGCGATATATTTAGCAGCTGCCTCTGCAGCTAATG
>FR896049.1:41850-45521 GCA_000435475.1 Cryptobacterium sp. CAG:338 | reverse complement strand
GATACCGCCGTTACTACCTGACGCAAAGGAGTAGTTCGGGTGTCTCCTGCCGCAAAAATACCCGGCGTAGTTGTTTGACCTTCGCCCGTGGTAACCACATACCCCGAAGGGTCAAGTTCCACAACGCCAGACAACCAAGCCGTGTCAGGTTGCGTACCTACCGCTATAAAGAGAGCATCGGTGGGCACCACTTCCTGTGATTTGTCTTTGACGTTTTCCAGCGTAACAGACGCAAGTTTTCCTTCTGCTTCCTCAAAACCAGCCACAACACTATCCCAATGAATAGTGACGTTATCAAGCGCATCAAGCTGCCCAGCATACCAAGCACTTGCGCGCAATTCGTTGCGACGATGTACCAAATGCACTTCTTTTGCGATACGCGAAAGATAGACCGCATCAGCACAGGCAGTATCTCCTCCGCCGACGATAACGGTCGTTTTATCTTTAAAGAAGCTACCATCGCAGGTAGCGCAGTAAGAAACTCCCCTACCCACAAGCGATTCAATACCTTCAATAGGCAACTGTCGCGGTTTTGCTCCCATGGCCAAGATAACCGTTTTCGCCTGATACGTTCCAGAATTTGTTTCCAACATAAATATCGGATTTCCCTGATCATCCACCGTTGGTTGAAGATTTTCAACCTGTTCAGAGCGAATTTCTGCGCCAAAACGTTCTACCTGTTCGCGCATAGCAAACGCAATTTCAAACCCATTAACCCCTTGGGCAAAACCGGGATAGTTTTCCAGATGGTCGATAGAGGTAAGCTGACCGCCCACCATCAAAGCTTCAAACAGCGTGGTAGAAAGGCCTGCGCGAGCTGCATAAATTCCCGCCGCAAGACCAGCAGGGCCAGCACCCACAATTGCAACATCGATCATACAAACACGTCCTTTCTTAATAAAAGGCGTTTAAACAATTGATAGTACGGTTAAAAGACCTTCAGAAACGCTTCTGAAAAACTTTTCAGAAACTGTTCCCATCATACAAAAGAGGGACTCCTTTGCAGAAGCCCCTCATGGTATTACTCGGTAAAAGTAACTAAGCAAGTGCTGCCGTAAGCGTTTGCTTTGGTTGTACGCCTACCAGTTGCTGAACTGGCTTACCACCCTTAAACACAATCATGGTAGGAACACTCATGATATTAAACTGTTGAGCCAAAGCCATTTCCTGATCAACGTCAACCTTGTATACCGCAGCAGAGCCACCCATTTCCTGGCTTACTTCATCCAACACGGGAGCCATCATCTTGCAGGGACCGCACCAGGTAGCAAAAAAATCTACCAATACGGGAACGTTTGAATTGAGTACTTTTTCCTGAAATTCACTTGTCGAAATTTGAGTTGCCATTTGCTTTCTCCTGTTCTGTTTGACCCGTCTCGGTAGCTTAATCTGGTTGGCATTGAGTATTTCAGATTTCGCATTTTGCATCATGCGTCTTTAATCTTCATACCTAACCAGCTAAACCCACCTCAAGGCCTGTGTGCGCTTCGCGCTTTATTTGACACTCATAAAGTATCATTTTAGGAAAGCCCCGTAAACCGCAAAGGTGACTTAGTCACTAAAGCGTTAAAGTATCCTGCAGGAATTTCCGCTGAACATACGGTCATTGGGCAAATTTGCCCATAGGGGCCTTATTCCACGGAAATTCCTATTTCAGGATGCACCGTAAAAACTACAGCGCAGCTTCGCGAATAATATCGAGCAGTTTTTCTTCGCTCCATACCCCTTGATCGCCTTCATGACGTTCACGAATTGAAACACCACCCTGCTCCAATTCTTTGTCGCCAATAACGCCCATGTAAGGAATCTTTTCCGCCTGAGCTTTTGCAATCTTTACACGCATAGGCTCGTTTTGGGTATACACCTCAACACGGCCACCAGCCGCCGTAATCTTTGCTGCCAAAGCCTTGCAGGCATCAACATGACGATCTGCCAACGGAAGCAGCGCAACCTGTACGGGAGCCAACCATAAAGGCAACGCACCGGCATAATGCTCGATCAAAATGCCAAAGAAACGTTCGATGGAACCAAAAATAGCACGATGAAGCATCCAAGGACGTTCTTCGGTGTTTTCTGCCGTGCGATAGGTTAATTCAAAGCGTTCTGGCAAGTTGAAGTCAACCTGAACCGTAGAGCACTGCCAGGTACGACCAATGGCATCCTTTACCTTAATATCAATCTTTGGACCATAGAATGCGCCATCGCCTTCATTGATTTCATAAGCAAGATTGTGACGATCGCAGGCCTCTTTTAAGGCATTCGTAGCATGTTCCCACATGTCATCGGAGCCAATAGACTTTTCGGGACGCGTGGAGATTTCAGCCTCATAGGTAAAGCCGAAGGTTTTCATAATGTGGTCAACCAGATCAAGAATAGCAACCACTTCGTCGACTACCTGATCACGCGTGCAGAATACATGAGCATCATCCTGCGTAAAACCACGAGCACGAAGCAAACCGTGCACCGCACCTGACAATTCGTGACGATACACCGTACCAAACTCGAACAAGCGCAAAGGCAAGTCGCGATAGGAATGGATGTCGTTTTTGTACAACATTACATGGCCAGGGCAGTTCATAGGTTTAACGCCGTACTCCTGCATACGAGGAGCTTCGTCGCTGCCCTCGTTAATTTCAAAGAAGTACATGTTTTCGTTGTAGAAGTTGTAATGACCTGAAGTCTTCCAAACGTCAGACTTGTAAATATGAGGAGTAATTACCTCTTCATAGCCACGCGCATACAAATCGCGACGAAGCCATTCTTGCAACAAACGAATAACACGCGCACCCTTCGGTGGATAAAGCGGCAAACCTACACCTGCCTGCTCATCAAGCATAAACAAGCCCAATTCACGACCAAGTTTGCGGTGATCACGCTTTTCTGCCTCTTCCAAATTATGCAAGTAGGTAGTTAATTCCTTTTTCTTGAAGAACGCCGTACCGTAGAGGCGCTGCAGCATTTCATTATTGGAATCGCCCTTCCAATAGGCACCGGCAATCTTCATCAGCTTGAAGGCACCAATTTTGCCCGCGCTCGGAACATGAGGACCGTGACATAAGTCGATAAACGAACCATGACGATACACGCTAATTTCTGCATCAGCAGGCAAATCGTCAATATGTTCTTTCTTGAAACGCTGATCAGCAAACATTTCCTTTGCCTGATCACGCGTTACTACTTCGCGAACAAAAGGTTCATCGGCAGCAATAATTTCTGCCATTTTCTTCTCAATCGCTTCAAAATCATCAGTAGAAATTGAACGGGATAATTCAAAGTCGTAGAAGAAGCCGTCTTCGGTTTCAGGACCAAAGGCAATCTGTGCACCAGGGAATAAAAGCTGAACAGCCTCAGCCATAACATGAGCACAGGAATGACGCATAATACCAAGCGCTTCGGGGCTTTTGTCGGTAATAATCTCGATCGAGGCACCGTCGGTTACTGGCGTTGTTACATCAACGAGTTCGCCGTTAATTTTGCCCGCTAAAGCTGCCTTTGCAAGACCTGCGCCAATACTTGCCGCAACGTCATACACGGTAGCTCCGTCTTCAAGGGTCTTAACCGATCCATCAGGGAGCTTAATTTCCATAGTTGTTTCCTCCTTTTGTGCCGGATGCGCACAAAGCATCTGCACTCTATACAACGAACGAGACGCCCCTCCCACGCGCGGCCGG
>FR896049.1:0-41835 GCA_000435475.1 Cryptobacterium sp. CAG:338 | reverse complement strand
CGGCTTCACCTTATCACATTTAACGCTTTGTTATAGTAAAACCTTCAAAGCAATTACGAATTAACCTAGTCGCTACTTACCAATAGGCGTAGTGCAGTAAGGACATACTGACCACGAAGGGTCAAGCGCATGGTGACAGGTTGGGCAAAGGTTCTTTAAGCGCTGATGACAATTAGGGCACATTACATAGTCTTCCTCTACCGGATAACCACAGTTTGCGCAATCGCCATAGCGCATAAGTTCACGCTTCTTTAAAGCGATTTCTAAATCCTGCTCTTCACGGTCGGTCTTCAATAAAGCAGGACGAACCATGCAATACGCCACTAAACCAACCACCGGAATAATAGAGAGCAAGCCTAAAGCCCAAGGAGTGTCACGTAGAGAAGCATCGCGTACAGACCAAAAAATAGACAACACATAAAGAATGACAAAGAGTACAACAATCACCGTCAAGGCGCCTGTTACCTCTGGTGTCAAAATCTGAGAAAGAAGCTCATTCATCGTTTATCCTACCTATTTCATTTCCGCCAGTTCTGCCTGAAGACGATCCATGCGCTCCACAATATCAGCTAACTTAGCGCGATCTTTTTCAATGATCTCGGGAGCAGCTTTAGACAAGAATCCAGGATTGGAGAGCTTTTTGTCAAACTTTACCCGATCTTTTTCAAGCTTACCAAGTTCTTTTTCTATACGTGCCTGCTCTGCCGCAAAATCAACTAAACCACTTAATGCCACATAGATCTCAACATCATCAGCAAGACGCATGGTGGATTCCGCTGGTTTTTCAGCAGTCTCAGAAACGGCAACTACTTCAACATTACCCAAAGCAACAATGAGATTTTGCTGCTCTTCAAAAAGCTGAACCGCTTCAGCACTCTGTGCTTTAACTGTCATCTCGAGCTTAGTTTTAGGAGAAATTCCATAACGAGCACGGATAGAACGAATACCTGAAACGCTCTGCGTAACAATTGCCAAGGCACGCTCAGCGGCTGGATCAATATAGGCTGCTAACTCTTCTGCGTCTGGCCAAGCCGCCATCATCAAATAAGGAGAGTCTTTTTCTCCTGGCATATCTTGATAGATCTGCTCGGTTACAAAAGGCATCGCAGGATGCAGTAAACGCAAAGCAGTATCTAATACAAACACCAAATTACGTTGGCAAGCAGCACGATCTTGACCGCCAGCTGCTAATCGAGGCTTTGAAAGCTCAATATACCAGTCACAGAATTCATTCCAGAAGAAGGCATACAGCTCACGAGTCATATCGCTGAATTCATACTCTTTGTAGGCTTCATCAATAGAAGCAACCAGACGAGCCAAACGAGAGAAAATCCAACGGTCAGCAGGAGTAGTAGGATCAGGGGCTCCTGGCGTATAGTCATCGAGATTCATCATGACAAAACGAGCAGCATTACGGATCTTATTCGCAAAATTACGACTACTTACCAGTTTGTTTTCATTAAATTTCAGATCCTGCGCACCCGTAACTTGCATCAGTAGACCAAAACGCATGCCATCAGCACCGTAATCTTCCATCAGCTTCAGGGGATCCACACCGTTGCCGCGACTTTTCGACATAGGCTTTCCGTCAGCAGCCATAACCGTAGGATGAATAATAACGTCCTTGAAAGGAACCTGATCGGTGAAATAGAGCGAAGACATAACCATACGTGCAACCCATAAGCCCATGATGTCACGAGCGGTCGACAGCATTTGCGTAGGATATGTTTTATCAAGCTCCTCGGTAGTATCAGGCCATCCCTGAGTAGCAAAAGGCCATAGCTGCGAAGAGAACCAGGTATCAAGCACGTCTTCATCTTGACGAAGCTTTGCCCCACATTTAGGACACACCTCTGCATCTTCCATTAAGGCATCTTCCCAGCCGCATTCATCACAGTAGAACATCGGAATTCGATGACCCCACCAAAGCTGACGAGAAATACACCAGTCTTTCAGATTAGCTAGCCAGTCAAGATATACCTGCTTCCAACGAGCAGGATGGAATTGCACTTCCCCATTTTCTACGACCTGAGCAGCACGTTCTTTCAAACGATCCACGGCAACAAACCACTGTTCAGAAAGCCAAGGTTCCAACTTAGTATGACAACGATAGCATGTCATGACCGAATGATCATGCTCTTCAACATGATCCAAAAGCCCCAAAGCTTCGAATTCAGCCACGATGGCCTCACGAGCCTCATCGCGTGTCATACCGCTGAATTTGCCATATCCCTCTACAACAACAGCATGTTCGTCAAAAACATTAATCTGTTCCAAATTATTGCGCTGACCCATCGCGTAATCGTTAGGATCATGAGCAGGGGTTGTCTTTACTGCTCCTGTACCAAATTCTGAATCAACATAGTAATCCGCAAAAATTGGAATCTTGCGTCCCACGATAGGCAGATCAATCGTCTTGCCAACCAGATTCTTATAACGTTCATCTTTAGGAGATACCGCAACACCCGTATCACCTAACATAGTTTCAGGACGCGTAGTTGCTACCACTAAATACTCAATACCATCAACAGGCTCCGAGAGTGGGTAGCGCAGATACCACAGATGGCCTTTTTCGTCTATATACTCTGCCTCATCATCGGCAATAGCAGTCGTGCAAGAAGGACACCAATTAACAATACGACGGCCACGATAAATTAAGCCATCGTGATACCAATCACAAAATACCTTACGGACCGCTTTGGCATAGTCAGGAGACATAGTAAATTTTTCATCAGAATAATCACAGGAGCAGCCCATGCCCGCGATTTGCTTCACGATGGTGTTGCCGTAATCTTCCCGCCAATCCCAGCAAGCTTCCAGAAACTTTTCACGACCAATTTCTAGACGAGAAATTCCCTCTGAGGCGAGTTTCTTATCAACTTTAGTCTGAGTAGCAATACCCGCATGATCGGTACCTAAAATCCAACGAGTCTGATAGCCCTGCATGCGAGCGTGACGAACACAAGTATCTTGAATGGTGTCATTCAGCGCATGACCCATATGAAGCATACCAGTGACATTAGGAGGAGGAATTACCACGGTATAGGTATCTGCTCCGTTTTTGCCAAACCCAGGCGTACGAGAAAAATACCCTTGTTCTTTCCAGGCGTCGAAAAGCGGCCTCTCCCAATCGCCATAAGCCGGCATTTCGCTTTTTTTGTCTGACGACATGGAATCCTTCCTTCCTTTGCTATTCCAAACAAGCTATGCTTGCCTTATTCATATTTATTAATTTTAGTTTTCTACGCAAAACGAGCGCTTTGCACTCTCTAGCATACGGCAAGCGCTCGAATTAGTCGCAAGTTTTATTCTTTTGTGCTCTGTGCGGTATCAACCTGCTCTATAACGGGCTTTGTAGTGCCTTCAATGTCGCTGCGACGAATAACGACCCGTTTGGTGCCTTCGTGATCTGGCAGCTCATACATCACATCTTGTAAAGCTCGCTCGCAAATACTACGCAAGCCACGAGCACCTGTTTGATGCTCTATTGCTTGTTCTGCCATGGCCGTCAGAGCTTCATCTTCGAAAACAAGATCAGCATTTTCGTAAGCGAACATAGCTTTGTACTGCTTTACTAATGCATTCTTAGGCTCAGTCAAAACTCTAACCAGATCTTCTTTTGAAAGTTCCTTTAACGAAGTAATAACAGGGATACGACCCACGAATTCAGGAATCATTCCGTATTTATGAAGGTCCTCAGGAAGAACCTGATTGAGTAACTCTGCGTCTGCAGCACGTTTTGATTCAGGCATCTCTGAACCAAAACCAATATTGGTTTTACCAACACGCTGAGCAACAATGTCGGGAAGACCTACAAAAGCACCACCTAATATGAACAAAATGTTGGTGGTATCAATATGAATGAGCTCCTGCTGCGGATGCTTTCGACCACCTTGTGGAGGAACACTTGCCTCGCACCCTTCTATGATCTTAAGCAACGCCTGCTGAACACCCTCACCCGAAACGTCGCGCGTAATAGAGAGGTTTTCTGCTTTACGCGCAACCTTGTCGATTTCATCGATATAAATAATGCCAATTTCAGCACGAGGAATATCGAAATCTGCAGCAGTAATAAGCTTTAATAAGATATTTTCAACATCTTCGCCAACATAGCCTGCTTCAGTCAAGGTTGTAGCATCAGCAATAGCAAAAGGCACCTTCAAGGTACGAGCCAACGTTTGTGCTAGCAACGTCTTACCTGAACCGGTTGGACCAAGCAACATAATATTGCTTTTTGCTACCTCCACATCACCTTCATGAGCGTGTTCCCCTAAGCTGATGCGTTTATAGTGGTTGTATACCGCAACCGCCAGTGCTTTTTTTGCTTCCTCCTGACCAACGACGTGCTCTGAAAGCTGCTCAAAAAGCTGACGCGGCGTAGGTAAGTCACTCAGAGTAAATTCCTCAGCCTTGGCATCTTCGCTTTCTTCTTCTGCGGTTACCTGAAGCACCTGATTTAGTGCGTCAGATTCAAGACCTCGCATATTTAAATCGGTCATCATTGCCTCAGCAGAAAGCGATATACATTCATCGCAAATATAGATACCATTTGGCCCTGAAATCATTGCATTAACCTGATCGGGCGTTTTTCCGCAAAAGGCGCAGTGAATTTCAGTGCGTGCCGGTGGAATGTTACCAGACTGGTCTGCCATACTTATTCTGCTTTCTCGTTCGTAGCAAAGCGAGAAGCTACAACCTTATCAACCAAACCATAGGCGCAAGCTTCTTCAGCAGTCATCCAATTATCGCGTTCAGAATCTGCGTGAACCTTTTCGACCGTCTGGCCCGTATGCTTAGCAATAATGCCTTCCAAACGATCACGTGTCTTTTTCATCTCAGTTGCAAGGATTTCAAAATCGGTCTGCTGAGTACGTTCACCTGAGCCACCCATGGGCTGATGAATCATAACCTGAGCATTAGGCAAAATGATGCGCTTGCCTGGAGCACCTGCGCACAAAAGCACCGAACCCATTGAAGCAGCCATGCCCATGCAGATAGTAGAAACATCACACTTAATGTATTGCATGGTGTCATAGATTGCCAAACCTGCAGATACCGATCCTCCAGGGGAATTGATATAAAGAGAAATATCCTTATCGGGATCAGCAGACTCCAAATGAAGAAGCTGAGCAACAACGGTGTTTGCTACAGCATCATCAATTGCCTCGCCCAAAAAAACGATACGCTCATTAAGCAAGCGAGAATAAATGTCATAGCTGCGTTCTCCGCGAGGAGACTGTTCAATAACGTACGGGATGAGTGCTGCGTGAGTTGAATTTTGATACATATACCTAGCCTCGTTTCACCCATGTAAGTTGCGACGTTCAGTCGGCAACGTCCAATAATTTGTCTCATGTTTATAAAAGGGCAACCATCGCTCTAATGCGATGATTGCCCCCTATTATCACAACAAAACCAAATTCCGCAAGCGTAATTTACGCTATGCCTTTATGAACGGTATTTGTTACTCTTCAACCTTTGCTTCTACTACTTCGCTAACCTTAGCCTTCGCTACCACATCGCGCAGGGCATTTGCACGAACAATGCTTTCGCGAATCATAGGCAAACGGCCTTCCTTGCGCCATTCAGCTTCAATAGCATCAGGATCATCAAGGTCTGCAGAAGTAAACTCAGCATGAACCTCGTCCTCAGTTGCAACGATTTCGTAATGACGAGCCCAAGCATCCAAAGCCAAGTCTTGGCGAACCATATCTTCGGCCTGTTTCTTGTTGTCCTCTTCGAACTTATCAGCAGTCATTTCCATCGTCTTGAGATACTGATCGAAAGTGAGACCCATGCGGGAAAGCTGACCATAGAAGTCCTGCAAAAGACGAGTTTCCTGGGTTTTACACATAACCTCAGGCAATTCACCTTCGAGGCGCTTTGCCAAAGCCATCAAGCACTCATTTTCCTTACGGCGAGGAGCGTTTGCCATTTTCTGACCCTTGATGCTATCACCGATCTTGGTGCGCATATCCTCAAGGCCTTCAAACCCAAAGGTTTCCTTTGCCCATTCTTCTGTTACTTCAGGTACAACCTTATGCTTAATTACTTCAACCTTTACTTCGAAGTGGCACATACCCTTTTCTTCAAGGTTGGAAGTGATAAGAGAATCATCATCAGTCAAATCAAGATCAAAGCTCTTTTCTTGACCTTTCTTAAGACCAATAAGTTCAGCATCGAAAGATGCAGGATATACACCCTTGCCCAGCTCATAGAGACGATGATCGGCAGAAAGAGCTGATACTTCCTCGCCTGCTTCGTTGGTTACCGTCATGGTAAGCTCAACAAATTCACCAGGCTTTACCTTGGTGTTTGCATTTGCATCTTTGAAATCATGATAGTAATTGCGAAGCTCTTCGATCTGAGCATCGATCTCTTCGTCGGTTGCTTCAGTTGAAGGAATTTCTACCTCTACCGCTTCATAGCTATTCAGCTCAAGCTCTGGCTTCACTAAAATGGTTGCCGTAAAGTTGAATGGCTTATGGTCTTCAACCAAATCAAGTTCATACTCATAATCAGGACGCTGCAGAGGAACCAAATTATTCTCTTCAAGAGCCTGGGGATAAACTTCATTTACCAAATCCTCGGTTACCGTAGTGAGAACTGAGTTGTCACCCATGATGCTATCGATAACAGGACGAGGAGCCTTGCCAGGACGGAAACCAGGGAAGCTGTAACGCTTAGCAACACGACGATAGGTACGCTTGATACGTGCGTCCACATCGGCAGCGTCAACCTCGAACGAAAGTTTTACCTGATTATTCTCGAGGGCCTCTACATTGATGTTCACGAATAAACTCCTTCTTGGATACTACATATGTTTCACAATGGTGCGGGTGAAAGGACTTGAACCTTCACGGGGGTTACCCACCAGAACCTAAACCTGGCGCGTCTGCCAATTCCGCCACACCCGCATTCCAACTGTGACCCTACCGTCTTTGATGACGGCAACTTCGATATAATAACAAAACGAAGCAAACCTTGCTTAAATTTATTTCACTTAATGAAAGAAAAATGGAGAAATTACTACAATCTAGAGCGAAACAACATCGCGGGCGGTAATCGTTCGCGAAGGAGAAACAAGAACAAGCCCTATTTGACCCTGAAGGGCGGCATCGTTGTAGAACACTCCATCAACAAGAACACCATAAGGATTAAAGCCCTCATCCTGCGCTGAAATCACAATATCGACTCCCTCATATGATTCCAATAGCGATACATCACTTACCACGCAAATAATGATGTCGACCTCTTTTTCCTCGTATTCCGCGATTCGTTTTTTAAGATAGTTTTCTTGCGCAGTTACCTGGTCGATAGATAAAACCCCATACGTATAATTACCAGCACGAATAATAGTAGACGTGTTGTAATCCGTGAGCTTTTCGGTATCGAGACTAAAAACGCGAGCTCCTTTTTCTATATAAGAACGCTGGAGAGCAAAAAGTGATACTGGTTGTGCTTGTTCAGAATCTTCTCTTCCCGAAGCGCTTTCAGCAGTATCTGCTGCACTCACCTCGTCAGTCGAACTATTTTCAGTATCCTGTTGGGTAGAACGTTTGTTGAGCGAACGAGATGAAAGGGTATCCCCTAGCTCGGTAGAGTTAACAGCAGTCTCTCTATGTTCAGTTGCAGTCCCTTTATAAAGTACAGCGGTATAGCCGTCTAGATTTCCCGTTGCATCATCAATGTTGCTTGCAGCAACATTTAAGGAATGACCTACGGTAACGATGTATGCTATAAGTACACCGAGACCCGCTAAGGCCAGAAAAACAAAAAAACCAAGTGCTGCTTTTTCGCGTGAAATTTTCTTCATAGATAGGTATCCTACGGCAAGATCCCTCTCTTACTTCAGAAAAAAGCGTGTATGCATCAAAATATCTCGATCGGTATACCTTTCGTTACTTAATCCTAAACAAAGAAAGTTCTACAAAATACGCGCCAGAAACCTTCCTGTATGGCTTTCAGGTACTTGAGCAATTTGCTCAGGAGTCCCTTGTGCCACGATAGTGCCCCCTCGGTCACCGCCCTCAGGTCCTAAATCGATCACATAATCTGCTGCTTTTATGATGTCGAGATTATGCTCGATAACCAAAACCGTATTTCCTGCATCCACGAGACGTTGCAACACTTCAAGAAGCTGACGCACATCATCAAAATGCAAACCGGTGGTTGGTTCATCAAGAATATAGAACGTTTTACCCGTCTGCCTACGTTGCAATTCACTGGCAAGCTTTACTCTCTGAGCTTCACCACCCGACAATGTAGTTGCAGGTTGACCTAAACGTATGTAACCCAAACCCACATCATGCAAAGTGTCGAGCTTTCTTACTATGCCGGGAATTTTAGAGAAAAACTCCCGCGCTTCATCAACAGTCATCTCCAGAACGTCATACACATTTTTGCCGCGATAGGTCACCTGTAAAGTTTCACGATTGTAGCGTTTGCCCTCACATACCTCGCAGGCAACATACACATCAGGCAAAAAATGCATCTCAATCTTTTTCTGACCATCGCCCTTACAGGCTTCACATCGTCCACCTGTAACATTGAAAGAAAATCGTCCGGGAGCATAGCCCCGAGCTTTCGCCTCAGGCGTAGAAGCAAACAGCGCTCGAATATCGTCCCACAACCCAATATAAGTTGCAGGGTTTGAACGTGGCGTACGTCCAATAGGACTTTGGTCGATATTGATTAACTTATCAATACGTTCAGCACCCACCAGACGACGATACTCGCCTGTTTTTCGGTGAGCATGATTCACTCGATTCGCCAAGGCAGGCGCTAACGTATCAGTAATCAGAGAGCTTTTACCCGAACCTGAAACCCCTGTAATCAAGGTGAGCGTACCCAAAGGAATAGTGATATCAACCTTTTTTAGATTATTCTCAGTTGCTCCTTTAAGCTGAATTGTTCCCTTTTTTGGATTTCTCCGCTCTTTCGGAACAGGAATCACTTTTTTCCCGCTGAGATATTGAGCCGTAAGCGATTCAGGTACCTGCATTATCTCTTCAGGCGTACCTGCTGCTACCACTTCTCCACCAAGCTCACCTGCACCAGGACCCATATCGATAACATAATCAGCACTTCTGATAGTGTCTTCATCATGTTCCACAACCACAACGGTGTTACCAAGATCACGCAAATGTTCAAGGGTTGCAATAAGCCGCTCATTGTCTCGTTGATGAAGACCAATCGATGGCTCGTCCAAAATATAGAGCACGCCCATTAACCCTGCCCCAATTTGAGTTGCTAATCGGATGCGTTGCGCTTCACCACCTGAAAGCGTTGCCGTAGCACGCTCTAGAGTTAAATAATCAAGACCAACATCGACCAAAAAGCGAAGACGTGTCTTGATCTCCTTCACAATAGGCAGAGCGATTGCCTCCTGTTGCGGTTCAAAAGTAAGAGAATCAAAGAAAGCAAGTGAATCAAGCGCGCACATTTCGCAGACTTCATGAATGTTCTTTCCACCTACCGTAACCGCCAAAATAAGGGGATTGAGACGCTTTCCCCCACAAGTAGCACAGGGAATGATGGAAAAATACTGCTCGTATTTTTGGCGTTGCCGATCCGATGATGCTTCCTTATATCGGTGCATTACCGCCGCACAGATGCCTTCCCACTCAATAAACCAATACGTTTCTCTTCCATCAACCGTAAGATAATCAACCCGAATTTTCTCATCAGGAACCCCATACAAAAGAGCCTTTTGTACTTTCTTAGGAATATCTTCCCAAGGAGTAGCAGGATCCACTTCGAAATGCTTTAAAACCGCCCGCATCACCTGAGGATAATAATTACCTGTTCTGAAAGGAGCAACGGCACCTTCTTCGAGTGAAAGTGTTTTATCGGGAATAACTAAGCTTGGATCAACCTCTTCGCGACTACCAATTCCCAAGCAGTCAGGACAAGCGCCGTAGGGGGCATTGAACGAAAAATCACGTGGCTGCAATTCATTCATAGAATATCCATGCTCAGGGCAAGCAAGCGCCAGAGAGAATAAATGCTCTCCTGGAGCAAGACCTCCCGTTGCACCAGAGGAAGTGGTGATATTTGCTTCCTCGTCCCCTTTTTCCAAAACTTTAACGAGCACACGACCGTCAGCTAAATTGCACGCCATCTCAACCGCTTGAGCAATACGTCCCGCAGCACTTTGCTTTAGCACAACACGATCAACCACTACATCGATAAAATGCTTGACCTTCTTATTTAATACAATGGGTTCACCGCCAAGTTTTTGGACTTCCCCATCAATACGAACGCGGGAAAAACCCTCTTTTTGCAAATCCTGGAAAAGTTTAGTGAATTCACCTTTTTTGCCAGATACCACGGGCGCCATCAATAACGCACGCTTTCCTTCACCCAACGCCAAAACATCATCAGTTACTTGGTCGGTCGTTTGCGCTTTAATCTCTCTTCCACATTCAGGACAATGCGGAACACCGGTACGAGCGAATAATAGGCGGAGGTAATCATAAATCTCCGTTACCGTACCAACCGTTGAACGAGGATTTTTACTCGTTGTTTTTTGATCGATTGAAACTGCAGGGGAAAGTCCGTCAATTGAATCGAGGTCAGGTTTGCTCATCTGACCCAAAAACTGTCGCGCATAGCTGGATAGACTTTCCACATAACGCCGCTGCCCTTCAGCATACATTGTGTCGAAAGCAAGCGAGCTTTTCCCTGATCCGGAAAGACCCGTAATAACCACTAATTCATCACGTGGAATTTCCACGTCAACGTTTTTCAGATTGTGCTCACGTGCACCCTTTATAACAATGGAGCTTTGTCCCATGAATATATCTCCTAGAACGTAAAAGATAACGAAAACCCATTCTACTCCAGGTTTAAAAAAATGAGAACATTCGTTCGCTATACTTTCACATTACAAGATTACCCCACTCTATCCACGAGGATGGCTTTGATGATGCACTTCTTTTAGATGCTCCGAGGTAAGGTGAGTGTAAATTTGAGTGGTAGACAAGCTTGAGTGGCCCAACATCTCTTGTACACTACGTAAATCCGCACCGCCAGACAAAAGATCGGTAGCAAAAGAATGACGCATAGCATGCGGGCTGAGAGATTCGTCCAATCCTGCTTCGTGAAGCTTTTTCTTAAAAACCGTTCGGATAGTATTAGTGGAAAGTGGTCTGCCATGGACCGAAAGAAAGACATAAGAAGATTCGGAGTCTCTTTTCAATACTGGACGTGCATGCAGTACATAACTCTCAAGAACCTGACAGGCCTTTTGATGCAGAGGAACAAGTCGTTCCTTCGATCCCTTACCCATCACCCGAACAAAACCTTGATTCAAATCTAGTCGCGCTAGCTCAAGTGATGAAACTTCCGAAACGCGCAAACCTGCTGCATAAAGAAGCTCTAAAAGAGCATCGTCTCTCAAGATAAGCGCCTCTTTGAGTGCTTGCTGGGTTTTGGATTGAGTTTTATTGGCATCTTTTGCACCATCAAGCAGGTGTTCCATATCACGAGGAGCAATAACTCGTGGCAGAATCTTGGACTGCTTTGGCCCCTGCAAAATAGCAGCCGGATTCGATTGACACTTATCTTCTATTACTAACCACCGATAAAATGCTTTGATTGAACTTAAATGTCTATTGATTGTAGTGCGGGCATACTGTGCCTGATCCAGATAGGCAAGATATCTTCTGATTTGCTGATGACGAACATCAAGCATTTCCAGATTTTCACGAATACACCAATATAAATAAGCTTTGATATCGTTTCGATAATTGCGAATGGTATGAGTGGATTTGTTGTCTTGAGTTCTCAAGGAATCGCAAAACGCACTCAGTAAGTCATCCCAGGGAGTCCCTTTAGTTTCATCCTGACCTGCTGAAAAACCATTTTTGTTTTCAGCAAAACAATTCTCGTGATCACTCCCGAAATTAAGGGGCGCACTCCGATAATCACTTTTGCGGTCATCATAAACCCTGCACCGTTCGTTTTTATTTTCTCCCCTCGTCGCCAAAAGATCACCTCTTTTGTTTACCCCTCTTCTCTCTCAATCATGCCACTCAAATACGCATCCTCTTACCATGCTTAATTTCATGCGAATCAATAATATTCCCCCAGAAACGCTCCCGCATTTTACAAAATACCTAATTTCGAAAGTTCATTATCGCAATAATGATCCAAAGCCTGTTTACCTCTAAGGGCATAGGCAGCATAGCGTTCCTTTTTGTTGCGAATTTTCGGTTCAAAGGGTGGCATAATTCCAAAATTAACATGCATTGGTTGATAGTCGATCGTCTCTTCGCTTGTCGCATAGGCAAGAAGAGCTCCAAATGCAGTCTCTTTAGGTAGAGGTAAAAGTGACTCTCCTTTCAAATAAGCACATACTCCAAGTGCTACCCATAGACCAGAAGCGATTGCTTCACAATATCCTTCCGTTCCTCCAAATTGGCCTGCTACAAAAAGCGGAATAGGAAGTTTATTGGCGTTATCACTTTTCAGTTGCAACGAAGCATCAAGAAGGTGTGGTGCGTTGATAAACGTATTTCGATGCATTACCCCATAGCGGGCAAATTCCGCTTGTTCCAACCCAGGAATCATCCGAAATACTCGCTTTTGCTCAGGGAAGGTTAAGTTGGTTTGGAATCCAACCAAATTAAAGCTCTGCTTGTAAGCATCTTCGGCACGAAGCTGAACTACCGCCCAAGGACGACGTCCTGTTGTAGGGTCAGTTAGCCCAACAGGCTTTAAAGGACCAAAACGAGGAGCATCAAAACCCCTCCGTGCAATTTCTTCAATTGGTTGACACGCTTGGAACAGATCTGCCGTTTCAAATTCCCTCTTTATCACACGATCTGCTTTGACTAATTCACTTATAAAGCGCTCATACGATTCCTTATCAAAAGGAGCGTTAAGATAATCTCCCTCTCCTTCCCCTTCATACCGACTCTGACTAAACACTTTTGAGTGATCAAGTGAATCTGCCATAACAACAGGAGCCGCTGCATCATAAAACGCAAGATCATCTTCACCCGTAAGCTCTCTTACAAATGACGCCAAAGGAGATGAAGTTAAGGGACCAGAAGCGATGATGACCACATCAGCTGGATCAAAAAGGGTAAAAGGGCCTTCAGTGCTGTCCTCTGCCGATTTCGAACAGAAAACTTTTCGCTGTTCATCTTGTCTTGCTGCTCCACAACCATTGACGCAACCAAAAAAAGGGACTGTATCATACCTTTTCGAAACAAGAAGGGCACCATCCGGAGCAATACCAGCTACTTCTGCATTAATTCGTGCTATGGAAGCATGCTTGTCTATTTGAGCCGTAACTGCCTCAGAAAAGGCTTCCCTATCAACTGCCAGAGCGCCTCCTGCTGCAACGCGAGTATCATAAGCGCACTTTAAAACCACGGAGCCAAGAGCCGTTAACTCATGCTTGAGCATACCTGCAGCACTTTCAGGCTTTGTCGACTTTAACGAGTTGGAGCATACCAATTCGGCACAATTGTCTGTTTTGTGCACAGGAGTAGCAACAGAAGGACGCATTTCAAAAAGACGAACAAAATATCCTCGATTTGCGAGCTGCAACGCCGCTTCGCTGCCTGCAAGACCTGCCCCTACTATGTCAACAACTTTATTAGGTTTGTTCTTTTCCATAACGAAACACCACTATACTCGAGCGGGTCCGTATCTCCCATCCGGAAACCGCGCAATTAATCCATCTCTTTCATATGAAGCTAATTTAACCATAAGACACGTGAGCTTATCTTGGCAGCCTTCCAAATCATCAGCCTTCCAGGAAAGCGAAAGCATCTCTTCAATCCGCATAGGATTTGCCAATAATGCGCTCAAGAGCATGTCTTTATCAGAGCCAGCAAAATTATCTCCTACCCAAGCTCGTTTTTCAGGCTGTCGGGCATCTTCCATCCGAAGACATCCAAATATTCCCACAAGAATATCTTCAAAACTTTCAGTATCGACAATAGGAGTAGCTCCTTGATAAATAAGCCTATTAGCGCCAAGAGAGGTTGCAGAAGTTATAGGACCGGGAACGGCTACCACCTCTTTCCCTGCCGCTAACGCATCATCTGCCGTAGAAAAAGTTCCCGAAGGTAGTCCTGCTTCCACGATTAGCGTTGCCCGCGACAATCCAGCAATAATGCGGTTTCGCGCGCGAAAAGTATAAGGCAATGGAGGATAATCCCAATGACGCTCTGAAACGATTGCGCCTCCCAAATCGATTACCTGCTGAAACAAACGAGTGTTGGCTTGAGGATAGACTTGATTGCATCCACCACCTAGTACCACAACCGTTTCTCCCTTTGCCTCCAAGGCACCTTTATGGGCTTCAGAATCACAGCCTAGCGCTCCTCCAGAAACGATCGGTATTCCTCTTCCTGCCGCCATGTGAGCAAATTGTCGAGCTGCGGCCCTTCCATACGGAGTTGCTTTACGCGCTCCAATTACCGCAAGTCCATCTCGTAGCGCATCCTGATTTCCTATGCCATAGAGCTTCTTCGGCGGATCAGACAGAAAAGTAAGAGATTCAGGATACCCTTCTTCTCCGTACAGCAATTCCCAACGTTTACCCGACAGCTTTATCGAAGGAAGAGGGGCGAAACGCTCTGCATGCATTTGTTGAGCTTGATGTAAGTTTGGTTCCGCTACCATTGCGAACCTCCTCCAAATCGCAACGTAAAGGCTTCTGCAACGTGCTCTTGTTTTACTTGTTTTGACTCCGCGATATCTGCAATCGTGCGCGATAGTAATAAGGTTTTTGCAAGCGAACGCGCACTCATTTCTTTTGTTTTTGAAAGAGACAAAAAGAAATCTTCTGTATGCTTATCAAAGCAGCACATATCACGTAATGCACGAAGTCCTTTTTGAGGATTAGGGTGGTTTTTCTTGCGTGAAGATGCAAAGGCGTGGGCTTTTTCCACTCCCTCGCGTAGTTGCGAAGAACTTTTCCCTTGCGCAGAATCGAATAGTTCCTCGCTTTTCTCGCGCCATACATCAATTCTCATATCGATCCGATCAATCAGCGGACCGCCCATTCTGTTTTGATACGCCTGTACAATTGATGCGCTACAACGACATTTACCACTTGGATCACCAAAATACCCGCAAGGACAAGGGTTTGTTGCTGCTATAAGCTGAAAGCGAGCAGGGAACTCGTAAGTTCCATCTACCCGAGTCAGAGTAATAACCCCCGATTCGAGCGGCTGACGAAGCGTTTGTAATACCGAAGTCTTAAATTCTGCCAATTCGTCAAGAAAGAGCACTCCCTGATGGGCCAATGAAGCCTCGCCAGGATGAGGAGGCTTACCTCCTCCAATTAACCCCGCCGCAGTAGCACTATGATGCGGACTCCGAAAAGGTCTCCTCCCCGATAACAGAGAAGAAATATCCTCCCCAGCAACCGAATGCACAAGTGCTGCTTCGATTTTTTGCACCTTATTCAAATCAGGAAGAATAGTTACAAAACGCTGAGCGAGCATGGTCTTGCCGGACCCTGGAGGACCAACCATCAGTACTCCATGATTGCCCGCAGCTGCCACCTGTAAAGCTCGCTTTGCTGCTTCATGTCCAAGCACTTCAGAATAATCAAGAGATTCGTTCAACGGCTCCGAGACCAAAGATCTCCCTGCAACAAAGCTGCCCGTACGTATATGAGCAAGTCTTTCCAAAATGTGGCAGGTTACTCCCTCGAGCGAGAAAAATCCCCTCTCAGCAATGCCTGTTACAATATCCCAGCCATGTTCTAAAGCGCACTTTTGATACGCCAACATTCCTACGTTAGCTCGCACAGCACCACTTAGTGACAATTCCCCAACCACTAGAGCACCCACAACCCATTCGGGATTGATTTGCCCTGTTGCTGCCAAAATTCCAAGCGCTATAGGCAAATCGAATCCTGAACCAGTTTTTCTTAAAGCACCAGGTGCCAAATTAACAACAATCTTGTCAGTCGGCATGACAAAACCACTTGCGCGTAATGCCGCTTTCACCCGCTCGCGTGACTCCATGATGGTCGCATCTGCCATACCCACAATCGAAAAGGAAGGAATCCCGCTCGATATAACCACCTCGACAAGCACTGGAAGTGCTTCTACTCCATGAATTGTTGCGCTCTGAATTACAAAACTGCGCTGCGCCATTACTACTCAACTCCAAAGGCGTTGGTATGAAAGCGTAGAAAAGCCCGATGTTCAGACAGCACAAGAATAGAGATAACATCGAAGCGAACACGAATGTCACACAAAGCGGAATCTTTCAGGTAACAAGCTGCTATTCGTTCATAGCGATCTCGTTTACGTGCATCAACTGCTTCTTCAGGAAATCCTTTTTGAAGTTGTGAGCGAGTTTTAACCTCAATAAAACAGAGCGTATTTTCAATGCGAGCAATTATATCTGCTTCTCCCGCAAAGCAGGTCCAGTTTTGCTCCAGTATTTCATAGCCTTGATTTTTTAGAAAACGAGCTGCCGCTGCTTCTCCCTTGCGGCCAAGCTCATGAGGAGCATAGTGAACCGCATTTGGCTCTTCAGAGTTAGAGGAGCAAGATACTCCTTCTTCCTGTGCTTGCTCAAGACTTCTTCCCATCTGCCTTTCAGTGCAAGCGCTCTCGCTTAAACTCTGCTCCTGCTCAGATGTTGGTACCGTTTCATTTGATAAAGTAGTCATCTTGCCCTCCTAACACTTACCAGCATAGAGAGCAAAATTCACATAAAAGGGAAAGATAACACCTATTAAATGCACCTAAAGAGATAGTGTTTCTATAAAAAAGAAACAAGAAATCTCATATAAACGCACAAAGAAATGTACAAGAAACAACTATGTTTCTTAAATCAGAAAAGAGAAACGCTAAAACAATCGGTCCTGCATAAGTCCTTGACAGAACGAAATTCGATGAAGAGGCGTTAAGCCCTTCTCTGCGATAGCCGCCCGATGACGCGCACTGCCATAACCCTTAGAGGAAGCAAAGTCGTATCCAGGATACTGGGCATCGTATTCAACCATCAAAGAATCACGCGAAACTTTAGCAAGAACGGAGGCTGCTGCTATAGAGGCACAGCGCGCATCTCCATGCACAACATTTATTTCACGTGAATCCAAATGAAGAGGGTTTCCATCTAAAAGCACTACCTCTGGATATACACCCTGAGCTTCAATAGCGGCAATTGCTTGCGTAAACGCTTTACGCAAGCACGCAGATATCCCTCGCTCATCTATTTCTTGCGGTTCAATGTGTACTACCGCATATGCACAAGCGTACTCTTTTACCGCTTCCGCTATCACAGGCCGCTTCGACTCAGAAATCTGTTTAGAATCGTTTAACCCTTCTATATGAGCAGCATCTTGCTTTAGCACCACTGCACCTACCGTCAAGGGGCCAGCAAGAGGGCCACGACCCACTTCATCAAGCCCCACTACAAGTTTCCCCTCTGAGATTTCTCGCTCAAATGAATACAGAGCATCTAAACGTTGCTTTTCCGCCCCTTCTGCCTCCAAGCGATGGCGCGTTTGAGTAAGAGCTTGCTGAACACCTTTGCGCGTATCGGCACAAAGCGAGCGCTCAAGGATAGCAAATTCTTCGGCAGTAACTTTTGACAAGCGCGCACGAATATCTGCAACCGTCTGAGACATCTATTAACTCCTTACTCGCAAATTTCTGCCATTGTTGACGCAACTCAGATCTCGAAGGCAAAACAACGTTTGACCAAACATAAAAAAGGGCACGAATTACTTCGTGCCCTTGATCATACAATAAGGTAAAACCTAGAAAGCCTTTTCCTTGATCTTTGCAGCCTTGCCAACCTTGTCGCGCAGATAGTAGAGCTTTGCGCGATTTACGTCACCACGACGTACTACCTCGATCTTTTCGATCTTTGGAGAGTGTACGGGGAAGGTACGCTCTACTCCAACAGAAAAGCTGATCTTACGAACGGTGAAAGTTTCACGGTTTGAAGCACCATGACGACGGATAACGTCACCCTGGAAGACCTGAATACGCTCACGATTGCCTTCCTTGATGCGATAGTGAACTTTTACATTGTCACCTACATTGAATTCTGCAACATCAGGTTTGATCTGCTGCTGTTCGATTGCGCGGATGATATCCATGGCTTTCCTTATCCTTCTTATATAGTAAATACTTGTATGTACTTATGTGGTGTCTTTTGACACAGCAGAGAATTGTACTCTCATTTACTGCGCAGTGCAAGACTTTATTACGTTTTTTCTTAAAGTAGTAGTAAAAGCCCGTAGGAGCCTACGCCTGCCACAATACACCACACTAACGATTTAGTTTTCAGAGCAACTACAACAACTACCGCAGCAGCAACCAACGGCAAAGCACCAGGCCACAACCCCGCATCAAACATAGTGGGAGAAAGCAAATCGTTAGCGATCAAAGCAGCAAAAGCTGCAGGAGGAATAAAGGCAAGTGCCTGAGAGAGCCATCCAGGTAGATCACGCCCACGCAAGGCAAAAACGGGAACTACTCGGAATATCAAAATGGTAAGCGCGCAAGCTAAACCAATGAAGGCGAAATCAGTCCATGACATGAGCCTCAGCCCCTTTACGAGCCACCACAATGCCTGCTGCTACGCCAATCAAGGCACCAATCAAAATTGCAGGGCCGCTCAAACCAAGACACTTACAAACGAACACGCCGAGTACCGCCATAAGTGCTGCAGCGATATTGGCTTTGGTTCCTTTTTGCGAAAAGAGCAAGCATAAGAAGATACTGGTCATCGCAAATGACGCTAAGGCGCTGGGAACCGTTAAGAGTGAACCCAGAATTACCCCAGCAGCATTCGCGAGTGCCCAGGTAGTCTGACAGCAAATATTAACCGCTGTTGCCCTACCAACACTCCAGGTGCCCTTTTCAAAGCGACCCAAATTTACCGCAAAGGATTCATCGGTAACCGTTGCGCCGAACAAGAACGAAAGCTTCTTTTTTGCTTCGCCGCAAAAACGCGAAAGTGAAGCTCCATAAAGAAGCTGACGGGAATTCACTAGTGTCACTGAAGCAATAATGGCCAAGGCAGGAGATCCCGCTAACCACATATTAGGAATCATGTACTGCCCAGCACCCGAATAAAACAGCATCGACAGCAAAAATACCTGCAATGCACTAAGTCCTACCTGCTGACATAAAATGCCGCAAGGAATACCTAAAAATACATAGCCCAACATTACTGGCAATGCTGCGCTTAAAACTTCACGAGCCTTGACAGAAAATTTTTCTGCAGAAGCATTACTTGAAGCTTGATCGGAAAAACTCTCTTGGGTACTAGTTCCTTGATCGGTATCGGTTGTTTTTGACTGTTGTATATCCTCATTCATAGCGCAAGAAAGCATAGCACGCTTTTATTGAACCGCGCTCAAAAAGTTAAAGGAATCGTTTTATCCCCTCGCGAAATGAAATTTATCACAAAATAGCTCCCCAATCATCAAACCATGATTAACGAGAGCTATTAGGCGCAGCTTGCAAGGTTCGTCTGGATTAATGGTTCCAGGTATGAGGAACGAACATATCCATAAAGAAGCTTCGTGCGTACCTATCTGTCATACCAGCAACGTAATCCGTTACTGCACGCAAAGGATCTCCGCCAGAGATAGCTTTTAAATCTTGAGGAACTTTATCGTAGTGACGAACAAAGTAATCGAAAACATCTTCAATTAAATGCTTTGCCTTAGCAACCTCAATCATGACAGGTTCTGAGGTGTAGACATGATCAAACAAAAACGAGCGCAACTCCATCATGGCATCCCAAACGGGCTGGCTCATAGTAATGTCATCAGCCTTTGCTGATGTTTCAATCATATCGTGTACGAGCGTTTGAATTCTTGTGGAATGATTTTCCCCAAGCACTCTATGAGTTGATACAGGTAAATCTTTTTCTTCAAGAGCACCAGCTCGAATAGCATCATCAATGTCGTGATTAACATAAGCGATACGGTCAGCCGTTGCCACAATACGACCCTCAAGCGTTTCAGCTCGCTGAGAACCCGTATGACACACGATGCCATCACGCACTTCAGCAGTTAAGTTCAAGCCCTTGCCGTTATTTTCAATAACATCAACAACGCGCAAGCTTTGGATATTATGGCGGTACAGTACTTTATTTTCGGGCAATTCAGGATCTAGTCCTTTATGCTTAGCCAGACATGCAGAAATAGCTTGCTCTCCCACATGACCAAAAGGCGTATGGCCTAGGTCGTGCCCTAACGCAATAGCCTCAGTTAAGTCTTCATTCAAGCCAAGTGCACGTGCAATCGTACGAGCAATCTGAGCAACTTCAAGTGTATGAGTAAGTCGCGTTCGATAATGATCCCCTTGAGGAGCAAGAAAAACTTGTGTTTTATGGGAAAGACGACGGAATGCTTTGGTGTGCAGGATCTTATCGCGATCCCTCTGATACTCACTACGATACAAGTCGCCTTCTGTCGAAAAGCGCCTTCCTTCCGTTTCGTCGGAGAACGCAGCATCACCAGAAAGACAAGCGTGTTCCAGCTCTTCTTGGTCTTCTCTCGTAACAAGCTTCATGTCGCCTACGCTCCTTTTATTACCCGTACGCTTCCAAGTTTTCTTTAGGTACCGTTTTCTCTGATTATTTCGCAAGCAATCCAATAAACGCCAGATAACCAGCATTATAAGCTTTATCAGCAGCAGTTTTACGCGAAGCGCACCTTTGCGACCACTTTGTAAAACTCCTTTTACGAAAAGTCGTTATTCTTCCACCAGCAACAATCGGTGACAAGAAGGACACGTAGCAAGAGGTGCCTCGGAATGAATCCTACTTAAGCGACTTTGATCAAAAGAAATTCGACATGCACCGCAAGAATTATTTACCAATTCTGCAAGTGCAACGCCACCGCAACGCTCCAGAGTCTGCTCATAAAGCTTCAGCAACGCAGGATCGATCATCTGCGCCAATTCAGCACGAACCTTTTCGCCTTCCACGATGACCATCCGAAGCGAGCCTCCCGTTTTTTGAAAAGACTCTACCAGTTCTTTTTCTTTTTCTTCCATGGCAGAAAGCGCAGTCATTATCTGCTTCATGACGGGATTAATTTTGTTGATCTGTTCTTCAACACGTGACAGTTCAAGCGATACCTTTTCACGACGTTTGCGAATTCCGTCTAGCTCTCGTGTTTTTGAGGTAACCGCTCTATAGTCGCCCTGAACCTCAGCAAGTTCCTGCGAAATGTCATCCTGCTTTTTTGCCAACTGCTCGTCTTCTTGGGCAAGAGAGGTCAATTTACCCTCTTCATCATCGAGCATATCTTGAACCTGAACCTTCTTCTTTAATATTTCATCCTTTTTAGAACGAACTTCAAGAATGGCGCTACGATGCGGAAGATTTTCAAATTCCTTCTTTGCGGTAAGTACTTTGCGATCTGCTTCCTGGAGTTTACGAAGGATGGCAATGTCATGTTCAGTAGCGTTCATAAAGCCGTTTTGCCTTTCTGTTTTCACCTAATCAAAGAAGTTTAAGTTTCGGGTGTACTCGATCAACGACGAGAAGATTCGGGAGTGTACCACTTATTCTTCTGGTCAATCATACTAATACAATTCTGCGCAATACCAGCCGCTTGAACCTGAGCTGCAAGCAATGCGCACAAAGGAAATTCTGACACATCATGCCCTAATTCAATAATAGAAAGCCCAGACAACGAAGCATCGAGTGCCTCATGATATTTTGCTTCGCCGCAAATTAAGCATTCTACCCCCTGGTCTAAGCATTCCTGTAGAAGAGACCCTGCTGAACCTCCGCAGGTAACTATGCGGTTGACCACTCGATCAGATGAACCCCACACACGAGGAAGCGACTCAAAGACCGAGACACATCGAGCACTCAGATGACGAAGGGAAATACCCTGTTCGGCATCACCATCAGTTGGCTCGCATATCTGCCCAAAACCCTTATCGCTTCCTTTTTCAAGCGGCTCCAATACCCCAATCGGTTTTAATCGTAAGAGTTTAGGCAGCGCAGCAAGGCCAGCTATCGAAACGTCCAGCGCGGTATGAAATGACATAATGCTTATACCCTGCTCACAAGCAAAACGAACAACAGCACCTGGAGTGTGACCCTGGATTACATCAGGAACAAAGGAATCAGGTGCCTCAAGAAACACCGGATGGTGAGTTACTAAAACATTAGCACCCGCTTCTTTAGTTGCCTTTATTGTAGGAATAGTAGGATCAAGTGCAATCGTAACACCACGCACTACCTCAAGAGGATTTCCTACCAACATTCCTGTTCTATCCCATGAACAAGCATCCTCTGAAGGCATTTCTCGCAAGAGTATTTTTTCCAGTTCTCCGACTAACAAAGAAGTATTTTTTGGAGCAATAGTTCCTGTATCGGTACGCTTAAGCGATGTCTCTAACTCCGCCATGATGCTTTCCCTCTTTCTTTACCGCTCCTCTTATCATAATGCACTCATATAGCTTACTCTTAAGTAAGGGCAATAGTTCTTATATCCCCATCAGGTCGTACAACGCTTACCTCACGATATCCCGCATCATACATCCAGCGATATCCTTGCTCAATGGACTGATCTACCTTTGAAGGCTGATGAGCATCAGAACCGATCGTGCAGCGTATTCCCGCTCGCTGAAACTCTATCAATAAATCTTGGCAAGGAAACATTTCTTTACAGGCGTAGGTCAATCCTGAAGTATTTACTTCAATCATGCGTTCTCCCGCACGTGCAGCTTCTGCTGCCTGCTGAAATAAAGGCTTTGGATCGAAGCTTGGCATACGATTAAATTT
This sequence comes from Cryptobacterium sp. CAG:338, assembly GCA_000435475.1. Taxonomy (GTDB): domain Bacteria; phylum Actinomycetota; class Coriobacteriia; order Coriobacteriales; family Eggerthellaceae; genus Anaerotardibacter. Next base: position 19,074 of record FR896049.1, on the reverse strand, counting down.
CTTTACCAAATCAGGATGAGACATGACCGTAAAAGGAACTGAAGAAGTAACCGCCTCACACCATACTTCAAAGTAGCGTCGCCATATGTAATCAGCACCTACTTCATCCCAAAAACCACGTTGTGCTGGATCATCAAAAGGCCACAGATCAAGAAAATGAACTGAACCTAAAATGATATCGAAAGGCTCATAGGTTTCATCCGTAAAAGTACGATCTTCTCCCTCACCAAGCCAATCAAGTTCACACCCAACAAGAATTTCCATATCCGGATACAATTCGCGCTGTGCTTTAATCCTCTCAATATATTCTTCAAGTCGTGATGCTGGCATAGAAACATAATCTCGCGGATCCACTTCATGTGTTAACGGATAGTGTTCCGTTATTGCGATATTAGTCATTCCTTGCTGATGAGCAGTTTTAACAAGCTCCTCAATACTTCCATGGCCGTGATTTGTCATATCGGTATGGTTATGTTGACTTACTAATTCCACCGAACAGAGCCCCTCTCGCATTTATTTCGCTTTTCTATTATGACTATGCATACTTCTCGATGACCTCATCAAAGGCGGCAAAGAACTTCTCAATATCCTGAACGGTGGTATCGTTTCCAAAAGAAAGCCTCAGTGCACCTAGAGCTTCATCACGCGAAACGCCGAGCGCTTTTAAAACATGAGAAGGATCTAGGTCGTGTGAAGCACAAGCAGATCCTCCCGAGACGCAAATACCTCGGCGATCAAGCTGCATAATGAGCGTCTCGCTCTCAACACCCGAAACCAAAACATGAACAATATGAGGAGCGTAAGTCAAACTTCCCTTTTCAACAGCAACGGTCGCTTTCACCTTATCGTAACGAGCAAAGCGTGCATAACATTCATCGCGTAGTTCCCGTAAACGCTCTGTCTGAGTCTCCAAATTTGCCAATGAAGCTTGGCATGCCGCTGCAAAGCCCACCGCCCCCATTACATTCTGAGTTCCGCTACGATTACCGCTTTCTTGACCGCCGCCCACAATCTGAGCAGTAAAGGGCGTACGAGCCTTTAAAAACAACGCGCCCATACCTTTAGGTCCTCCAATTTTATGGGAGGATAGAGACAGCGCATCCACACCCCATTGTTTTACCGATAAGGGCACCTTTCCTAAAGCCTGGGTTGCATCTACATGAAACAAAGCTCCTGCTTCATGCGCAATACGGGCAAGGGCAGGAATATCCATCACGGATCCCACTTCATTATTAACAGCCATAATAGAAACAAGCATTACCCGATCAGTCAAAACACTCTGAAGTGCCTCGGGAGTAATATGTCCCGACGCATCTGGCTCAACATAGGTTACTTGGGCACCCCAACGACCCAATACCTCTGCCGCTTCTAGTATCGCTTCATGCTCAATCGAAGAGACAACTATTTGCGGAACGCACTCATGATCACCTGACTGTTCTGCTTTCATCATGCAAGCATCCACAATTCCAAATAACGCCGCATTATCTGCCTCAGTTGCACCAGATGTAAAAATGATTTCATCGGGACGAGCTCCTATACCGCGAGCTATTGTTTCTCGTGCCTGCTCGAGCGCCCGAAAAGCCACGCGTCCCACTTCATAGAGAGAGTTCGCGTTGCCTGTTCCTTTACAAAGCCCCTCAACCCCCGATGTTAAGTAAGGCATCATAGCATCACAAGCACTCTGTGAAAGAGGTGCGGTTGCGGCCCAATCAAGATAGGTAATCGCTGTTTGCTTTTCAGTTTCTCTAGACATTCTATCTCCCGATAATTTCACATCATCTATCCATGATGAACTGCTTTTCGTAATTATTCAGTGCGTCGACTAACAGGTTTTCTTAAGCGCTTGTCGTGACACCATCGACTAACAGGTTTTCTTAAGCGCTTGTCGTAGCACCGCGCTTTTACATTTCAAATTCTGAAAACGGAAACAACCATAATCAAAAAGTCGATTGCTTTCTCTGGATCACTTTGAGCAAATACTCCCGAGCCTGCCACCAATACATCAGCTCCCTGAGCACACACTAGCCCCGCAGTTCTCTGCGCGCTTATTCCCCCATCAACTTCAATCAGTAATTCAGGATTAAGACGTTTCGCCATTTCCGCAACACAGGCTACCCGCATTTCGCTGCCCTCAATGTATGATTGGCCCGAAAAACCAGGGAAGACACTCATAACTAAAACCATATCAAGATCAGCAATATAGGGTTCCAGTTCTTCGATAGGATAGTCAGGTTTAACCGTAAGCGCAGGATGGGCACCTGCCAATCTTATGCGGTCAATTGCTTGACGTACTTCTTCATCATCACGTAAGGCCTCCCTATGTACAGAAACCCAATCAGCACCTGCCTCGAGATACCAGTCAAGCTGCTCTAAGGGATTCGAAATCATCAGGTGAACATCAAGAGGGATATCGGTTATCTTCTTTAGCTGCGCTACAAAAGGAACACCCAAAGTAAGATTGGGGACAAAATGACCATCCATTACGTCAACATGGATAAAATCGGTACCGCCCCTCTCAAGCATATGAATATCCTGTTCCATATTCATAAAATCAGCCGAAAGAATTGAGGGAGCAATCTTTACTTCTCCAAACACCTTTTTTCCTTTCCCCACTGCTGCATTTCTAACTCAGGTTTACGCGGTTTTTAAACATATCTTTTCGCTGTTAATTATCTTTCCGCGATTCAAGATTGATCAAGTATTGTTTAACTGCTGGATTTGTCACAAAACCTCCCATATCCCCATGGATTCCAACCACCCTATGACTGGGGATAAAAAGAGGAAGTGGATTATGAATACAGGCAGACGAAACAGCATGAATCCCTTTAGGAGTCCCTATATCTGTTGCGACTTGAGCATACGTTTTTGTTTGTCCATACGGTATAGACGATACGCAATCCCAAACCTTTTTTTGAAAAGTACTACCTTTAGGATGAAGAGGAAGAGTAAAGGTTTCACGCTTTTTCGCAAGATATTCGAGAACTTCACTGGAAGCTTGATTGGTTAAAGCACAAGGACGATATTCGCCCTTAAATTCAGCTACCCCAAAAGCCATTTGAGTAAGCGCTTCTCCATCAGAAGCCAACGTTATTCGCCCTAGCGGGGTGCGATATACAAAGTACGTAAATGAAGACGTTTCTCGAACACCATTACTGCTATGTACCGACAAGCTCACGAGAGCGCCTCGGAATCTACAAGACCCCAAAACTCTGTAGTTAACGGTCGATTAAATAACTCGTGGGCAATCGATTCGAGCGCACCGTGTTCCCAAACCATCGAACGAACTGCGGTAGCAATGGGTAGTTCTACCTGATAGCGCTCTGCCAAAGGACAGATAGTCTTACAAGCAAGAGCGCCTTCTACCACCATATGAGTACGTTCTTCATATGCCTCAAGCGTACCGCCTTGAGCAAGCGCTTTTCCAAAAGTTCTGTTTCGTGAATGCTCTGAGGTGCAGGTAGCAATCAAATCGCCTGCGCCAGCAAGCCCCATTACGGTAAGCGCGTTACCGCCACACGCGGTAACCAAACGGCTCATTTCTGCCATACCGCGGGTCATAAGCATTGCCGCTGTGTTGTCGCCATATCCCATGCCATACGAAGCACCTACCGCTATAGCGATAACGTTTTTGAACGCCGCACACAACTCCACTCCGATATAGTCATCTGAGGTATAGCAGCGAAACGTATTGGTAGTAAACAGATCGCGGAAAAAACATGCAGTTTCGTTATTAGGTGATGCGATAACCGTTCCCGCAGGTATTCCCAACACAACCTCTTCTGCATGGTTAGGACCCGAAAGGGCTGCTAGGCGACCAGGATTACCTAACACTTCTTCAAAAACCTGCATAGGTACCATACCCGTACCTTCTTCAACGCCCTTAGAGCACAAAATAAGGGGAATATCCCGAGAGAGAAGAGGTGAGAGCTGATCGGCAAAAGAGCGAGTAAGACGAGAGGGCGTCACCATAACAACAGCCTGGGCATCTTTCACGCAGGCATCTAAACTACTGGTAGCACTGATTGCCTTTTCCAACACTATGCCACTTAAATAGCGCGGATTGCGATGAGCCTGCGTGATGGATTGGGCAACTTCTTCCTTTCGTGCCCACATGCATACCTCATTGCCTCCAACCGCAAGCGTCTGAGCAAGCGCGGTTCCCCACGATCCTGCACCTATTACCGCAATTTTATCCATGGCATCCTTCATCCCTTATTAAGATTGCGTTTTCTTTGAACCAATCTTATTTTCGTTTCCTGCACGAAGGCGAGCAATATTTTCCCGATGAGCCCAAATTACCGTAATAGCGGCAATAAAACAGAGCGCTATGGCTATTCCGTTACCGCCAAAGAAATACAAAGCAAAGAAAGGACAAGCTATTGCTGCTGCGATTGAACCCACCGACACATATTTAGTAGCAACAACAAGAATAATAAATATCGCCAATTCCAAAAGAGTGCCCGTTAGCCCAAAGGTAGAAACAAGGCATCCTACCGCCACTGCAATTCCTTTACCACCTTTAAACTTCAACCAAGGACTAAAAATATGGCCCCAAATACAACCAAGAAAAGCGATACTAAGACATATCTGGGTAGTTCTAAAGAGAACCGCAGTGTCATCAGGATTAGGCCCTGTAATCCCTGTCGCAATACAAAGCTCTCGCAACGCTGTCAAATCTGTTAAGACCTGACTCGCAAACAAGGTTGCAATAACACCTGCTAAAACACCCTTGCCGAAATCGAGAATAAAGACTGCAGAGCCTCCTACTTTTCCAAGCGTTCTCATTGCATTGGTTGTTCCGATATTTCCTGAACCATGCTCACGAACGTCGGTATGGTAAAACGCGCGCGAAATAATAACGCCCCAAGGAACAGATCCCAATAAAAACGCAATCAGAAATAGCAGAACAAAAAAACCAAAACAAGACAGCATCTTTTAGTCCTTCTTCTTAAACTTCAAACGTATAGGAGTTCCCTCAAATCCAAAAGTCGAACGTAGTCGATTCTCTAAGTAGCGCTCAAATGAAGGCTCTACAAGATCGGGGTGGTTACAGAAAAAGGTAAAGAAAGGAGGTTCGGTACCCGTCTGGGTCACATACTTCAATTTCAAGATTCGTTTACCCTTAGAAATGGTATGTCCGAACTCGCGAATATCCTGTAGCCATACATTTAATCGACTGGTAGAAATTACCGAAGAATAGTTTTGATATGCAGTATCAATAGCATTCCAGATGCGATGAACGTTTTTGCCAGAAAGTGCCGAAATCGCAATAACAGGAGCATAACCAACAAACGTTAAGCGATCCTCAATACGTTCGCGAATTTCTGCTTTAGCCTCTGGACCTTCCACCAAATCCCATTTATTCAAAAGGACCACCATGGCGCATCCGCGTTCCGCTGCCATACCTGCAACTCGTTGATCTTGGTCAGTCAAGCCTAGCGTTGCATCAATGACAAGTAATACCACCTGCGCGCGATCTATCGCACGCATGGCACGAACAAATCCGTAATACTCTACATCTTCATGGACAACGCTTTTTTTGCGGAGACCCGCCGTATCAACAATGGTGTAATACGTTCCTTCATGCTCTACAACGGTATCGATAGCATCACGCGTGGTACCTGCCACATCAGAAACGATAGAGCGATTATCGTTGGTAAGCTTATTGGTGAGTGATGATTTACCAGCATTTGGACGCCCAATAATAGCTACATTAATTGAATCGAGCACATCTTCTTCAACTTTATCTTCAGGGAAAAGCGAAACTATTTCATCTAACAGATCGCCCGTTCCCGTACCGTGAAGCGCCGAAACAGGACGAGGATCACCTAAGCCAAGCTGATAGAACTCCCAAAGTTCGCCTTCCTGCTTTACGCTATCAAGCTTATTTACCGCCAAAAGTACGGGCTTTTTGGAACGTCGCAAGATACGAGCAACTTCCTCATCATCAGCATTGATCCCCGTTTTTCCATCAACCAGAAAAACAATGACATCAGCTTCTTCGGTGGCAGCAAGCGCCTGAGAAGTAATCGAGCTTTGGAAGGCATCGTCGCTTCCCATTTCGATACCACCCGTATCAATGAGCGTAAACGAACGTCCATTCCAGTCAGCTTCATGATACGAACGATCTCGTGTCACGCCACGCATTTCGTGAACAATTGCTTCATTATTTTCCGCAAGACGGTTAACCATCGTGGACTTGCCCACATTTGGACGCCCCACAATAGCAACAATTGGTAATGACATAGTTACTCCTAGCTAAAGGATTCGTTTGTCTTTTCAAGCTTTCAGGATACCACGCAAAACCCAGCACTTTATCAGAACACACCAACATCGTATGGTGATTTGCTCTTTTAGGAACAATCGATGGGAATTATCCTGCGATTGCCGCCTATAACGAATGAAGTCGCGCAATCACATCTTCTATTTGATTATCGGGAGTAGAAGCACCTGCCGTAACCCCTACAGTTTGCCCATCATTAAACCAGGAAGGTTCGATCTCATCGGCCGATTCAATGTGATAGGTACACGGACAATACTTTAGACATATTTCATAGAGGCGAGTTGTATTAGAAGAATTACGTCCTCCAATGACTACCATCACCTCCACCTTTTGGGCAAGCGCTATGGCAGATTTTTGGCGTTGGGTAGTAGCGGAACAAATTGTGTTCCTCACTTCAATATCAAGTTTTTTATCTTCAAGGGCATTAAGAACTTCAGCAAGCTTTGATTCTGATTGAGTGGTCTGCACCACAACACCAATACAGGAAGAAAGCACAGAGGGAATATCCTGAACGCCGCCTACGATAATACAATCGCCACCCGCAGCACGTGCATGAGCAGATATCCCTTCGACTTCAGGATGCCCCGCTTCGCCGACAACAAGAACTTGTCTTCCTTCATGCGCCAGCTTAGCCGCAGCACGCTGAGCGCGCATCACATGTGGACAAGTTGCATCTACCACGTGCAGATCCCGCGAAACAAGTTCATCGATCACCTGAGGAACTACCCCATGAGAACGAATAACAACCTTCTTTGCCTGCACATCAGATACTGATTGGGCAACATGAATACCTTGCTCCTCCAATTCGGAAACCACCTGAGGATTATGAATCAAAGGACCAAGAGTGCAAACTGAACCATCAGAATCATTTGCCTTTAAGGTCATATCGAGCGCACGCTGTACCCCATAGCAAGCTCCTGCATGTTCAGCGCGAATTACCGTGAGAGTTCCCATTTAAGACTCCGATTTAGCTTTTGGAAGATAATCTGGCAGAGTTGCAGGATCAAAAGCGGCAATAGGATGCTGTTCAAACACTTCGGTATAATCCTTCGCATCGGGGAACAACTCAGCCATATTCACCTCATGAGCAGGACAGTTAAACGTTAAGGCATACGCCTCACGCATGGTATACCAAGCGCAGGCATCCATTCGTTCATCCTTGGGTAGAAAATCAAAGGAATCAAGCGAAATAGGTTCACCAAATCGAACGATTACTTTTGGAAAACGAACACGCTCCCCTTTTCGTTTGATATTTGCAACATTCTCTAGTCCAAGAGGAACTATGGGAGCCTTCCCCATACGAGCAATCAAAACAGCACCTGCATGAAGCTCAGGCTTATTGCTTCCCTTGCTCCTTCGTGTTCCTTCCGGAAAAATTCCAACCCATTCGCCATTTTTAAGCATACGCGCAGCACGCTTCATAGCGGTACGATCTGCAGTATTTCGCTTAATCGGAAACGCTCCTGCACGAGAGATTATTTCACCTAGAAAATTATTTCCTGCTACAAACAGGGAATCACGTGCCATAAGACGAAGCCAAGCGCGTGGGCGAACAGAAAGAAAAGCCACAATAACGTCAAGGTAAGAGTAATGAGGAGCGATAAGTACCGCACCGGTTGTTTTACCCTTAAACTTATCAATCACTTCTTGATTTTCGATTTTCATGCGGAAAAATACGCGGAAAACGAAATTCAGAATACCCGCAATAATATAAATCAAAAATCGGGGAACATGATTTGTTTGATCATTTCCCATGCAGGGACGATCCCAAAATTCTTCATGTACGCTAAACATTACGAACGGTATCCTAGCCTTCTCTACATTTTTGCTTGTGCGCTACCGCAAATCATTGCAATTATTTCTTCGATATATTTACCAGTAGAGTCAATACAGAGAGCATCATCTGCCGGTCTTAAAGGAGAGGTATCGCGGCTTGAATCCAACTCATCTCGACGCACAATATCAGCAAGAACCTCGTTGTAGTCGATAGAGCCCACCCCACGATCAACGTTTTGACGTACTCGTCTATGAGCACGCTCCTCAGGGGTAGCGCTCAGAAATATTTTTACTTCCGCACCAGGAAATACCACCGTTCCAATATCGCGTCCTTCTACTACGTAATTACCTTCAGAACCGATACGACGCTGCTGCTCAACCAATGCCTGCCTTACCCCCGGTACCGCCGACACCGCCGAAACGCTTTTGTCTATTTCCGCTGTACGAATCTCATCGGTAATCTCTTGATCATCGCAAAAAACTCGCTTTGGAACAGGATTACCTTCTTCGTGTCCAAAACTAATGGTGTGATTTTGCGCAATTTCAGTAAGCGCCTGCCCGTTAGTAAGGCAGATCCCTTCCTGCAAAGCCTTCCATGCAACCGCACGATACATTGCGCCAGTATCCAAACAAGAAAAACCCAGCTTTTTGGCAACCGCTTTGGCAACCGTAGACTTTCCTGCACCCGATGGTCCATCTATTGCAATAATCATTAGGCAAGCCCTCTCATTACCTCTAAGAAACGAGGGAAACTTACAGAAATACAATCAAAGTCAATGATGTCAACTGCATGATGGGAACACAATCCCGTCAAAGCCCAGGTCATCGCTAAACGATGATCTTTTCGAGAATCAAACACCAACCCTTCAGGCACTTCCAGACCCGGCTGTCCTTCAATATAGAGATTATCGTTTTCTGCCCAGGCATTCACGCCCATCAATTCGAGACCTTGAATAATCGCATCCAATCGATTCGACTCTTTCTTGGTAAGCTCACTTACCCCACGAAATACCGTAATGCCTGAGGCATGGGCGGCAACAAGTGCCAAAACAGGTATTTCATCAATCTCTGAAGCAATATGTTGTGAAGGAATTTCGCACCCGCGCAAATGAGGAGTATACGCAGCCTCAATAATGCCAATGGGTTCCTTACCTTCAGCAGTAAGATAACGAACTTCTATCGAAGCACCCATACGCTCAAGTGTGCGGATAAAACCAACTCGTCCAGGATTAAGACTTACCTTTTCAATCTGAATTGAACTGCCAGGCTTCAACAAGGCAGCACAGATAAGAAACGCCGCCGAAGAAGGATCTCCCGGAACATCAACTTCGTTCGCATGAAGAGTAACAGGTCCTTCTACCGAAGCCCGACGGAAAGCCATTCCTGCCTTAACACCAAATTCGGGTAACATCAGTTCAGTATGATTACGTGAAATGGCAGGCTCATTAATAACCGTTTCGCCTGTAGCCCCTAAGCCAGCAAGTAGAACCGCAGTTTTAAGCTGAGCTGATGCCATAGGAGAATCATACGTAATCGCCTTAAGGTTTGGAGTGCCCATAATAGTTACCGGCAAAGTCTCGCACGCCTCAGGTTCAAAGCGAACACCCATTTTCATTAAAGGCGCAATAATACGACGCATGGGGCGCTTTTTTAATGATTCATCACCCGTAATTTCTACCTTGATGTTCCATGGGGCTAAAATCCCCATTAACAGACGAGCCGTTGTACCTGAATTACCACAATCAATAGGTTTCGTTGGCTGCGTTGGGCCATTTGCCCCCCAACCAGTAATACCACCTGCAAGAGAACCATCGAGCTGACGCTCAAGAGCAACCGTAGCCCCCAAAGCGGACATTGCAGCAATAGTCGAGCGAACATCAGCAGAATTAAGAACCCCTGTGAGTCGCGAAGTACCTTCTGCCATAGAAGCAAACATTACCGCGCGATGAGAAATAGATTTATCTCCGGGTACCGCCGCTACTCCATCGAGAGGGCGAGCGAGTGGTTCAATACGAGTTGTGTTTGGTGAGGTCATAACTACTCCTTAAACAAAGGGTTGAACGAAACGCTAAACCCGGCTTTTATGAGTTGTGTCGACAGTTTTCCGATATCACCTTCATCTGTAAGAATCAAATCTAGTACAGCACTTGACGACGTAATATGATCTATATCTATAGACTGTACGTTACAACCCGCCTTTGATGCAATAGTTGTTATTTCAGCAATTATGCCAGGACGATTCGTAAGAGGAATTCTCACTTCGAGCAAATCTTCCGTTGCGGGAACCCACTTTGCCGGAAGTGCACGACGAGCCTGCGCTGCACGATCTAAAAGTGAAGTGAACTCAGATTTATCACCTTCACGCAAGGTATCTGCATAATTTTTTAAAATGGTCTGAATCTCATCAAGGCCCTCCACAATGGCATTTCGATTATCAAATGCAATACCGGTCCATAAAGCAGGAGAACCCGCTGCAATACGGGTGGAATCCTTAAAACCACCAGCAGCCAAACGGAATAAGGCCTCCTGGTCACCTGCATGTCGTACCGCTAATTCCACTAACGATGACGCTACAAAATGAGGAACATGGCTTACAATCGCTACCACTTCATCGTGGGTATCTCGAGGAAGCGACACCACGCGAGCACCAAGACCTGTAAGCATTTCATGCATATCCGCATAGTCTTGAGCAGACGTTGCCTCATCAGGACACAAAACCCAATGAGCACCCTGAAATAAATCTTCACGCGCTGCTTCAATACCGCTTTTTTCTGAACCAGCCATAGGATGACCCGGAATATACTTTTCTGGATGAGGAAGAATCCTTTTTGCCTGCTGACTCACAATTGCTTTTGTTGAACAGGTATCGGTCACAACACCTGCAAAATCATTTTCAGCTATCAAGCAAAAATAGTCTGGAACTACGGGAACAGGCGTTGCGATCATCACTAAATCACAACGAGAAAGCGCCTCTGACAAATCATCGGTAGCGAGTAGGCCTTCATTAATCCATCCTCGCTCTTGCGCTTCGTCTATCGTGTCTTGAGAAATATCAACTCCGATGATATATGAATCAGGATACGCAGCGCGATACGCCATAACAAATGATGACCCTATCATTCCAAGACCAATAGTCATAATTGAAGTAAAACGCGTATCCATGATAGATGATTCCTTCTCCTTGTCTCTATTTATCTCTATTCACGCAAAAGTGTACCATTGCTAACCGATCGAAGCCCGCAGCTGTGTTACCTCTTCATCGAGAAGTAATCGATAAGCTCCCTCAGAGAGATCACCAAGATCAATCGGGCCAAACTTTTCTCGATGGAGCCGAACAACAGGATATCCCACCGCTTCACACATTCGCTTAATTTGCCGTTTTTTTCCTTCGTGAATGGTAATTGTTAACACCGTAGAGCCCTTAAGTTGTTTCACAATTGAAACACGGGCTGGAGCAGTAAGGCCATCTTCTAAAAGTACACCCTCTCTTAAAGCATTAAGAGCAGCCTCAGAAGGAACCCCCTTAACCATTACGCGATATTCCTTATCCACATGAAACGAAGGATGAAGTAAAGCGTTTCCCAGTTCACCATCAGTAGTAAAAAGCAAAAGTCCCGTCGTATCAAAATCGAGTCTGCCAATGGGAAACAACCCTGGATACGTCTTGCAGGGAACAAGCTGTGCAACACAAGGCCTTCCCCGATCATCCTTCATAGAAGTTAGGTAGCCTGCTGGTTTGTGAAGCATAAGAACTACCGAATCTCCCCCGAGCGCCACAAGCTTACCATCAACTTTTACTTCGTCAGTACAAGGATCCACTCTTGTTCCCAGTTCCGCAACCACCTGGCCATTCACTGATACGCGACCCTCTAGAATAAGCTTCTCGCTCGTTCTCCTGCTCGCAACGCCTCCTCGAGCAAGAAACTTTTGCAATCGCATAGGCTCATTAGTCATCTTCATCGAATACCAATTCATCGAAATTGATTTTTTCAACTGCGCCCATCCCTGCAGCAAGCGCATCGCTGAGCATGGTCTGCATTGCCTCTTGCATAGATTCTGCACGAGCTAAATCTTCAACCTTCTTCTCAGTTTCTGTATCGAGAGAATAGGTCTCATCTTCTGGGCGAACAATATTTAATCGCTCAGCGATAAAGGCACGAGTTTCTTCATCAGGAGCAAATGACTCAAGAGGCGGCAAATCAGCAACCGAGCGTAAGCCAAATTTTTCAAGAAAGGTAGTAGTGGTTGCGTAAAGCACTGGATTTCCTGGAGCATCTTGTGTTCCTGCTTCTCGCAAAAGCCCCTTCTCTACCAAAGAATTGATTGAGCTATCAGAACTTACTCCTCGAACCGAAGCAACCCCATTGCGCGTTATAGGCTGACAATACGCCACCACCGCAAGCGTCTCTAATGCAGCTCGAGAAAGCCTTCGTGTATCCCACGACAAAACATACTTTTCTATGAGCTCGTGGTATCGAGGATGCGAATACAACCGCCAACCACCCGCCACCTCTCGCAATTGAATACCACGCTCGTCATGCTCGAGTGACCGCTGAAGCTCCTCAAGCGTTTCCTGAATGATTGCTGGCTCTGCCTCCAGCATGTCAGCAAATGTCAAAACAGTAACCGGTTCATCGGTAACAAACAGCATCGCTTCCAGAGCGCCCGCTAACCATGATTTTTCTGAATCTAGCATTATGCGTCCTCTATCACTGAATCGAATTCAGTATCTCCCTCAAGTATTTGTCGGTTTGCGCCTTCCTCGACGCAAATTGCAATATCACCAAATAATTCATCTTGGCTGAGAGATACCATATTGCGCTTAAACAATTCCAATATCGCCAAAAAGGTAACCACGATAAGATGAGGATCATCCTGATTGGTAACAAAATCAGAAAAATGAACCTGCTTCTTTTCACAAACCCGATCATAAACAAGCCGCACTTGAGTTTCCACCGGAATAACTCGCGCAGCAATATGTTCCGATTCAAGAAGAAAAACATCACGTCTAGCGATACAAGCAGCACAAAGTTGTCCGAGCTTTTCGATTTTCACTCCTGCTAAATAATCAGGAACGAGCGTTAAAAACGAACGATCAGGCCCAAAAGGTCGAGCATGCATCCGCTCTTCCGCTTCAAAACGTGCTTGAAGCGCAGTAGCAGCATTTTTAAATTTCTTGTATTCCAGAAGATGATCAACAAGCGCATCACGCATTTCATCAGGTGAAATCTCATCAAACTCTTCGTCGAGTTTTTCTGATTCCTCATGAGGTATAAGACTTGCCGCCTTGATCTCAAGGAGAGTGGAGGCCACCAGCAGAAAATCGCTTGCAACATCAAGGTCAACGTTTCTCATACGCTGCACTTCAGAAAGATATTGATCGGTAATCTCCGACAAGGAAATAGAACCAATGCTGACTTTTTGTCGACTGACTAAATAAAGTAGCAGATCGAAAGGCCCCTCAAAACTTTCGATGCGAACGCGATAAGACATTCTTATACACGTCCCTCTTCATCGAGACCTTCAAAATTGTTTTGCCTCAACGCTTCGTATACCCCTAAGGCACAAGCATTGGATAAATTCAGCGAACGAAGTCCTGGTCGCATGGGAATGCGCACGCATTCATCGGCATGAGCCTGCAAAACCTCATCGTCTATACCGCGGCTCTCTCGCCCAAAAATAAGATAGACTTCCCCTTCGTACACGCGCTCGCAATATGAAGAATGCGCCTTACCCGTAAAGAAAAACATCTGCTTGCCGGCATATTCTTCTAAAAATTGCTGTACGCTCGCGTGGCGAACAATCGTAACCTTATCCCAATAATCAAGCCCCGCTCGTTTCATGTTTCTCTGCGTAGCGCGAAAACCCATTGGCTCAACGAGATGAAGGGTTGCCCCCGTACAGGCACAAGTTCGTGCTATATTGCCCGTATTCTGAGGAATTTCAGGTTCAAAAAGCACTACATGTAAATCTAGGCTCATGATAAAGCCTCCTTGCTTTTTCTCATCTCTTCCTCTATTTCCTCAGAAAGCATAATCCATTCCTCTTCATGGGCAGCAAGCGATGCCTTTAATTGCGCGTGTTCAGCAATAACATCGCTCGAAGCGTCTTCGTTCATGTAGAAATCTGGATCAGCTAAAAGAGCTAAGATCTCTTCCATCCGAGCAGATTCTTGCTCAATCATCGAGTCAAGTTCTTTTACTCGCTTACGCTGATTTTTTAAAGCTGCATAAGCACGATTTCGGGCTTCTGCTTCAAGACGTTTTTGCTCTTTTGATTTTGGCGCTGAACCCCGCGGTACCGTGAGGCTATCCGTATCAGCACCAGGCTTGCCTGATGTTGGCACACCAACAAAATCACGCGAAGAAGGCCCCTTTGCATGGTTAGCTCCTTCGCCCTTTGTTTGCTGTGAGCTTTTAACAAACGAACTTGAAGGCGCCTGAGCAGGAGCCATCTTGATACCACTAGTAGCACTTTTACCTTTACTTATCTGGATAGATTCATACGAATCCTGCTCTTCAAGTTCAGTTTTATAGAGATAGTAATCGTAATCTCCTGCAAATGAAGTAACTTTTCCTGGTTTTATCTCTATGATGCGATTCGCTACTGAACGAATAAGATGACGATCGTGCGTAATAAGCAAAATAGTACCCTCAAACTGCTGTAGGGCCTGTTCAAGGATATCAGCACTCGCAATATCTAAATGATTTGTTGGCTCGTCTAGGCAAAGCAGCGGTTTTGGTGCCACCAGCATCTTTGCGAGAGCAAGACGACATTTCTCTCCACCTGATAGTACCGAAACTTTTTTGTCCACATCATCATTTTGGAACAAAAATGATCCAAGCAATGTTCGCACTTGGGAAATACTCCAACCAGGAGCTGCATTATCTAACTCTTCAAATACTGTATTGCCAGGATGTAATTCCTCTAACTGATGTTGGGCAAAATAAGTTTTGCTCACATGGGTACCATAGCGAATCTGTCCTGAATCAGGTTCAAGTACGCCTGCTATCATCTTCAAAAGCGTAGATTTACCTGCGCCATTTGGACCTACGAGCGCAACCTTGTCCCCTCGATATAACGACAAATCCAAGCCATCATAGATTACTTTTTCTCCAAAAGATTTATGAAGGTCTTTTACCTCAACAACAAGATCTCCCGTGCGAGGTGGTTGCTGGAAGTTAAAATGAACGCTTTTTTTCTCAGGTGGTACCTGAATACGTTCCATTTTTTCCAACTTGCGCACACGATCCTGGACCTGTTTCGCCTTTGTGGGCTTATAGCGAAAGCGGTCAATAAAGGCTTGCATATGAGCAATCTCCTCAGCCTGCTTAGCCGCTTGTTCTTTAAGCTTCTCTATACGCTCTTCGCGCTGACGAAGATAGGCGGAATAGTTTCCTTTATAGAGCTGAACATGACCAAGATCAATTTCAGCTACCCGATCAACCATATTGTCCAAAAAAGCACGGTCGTGACTTACCACGATAACGCTACCCGAATAACTGCGTAAAAAGCCTTCAAGCCAGCGCACACTTTCTAAGTCAAGATGATTGGTTGGTTCGTCAAGTAATAAAACTTCAGGATTTCGCGTCAAAAGCTTCGCAAGAGCAATACGCATTTGCCATCCACCCGAAAAGTCGGTGGTTGAACGCTCCATATCGTCTTCGCCAAATCCTAAACCAAACAGCACCGCACGTACGCGAGACTCCAATTCATAGCCACCCATAGACTCATAGATATCTCGAGCCTTTCCGTAGGCGGAAAGTTGCTGTTCTGTCGGATTTTCTCCAAGTGAAAGCTCTAAACTACGCACCTTTTGTTCTTGACGCATAATTTCATGCTGAGCAGAAAGCACTTCTTCAAAAATGGGGTTATCACCCATTTCGATAGCTTCCTGCTCCAAGTAACCAACCTTAGCACCTTTTGCAAAAAGCACTCGTCCCGTATCGGCATCCTCTTGGCCGGTAATGATATTAAGAAGGGTTGTTTTTCCTGCTCCATTAGGGCCTACCAACGCAAGTCGATCGTGCTCTTCCAACTTGAAAGTAACATCGGTAAACAGCGTTCGAGACCCAAACGATTTAGTAATATGTTCTAGTTGCAAAATCATAACGACTAATTATAGCAACCTTATGTTGGTACAGGGTTAGTCGATATCTTATTGCTCGTTTAATCAATATAAATATGATTCGCGTTCGAAAGATCCAACTTATGCTCGCGAATAAAGTCAATAAAATGATCGACGCAATACGGACGATAATTCTTTTCGCTATAAATCAGATAAACCATATGCGAGAATCTGCGCTGCTCTTCAGCATTGTTGTAGAGAGGTTTAATGACAATATCATCTACCGTATGCGGGAAGAAGGTATCGAGCATTACCGCATAGTCCGAACCCGTTGCTGCCAAACCAGCAAGAATTGATTCATCCTCATACGAATAGCGAACCTTTTCCACCCCATAACTATCAAGTAAACGCTTGACTGAACTTCCAAGAGGCACTTCCTCGCGATAAGAGATAATAGATTGTCCAATGAGATCCTCGGGAGTCAAAAAAGGTTTTGCCGCCAACGGAGAATCAGGATTCATTGACACGACCAAAAGCTGTTCCGCTACGGGAATTTTCTGAATGCCCGATTCAGATCCATCACACGCGCAGAATGCCACATCGTGCTTGCCTTCAAGTATGCCTGCAATCAGTTCTTGAGAAGGCCTTTGATTAATATCAAATACCGTCTCATGGTCATTGGTGGAAGAATAGAGCTTCAACAAACGAGGCAAGTAATCTGATTGGAGGGTAACGATACATCCAATATCTATAGTACCGCCATCTCCCTCGCCCGAGTAACCCTTCATGATGGCGATGCCTTTATCTAGCTGTTCTAAGGAAGCATTAACGTAACCAAGAAATTCTGAGCCATACTTCGTAAGTTCAACATTTCGTCCTGCTTTCTGAAACAACGAAACCCCTAGCTCTTGCTCTAAGGAAGAAATTGAACCTGACAAAGTAGGCTGAGTGATGAAAAGCTCTTTAGCAGCGCGCGTGTAATGCTGCAGCTCTGCTAATTTTCGGAAATAATACAGCTGAGATAGATTCATGCCTTGTACACCTCTGGAATGAATTAATACACAGAAATTATAACGTAATACCGATAGATTGTTCGCAATTCATAAGAAAGTGCCCAATTAAAAATAAGAGACCCCGGAAAACCGAGGTCTCTTTATCTTGCTTGCAAGATCTACTTCGTAGTATAAGAGCTCACCTAACCAAAACTTTATCCTTCAGTATGGTCGTCTTATAAGAGCAAACTTTAATCAGTTTATTCCTCACGAAGCTTTTCCATTGCGCTGTAGCCGAACTGACGCTTAAATGCTGCCATTGCAACAATAGACATCAAGATTTCAATGCAGCTTACTGCAAGCAGGAGAATCATCATGATCCAGACAGCGCTTGCTTCGCCAACTGCTGTAGTCATGCTACCAACGATGAAGGGCAGGAATACAGAAGCGAAGCCCATGAAGGTGTAATACATACCTACGTTGCGGCCGCGAGGACCAGGGCACATCATCTGGCGCAAGGAAACACCCGTCTGAAGCATGCCGCCTGCAGCGGAGAAGCCCAGAACTGCGATAGCAACGTATACCACACCAGCACCAAGACCAAGTGGCAAAGCAATAATTACCAACGCAAGCGCTGCAGCACCGAGGATGGAATCAAACAGGATAACCTTCAGTGGCGACCAGCGAAGTTTACCCATAATCCAAGCCCAGAACAGAACAGCAATAATAGAACCAGCAGTGTAAATTGAGGTCAAGCCTGCAGCTGCTACAGGATCAAGACCAAGGTTCGTAATACCAAATTGCTTGGTGTACTGCTGAGCACCATACATTACGAACATGATGGTGAAACCAAAGAACAGCGTAACGAACTGAATAAGAGCATTGGGCTGCTCGATCATTGCGTCCTTAGCTGCCTGAATTTCAGCTTCTGCCTTATTCTTTGCAGCAGAATTGTCAGAATCACCAGCGGACATCTTACGCTCGTCGTCATAAATAAAGGGCGTAAAGATTGCCATTACCGTTGCAATAATGGACATAACAATTGGAATCCAAATGTTGATGTGCCAAGAATCGCCGGAGTTCATAGCTGCCAAGAGAGGATACACAATACCGGACAAGGAAATAACAGCCTTGATACCAATAGTAGTAGAAGCAGAATATTTCGGATTTGCCTCTGCTACCGCAGGATAAAGTGAGCCATCCCAGAAACCTGACGTTGCAACACCAGAGAGGAAGCCTGCAATGCACGCGATAGTTGCATCCGTCGTGGTCAGCATAATTACAAACGAAATGATGTAGAGAATACCGCCGCCCACTGCCATAATCTTACGGCCAATGCGGTCAGAGATCTCGCCACCAATCCAAACACTGACAAATTTACCAACGCCGGTCCAGGTAATTGCCATTGATACCGCGGCAGCACCTGCAGCTGCGTCAGTAAATCCCCATTGAGTATAGAAATTTACTTGGTTTTGGCTGAAGATAATTGCCTGAACGCCATGTGTTAAATAACACATATATACGGTGGCGATAGCAAACAAGTACTTCGTAGCCTGTTTTGCTGCACTCATCATTCTCCCCTTTCCTCAAAAAAATGATTAGCACTATAAGAAATTCCACGACCCTCTCCAAAAACTCACGGAATCTCTATTTCCAAATGAACATGTTATAAAAATGGAATTTATAAATCCAATAAATGCCATGAATGTATTAGCGAGTTATTTATAACTCTCATGGATATTTATATATCAAATACCTTATAGATTACTGATTTTGAAACAATATTTTCAGAATGGGATTAATAAGACACTCTAATCAAGACACCTTATAGCTGGGTTATACGGAATTATGTCCTAAGTCCCAAATGTCGCTATAACCCTTATAACTTCTAAGTTTTGGTTGAGAGTACTTACGGCTTACAGGACACACTTGTGGCATATAGGACAAAATTTGTG
>FR896048.1:65348-96055 GCA_000435475.1 Cryptobacterium sp. CAG:338 | reverse complement strand
AAAACGGACACAATTTTTGTCCTATATGCCTATAAAGCTCCATACATTAAACTCAATAGCCTCCTCAAACGAGGAGGCTATTGTATAAACCTATCAAATATGAAAGGTGAGTCATTGGTTTCAGGAATACCTATGATAATCATCGATGTATTTCTTCTTTCAGCCGCATCTTTAATGTACCTTCTACTTTAAAAACGTCAGGATAATAAATGCGCACCTTTATAGCACTTGAACTGCCCCAAACATTTTGTATTGAAACTGAATCACTTGCAAATCAACTCTCAACGACTGTGCAAGGTAGATTCTTAAAACAAGATACCTATCACCTTACCCTTGCATTTCTTGGCGAAATAGACGAAGCAACCGCCCAAAAAGTTATCGAAATCCTAAACACAACCTTCAATAAATTCTGTGCAAACTTCCCCAGTTGTCAGAGCGGCATTGCTCTTAATGCAGTTGGTTTAGGAAAATTTGGAAAGTCGAATGATTCCACCTTGTTTTTAGAAATTCAACTTACCGAGGCACTTTCTGCTCTTTCGACCACCCTACGCGAAGAGCTCAAGGCACAAGGGGTGAATTTCGATCAAAAGAAATTTCGACCCCATATTACCCTTGCACGGCGAGCAAATCTCTCAAAAGGATCACTCAAAAACCTTGTATTTCCTGCACCCGACACTGCTACAAAGCTAACCTTCTTTAAAAGTACTCTCACTCCAAAGGGAGCTTTGTACAAACCACTTTATACCGTTGATTTAAAAATCAAACACTTCCCCAACACGCGCGGGAATGCATAAATCAGCCTGCCTATCAGATGAGGTCGGCTGCAAATTGACTATTACTAGATGCGAACCGCTAAAGAATTCCAAAAGCCCTGCAGCGGGATAAACCACCAGCGATGTTCCCGCAACTACCATCAAATCAGCACGTGAAATCTCTTTAATAGCAGCTTGAAGTACTTGTTGATTGAGGCCCTCTTCGTACAGCACAACATCAGGACGTACAATGCCACCACACTCAGGGCAGCGCGGGACACCAAGACAATTTTCACCCTTCATTTCGTCAAGAAGCACCCTCTGACGCAAGGCCATAAATTCCTCTAGCGAAAAACGCTTTTTGCACTTAACGCAGTAATTCTCAAGGGAACTTCCATGTAACTCTAGAACTTTGTTACTACCTGCTTTTTGATGAAGCCCATCAACATTTTGCGTAATTACCGAAGAAAGAATACCCTCTTGTTCCAGTTCAGCTAACTTGCGGTGCGCCTGGTTGGGTTTCACTTCCGGAAAGATCATATGATTAAAGTAAAAGTCAAAGAACTGCTCTGGATATTGCATAAAAAATGAATGCGAAACAACTTGCTCAGGTGGAATTTGATAGTCCTGCATAAATAAGCCATCGGAACTTCGAAAATCCGGAATGCCGCTTTCAGTGGAAACCCCGGCCCCACCAAAAAACACCATACCACCTTTCTTGCATTCACGAATCCAGGTGCGAAGTTGTTCTATATCACGTGCAATGCTCATAGTTTGGCTCCCTCGTAAAACTACGATTCAAATGACACACGAACGCGGCAATTATCATTCTTTATTATCTTACTGATAAAACAAGGCACCGCAAAAGCGATGCCTTTAAAAGAGATACAAAATTGACCCGAACAGGTTTATCTTGCAAGAATACTATTGCTATTTCCCAAAGAAGAATTACAGCATATGAGCACGTAGCTCTTCTCCGCTTTGAGCGGAAAGATAAGCAGGCGCAATATCAAAAATAGTCTTGCAGCCGCTCTGTCCTTCTTGATTCATGCGATAAGCAGCACGTGCACAAGCTGCCAAAACACTGCCCGTAAATTCAGGATTAGAGTCAAGCTTTAAAGAAAATTCAATTACATGCTTGTTAGTGCCATCACCCGTTACACCCGTGCGGAAAACAGAACCACCGTGAGGAATACCCTTATGATCGCGGTCTAATTCTTCCTGAGAGATAAAAGTTACCGTAGTATCGTAATCGGCAAAGTAGTTAGGCATTTCAACGATTGCCTTTTCAATCGCACCTAAATCTGCACCCTGCTCTGCCACAACAAAGCATTCGCGCGTATGCTTTTCGCGAGTTGAAAGAGTTGGATTTTCGCCTGCACGAACTGCTTCAAGAGCAGCCTCAACAGGAACCGTATACTGGCGAGCATCTACTACGCCAGGAATTCGACGAATTGCATCAGAGTGTCCCTGGGAAACACCACGGCCCCAGAACGTATAATCATTTCCATCAGGCAAAATGCAGGTGCTATACAAACGTGCTACCGAGAACATACCCGGATCCCAGCCAACCGAAATAATACCGACCTTGCCGCTTTCTTTAGCTGCCGCATCTACCGCTGCAAAATGCGAAGGGATGTTTGCATGCGTATCAAAAGAATCAACAACATTGAACAATTTAGCAGCTTCAGGTGTTTGCTGAGGCAAATCAGTTGCACTACCGCCACACAAAACAAGTACGTCAACATCTTCAGTATGTTGCGCTAAATCAGAAGCAGAATATACTGGCACACCTTCCGTAAGGGGAGATAAAGAAGCGGGATCACGACGGGTAAACAATGCAACCAGTTCCATATCTTCATTTTTTTGAACGGCTAATTCGACACCTTTTCCAAGGTTGCCATAGCCTAAAATACCAATGCGGATTGACACCGTATCCTCCTCATACTATTTCATTCACTCAACAACTTTTTAGTTTACTTCCTATTTGTTTCCAGTAGGGAAACAAATACCGCATAAAGTAAGATCTAATAAGGTTTTCTCGGAAAACAGGTAGATCCTCAAAACTATTCGTGGCCTTTCATTAGACTACGGCAATAAACATCAACAACAAAGGAATAATCACAAACGAAGAAATAGTAGATAAGATTGTTCTCTTCGCAGGTAAAACAGCATCTTTTCCATAGCTTACGCAAAACATAGAACACATTGACCCGACAGGCAATGCAAACATCACCACAAAAATGCCCAAAAGAACCGGATCAGAAATGAACATCCTTAAAACAAGGTATGAAAGTGCCGGCGCAATAAGTTGACGAAATAGTATAAAAGGATAAAGACGCCATTCACTAACTACTTCACGCAGGCTTTCTTGAGAAATAATCACACCAACAAGCATCATAGCTAAAGGCGCAGTTAATCCACCGATCGTAGAAAGTGATTCTTGTAAGATTGAAGGAAGCTGAACCTGCAAAAAAACCAAAATTAAAGCTAAAACAGCGGCAATAATAAGGGGACTTAAAACAGCACGAAGCACTTGAGTCACTCTGTTACTTTTTGAGGCATTAGCCAGATTATTGCTTTTTGGTTGCTCTTCCTTATCGGAAACTAATATTCCTACTCCAATACTGTAAATAAGTGTGCTCGTTGCCATGATGAATACACTGCATAACAATGCAGCACTTTCACCATACAGAGCGCTTGCAACAGGTATTCCCACAAAACTCGTATTAGTTAACACGCTCATAAAACAATACACAGAGCGCTGCGATTTCGGAACACGAAAAATTGCAATGAATAAGTAGGCAATTGCAAGCCATAAGAAAAACTCTCCTGCACCGAATGCCAACATCAGAGGAAGTTGCGGTCCTAGTAGTGCCACATCAACATTTCCTGCTGAAGCAATAATCATGCAAGGAAGAGTGATATTAAGAAGCAGATCAGTGATTTTGGTTTTAGTGTGCGCATCTAAATAACCAAGCTTGGCGGCCAAAAAGCCCACCGCAGTTATAATCAATAATATGGTCATTTGAAAAAACGCATGACTAGCTTGGTCCATTACAACCTCTTACTCCACAGAATTCATTCTCTATAAAGGAGTTTAAAAAATACGCGCTAAGCATTACAAATGCCTATACTTAATAAATGTTTATTCAATAGGTGCATACATAAAACCCTGCTTAAACCCTATTTAGGAGTCCTATGAGTTTACCCAACAATACTTCGCAAAAACCCAAAAGAAGAGACCATCCCATGCGTAGAAAAAACCAACAGCTTCCTGATGAGATGTGTAGTTCGATTCTGAAGAAAGCACATACGGGTACTCTTGCCTTAATTGACGAAGATAATTTTCCCTATGCACTGCCTATAAACTACGCTTTTGAAAATAACACGTTCTACTTTCATTGCGCGCTTGAAGGGCACAAATTACAAGCGATACGTCACTGTAATAAGGCTTCATTTTGCGTGATAGACAAAGATGAAATTGTTCCAGAGAAATTCACTACTGCTTATAGAAGCGTCATTGTTTTTGGAGAAATACAAATCATAGAAGAGGTATCAACCAAAAGAAAAGCCCTTGAATTATTAGGACGAAAATATTCGCCCGGTTTAGAACAATCTCTTCAAGAAGAAATCAACCGTGCTTTCGATCGTACCTGTGTTATCGAACTTAAAATAGAACAAATGACTGGAAAGCAAGGAATAGAATTGACTAGAAGTAAAACTAATTAATTTATTCCTTGTGCGCTTTATAATTACTCCACCAATATACGTAAGGAGCCCCATGAAAATTACCCATGCTACTGTTTTGTACTTTACTGGTACTAATACCACTAAACGCTATGCGGAAACGTTTGCTGAAGCACTCCCCTATGAAACTGAAATTCAACCCATCCGCTTAGATAATCCCATAACCAAACATTTTGCCTCCAATGAACTTCTTGTCCTTGCAGGACCAGTATTTGGTGGCTATCTCCCACCATTTGTATGGGAACAACTTGAAACCGTAAGCGGCAACAACTCTCCAGCTGTATTACTTGCGGTTTATGGCGCACGTGATTACGACAACACTTTGTTAGAGATGGAAACCAACCTTGCCGCAAAAGGATTTGTAAGTATTGGTGCAGCCGCCTTAGTAGCTCGACACTCCATAGCTACCTATATTGCAACCGATAGACCAAACGAACAGGATCTTGAAGAAATAAGTGCCTTTGCAAAAATCATTGCAGCACGTCTGACGGATATGCCTTCTATTGAAGCAGCGCCAAAGTTTAACTTTAAAGGCGTTTTGGACGGAAAGCGCCCGCACAATCCTGCACCTGAAGTAAATGAAAAATGTACCGAATGCGGAATATGCGCCATGGAGTGTCCTGTAGGTGCAATTCCAGAAGAAGCACCTAATACCACCGACAGCGAAACATGTATTGCATGTCTACGATGCGTGGAAATGTGTCCTTTTGAGGCGCGCTGCACTCCTGAGGCTGTTCTAGAAAAAGCAAAGGGCTTCCTGAGTAAAACTGCAAACCCAGAAAAGCCCAATGAGTTTTTCTAAAAACTAGTGAACACAGAAGTGTTTTTAGCACTCTTCTAAAAACACTTCTGGGTCTTCGCCAAACAACAGTTCATTCAATCGATTCAGAAGCACGAAATACAACACAGTCTTAGTAGATTCAATCATAGAAGTAAACGGCTGAGCCTCTTCAGAAGCAAGAGCAACAAGTAATGCTACAACTGGATACAACGAAGCGGTTTCTATTTAGTAGTCAGAGACAGACTTTTCTGGAGCTCCATTCAAGCAGTAGGCATCAAGAATTGCCTGATAGTTTTTGCACCAAGATTTGTTTTCGGCAAATTTGAAAATATCTTTCTTTGCGCACCTAAGAGCAGGTTCTACCTCACTCATTACCTTTCCCAAATACAGAGAAGATTCATCAAAGTCAAAATCATCCTGTGGCGCTTCAATAGGAGTAAATCCATATTCTGAAATAATTTGTACAGCTTTATCTGAAAATGCAAAACGATATGCACTAAGATGCGCTAGCTCAATTGAACCAGGAAATGAAGTAACCGGATGAAGCTTCTGCTCCGGGAAACCAAAATGTGCAACAAGTAACTCTACCACTTTGTCGAAATCTTCCGGATACCAGTTACTGCCGTAATATTCTTCGTCATCAATCGTCAAAGACCACTGATTTTCACCATAAAGAGAATTATCCCAGCGATGATACCAAGACAGAACTCCGAGCTTTTCTACCTCAGCAAAAAATGATGCAACCTCGTCATTCGAAACATTGAGGGATTTTTCTGCACTTGGAGTATGAAAAGACTCGATTTCCAGCAAGTAGTCATCTTCTTGCTTTGTAAGTGAAAACGAATCCCAAATAGGGTCTTGCTGCTCAATAGCAAGTTTAAACGTAGTAAACATAAGCCCCTCCTGCATATTCGGCGCATGTTGTGTAAACCTAATCCCCAAAAGAGTATACCGAATAGGTGACCTTTTTGCTGAGTTCATGAGTTTGCACTTTTTTCATGATTGATGGTATTCTGTGCACTGTTGCAGACATTTAATGTGTTCCTCCAAAAACCATTAAAGCTTGCAGCAAATTATCATTCACCCCGCAAAGGCCCATATGCCAAGCCTTTGTTCAGGTTAGGAGATTGATCAGTGAAGTTCTAACGTCAATACCAAAGTACCTTTGGTTTTATTTCTTGTTGCGTGTTTGCCCACAAGGCTTTCTGTCACAAGTCCACGAAACTGGCACCTATCTTCTGGTGGTTTCTCTTTCTAAGGTACCCCCTGACGTTAATAAAAGGAGACTTCACATGACTCAGTCATCCATTCTTACTCTTACCCATATTTCATACACTTTTCCTGGCGCTTCAGCACCTACCATAGATCATGCCAGTGTTTCCTTTCCTAAAGGATGGACAGGTGTTATAGGAAATAATGGTTGTGGTAAAACCACCTTAGCTCGTCTAACATGTGGACTTCTAACGCCCGATTCTGGGCAAGTATCACCTCGCCTTTCCTACGCCTATTGCGAACAGGATGCTGGAATTCAGCCCGAACTACTTTTCGATTTCTCCTGTGACTACAACAAAGAAGCACAGAAATTGCGTTCACTTTTCAATATTGATGATGAAATGTTGTGGCGTTTTTCTGAACTAAGTGCAGGCGAACAGAAAAAGATTCAAATTGCTGTTGCCCTCTGGACAAACCCAGAGCTTCTTATATTAGATGAGCCGACTAACCATGTAGATGCCGCCTGTCGAAACGAAATATCACATGTTCTGAGCACCTACAAAGGAACGGGACTTCTTATTTCACATGATCGCACTCTCTTAGACAATCTCGTAACCCAATGTCTGTGTTTCGAAAACCGCAAAATTATTATGCGACCTGGAACCTATTCAGAAGTAAAACGCCAATCACAGCTTGAAATCATGAGCGCAACACGCGAAAAAGAAGCACAGAAAGCACGGATTCAAAAACTGCAGACTGAATATGCACAACGCTCACATAAAGCAGCGCAAACTGCAAAAAGAAGAAGCGCTAAAAATCTTGACAAGCACGACCGAGATGGACGAGCAAAAATTAAACTCGCAATTTATACGGGACAAGACGGTAAGGCAGGAGCACTTGCAGCGTCTATGGATGCCCGTTTAAAGAAGGAACAAGAAAAATTAGCAGCATTTCACATTGAAAAAGAATATCAAAGCACTCTTTGGGTCGAAAGCAAACCTTCGCCCCGAAAAACCCTGCTCTATCTTCCTGCACACCAGATACTTACCGCTCAAGGAAGACAGTTAACTATACCTACCATCTCGCTTGAAAACACAACACACCTAGGAATTCAGGGGCAAAACGGTATTGGTAAAACAACTCTGGTTGAGCAAATCGTCTCTCAGATCACCCAAGAGCAAGATAGAACTCCTCTGCAATTGCTCTATTTGCCTCAAGAGTTATCAAAAGAAAAGCGCGAACAAATCTTAACTACCATTCGCTCTTTGCCTAAACAAGAGAAAGGAAAACTACTCTCAATAGTCGCTCAGCTAAATTCAGATCCCAAACGCATACTTGATGGCAATGAAACAAGCCCTGGCGAAGCACGTAAACTGTTTTTAGCGCTTGGTATACTGCAAGCACCTGAGTTAATAATCATGGATGAACCTACCAATCACCTTGATATTCACTCAATAGAAGCACTTGAGCAAGCACTTGCAAACTTTCCTGGTGCATTATTGCTAATAAGCCATGATGAAACCTTTATGGAAGCGACAACAAATGAAATTATCACCCTTACCTAAATACTTCAATTCATAAAACTTTTCACAATCTTGAAAGACATACCCTCTGCAACCACAAGCATTTACTAGGAGCTTTTATGAACTTCAAACAAGCACATCTTTCTGACTTGCCAGAATTTAAAGTCGGGCACGCTCAAAATCTCGATGCGGCTACAGGATGCACGGTCGTACTATCAGTTGAAGGTTCCACCTGCAGTGTTGATGTTAGAGGCGGAGGTCCTGCAACACGCGAAACCGACTTGTTGAAACCAGAAAACATGGTTGAAGCTATTCATGCAGTAGTACTAAGCGGCGGAAGTGCTTTTGGTCTAGAAGCTGCAACCGGCGTCATGCAAGAACTCGCCAACCGCAAAGTAGGGTTTGAGCTATGCGGGCTACGAGTACCTATTGTGGTAGGCGCTTGTTTGTTCGATTTACCCTACGGACAACCTGAACACCCCACTGCAAAAATGGGCGCAGAAGCCTGTTGTAGTGCCTTGGATAATTCCTGCAAATCCAAGCAACCCATGGAAGGGAATGTGGGAGCTGGCTGCGGAGCTACCGTCGGAAAAATGCTTGATCCTCAACAAGCAACCAAATCAGGACTTGGCATTTATGGACTACGAGCACCAATCAATGAAGAAGAGGAGGTAGTGGTAGTCGCAATAGTTGCGGTTAATGCACTCGGCACCGTATGCACCCCAGAAGGTACCCCGCTTGCTGGACATGTAGACGAGAATGGGACTTTAATGGATCCTCTCGATCCAGTTTTACTATCAATGACTTCCTCTAAAGACGAATCAACTCCTAGTGATGAAAAAGAAAAAAGCATCTCTTCAGATAGTTCTCGCAACACGCAAAATTTCACAACTACATCGCCGTGCACAAATACCACCATTGGCGTAGTGCTTACCAACGCAAAATTAACTAAAGCTCAATGCCAAAAAGTCTCTTCTATTACTCACGATGCCTATGCTCGTGTCATCAAACCCGTCCACACCTCTGCTGACGGCGATACGATTTTTACCATGGCATCTGGAAAACAAGAAGCGAACTTTGATCTCGTTGCTATTATGGCAACAGAAGCGATGCAGCACGCAATCTTACGAGCAGTTACCCTCGCCACTCCCGCATGTGGACTTACCACTGCCAGCAAAATAAATCCAGAGCTTTGCAGAGAAATAGCCCACTGAGACTCGGCAATTAATAGAGTGAGGCTCCTTGAAGCTGCTGCTTCTTTACTAATTCACCAAGCATCCAACCTACTACATTGACATCAAAATGATCAAAGATAGGAGGAAATGCTGGGTCCTCCAACGAAGTAAATTTTTCTAAATCTTCGGAAGTCAGCTCAAAATCAAACACATCGAAATTTTCTTCCATACGCTGCTTATGAACCGTCTTTGGGATCACTACCACACCTTTTTGCATTAAGGCACGCAATACTACCTGTCCTGGCTTTTTACCGTATTTCTCACCAATCTCAGAAAGAATTGGATTTGTGAAAATATTGTTTTTACCTTCCGCAAAGGGAGCCCAAGCCTCATGGACTACTCCAAGTTTATCCATATTGGCATGCGCCTCATCTTGCTGACGGAACGGATGGGTTTCTATTTGATTAACTGTCGGAGTAACTTCAGCCAGCATGCAAACATCGGTCAAACACTCAGGGTAGAAATTCGATAAACCAATAGCCCGAATCTTTCCCTGCTTATAGGCTTCTTCCATCGCGCGGTAAGCCCCTGGATAATCCCCCATCGCTTGATGAAGAAGCATCAGGTCAACATAATCAGTTCCGAGCTTCTTTAACGTTTCATCAATAGACACACGTGCTCTTTCATAATTCATGTTGGAAACCCAAATTTTACTGGTAATAAAGATCTCTTCACGAGGAATGCCACTTTTTGCTACCGCGGCACCCACTCCCTCTTCATTTCCATACGCTTGCGCAGTATCAATTAGACGATAGCCAACCTCAAGAGCCTCTTTAACGCAGCGCTCGGTTTCCTCGGGAGGTGTTTGGAAAACACCATAGCCCAGCATGGGCATTTTTACTCCATTATTGAGTGTCACGTATTCCATAACCGTATTCCTTCTTTCGATTAATTGATTACGCTTGCTTGCTGTAGTCGTTATGGTTAAGCACGAAAGCTGGTGCTTCTTCTGAAACTACGTAATAGGCTTTTTGAGGCAAGCTGTTAATTGCCGCCATTTCTTCATCGGTCAATTCAAAATCAAATATATCTAGATTGTCTGCCATATGCTGCGGGTTAAGCGTTTTAGGGAAGATAACGTTTCCTTCCTGCAAGTGCCAACGCATAATAATCTGAGCGGTTGTTTTGCCGTACTTCTTTGCTAACTTAGCGAAAACAGGCTCATTAAGCAGGTTTGCATCACCATGTCCTAAGGGGTACCAACCCTCAAAAGTAATGTTTTGTGCTTTGAGCTGTTCTTTTAATTCATGCTGATTCCAGTAAGGATTGATCTCAACTTGAAGAACTGCAGGCTTAATTGTTGCAACATCTAAAATTTCCTGAATCTTGTGCATAGGAAAATTCGAAAGACCAATAGACTTTACCTTGCCTTCCTGTACAGCTTCCTCCATAGCCTTCCAACCAGAAACGTATTCACCATACGGTTGGTGGAAAAGCATTAAGTCGAGATAATCCAACTGCATACGTTCAAGCGTTGCGTCAATATCTTTCTTGCACTGTTCGTATTCATAGCTTTGTGGGAACAGTTTCGAAGTAATAAAGAAATCTTCTCGTGCTATGCCAGATTCCTTTATAACTTTACCTACCGCAACTTCATTGAAGTACGCATTTGCCGTGTCAATATGACGATATCCCGTCTCAATAGCTTCAGGGAGATGCTGCTCAATCTCTACAGATGACATCATAAAGACGCCATAGCCAATTGCAGGAATATCCAAACCGTTATTCATAATGAAATTGATCATAATAGCCTCTTTTCTTTAACGTTTTTCTAAGACTATTTTTCCAGGCAGAGACCATAAAGTACAATGCAATATAAGATATCTCTTATGCACAATGGTTATAAAGGGGAAACGTATGAATTTTGAACAGCTACATCAATTCCTCTGTGTCGCGCAGCTTGGAACCGTAAGCGCAGCGTCTGAACAGCTCCATATTTCTCAGCCTGCGTTGAGCCGATCACTTGCACGATTAGAACAAGAATTAGGTATTCAGCTTTTCGATCGCAATGGACGAGCAATCTCTCTCAACCAAGCAGGAGCAACTGCCTTGGAATATGTTCGTAGCATTCTTCACGAGGAACGCCTGATGCGCATTGCGCTTAATGATTTAGCACACAGAGCAACCGCGCTCCATGTAGGCACTGTTGCACCCGCACCCCTCTGGCGCCTAACCGCATTGGCGGTCGAACGATTCCCAGATCAACTTCTGTCTTCTCACATCACCAAACAAGAAGATGTAGAACGCGGAGTGATGGATCAATTATTCGATCTCGGTATTTCTTATAAACCAATTACGTATCCCGCAATGCGTTGTTGCCACTTGATGGACGAACATCTTTCCGTTTCTATCCCTAATTCACATCCCTTAGCTAAGAAAACTTCTCTTAGCATCTCCGAATTAGATGGAGAAACGTTTTTGCTGTATGAAAACATAGGATTTTGGCGAGATTTGGTCGATAAAGCTCTTCCTCATTCAACCCTTATTATTCAGGAGGATTATTCCGTATTTCAACAACTAACCCAATCAAGCTCTGCTCTTTGTTTTGTTACTGATGCTGCCTATTTATCGAGAGAAATAGAAGGGCGCACCATTGTTCCTCTTACTGAAAAAGAAGCATGCGCCCATTTCTATCTCATCGTAAATGCCGAAGCATCCAATCAAGCTTCAGCATTATTTGATTGGGTTGAATCACACTCAAAAACAGGTAATTCATAATAATCAACTTATGATTTATTCTGCGATCGAGCCTAAAGAATGCGTGCACGTCTTACCATCCGACGTTCATATACTTCAAACCCTGGAGCGTAGAGTTCATCTATCAGCTCAAACCCTAGATGCTCATACATATGCTGCAATCTATCTGCGTAACACTCCAGATAACAATTAAGACCATGATCGTCAGCAAAAGCAAAAAGAGGGTCTAAAAGCTTACGCAAAGCGCCTGTTCCACGTGCTGAAGGATCAACCGCCCACGCATAAAAATAAATATGGTCATTGCCCTTCTCTAAATGTCGAGCCCAATCAAATTGTGAAATGGGCTCCATTTTGCGAGCTTGCTCATCAAGGAGCTTTAGCTCTTCATCCGTAGCAACTTCAGTTAAATGTTTACCCGTTTGCTCTTCAAGCTCAGAATGAGTGGTGCCCTTAAGCTCACTAAACCTATAAGCACCTGTTGCTGCCGTTAGATCTGGCAATGCATACACCCCTTCAAACGGTGCATGTACTTCTAAATCATCAAGAAAAACCGCATGCATCAGTTCTTCTTTTCGCTCCTTTGTTGTTTCCAAAGCATCTAACGCGGAAAGCCAAGTAATAAACCAGTTTTCTTCTAAGAATGAAGTGCCCATCATAACGGCAACATCCCGTAGAAGTTGTTCTTGATTCGGTTTGATCGTAACTAAACCTGGAATATTCATACTTGCCACCCTTTTGTACTGAAAAACTTAGGTCAAAGAAAGACTATACTGCACTTCTTGATAAGCTACCAATTTGGATACACTTTTCATGTTTTCGACGATTATCTTCCACTAACCCTAACAAAATGACACCAATACAGTCTCCTTATCGCGTATCAAAAA
The DNA here is from genome assembly GCA_000435475.1 of Cryptobacterium sp. CAG:338. Classification (GTDB taxonomy): domain Bacteria; phylum Actinomycetota; class Coriobacteriia; order Coriobacteriales; family Eggerthellaceae; genus Anaerotardibacter. The sequence goes on along the minus strand of FR896048.1, from coordinate 83,221 downwards.
AGCTCGGAGTATAAATAAACAAAAAGCAACGATTTTAGGAGGTCATACTAATATGGACTTCAAGAATATCGTAGTAGCAGGCGGAGGAGTTCTCGGAAGTCAAATTGCACTTCAATCCGCCTACAAAGGATTTGAGGTTACCATTTGGCTGAGAAGCGAGGCTTCTATCGAGCGTGCCACGCCAAAACTTCAGCGATTCCGCGATATCTATATTGCTACCCTAGAAGCAATGAAAACCAATCCTGCTGCTTATGCTCGGGGACTCGCCGATTCACCTCAAACTCCCGCAGAAAAACTCGATCAACTCAAAGAACAGGCACTTCATGCATTTGAGAGCCTAAAACTAACCACAAGCTATGAAGAAGCATTCTCTCATGCCGATTTAGTGATCGAAGCAATTGCTGAAGATCCTCAGCAGAAAATTGATTTCTATACGCAAGCTGCCCGTTTTCTTCCTGAACATGCAATTATTTGCACCAATTCATCTACAATGCTTCCCAGTATGTTTGCGTCATACACCGGTAGACCAGAAAAATACTTAGCACTCCACTTTGCTAACGAAATATGGCGCAACAATACCGCCGAAGTAATGGGTCATGCAGGTACTGAGCAAAAGTATTACGATCAAGTTGTTGAATTCGCTAAGGCGATTGGTATGGTTCCTCTCTGTCTTAAGAAAGAACAACCGGGTTACATCCTCAATAGCATGTTAGTCCCCTTCCTTTCCTCAGCACAAATGCTTGCCGCAACAGGAGTAGCTGATATTGAGACCATCGATCAAACCTGGCGACTGGGCACGGGAGCTCCTCTAGGACCATTCCAAATTTTAGACATCGTCGGACTGACAACGGCATACAACATCATTGCAATGGATCCTGAAGCAAAAGACCCCGAATCAGTAAAAGGCAAAATTGCTACAATGCTAAAGTCTTATATCGATGAAGGTAAATTGGGCGTCAATGCAGGCGAAGGATTCTATTCATACCGATAGGAAATTCTATTCAGGAGATCCTATTCGTACCAATAGATCAAAACGAACTTACTTGATTTATTTTGATCAAAGCCACTAAACAAAAATTGCGTCGCAGAAAACCTGCGGCGCAATTTTTTTTAACTCAAAAGACAGATGTTAGCTAAACGACACCAAGCGCTTATTTATGCACGTGCCAGACCATCAACAGACAACACAACGCCCGTCACATAGCTAGCAAGATCAGAAGCTAAGAATAGATATGCATTTGCAATATCTTCCGGTTCACCCATACGTCCAAGCGGAATCGTAGCAATAAGAGGTTTAATCATTTCTTCAGGTAATGCGTCTACCATATCGGTATGGGTAATGCCTGGTGCAACCGCATTAACGCGAATGTTATCAGGAGCCAATTCGCGACCTAAAGACTTAGTGAGACCATTGATTGCAAATTTTGATGTAGGATACGCGCATCCAGAAGGCTGACCATAAATACTTACCATAGAGGAAGTATTAATAATGACCCCGCCCCCTTGTTCCTTCATGATCGGAGCAACGGCACGACAGCATAAAAATGCCGCATTCACATTGAGTTCCATGGTTTTCTTGAAAGCCTCAGGATCATATTCATAGATCGACTCACGTGCTGAAACGCCCGCATTGTTGCCTAAAATATCAATGGACCCAAAAGCCTCTTTAACTTTGTTGAATTCAGCAGTAATAGAATCAAAATCAGAAAGATCAGGAGTAATACCCATTACAGGATAATCGGGATTTTCCTCACGAAGTTTTGCCAGTGCCTTATCGACGGTCTCTTGGCGCGACCCGCATAAAGCAACCTTTGCCCCATTCTCAAGATAGGTTTTCACAATGGCAAAACCGATTCCACGTGTACCGCCAGTAACAATTGCGGTTTTTCCTTCGAGTAGGTTCAAATTCATAGAAACCCCTTTCAACAAAAAGTTGAGCTTTCTACGAGTCTAGGCTAACCTCCAAGCACTTCTTTGATAAGTGAACTTATACTAGGCGAATGCAACAAATTCAAACCCGAAAGACCAAATAATCTCAATGAAACAAATCGACTCTATAAAACAAAACTACAAATTATCGCAACGTTTTTATAGTTTCTCTTTAACAAACTATCCTGAAACAAAACCCTATAACAAGTTTTTACGGATCTTTTTCGCACTGCTTCTTTCTCTTTGTGTGCTTCCCTTTTCAGGATGCACTGAGCATCGAGACTATGGCCAATACGACTCCTCTACCACCCAAACATCCAGTCAAACACCGAGTGATTCAAATCCTGAAATCTCGAACGCCAGTGACGAAACAATTTCTGTTGACGCAGATGGCGAAGTAAAGCTCTCGGAGATTCCCGACTATTCAGGTGAACCCTATGTCGAAGTCAACGACAATGAGCCCACCTTTACTGAACAAGACAAAGAATCTTCTTCATTTGAAACGTATGCTCCGCGCGATTATGAGGGACGATGCGGAACAGCTTTCGCTCTCGTAAGCCATGACACCATGCCTACTGAAGAAAGAGAAAACATTAGTGAAGTAAAGCCTACGGGCTGGCAAAGTGTTACCTATGACATCGTAGAAGGTGGCAGTCTTTATAACCGTTGTCATCTTATTGGGTTTCAGCTTACGGGAGAAAACGCTAACTGGGAAAATCTCATCACAGGAACTCGCTATTTAAATACCGAAGGAATGCTTCCTTTTGAAAACCAAATTGATGATTATATCGATGAGACTCACAATCATGTTCTTTACCGTGTAACTCCCATTTACAAAGAGGATGAATTGCTAGCGCGTGGAGTTCAAATGGAAGCTCTCTCTATTGAGGACGAAGGCGCAGGCATCAGCTTCAATGTTTATTGCTACAACGTACAACCAGGTATAGAAATAGATTATCAAACTGGAAACAACTGGGAGAGCAACACGACCTCGACCAATACCGATACCGCTACACAAACTGAAACTACCTATATTCTTAACACCAACTCAAAACGATTTCATCACCCAAGCTGTAGCTCAGTTGAATCTATGTCAAGCCATAACAGAAAAGATTTCAAAGGATCTCGTGAAACACTCATCTCTGAGGGATATCAACCTTGTGGGCAATGCAATCCCTAAACTTTTCTCATAAACCGTTTTATGCAGTTTTAGTATTACTACCCATGTTTAGAATGCATAACAATAATCCCAGTTCGTTCTTATAGTTTCGCTACAATAAAAGTAAGCTAAATAAAGAGGGAGGTATCTTATGGCAGAATTAATTACCCCTGGATCTGGCGGAAACCACTATATTCCCTACGAAGAACGCACTGGCAAAGAATCGGTAGTCTACTTTACGCGCGATCTTTCAGCTGAAGGATTAAAGAAGATCTTCGAACGAGTAAACAGTCCTTTAACAGGAAACGTTGCAATCAAACTGCATACCGGCGAGCAGCATGGACCAAATATTATTCCACGTCCTTGGGTTAAAGACCTAATCAACGCCGATCTACCTGACGCAACCATTATCGAAACGAACACCTACTATGAAGGAGATCGCTATACAACTGAGCAACATCGTGAAACCCTCAAGGTTAACGGTTGGGATTTTTGTCCAGTAGATATCATGGACGAAGACGGCATAGTAAACCTTCCCGTCAAAAACGGAAAATGGTTCACCTATATGGCAATGGGTAAAACTATCGTTGATTACGATTCGCTTTTAGTTCTCACCCACTTTAAAGGCCATGCTAAAGGTGGATTTGGAGGATCCGCAAAGAATATCGGAATTGGATGTGCTGATGGTCGTGTTGGAAAAGCAATGATACATACCACACCCAGCTCTGATGATATGTGGGATATTTCTGACGAAGAATTCATGGAGCGCATGATGGAATCAGCCAAGGCTGTTGTGGATCATTTTGGTGACCATATTACCTTCGTTAATGTGATGCGCAATATGTCTGTCTCGTGCGATTGCGAAGGCACCGCTGCAGAACCCGTCGTAACACCGAACGTAGGCATCTTAGCTTCAACTGACATCTGCGCGATTGATACCGCTTGTGTAGACTTGGTTTACTCGATGAAGGAAGATGATCGTAAGGCCTTGGTAGAACGCATGGAAAGTCGTCATGGATTAAGACAGCTTTCCTATATGAACGAACTTGGTATGGGTAATGTGCGCTATAAATTGATTGATATTGACAACGGCGATACCATTATTTCAGCTAAAGAAGCAGTTGCTAACGTAGTGCCTTTCGAGGGTTAAGCTTATTAGCTTTACTCTCAAAAAAGCGAAGCATTATTTAAGGGGATATTGATATTAATCAATATCCCCTTTCTATAACCCTAAAAGAAATTTAGAGAAAACTATGTATCGTTACTGAATAGTTGCATGAATTTCCTGCAACGATCGAACGCCAGAACCTTCATTCTCCTTAGATTCTTTAACTCCCATTGCAGTTACATAAGCAGCCGCAAGAGTGGTCATATAAGGAACATGATTCTTAATAGCAGATTTTCGAATATAGCTATCGTCTTCATGGCTTTCAGTGCTTGAAGCTGGAGTATTAACTACGATCGCGATTTCTCCGTTAGCAAGAGCATCAAGAATATTGGGACGTCCTTCTCCAAGCTTATTAATATGCTCTGCCTTAATACCAGCTTCATTCAAAAGTTCGCAAGTGCCCTTCGTTGCAACAACTGCAAACCCTGCATCAACAAATGCCTGAGCAACCTTTGCTGCTTCATCCTTATCTCGATCACTGACGCTCATCAAAACGGTACCTTCGGAAGGAATAGCAGTCTGCGTTGCCTCCTGAGCTTTCAGGAAAGCTTCACCCACGGTGCTTGCCAGTCCAAGTACTTCGCCCGTAGATCGCATCTCCGGTCCCAAAACAGGGTCAACTTCAGGGAACATATTGAAGGGGAATACTGCTTCTTTCACGCCAAAATGCGAGAAGGTCCTCTCGTGTAAATCCGCAACAGGAGAAGGACGGCCAGTAAATTCGCTCGTAATAACATCAGTGGCCACTTGCACCATCTGAATATTGCAAACCTTTGAAACCAAAGGAACCGTACGAGAAGCACGTGGATTTGCTTCCAGAACATATACCGTACCGTTTTCGATTGCATACTGGATATTCATTAGACCACAAACATGCATTGCTTCTGCAATTTTACGCGTGTAATCCTTAATGGTCTCAAGGTGTTGAACATCGATATTGACCGAGGGAAGAATGCAAGCAGAGTCACCCGAATGGATACCTGCTAATTCAATATGCTCCATAACTGCAGGAACAAACGCATGCATTCCATCACAAATTGCATCCGCCTCGCACTCAAGAGCATGCTGTAAGAAGCGATCGATAAGGATAGGCCTATCAGGTGTTACTCCAATTGCTGCTGCCATGTAATTCGACAGAGCATCATCGTCATACACCACTTCCATGCCACGACCACCCAGCACGTAGCTTGGACGAACCATGACAGGATAACCAATCTTATGAGCAGTATCGAGGGCTTCATCCACGGTTACTGCCATACCCGCTTCTGGCATAGGAATACCAAGTTTGTCCATAACCTCGCGGAAACGATCACGATCTTCTGCAAGATCAATAATCTCTGGACTGGTTCCTAGGATCTTTATTCCTGCACGCTCAAGTTGACTTGCCAAATTCAAAGGCGTCTGACCACCAAATTGGGCAATAACTCCTAAAGGCTTTTCTTTCTCGTAAATGCTCAAAACATCTTCAGCAGTGAGAGGCTCAAAATATAGTTTGTCTGAAGTATCGTAATCAGTAGAAACCGTTTCGGGATTACAGTTGACAATAATCGTTTCAAAGCCCAGCTTTTTAAGAGCAAGAGCGGCATGAACACAGCAGTAGTCAAATTCAATGCCCTGCCCAATACGATTTGGACCGCCACCTAAGATCATTATTTTGCGATTCTCTGATGCGGTGGAATGATCGGGAGCATTGTAAGTTGAATAATAATATGCGCTATCTTGCGTACCGCTTACATGAACCCCTTCCCAAGCTTCAGTTACTCCAAGACTCAGACGATAGGCACGAACATCATCTTCAGGAATGGCAAGAAGTTGACCCAGATATCGATCTGAAAAGCCATCCTTTTTCGCCGTAATAAACTGATCTTCTGGTAGCTGATCACCAGGATGCTCAGAAGCATAAGCAAGGATTTCCTGCTCTTCGTCTACCAATTCCTTCATTTCTTGAATGAAGTGAACCTTGATCTTAGTAAGCTCATGCAACTGTTCAACGGTTGCGCCTTTTCTTAGCGCCTCATACATAATGAACTGGCGTTCCGAAGTAGGCTCTTGAAGCATTTGGATAAGATCGTCCAACGATTTTTCGTGGAAATCCTTTACAAACCCTAAACCATAACGATCTTTTTCAAGGGAGCGAACAGCCTTTTGAAATGCTTCTTTGTAAGTTTTTCCAATAGACATTACCTCGCCCACTGCACGCATCTGGGTACCGAGCTTATCTTCTACACCCTTGAACTTTTCGAAAGCCCAACGAGCAAACTTCAGTACCACATAGTCGCCACCGGGAACGTATTTATCGAGCGTGCCATGCTTTCCGCAAGGAATTTCATCAAGTGTTAATCCTGTTGCCAGCATTGCAGAAACAAAAGCAATCGGGAAACCAGTTGCTTTTGACGCAAGCGCAGAGGAACGACTCGTGCGTGGGTTTATCTCAATGATAATATCTCGATCAGTCTTTGGATCATGGGCCCACTGAACATTGCAGCTACCAATTACCTCGACTTTATCGACAATTTTATAGCTTTTCTCCTGCAGACGATCGATAGTTTCCTGCGCAATAGTTTGCATAGGAGCAGCACAGAAAGAATCGCCCGTATGGACACCCATTGGATCGATATTTTCAATCGTGCAAACCGTAATCATTTGGCCCTTCGCATCGCGAACAACCTCAAATTCCAGCTCTTCCCAACCGAGCACGCTTTCTTCAACCAAGACCTCGGTAACAGGGGAAGCTGCCAAGCCACGTGCTACAACCGTGCGTAATTCGTCGACATTATATACAAGACCGCCGCCTGTACCACCCATGGTATAAGCAGGACGTAAAACACAGGGATAACCAAGGCGAGAAGCGATTTCTACCGCTTCCTCTACTGTATGAGAAACCTCAGAGCGAGCCATTTCGATACCGAGCTCAGCCATAGTATCTTTGAAAGCCTGACGATCTTCACCGCGCTCAATGGCATCAACCTGAACACCTATAACCTTGACGCCATACTTATCTAACACACCAAGCTTCGATAGCTCAGCACAAAGATTGAGTGCAGACTGACCACCAAGGTTTGGCAACAAAGCATCAGGACGTTCTTTGGCAATAATTGCCTCAATCCGTTTAGCGTTAAGAGGCTCAATATAGGTAACATCAGCAGTACCAGGATCGGTCATGATTGTAGCTGGGTTGGAATTTACCAGAACAATTTCGTATCCCAACTGTCGCAGCGCTTTACATGCCTGAGTACCCGAATAATCAAATTCGCATGCCTGTCCAATAATGATAGGACCAGAACCAATAATAAGAATCTTATGAACGTCGGTTCGCTTACCCATGCGACGTCCTTCCTGATCGAAATACGAACAATACACTAATGAACTATTTTACTCGTTCAATAGCATTGATTGGACTTTATCTTTGGGTTTGTATGATTTAGTTTTTGCTCAATACCGAATCGTAAAACAACAAAAAAAAGACTTAGCGCTTATTTTCTTCTAAACGCAAGCGAAGATATGAAATGAGAGGCTCGAGATATTCTCGTTTAGTGCCGTCAAAACCTCTTTGCATTTCCTTTAGCGCTACAAGATCGCGATCCTTTGAATTTTTATCCTTTTTCATCATATGAAAATAGATTTTCATTGCTACCTTGTCGAAAGTGCCCAGTTTATCAAAACGAAAACCGCCCTGTGCATAAAAATGAACGAGATTGGGATATTTCTCTTTAGGGAAACTATTGCAAAATGCTTGCTCATGCTCGCTTTCAGGCCATTCTTCGCAAGGCATAGGAGTTGCCCCTACACCAAGGACGACAAATTTTTCTTCAGGGTGTATTTCGAGTTGTTTTTTTAACCAAGCAGCTTTTGTAAGACCTGCAGCATGATACCAAGTACAAAACACCACAAGGTCCGCCTCAGAAATAGTAAGAGAATCAACTTGCTTCAAAGGAATTGCGGTAATTCCAAATTCATCCGCAAGCCATTCGGCATAACGCTTCGTGTGTCCCGTTTGAGAACAGTAAACAATAGCAAGTTTCATTTGAGATCTTTTCCAAGAAGTAAATGGTTAAAATGGTTTTTCCATCATCACAGAAAAGCAAACAAACTTGCTACGTAATTCCCTTAACTCTTTGTTAATTTAAATGAGAACAGACCTAGTACTTAAAAGAAGTGGTTAAACGCTAGCGATTAAATAAACCGCCTAATAAATCTCCAACATCAGGAATAGCGTCGGTTATATCGCTCACATTCCCCTGAAACCCATCAATTACGCCATTCAAACCCTCTTGTACTTGATCAACCGAACCTTGTGCAACATCCTCAAATCCCGTAACGGCTTCTTGGGCAAATCCCTCAGCTCCAGAGCTTAGCTCTTCTGCGACGCCCACAAAATCACCTGCAGCGCTATCAGCAACACCCGAAAAAGCATCCTGAGCTCCTGAAATAGCTTCTTCTGCACCAGCGCTTAATTCTTCAGCGTTTCCTGCAATATCCTGGAACCCTGACAAGGCATTCCCTAAAGTCTCATCCAAAGAAGTAGATTCAGCAGCCTTTGAAAGAGCATCTGAAAGAGCTCCTCCCGCTAAATTGTCTAACGAACCAAGTAAGTCCTGTAGCGGCATAACTGCCCCCTTACCTCGAATAACCTTTATTTACCTCACTATAAGCCAATACAGTTTTGAACTGCACATTTTCCTACTAAAGGCTTTGAAAATTTGTAGTGGTAATTATTCATTCCCTCGCGTTCGTAAAACTTGTGGGCTTTTTCTCTAAGCTGATTACATGCCACCTCTATTTGTATACAGCCGGAATTTCGAGCGTGCAAGCATGCTTGATCGATTAACAATTTACCGATACCTTCACTTCGAACCGACTTATCAACGGCACATTCCATAATCTCAGCAATGCAAGCAGCGTGATGAAGCTGATTCTCATAACGAATATTGATCATGCCGAGAACCTTGCCAGCACGTTCGTATACCAAGCATTCATAACGAGGATTAGCTACCTGTTTGAGATACATGCAACGAAAGGGCTTATAGGGCAATTCTGTTTCTTCCATATCGCAAATCAAATCATAAATTGCCTGGCAGTCTACGCTTGTGCCTTCACGAATAAGGTAATCCATTTCGTCCTTCGCTTTCATAGCTAACACCTCTTCTTGTGCCAGTAATTACCCATATAAAGCTTATCTGACACCGAACGTACAAGAAACGGTAACCCTTTTACGTTTAATAACAGTAAGAAACATGTAAAGATTTTGTTATACTGCGCAAATACGCCCATCCTATCTAAAGATAAGATGGGCGTTTGTTGATCAAGCTTTTATTCGCTCTATTATTCATTCCCTAAAAAACGTTTAGAGAACCTCTTTTAAGTACATTCCTGTAATACTTTTTTCACATTCACACACTTCTTCGGGAACACCTGCACATACTACGGTTCCGCCCTCTTCTCCTCCACCTGGACCCATATCAATTAGGTAATCAGCATTCGCAATAACATCCAAATCATGTTCAATTACCAATACCGTAGCTCCCTTAGTAAGAAGGCGCTCAAGAACTTCTAAAAGCACCTCAACATCAAGCGGGTGCAATCCGATAGTTGGTTCGTCGAACACAAATACCGAAGCATCTTGCCTCTTATTAAGCTCACTTGCCAGTTTTAAGCGTTGCGCTTCTCCCCCAGAAAGAGCAGGTGTTGCTTCCCCTAGCGTTAAATAACCAAGTCCTAAATCCTGAAGTACTTGAAGCTTTGCTGAAACACGCTTAAGTCCTTTCGTTGCACGAAGCGCCTCATCAACCGTTAAAGAGAGAATCTCTGGAAGCGAATAGGCATTAAGAGATAAATCAGAAAGCTGCTCTGAAACGGGAGCGCTTTCTTCAAAAGTTGAGTCTTCCACAAAGCGTTTAATGCGATAGGCAGCCTGTCCATAACGTGAACCCTGACAATCAGGACAAGGAATATCGACATCGGGCAAAAACTGAACATCAAGTGAAATCTGACCCGTACCATCGCACGTTGAACAACGAAGTAATCCTGTATTGTACGAGAAGGCACTTGCTTTCAAACCTTGTTCTTTTGCCTCTGGCAAGCTGGCAAACGCCTTTCGTAAATCATCTAAAACACCTGAATAGGTAGCGACCGTAGAACGCACATTAGTACCAATAGGGTTAGCGTCAATTACTTGCACTCGCTCAATATGATCAGCATGTATTTCACGAATATGCGCTGGAGTTTTCTTATCGACATCAGTGATTGCCTTTAAAGCAGGGATGAGGCTTTCTAGAACAAGTGTGGTTTTGCCAGAACCAGAAACACCGGTTACTACCGTTAACTTCCCCTTCGGAATATGCACTTCAAGGGGTTTTACCGTATGAATCCTATCGGTCCTTAGATATATCTCCCCCTCGTCAAACAAATGAATTGTTTCGCTGCGCTTACGAACGCGAACCTGCTCTTTACCTGTTATAAAAGGAACCGTGCAGGATGAGGGGTTCGCTAAAACCTCCTGCAACGAACCCTGCGCAATAATTTCTCCTCCCTGCGCACCCGAGCGAGGACCTAACTCAATAAGGTGATCCACCTGCTTAAGCACCTGGATATCGTGATCAACCACAACAACCGAATTACCATCACGTAACAAGTCACCCATTACCCCAAGTAAGCCAGTCACATTTGAAGGATGCAAGCCAATAGAGGGCTCATCGAGGACATACAATACGCCTGTTGTTCGATTTCGTACCGCACGCGCCAACTGCACCCTTTGACGCTCACCTGTTGAAAGCGTAGAGCTAGCGCGATCAAGCGTTAAATATCCCAGCCCAAGCTGAAGTAAACGCTCCATAGGTTCTATCATCTCATCAACAATAGTTTGAGCCATTGCCCGCACGGACTCAGGACTCATTTCGGGAACCCCTTTTACCCACTCAAGCAAATCAGTCAAAGAAAATTTTGATACATCAGCGATGCTCATTCCATCAATAAGAACTGAACGAACCGAGCAAGAAAAACGAGTAGCTTCACAATCTGGGCAGGTTGTCTCTGTAAGAAATTTAGCCACCCGTTTTAGCCCTTTTTCGTCATGAACCTTAGAAAGTGCATTTTCTACGGTATACACAGCATTGTAATAAGTGAAATCAAGCTCAGCGAAGTTATCACCCTTTTTCGCTTTATATAAGATATGCTTCTTTTCTGCTGGACCGTGAAAGACTATTTCCCTCTCTTGTTCGGTTAATTCCGAAAAGGGGACATCAGTACGTACTCCCATTTCCCTGCAAACTTGCTTCATTAAATCCCACATAAGGGTTCCCCAAGGTAAAACTGCACCCTCATCAATGGAAAGAGATTCATCGGGAACTAAAGAAGCCTCATTGACCTTTCGTACTACACCCGTACCACCACAAGTCTCGCAAGCGCCCGCGCTGTTAAATGCCATGTCTTCGGCGCCTTTGCCATAAAATTCAACACCGCACTCAGGGCAAATAAAAGGCTGCTCTAGAGCGACATTCATTCCTGGAGGTACACGATGCCCTTTCGGACAGCAATGGCTTCCCACTCGAGAAAAGAGCAAACGTAAAATATTCAATAATTCCGTAGAAGTCCCAAAAGTAGAATGAACACCAGGAACACCAGGACGTTGCCTAAGCGCAAGCGCTGCGGGAACATGAAGCACCTCATCAACTTGAGATCGTCCGCTTTGTGTTATTCGTCGTCGCGTATAGGTTGACAATGCATCCAAATAGCGTCTTGAACCTTCAGCGTAGAGCGTGCCAAGAGCAAGAGAGCTTTTCCCAGAACCAGAAACACCTGCTATCCCTACAAGTTTATGAAGGGGAACTTTAACTGATATATTTTTTAGATTGTGAGTACGCGCTCCCCGCACCTCAATACACTGTGGTTCCTGAAATTCACTGACATTTGTTGCCATAGCATCATTTGAGAACATCATCGCACCATCCTTATCTTTATAAAGGATAACGCTTAGATACTATAGGCCCATAAATTCTGACACTGGTTTAAAATTGTTTCGAGTTCCCAGGTCATCGACGAACGCACTTCGCTATTAGGATCATGCACCACGATACGTCCATCTTCTGTCATCCCCGATAAAACAATGAAATGACCCGTGGTAGTAAAATCTCCTGGTCCCATGATACAAATAATTGGATGTCCCGCTGCTAACTCGTTTCGTACTCTGTTTGGATCAGCTGGTAATTGTTCTGAGGTAAGACCGAGCTGAGATGCTCCTTCGCTCATAAAGCTCCATGCCGTAGCTCCATCAACCGCATAACCTTCTCGCTGGGCAAAATCACCCATAGCTACCGGATCAAATTGATCGGATCCGGTTAAATAGATATACACCATTGCTAAACTGGTCGGACCACAACCGTTTTCCGCCATTGTTCCACCCGAATATGATTTCTCTGACCATTGAGAATCAATTTGATATAAATAGGGCATTTCTCCTTTATGCCACTCACTTCGAGGAGTGCTGGTAGGCGCAATTAAATCTTTGGTCATTAAAGATGCTGGTACCGCCTGGCACAGCACAATTATCACAAGAAGCAAAATACCAACGATCGCAAGTATACGCAGGCGCCTTCTTTTCTTACGTCTTTTCTCAGAAGAAAAAATAATGTTATTCGACGAATATCTTTGTGCTCGTGAATACGACTCATAAAGCCGACGGTTTGCTTGTTGCTGCTCAGCAGTATAAGGATCCACTGGTTTTCGATAAGCAAGAGATTCATAGTAGTGATAAGAGCTCATTTTGATAGCCTTTCTCTCGGTCTACCAAAACACTATTTCCAACTCGCCTTAAAAGTCCCTTGAGTAAAATCAACAACTTACTTAAGAAGGCTTAAGATTTCCTTAAGAATCTCATTTGCTAATCAGAACAGCTGAGGAGATCTTTACAATTACTTCCATGAATAAACCTGCAAACATATTGGTAGTAGATGATGAACTGGCCATTGCAAGCTTAGTCGCAACGCTTCTTTCACAAGAAGGAATGACGGTTACTACGTGTACTTCTGGCGAAGAAGCACTCGAAACTTTTCATGCCAACACGTTTGATTTAGCCATTCTTGATATCATGATGCCTGGAATAGATGGATTTGAGTTATGCCGCAAACTTAGAGAAACCAGTTCAATTCCTATCATTTTCCTTTCCGCAAAAGACGAAGAGACCGATAAGGTTATTGGCTTCATGCTAGGAGCAGATGACTACGTATCAAAGCCTTTTAAATCACGAGAATTAATTGCTCGTGTTAAGGCGCGTCTACGCAGAACACGCACACTCGATGCCGTAGAAACAAGTCATATTCTTTCTGCTCGCGGGATTTTACTCGATACCTCTTCCCACGAGGCAACTCTACATGATCAGCCACTTCATCTCACACCAAAAGAATTTGCAATTTTATCCTTGCTCTTAAAAGCAAAAGGGCAACCTGTTTCCACTAAAAAATTATTTGAAGATGTTTGGGAAACCCCTTACAACGCCTCCGATGCCAATACCGTAATGGTGCACATCCGTCACCTCCGCAAAAAGCTAGCAGATATCGACTCATCGGAAACCTTCATTGATACCGCATGGGGCGTTGGCTACAAGATCACCTTATAAAATCGAAAGTACAATGAAAAGTTACATGGACATTAAAAACCAACCGAAAAGCCCCCAGGCACGCATTTTACGCGGCATTCTTTTTAGAAAAACACTTCTTTATCTCCTGCTTTACACAGCATGTTTTGCCCTTCTGGCAATATGGGCAAACAGTGCTTTAGTTCCCCAAATTGCCAATACCATCGCAGATAGAACATCAGAGTGGCTCTATTACAATCCTGAACAATACGATGCCTTTATACAGAACGCAACTCCCGAACAACTGTACAACTTGCAAGTGTATTCTGGCACCACCGAAGATGGAACTACGCAATATGCGCTGCGCGATTTAACGATCTATAACACTCTAAGCTCTTTTAAAATCCCTACAGCACTCTGTCTCTTCTTTCTTGGTGCTTTAGGTATTGCCTTCATTATGCTCAATAAGTCGTTACAGTATTTTGATACCCTGTCTTATTCAGTTGCTAAACTCTTGACCGACAAAGACCCCAACGTAGACCTTCCAGAAGATCTTTCGATTGTTAGAAGCGAATTAACCACGCTAAAAAAGAATTCACTTGCCGCTGAGCAACATGCTCTGGACGCCGAGAAGCGAAAAAACGAACTGGTAGCGTATTTAGCACACGATATCAGAACTCCCCTCACGTCAATTCTGGGTTACTTATCTTTGCTGAAAGAACCCGAAACTTTACCCAATCCCGAGCGTAAACACTATGCTGAAATTGCCCTCAATAAAGCAGAGCATCTTGAAGAACTAATTGAGGAACTGTTCGAGATAACACGCTACAATCTGCAATCAATTCCTCTCGAACGGGAAAATTTTAACGTTGAACTATTCTGTCAGCAAATCGCAGACGATTTTTATCCCGAAGCAAAACAAAAAAATGTCACTATCGAAGTCTGTGTAACAAACCCAAGCGATACCACAGCAGATACTTCACAAAACAAATCCTTAAGCACTAGCTCAACCGAAAATAGTGAAAAACTTAACAACCATTCCTCTGACAACCTCGTTATATTCGCTGACCCAGAAAAACTAGCTCGAGCAGCATCCAATGTTTTACGTAATGCCCTCGCTTATGCAGAACCCAAAAGCATTATTAAACTTGAGATAATCCAAGCACCAAAAGGTACCATCATCGCGATTCAAAACAAAGGCAAGGAAATATCTCCCACTCATCTTCAAAGTATTTTTGAAAAATTTTTCCGAGAGGATAGTTCAAGAAACTCTAAGCAAGGGGGTGCTGGCCTAGGACTGGCGATCGCAAAAGAAATAATGCTCGCCCACGGCGGAGATATTACCGCCACGAGCGAGCAAGGAATTACTACCTTTAGACTGTTTATTCCGAAAGTATAAGTTCCTACAAAATTCCTTTAAAACGCAGATAAATAAATTGCTTTCATATCTTTTTCCGTTAAAGGTTTGAACACACCAAAGGGATTACCTTTTGCAGCAATCACGATATCTACCAGCGTATCTATATCACCTTCAGTAAAGTCCAACTCTTCCAAAGTGGTAGGCATAGTCTGACGAACGAAAAACTCTTGCAATTCGTCAATAGCACCCTCCACCGTTTCGGCAATCGATGATTCCCGACCATCTTTCGGTTCAAGTCCGAATACCTCATAAGCAAAACTAAGAAAACGTGAAGGATCCTCCCGCCAAACATAACGCATCCATGCAGGCATAATCACCGCCAGCCCAGCACCATGTGTAACCTTAGGATTGAGAGCCGATAGCGCATGTTCGAGTGCATGGCTTTCCCAACCACCTGCTCGACCACCCTTTGCGCGACCACAGCCTGCGAGATCATTATGAGCTAAAGTTCCCGCCCACATAATGTTGGCACGCGCATCATAATCAGATGGATCGTCAACGAGTTTTTCTACTGAATCGATAATGGCACGAATCAAGCCACAGGCAATGTTGTCAGTAACAGGAACCGCAGGTGCGCCGCTGAAGTAACGCTCGCAAATATGGGCAATCATATCGGTAATACCAGCGCCTGTTTGATACGGTGACAAGGTAAAAGTAAGTTCAGGATCCATAAGAGAAACCACTGGACAGAAAAGTTCATTACCTAATCCGTTCTTTTTATTTTCAGCATCATTGCTAATCACGCATGAATTTGAACCTTCGGAGCCAGCAGCAGGAATTGTAAGCACGCAACAAACCGGTAGACATTTTGAGGCAACAGCCTTACCACTAAAGAAATCCCAAACGTCACCTTCATAAGGAACACCAATAGAAATTGCCTTTGCGCAATCTATCGTGCTTCCTCCGCCAACTGCTAAAAGACAGTCTGCATTAAAGGATCGTGCAATCTCAATTCCTTCGCGTACTTGATTGACTTCAGGATTTGGTCTCACTCCCGATAAATCACTAAACTCAATATGCGATGCTGCAAGAGATTTCTTTACGCGATCTAGCGTACCTGATCGAATAACGGATCCTTTCCCGTACACCAAAAGCACCCGTTTATATCCTTTTTGAGATAGTTTTTCTCCGACACTATCGGTTATGCCTCTACCGAAAACAAATTCGGTAGGAGAATAAAACGTAAAATCGTTCATGAGTCCCCCGTTCAATATGAAAAATCCCGCAAGGCATCTACACACAGTACGTTACAAAACGTGGTGTTAATTAGATAAATCTTGCTTCTTGTTACCTCCCTTGCCGTATTGTACCGCCGAAAATAAAACCCATTAGTTCAAGCTTTGCATAGCTTTATACAAGAGATGAATTACTTATCCAATGAGCTGATAGTTTTACGCCGTTCGCTGACGAATTATTTCTTGTAAACACACGTTTATCAGCCAATTTATATACTTTTTTTAGGCGCAAGAGGGGTTATGGACGTTGTTTATAGCAACGAACGAAAGGAGCGCCCATGATGGATTCGGAAAGCATCCTTCTTATCGGAATGGTAGTTGGGCTTTTCGGTTCGTTAATGATGCTTGCAGGCGATTTACTCCAGCATCTATCAACCGAAAAGTTAGAAATCAATACCGCATCGCAGGCATACTGTATCGTCATGCGCGAATTACCTGAAAGTCACGATGATTTCTTTGACACTCACTTCAGCAGTACTCTTTGCACAGTAGCAGCACTGCCCTATGCAGCAGCTTTTGCAACGCTGCCCCTTGCAGCAAGCAGTACGCCAGGCTTTATCCTTTTATTTATTACAGCAATTCTGTTGGCTTTCACGCTCATTTACAGTTCTACTCATCATCCCTACCTTCCCCATCAATCGTTTACTTCAAAAGTAGGAATTGGTGTGCTGTTTAGTAATCCGAAAAAGAGCTTTTCTACTTTTTCGCGAGCCGTTGTTATACCAGCCTATGCAGGTGTATTACTGCTCGCAGTAAGCATTCTCTTCGGCACAACGTGCTTTCCTCAATGGATGGTCGCAATTACTCCCTTAGTTACCATAACCTTAGGATTTGTCTGGCAGTACCTTCCCTTAAAAATAGGGAAACCTTTAACTGAATATTGGAATAATCTCGTTTTTATACTTATGTTCGGGATAATGGCTGCGTGGCTTTTTTCGATGTCGATATAGAGTGGTTAGATACTTCTACTCCTTCTAACGTAAGCAACGCTTCTTTTTTATCAATGCCGCCTGCATATCCTGTTAAATTACCGTTAGACCCAACAACCCGATGGCAAGGCACTATAACAGAAAGAGGGTTATGCCCTACTGCACCACCTACTGCCTGTGCAGACATACGTGAAAGCCCCCGTCTTGTTGCAATTTGTTTTGCAATATCTCCGTAGGTAATGGTTTCACCATAAGGAATAGTTTGAAGAATTTCCCAAACTTCCCTCTGGAAATCACTGCCTATCAGATGAAGAGGCACTTCCACACAAGGTTCCTCTCCGGAAAAATAATGTTCAAACCAACACTTTGCTCTACTCAATATCTGAAAAGGTTTGGAGTTAGTTACCTCATAAAAAGATGGATCTATTTCATGGTTTAGAACATTGTTTTTTAGAGAACACAATC
>FR896048.1:42220-65295 GCA_000435475.1 Cryptobacterium sp. CAG:338 | reverse complement strand
CCGAAAAGCGTTCGTCACATCACATGCGTTTTCTGAACGTGATGCATAGTATTTTTGCCCTAAAAACCACGCACCCGTCAGTCCTTCGTCATCTGCCGAAAGTAGCATTTTCCCTAAAGGGGAAGTATAAGTCATCCTGCAATCCATGCTGCGCCTACACCTCAATTATTTACTTTCAAAGACTGTCGGATGCCCTGTAAAGTACTTACTGTCAGGCGCCCTGCAAGATAATCTTTGATTGGTTCTTAGCTAATAAACTGAGAACCACGTTCGTTTTCGATCTTAGCCATGGTTTCAATATTCTGTTTTTCGCTCGAATTGAAAACTGACTCATCAAAATCATCTGCTGCTACTGTGGGGTGATACCAATCTTTAGAGCCAAAGTAAGCTTGCAGATCCTCGTTGTTGAACATGCGTCCATGTCGAGCGAAAATCTCATTTCGTGCAATGTAGAGCTCATAATTAGTTAGCTCTCTTAATTCACTTTCAGAATACGTGCGCGAGCTACTATCGGGTAATACGTAATCATCTGTAATAGTAGTTACTTCATTGTTATCAGCATTTTCATCTTCAGGCTGAGCGGCAGCATTCGATTCAGTGAAACTTGCAAGAATGGCAATAATCTCTTGTGTGGTCTGCTCGCTAATTCCCTCAGAAGGCTGGCAGGTAAAGGTAATAGTAGAGGCATACCAGAATCCTGGAACCCCACAGCGGAGATCAAGATCCATAGTGCTATGCATCGCTGAAGCAGGAACTAGCGCATAGCAAGTACCCTCACTCCTGCCATTAACGTTAAGAGTGCCCTTTGCCACAATGAACTGTCCAAGATCAGAATAATCACTGCCCTGAACCGCTGTTGGCACAAAGGAAGCATCCGCAACCTTTTCCATGTCTTCTAATGACACAGAGTCAGCTGAACTTGTACTTTGAGCGCGTTGTTCGTATTGTATTACCGCACCATCGCTGCTCGTAAGCTCAACCGTCTCTCCGCGAGCCGTAACTAACTCTTCGGTTAAAGACCATGAGCTGGGATATTTAAAACTAAAGGTTGGATACGTAATCGAATTTTCTGTCGCAAATTGAGTGGAATACGTATCTGTCAATTCCACGACGATTTCCTGCTGAGAAGAAGTTTGCTCAGGCGAATCTGTTGCTTCTTGAGAGGGCTGACCTACCCCAAAGACAAAAACTGCTAAAACAATCGCAAGAGCAATAAGAGCTACTACAATTCCTGCAATAATAGCTATAGTTTTCCCTTTTACTGATTTAGTAGCCTTTGGATCTTCAGCAGAATAAGAAACCCCTTGATGAGCTGTCTGTCGTAGAGTTTCCGCCACGGGAAGTTCTGCGGTATCGCCAGGAGTAAAAGGTGATCGGCTCGCCTGACCAGCCTGATACTGCAAGGGTGGTTGATCTGAGATTGGTATACGTGTAGTGGCCTCATCTTGAATCAACCCAGACTGAGGCACAGTAGGAGAATCAGCTACCGAAGAAATGCGGCTTGTCTCTTCAACGGAGCGCTCAGCTGCCTGCTCAGCAGCAATAACTTCATCTACAGAAATCTTATTGGTTGCCCCATCCTCACTATTTCCTTCAGCTAAATCAGATGAGGGATCATTTGAGTTTGGCAGAGCTTCATCAGAATTGCTTTCATTATTATCCTGATCGTCTGTAGTAGGAGCACCGCAATGAACGCAAAACTTCGCATTTACCTGTAAAGGTTCTCCGCACTGGGTACAGTATCCAAAAGGAGCACGTTTATCTTCAGAAGTTTCAGACATTACATACCTCACTTGCCAGTATCACAAAGTGACTTTGCCCTTGCCTGCAAGATGAATTCTCTAAGCAATCGCATCGTGTCCGATTACGCATAATTCTATACAACAGAACACATCAAGGGCACAAACCTTCTCTATTGTATACGAACCACGCAAGATACTACGCGCCATTACCTGTAAATAGCCGTAGCAAACCAAACCCTAAAATATCCTCTTTTCAGAAAAAGATACAGGCTTATTTAAACGATGAAAATCCCTTCATGAGACCATCATTGAGAAGGAAAGTTTCAACTGCCTTATAACCCTGAGGTTTAGAACCTTTTCTTGTTATCAGGCAAATAGGAACAGGGAGCATATCGTTTGGGTCAATTTGTTTCATAACCAATCCCAGTCCCTCTGGAACAATAGCAGGAATTCCTATTACTAAACACATAGCTTTATCTTTAAAAAGCGTAAATGCAAAAGAGAAGGGATTTTTTGGTTTATGCAAATGAAGATCATACCCCCCAGATTTATACATATTAACGATTGAACCAGACCGATCCATGTCGAAATCGTTTGCATAAATCACAGGGAATGATTCCAGATCTTCGCGAGTAACATATTCTCGCTTAAGCGAAGGGTGATTTTCAGTAACAACAACAGCAGTAGGCATTACTCCCACTCGAACCACATCATAAGCATTCGTATCGGGTTCACCAAGAGTAACCAGCATATCTGCTTCAAGACTATCGAGCGCTTTAATCCCTTGAGGAAAGGTGGCAATCTGAGTTTCCACTTTTATATCTCGAGTAACAACCTGTAACAGTTTATTGATATTCACACAAATAGATCTGCTACGCGGAAAGTCTGGAACACAAAGCTTAATTGTTAGAACTTCATGAGGTTGCCGCTGTTCATGATATTCATCAATATAGCTCGCTGCTGAATCAAATGACTTTAAAGCATCGACTGCCTTTGGATAAAACGCTCTACCAAACTCTGTTGGAATTACGCCATTATTTTTCCGAACAAATAACAGCTCATTATTAAGATCTTGTTCCAAGTTACTAATTGCTTTAGAAATAGTCTGCACCGTAACACAGCATTCCTTTGCAGCAGCCGAAAAAGAATTATGTTCGTACGTCGAAACAAAATAAGTTAGTTGACGAATATCCATTCCAAATCCTTGAAAAACTAGCGCATAGATGGTTTTAGTGTACCCATTGCAAACAGCTAACTTTCTCGAAAGATGCGCGCTTCAGACTAAAGTTTAAGCAGAATTATCACTTGATATGCGCAAACAAAGAACCACCCTTCGTGTGGCTTATTGCATATTACTAAATCCCACCACGTTTCACTTCCCCTTCAATTGTTGAGAAAGCTTTAGCGGCCTGTCAGGTTGCTGACAGGTTCATTTGAATAATTAAAAGTGAGCAAAGTTAAAAAGGCGGGGAGTAAGATCATGGAACTGACTGCACATTTTATTAATAATTACAGCGATAATTTCATCGTTGCCTTAGCGTTATGGCCACTCGCCTCTGGTGTTTTGAGCGTGCCCCTAATCGCACTTCTTTACCATCGCGATGGACGAATGCACCTTAACACGGTTATAGGTGCTTATCTTTCGGTTCTTTATGGCCTTTCGCTTGTTTGTTTTACCCTTTATCCTCTTCCCTCAGGTAAAAGCGGGCTAGGCATTACCTACGGTATTGCCCCGCAGCTTAATCCTTTTGGTTTTTTGAACGACCTTGCAAAAGATGGTATCGGGGCCATACCTCAAATTTTCGCTAACATAGCTTTCTTTGTTCCGCTTGGTTTTATAGCAGGAAGATTACTCCGTGCGCCTTTATTCCACTCCCTCTTTTTAGGACTTGTTATTTCCCTCCTTATTGAAATAGCGCAATTAACGGGACTCTTCTTCCTCTACCCCTATTCCTACCGCACTTTTGATGTATGCGATCTTCTCTGGAATACTTCAGGTACCGCATTGGGATGGGCACTCTATCTTGCCTCCGAAAAAGTACTACCATCCCGAATAGTTCAGGAAAAAACGCTTACCCATAATCCAGGCTTCGTTCGACGCGTTATAGCATTTTGCCTCGATATGACCTTTGTTGTTACGCTTTCCACTGCAGCAGGGGTTGGAGTGCAAGTTGCCTATGCGCTTCTTGGATTTGATAGCAACAACGGAGTAACTGCAGCAACAAACGTTTCATTAGTAGTAGGTTGTCTTGCTTTCCTTTTCGCTCAAGGAGTGTTTCCTTGGTTGCATCATGGCAGCACGTTAGGAGGGAAGTTTGTTCGAATGTCCTTTGAAACAGCGCCTCGATCCGGAATACTGCGAATGGTATTTTACGGATTACGGCTTGTGGTGATCGCAGGAGCGCTGCAAGTAAGCTTTATTGCCTTCCCCTTGTTAGCACTCTTCTACATGATCAAGCACTGCATGCCCTATGATTTGCTCCCTTGCGAGTCAAATTATCAGAAATATAAAGAACACTTAAAAGCTCACGGGCAAAACGCTCCTCAATCAGGCAGCCTCTTTTTATAAGAACTCCCTCACCCGTGTCATGCTAGCCGTTTGTACGGATACAAAAGAACAACACAAGGCGCACACTAACTTAAGCCAAGAGCAAGACCAATAGCGTGAACAATAAACGCCACTACCCAGGCAACCACACATTGCATAATCACTACTCCAATAGCACGCTTGCCGCCTAGTTCGTTTCTTACCGCAGCAATAGCAGCAACACACGGTGTATATAAAAGAGCAAAGACCAAAAACGTAAAAGCGGTCAAAGGAGTAAACATACTTGCTAAAGCAGCACTCGATCCACCCAAAAGAACCGTGAGAGTGCTCACGACGCTTTCTTTTGCCGCAAATCCCGTAATCAATGCCGTTGATGCCTGCCAATCTCCAAAACCAAGTGGCATAAAGATAGGAGCGATGAGACCACCTAATAATGCTAATAAACTATCGGCAGAATCAGCAACTACATTAAAACGGATATCGAAGATCTGCAAAAACCAAATTACCACTGAAGCAAGGAAGATAATAGTAAACGCACGAGTAAGGAAATCTTTAGCTTTTTCCCAAACTAAACGAAGCATATTACCCATTGAGGGAAGACGATAGTTGGGTAGCTCCATTACGAAAGGAACAGGTTCACCTTTAAACATAGTATGCTTGAGAATTAAAGCTACTAAAACGCCAATTACCATACCGAGCAGGTAAAGCACGATCATTACTAAGGCCCCTTGTTCGGGAAAAAATGCTGCCGTAAAAAGCGCATAAATAGGTAATTTAGCCGAACAGCTCATAAAGGGAGTAAGCATTACGGTCATGGTACGGTCCCGCTCAGATGGCAACGTACGTGTTGCCATAATGGCAGGAACCGAACATCCAAACCCAATGAGCATCGGTACAAAGCTACGCCCAGAAAGACCGAGTTTTCGAAGTAGCTTATCCATCACAAAGGCAACGCGTGCCATATATCCTGAATCTTCCAATAAAGACAGGAAAAAGAACAGTACTACGATAATAGGCAGGAAGCTTAAAACACTTCCCACTCCTGCAAACACTCCATCAATAATAAGGGAATGAACTACTGGATTTACCTCCCACAAGGTAAGTCCTTGATCAACAAGCTCAGTTAACCATCCGATACCTTGTTCCAATAAGTCAGATAAGCCTTGGCCTAAGACACCAAAGGTAAGCCAAAATACCACTGCCATTATGCCTATAAATACAGGCAGCGCTGTATATTTACCGGTCAAAATGCGATCAGCTGCTTGGCTGCGTTTATGTTCCTTACTTTCATGAGGCTTTACCACTGTTGAAGCACATACGGTTTCGATAAAACTGAATCGCATATCAGCAAGAGCAGCCATGCGATCACTACCCGATTCTTCTTCCATTTGAGAAACCACATGTTCAATGGCATCTTTTTCGTTTATGTCCAACCCTAAAGCATCGCGGACGAGATTATCATCTTCAACAAGCTTCGTAGCGGCAAAACGAAGAGGAATACCTGCTCGTTGGGCATGGTCTTCGATTAAACGGGAAATCCCATGAATACAACGATGAAGTGCTCCTTTATCGGGTCCATCTGCCGGACAAAAATCCAAACGCCCAGGCCGTTCTTGATAGCGCGCAATATGAAGTGCATGTTCGACTAATTCAGTAATGCCTTCATTCTTAGCAGCCGAAATGGGAACAACAGGAATGCCCAACTGACGCTCAAGACCATTAATATCGATTGATCCCCCATTTGCTGCTACTTCATCCATCATGTTGAGCGCCAGTACTATAGGAATATCCAATTCCATAAGCTGCAAAGTGAGATACAAATTACGCTCAATATTGGTAGCGTCAACAATATTGATTATTGCATTGGGTTTTTCCTGAAGAATAAACTCTCGCGTAACTACCTCCTCACCCGTGTAAGGAGAAAGAGAATAGATACCAGGAAGATCTGTAATCAAGGTATTCTCATGTCCGCGAATAACCCCGTCTTTTCTTCCTACCGTAACACCAGGAAAATTGCCAACATGTTGATTAGAGCCAGTAAGCTGATTAAACAGTGTTGTTTTACCGCAATTCTGATTGCCCGCCAATGCGAAGGTAAGAGTCTTGCTGGCAGGCAGCGGATGACCCTCTCCTCGAGGATGAAATATGCCCGCCTCACCCGTACCAGGATGAGGGCTCGAAGAAAGCTTAGGATTAGGACGAGGAATATTGTGCGCATCGTGAACATTTTCAAGCTCGATAAACGATGCATCGTCATTGCGCAAGGTAAGCTCATAACCACGAAGTCTCAGCTCAAGCGGATCGCCCATAGGCGCGCGCTTTACTAACATAACCTCCGTCCCAGGAGTGAGACCCATATCTAAAATATGCTTACGGAGCGAAACGTCGGTACACTTAACTGCCGATATCACTGCATCTTTTCCGGGCTCTAACCTATCGAGAGTTGCTGCTGTTTGATTTGTTGATTCTTGAGTTGCCTGATTTACCATGCAAACACACCGCTCTGCACGCAAAGCCTCCTTCGTCTTTTCAAGCATTCATTGTAACCAAGCATTGGCCTTTACGTTGGCATAACTGTCAAACCGTTTGTAAACGTTATCGACTTAGAGATAAAGGGGTAAAAAATGGGTGTCCCTATAATTGGACAGCTATAAGTCCTTATTTTTTTAGACTACAGCTAAAGCAGCAATAAAACTCAACCAAAAAAGATAGATGCCGCCACAAAAAGGCAGCTCTTCTACCAGAAAGGAGTACGGTATGTTTGCTCTTAAAGAATCTCCCATGAAAATGCTCTACGGCAACACAAATAATGCAGCTACCATCCCAGACAACATACCTATTCCTCAAAATCTCAATAATGCCCTTAATGCACTATCCTGCCCCGAACCAATCCTTCCCCACAAACGGACTTTCATTAGTGCTCTAAACAGCGGTCCATTTTATGAAAACGGTCATTTAATTCTCGGTAATTCATTCAACAGAAGCGCCGATAAAACCACCGATGTTTGGAATGAGCGAATCTTCAAAAGGCTGCCTGGAACTTACCTGGTAGATATCCAACGTATCTGGGAAGGATATGACGGCAGATGGGTCAATGAAGCGCCCCTCTTGTTGCGATTCGAAACCATTGATGTTGTTCTTGCTCCCCATCACGACAACAAGAATATAAATGTGTGGACAGGATATCTTGACACGAATGCTCCTGTTTATGAAGCAAGAAATAATTCAGCCGAAAACAAACAAGCCAATGAAAACTCATGTCTTCACTGGCTTGCCTATCGCAGGATAAAGGGGCTCGTTGGAAAGCAAGTACAAAGCATTCATATGTTCTCGATTACGAAAACCACTGAAAAGTCGCCTTGCGAAAAAATACATTCACAACGTCGTCTCTTTAATCTTTCACTTAATGACGGACGCACCTACACCTTCATTAACAAACAAGGAACAATAACTCTTTGCATCTAGCATCTAGTGTCTAGTGTCTAACATCCGTCAATCAGCGATTGTAGATACGCTTTATAGTCATCAACTAAGTTTTGAGGACCAATAATGCGTACCGCTCCATCAAGGCCCGCAATCCAGCCAAAGAATTGCGGGCTCACTCGAACAGAAACCTTTGCCTTTGCATAAGCACCCTCAGGAATTAATTCAGTATGGGAACCAAAGCGATCAGTGATGATTTCGACCTTATCATCTTGAACAGCTAACAAAGCTACCGTTTGGGGCCCATCGAATCGACCAAAATATTCATACGTGTTCTTATTGAAAGAAAACTGAGCAATCGATTCGTTTCTCGTTGCCTCTTCGGCGCTAATAGTCAAGTGATCCATGCGATCAATACGATATTCATTGAATCTTCCATGCGTATCACTCCAGCACGTTACATAGTAGTAGCCGCCATCATAGGAAACTCCCACAGGCGTCACAACATACCGTCTACCTCCATGTGCTGGATGACGTTTTCCATCGATGCCGTAGTGAAGGTATTGAAAAGTGATCTTTTTTCGTTTTCGAATAGCACTATGAATGATATCAACCGCTTCGAAAACACACTCTGTTTTTGAGCGAATTCTTCCCTCAACGTGAATGCTACGATCAAGTTTTTGCTGCTGACTTAGACTTGCCAAAGATTTGATATTTGCAAGCAAAATATTAGCTTGGCGCACCGTTAAAAACTTACTCGAAGCAACCGCATCAACCATCAGCATTAATTCCGATAGCGTAAAATCCCGATGCTCAATCGCATACTCAACTGGGTTGCGCTGATATGTTTTAATATCCAGCCCAAATTCGCGAAGTATCTCAAGATCACGGTAAATGCTTTTTCGCTCTGCAGCTATTCCTTCTTCCGCTAAGCGTTGAATGATTTCTGCCATTGACAGACCATGATCAGCGTCTGTCTCCTCTTCCAACATCCGCTGGATACAAAGAAGCTTCAACTTCGAATTTTTGTTGGCAGCCATACCCCATCACCTTATTCTATGGGAGATTCAATTTATTTTTAAAGTATATCTATTGATTAGGGGTTTTAAAAGTGGCTGTACCATATATAGGTCAACTTTGAAAGGCTTTATTAACCGTTTAATTAAGCCCTTAAAAGGGTTGTTTTTCTATCGAATTAAACTCTGATTTCGAAGAATCTCAGAGATGACTAAATGATTCAACTGTGGTGTCGCCCAACATTTCTGCAACACCTCTACCCTGCTCGCAATACTGCTTCAGCACTTCATGACCTGCATCCGTCAAACCGATGCGTCGATCACGTAACTTATGCATTACCTCACGCAAATCCTCTGGGAAAGGTGCGAGGAAGTTAAGGGTCTGTTGGGTTTTAGGGTGAGTAAACTCAATAAAATAGGAATGCAAAAATTGTCTATGAAGACCCAGATTGTCCGCTTTACCTGGCGTTCCGTAGGTGGGATCACCCACACACCAATGCTTAATATATTCCATATGGACACGAATCTGGTGTGTACGTCCTGAATACAATTTACACTCGATAAGGGAGAAACCATTATCCTTGTTTCCCGATTCAAAACGCTCTAGAACCTTAAAGGTCGTCACCGAGGAACGTGCCTGCGGTTTGTCTGAAACCTGCATGCGCAAGCGATTTTTATCACTGCGGAAAATAGGCGCGTCAATCAGCCCCGTATCACTTGCGATATTGCCATGAACCAAGCATAAATATCGTCTGTTAACATTTCGAGAGCGAATTTCATCTTGAAGTTCAAAACCCACTTCGTCGTTTTTTGCAATAAGCATAAGTCCACTGGTATCACCATCCAAACGATGGACAATACCTGGACGATCATCTCCTTGAATATGCGCGAGATTATCGCGTCCATACCGCGCGATTAAGGCATTCGAAAGCGTTCCATCGGGATGCCCTGGAGAAGGATGACAGATCAGTCCTGCCTGCTTATTTATAACTGCCAAATCTTCATCATCATAATAAACATCCAGGGGGATATTTTGAGGCTCCAAAAATATGCGATCATTCGCTTCGTACTCTTCATAAACGATAAAATCACCCGTATGAACAAGGGTTTTTTTGTTTGGAGTCTGTCCACCAACAAACACTTTTCCCGCTTCGATCTGTTTGACCGCTTTGCTACGAGATTCATACAAACCTGATTCAAACAAAAACGAATCAAGTCTCATGTTGTCATACCTATCAGTTACTGTTATTGAAAGACTACGAGCCATAAGTGCTAGTTTCCTTTCTTGGATGAAGATTCTTCCCTAAACGTTCGCGTAATAAACGACAAGAGAAATAACACGACACCACACGTTACCCCAATATCAGCCACATTAAAGGTGGGGAAATTTATAAAGAGTGTCTGAATGAAATCAACAACATATCCTAAAGTTAAACGATCGATTGCATTGCCAATACCACCCGCAAAAACTAAGCCCAGCGAAAAAGCCTCAAGCCAAGTTATATGACGAGAGAAAAGCGCAACCGCTGCGAGAAGCACCACAAGCACTACAATTGCAATTACCGCTAATGCAAAAGTTGACCCACTAAACATACTCCACGCTGCGCCAGTATTGTGCGCTAAACGAAATTGGAACAAACCCGCAAAAGGACCAGCAAAGACTTCACCTCTTTCAAATGAATTGGCAAAGGCTTTTGTTCCCATATCAAGAGCAAGCCAAACTAAAGAAACAGCAACAAATACGATGAACTTTCCTACAGACACACGCGAAAGGATCCCACCCTTTCCCTCCTCTTGCGAAGGTGTACGATAGGATCCTTTGTTTTGTTTGGTATCAAATTGCATAACGAGCTATGAATTATTTTCTTTCTTGCAAGCTCTTATTCAGCCTCTGAAAAGCCCATTGCATCGAGGGCATCACCACAACGTTTGCAAACATGTGGATGATTTGAATTACCGCCTAGTTCACGGAAATTCCAACAACGAGGACATTTTTCGCCTGTTGCTGGCTCAACAGAAGCAGCAAGTTCTTGACCCTCAACAAAGGAAACACTTGACACGATAAACAGCTCTTCAAAGACAGTGTTTTCATAGCAAGAAAGCTTATCAAGTAAAGCTTTCGGAGCAGCTACCGTAACGGTTGCCTCCTGGCTCTTATTGATTGTCTTTTCACCACGCGCATCCTCTAGTGCTTTAGTAACCACATCACGCACCGCAATAACTTCACCAAAATCATTCAAGATATTCGTAAGTTCATCTTCAGAAGGAAGTGCTGGAGTAAAGTCTTCAACTTTTGGCCAACCAGCAAGCTGAACACTGATTTCACGATCCTCATTGGCGCGAACCGTGTTTGGATAGTGAGCCCAAACTTCCTCGCAAGTAAAGGAAAGAATTGGCGAAAGAACACGAACCAAAACTTCCAGAATATTCATGAGGACAGTTTGTACAGCACGACGTCGAACCGAATCAGGAGCCTCTGAATAGAGACGATCCTTGGTTACGTCCATATAGACTGAGGATAGATCGTTCACAAAGTCATAAGCGCAACGATAGACGTCTTTAAAGCGATACTCGCTATAAGCTGTTTCAATGTCTTTCAAAATTGAAACAGTTTTTGCCATCATATACGCATCGATTGGCTCGAGCTCATCCCAAGAAACCGCATTTGTTGCAGGATCGAAATCATCCAAATTACCCAACAGGAAGCGGAAGGTATTACGGAAGCGGCGATAAGCATCCGAAACCTGCTTCAAAATATTCTCAGAAATACTTACATCCTGCGAGAAATCAACACTTGCGGTCCATAGACGCAAAACATCTGCACCGTACTTATTGCAAACCTCTGCAGGATCGATACCATTACCGAGTGATTTAGCCATTTTGCGGCCCTGCTCGTCAACGGTAAAGCCACAATGCATAACGGTCTTATAAGGAGGAACCCCATAGGCACCAACACTAGTAAGCAACGAAGATTGGAACCAGCCACGATGCTGATCTGAACCCTCTAAATACAGATCTGCGGGGAAACGCAAACCTTCATCACTGCGATGCTTGCAAACGCTTGTGTGAGATACACCTGACTCCCACCAAACATCTAAGATGTCCTTTTCGGGAAGAAGATCAGTGCAACCGCACTTTTCACAAGCAGTACCATGTGGCAAATATTCCTTTGGCTCCTTGGTAAACCAAGCATCTGCCCCTTCAGTACGGAAAAGATCGATTACCGCATCAAACGTTTCTTCCGTAGCTACCGTAGAACCACACTTTGCACACTTGAACACCGGAATGGGAACACCCCATGAGCGCTGGCGAGAGATACACCAGTCGGGACGATCCTCTACCATTGAACCAATACGACGGGAAGACCAAGCGGGAACCCATTTTACTTTGTTCTCGATAGCATCAAGCGCATTCTTGCGGAGGTCATTCTTTTCCATGGAAACAAACCACTGGTCAGTCGCACGGAAAATGACGGGCTGGTGGCAACGCCAGCAGTGTGGATAACTATGCGTAATATCCACGTGAGCTACTAAAACACCCTGCTCATCTAACCACTTAATAATTTCTGGATTAGCTTCGTCTACATCCAAACCTGCAAAACGACCTGCTTCATCAGTCAATACGCCATTATCATCTACTGGCATAAGGATAGGAAGATCAAATTCAAGACCAACCGCATAGTCCTCTTGACCATGACCAGGAGCAGTATGAACAGCGCCCGTGCCGGAATCAAGGGTTACATGATCGCCGTAGATAATCATGCCTTTAAGATCCTGGCGAATAGGACACGTATATGAAACACCCGCAAGCTCACGACCCTTTACGGTAATAACCTGGCCATCAGCATCCTTTACTGGCTCATAAGACTGCCAACCAGCAGTCTGAGCAACATCTTCAAGCAGGTCATACGCCATGATGGTATAGGCACCATCAGCGTTTACCATTACATAGTCCGCATTAGGAGCTAAGCAAACGGCCGTATTCGCAGGAAGAGTCCAAGGTGTGGTAGTCCAAATCAGTACATACGCTGGATTTGTTACACCCGCCGCCTCAAAAACAGGAGGTACCGCATCCAATTTGAAGTTTACAAAAATGGAAGGCGAAACTTCATCGGCATACTCAATTTCAGCTTCAGCCAACGCCGTATGGCAACGCTTGCACCAATGAATAGGCTTACGACCACGATAGATCGAACCGTTCAGGTACATGGTTTTAAAGATTTCAACATTGCCAGCTTCATAGTCAGGAATGAAGGTTAGATAAGGATGTTCCCAATCTGCATTAACACCTAAACGCTTAAAGCCTTCACGCTGAATATCGATATGCTCCTCGGCCCATTTACGACAAAGCTTACGCAGATCTGGCTGACTTGTTTCAGCCATCTTCTTAGGGCCTAACGTTTTTTCTACCATATGCTCAATCGGCTGACCATGGCAGTCCCAACCGGGAATATAGGGCGTGAAGTAACCGCGCTGTGCGTGGCTCTTGTTTACAAAGTCTTTCAAAATCTTATTGAAAGCATGACCAACATGAATAGGGCCATTTGCATACGGAGGACCATCATGTAATACAAAAGGAGCGTTGTCCTTATTCTTTTCAAGCACCTTATGATAAATATCAATATCGTTCCAGAATTGAAGGCGCTTTGGTTCGTTTTCGGGCAGATTTGCACGCATCGCAAAGTCGGTGCGCGGCAAGTTCATAGTTTGCTTGTAGCTATTGGCCACGGTGCGACCTTTCTTCCTCTGTTGGTCTTATCGTTATATCTGTTGCTGTTCTCATTTCAAAAGCTTAGTTTGCGCTCCCTTTACGTTAGCGCTTCCTTTGGGTCCTAAAACTCAACTTCATGCTATGACAGCAGAAATAATTCTAAAGCCTTAAAACGAGTAACGGTGTAACTCAAAAATTATACTCAAACTTGCCTATAAAGAAACGAAGAATGCATATTCTACGGACAAAGGAAGGTGGCATTCATCAAATGAACTCATTAAAGCATCGAAAAGCATGACGAGATTTCATCGTAACAGCAGAAATAGACATTTTCGCCCTGTCGCAAGCCAGTACAATTACCTTTGAACTACTTTAGTTTTTCAATTAAAGCGCTTTAAGGATCTCAGGTTATGGATACAAAAGATACCGCAAGCAGATC
Source organism: Cryptobacterium sp. CAG:338 (assembly GCA_000435475.1). Lineage (GTDB taxonomy): Bacteria > Actinomycetota > Coriobacteriia > Coriobacteriales > Eggerthellaceae > Anaerotardibacter. Next base: position 51,417 of record FR896048.1, on the reverse strand, counting down.
AGACGATACGTCGCAAAAATCTGTTCAACTGCCCAAAACACAACCAACAAAAGGAGCCACGCAAAGCGCCGCAGAATTTTATCATCGCGTAAATATTGAAGAATGCCTCTACACTGATAATTTCGAAGTAACTGATGCTTGCATTTCATGCGGCCATTGCGAAGATATATGCCCCGCCTACGCCATTAAACTAGACGAAGAAGGCAAACCTACCTGGATAAAGCACGAGTGCTTTATGTGCTTTGGATGCATGCGTTTGTGCCCCTGCCAAGCAATTCGATACGGTGGAGCTTAAATATACATTTACCTTTAATTTGTAGACCCTATGTCGATAAAAACTTAATCTTGCGTGAACCGATTCAAGAGTGGAAAATTCGCACTGCTCAATTGAATACAATAAATCTAGGGAAACGCAAGAAGAGGGTATCGCGCATATGAGTAAAGAAGCTCCTATAAAGAAGAAAAACAGCATCGATATGCTCAACGGCCCTATACCTTCTCGCGTTATTCTTTTTGCAATTCCGCTTGCGCTTACCAGTATTTTCCAACAGCTATTCAACACGGCAGACTCAGTCGTAGCAGGACGCTTTATTGACAACGCCGCCCTTGCTGCCGTTGGTGGTGTTGCCCCGATTATCGCCTTATTTGTTTCGCTCTTTGTGGGTCTTTCCATTGGAGCAAATGTAGTAGTAGCAGTTCATATCGGACACCAGGATTACAGTCGTATACGTGGCGCTATTCAAACTACCGCGATTGTTTCTCTTGTAAGTGGTATTGCTTTAACTCTTGTCGGCATTGTAGCAACCGATCCGATTTTAGGTTTAGTAAATATGCCTCTTGATGCCTGGGATCAGGCACGAATCTATCTACATATTTACTTTGCGGGCATTATTTTTATTCTTATCTATAACTTTGGCTCGGCAATTCTACGCGCCAAGGGCGACACGCGTCGTCCTCTTATTGCACTTGCAATCGGGGCTCTTCTCAATATTTTCTTCGATGTTTGCGCAACGGTTGTCTTAGGTATGGGAGTTGCAGGCATTGCGCTAGGAACCGTTATAGCAAATGCAGTTTCATCAGGCCTAATCGTGTTTTTTCTTCTTACTGAAGAAGACACCTATCGTCTTACCTTTAAAGGCATACGCATTGTTCCTGATGACCTAAAGCAACTTTTATATATTGGCATTCCTTCCGGGATGCAAGGTATGGTGTTTTCATTAGCCAACGTAGTCGTACAGAGTGCCATCAATAGCTTCGGAACCGATGCTACCGCAGGGTCTTCCGCTGCACTCAATTACGAAACGTACGCCTACTTTGTCGTCAATGCTTTTGCTCAAGCTGCGGTGACTTTTACCGGGCAGAACTATGCTGCAGGAAAACTTGATCGTTGCGATAAGATATTTCGCTTCTGCATGATTGCAGCCATAGGTTTCTCTTTTATCGTGGGAGGCACCTTTGTTCTCTTTAACGAAGTGTTCTTGAGCTTCTTCACCACTGAAGCAGCCACTCTTGTCTTTGCTGTCTCTCGTATGTGGCACATTTGCCTACTAGAATTTATGACCTCTTCCTATGAGGTAAGTGCAGCTGCTATGCGCGGAATGAATTGGTCAATTCTTCCCACTATCATTACCGTTGTTGGATCTTGCGTGTTGCGTATTGTATTTATTTTTACGTTGTTCCCTTTGGTATACAGTTACGACAATCTGCTTTTGATCTATCCAGTTTCATGGATCGTAACTGGTGTTTCGATGCTAATTCTTTATGTCATAGCTCGCAAACGTGCCTATGCTAAAGCATTGCGCATTTACTCCCCTTCAAAAGCTCAACAGTCTGCATAAAATTTACCGCCAAAAGATGATGCAAAAATTGAACTGATTAAACCAGAGCTTTCACTTCACGATAAAATAGAATTGTTTTAAGTTGCATGGTAACGCTTCTTAATCGCTGAATCTATTTCGAGAAAGGATCCTCATGAGCGATTGCTTGTTCTGTAAGATAATTTCTGGCGAAATTCCCTCTGCAAAAGTTTACGAAGATGATCTTTGTTATGCCTTCGATGACATTGAGCCAGAAGCTCCTGTTCATACCCTCATTGTTCCTAAGCAGCATTTTGACAACCTGCAAGATAACGTTCCTGCAGAAGTTTTAGGTCATTTGCTCTCTGTTGTCCCAAAAGTCGCAGAGATCAAAGGAGTAAATGAGTCTGGTTTTCGCTGCGTAATTAACACAGGTCCTGATTCAGCAGCAACCGTAGACCATCTTCATATCCATGTTATGGGCGGCATTAAGATGGGCCGCGCAACTTTCGAGGAATCTCAGCGCCTGGAAGAAAATAAATAATCTTTGCCAAAATTTAAACAACCGTATACCTTTTGAGCAGTGCTTAAAGGTATACGGTTTCTCTTATTTTCTGAGCTCTTAATACAAGCTCGAACTAATTGTTAACCAACCGCTCCATCCGCTTAGCGAATAGTTTATTCGGATACTTCGCATCCTTAAAGAGCGGCAACGATTGCGTCAACCGAAACTTTTGCATCTCCTAGAAGCATGTCGGTATTGTCGTTATAAAACAGGGGATTTTCTACGCCCGAATAGCCTGCATTACCCATTGTTCTTTTAGAGACTACCACTTTGCCTGCTTCCCATACCTTTAAAACAGGCATACCTGCAATAGGACTATTCGGATCAGTTAAGGCAGAAGGATTTACCGTATCGTTTGCGCCAATCACTAACGCTATATCTACTTCATCAAAATCCTCGTTGATTTCATCCATTTCCAATACCGCATCATAAGGAACTTTAGCCTCTGCCAATAAAACATTCATGTGCCCTGGCATACGACCAGCTACAGGATGAATGGCAAACTTAACATCGACCCCATAGTTCATTAATTTATGAGTCATTTCAGCTACGGGGAATTGCGCTTGCGCAACTGCCATACCGTATCCAGGACATATCACAACCGATTTAGCAGCTTTTAATTCTTCTGCAATTTCTTCTGGAGTGATCGTAGTATAGCTACCCATTGCTTTTGTGGTAGCAGCACCTCCTGTAGAGGAGCCATCAGAACCAAAGCCCCCTAAAATAACTGAAATAAAATTACGATTCATTCCCTTGCACATGATGTAACTCAAATAAGCACCAGAAGAACCGACTAAAGCACCCGTAATGATCAAAAGATCATTTCCTAAGGTAAAGCCAGCCATTGCAGCAGCCCAACCTGAATAGCTGTTTAGCATTGAAACAACTACCGGCATATCTCCGCCACCAATAGCCATAACCAAGTGAAAACCTAGTACTAAAGAAACAACCGTAATGATACCAAGTGGAATGAGACCAGCTTCTAATCCCTTTGTGTTCACTAGCCAGGCGATGCAGGCAATAATAGCTACCAACATCAAGAGATTTATCGCGTTTCTTCCTGGTAAAGTAAGCGGTTTTCCTGAAATTTTTCCCGCCAACTTCAGATAGGCAATTATTGAACCCGTAAGCGTAACGGCACCAATAAATACCGCTATACCAACTTCCCCCATATGGAAAGCATTTTCTGCTGCTGCCGTCGGGTCACTTATTACTGCTCCAGGGGTAGTAATAAACGAATTGAATCCCACCAGCACCGCTGCGGCACCCACAAAAGAATGGAGCATCGCAACAAGCTGTGGCATTTCCGTCATTTGGACACTTCGCGCTTTCCAGGTGCCAATTGCTGCCCCGATAAGAAGAGCAACTACCAACAGCACAACTGCCATTAAAGGATTAGTGGTGTTAGATACGACCGTAACTAAAATTACCGCCACCAACGCCAAGGTCATTCCGGCAATGCCAAGTTTATTTCCCCGAAGCGCTGTTTTTTGCTTAGAGAGATTTGCTAAAGCCAAAATAAACAATAAACCTGCCAAAAGGTAAGCCAAAGTTTCAAAACTAGTAAAAAGCGAAAGAATTTGTTCAGAGACGAGTGTCTGCATTACTTATCCTCAGAGCTCCTCTCAAACATCTTGAGCATACGCTGCGTAACCATAAAACCACCGAAAATATTAATTGCCGCAATTGCCATAGCAACAAAAGAAAGAATCTGCACGACTAAGTTGCCTGATCCTATCAATAAAATTGCGCCCACGATAATGATGCCTGAAATAGCGTTGGTTTCTGACATTAAGGGAGTATGCAGGGTATGAGTAACATTGGTAATAACATAAAAGCCCACTACAACGGCAAGCATAAACACAATGTAGTGGCCAGCAACACTTGCAGGAGACACCATAATCAAAGCAACAGCCAAAACCCCTGCTAAAACCTTCCACCAATGCTTTACAAAGGGCGACTTCTCTTGTGAAGGGTTAGTTTTTTCTGCTTCTTGTTTATCTTCCTCGTGAGTAGAAACGGACACTTTCACTTCTGGGGGTGGCCACATGCTTTCACCATGTAAGGTAACCGTAACGCCACGAACCACTACATCTTCTTCGTCAAGAGAAAGAACCCCATCCTTTTGCGGAGTAACGAGCTTCAAGAAATTGACTATGTTTTGCCCAAAAAGCTGAGATGCTTGTCCAGGCAAACGTGCTGGTAAGTTAGTCCAGCCTATAATAGTGACCCCATTGTCAGTGACCACTACTTCATCTGGCTTAGATAAAGCGCAGTTCCCGCCAAGCTCGCTTGCACCCATATCGACAATTACCGAACCAGGCTTCATTGCTGCCACTGCCTCTTTTGTCACCAAAAGCGGTGCAGGATGGCCAGGAACTCTTGCTGTAGTTATAACAATGTCGCTTTGCATACACTGCTTGGTGTATACCTCAAGGGTTAACTTCTGCTGCTCCTCATCCAAAGCCTTTGCATAGCCATCTGAGCTTTCCTGTTTTACGGGAATCTCTACGAACTTACCGCCAAGCGACTTAACCTGATCGGCGACTTCAGGACGCACGTCAGTCGCAGAAACTTCAGCGCCCATAGCTCCTGCTTGACCAATAGCCGCTAGACCCGCAACACCAACTCCAATAACATACACTTTTGCCGGAGGTACTTTCCCCGCAGCAGTAACCTGACCAGTAAAGGTTCGTCCGAAAGCACTTGCCGCCTCTACTACTGCTCGATATCCGGCTACATTCATCATGGAGCTACGAACATCAAGTGATTGAGCACGACTGATACGAGGAACTTCATCCATCGCAAGAGCCGTTAAGCCTTTGTCTTCACAAGCGCGCACAAAATCAGTATTCGTCCTAGGGTTCATGCGAGATATTAAGGTGGCACCTTCTTTAATGAGTTTCATATATTCAGGCGTTGGAATATCCAAACAAACCACTATATCGGCACCCCAGGCTTCAACCTCATCAACGATGCGAGCCCCCGCCTGTTCATATTGTTCGTCAAAATACCGAGCCTTAACTCCTGCGCCCTTTTCAACGCAGACCTCATACCCAAGCTTAATGAGCTTCTTGACCGTATCGGGTGAACCAGCAACAAGCGTTTGGTTTTCTGTTAATTCTTTTGGTATACCTATCAGCATTATTCATCTCCCTCATTACGAATAAAAGAGAGGTACCCCTTCTGTAACTGATTTATTGTTTGTCTATATTACAAAAGTGTGCGGCGAGAAACCCAGGAAAACCTATGCCTCTCTAACCGCACACTCTTTCAATTTATAAATGAGATTTATAAAAACAATAAGCGCTGGTATCTTATTGAGAAATGTCCCCATGCTTTTCGTAGCGCATCACTTCACGAATCGTATTTTCTTCATCCACGAAGACTACGTGTGGTCGATGCGTTTCTGCTTCTTCTGGCGTCATTTGGCAGTAGCACATAATAATGCATGTATCTCCTGGCTGTACCAAACGAGCAGCAGCACCGTTAAGACAAATCATTCCACTGCCTCGTTCCCCAGCAATGGTGTAAGTTTCCAAACGAGCGCCATTATTAACATCCACCACTTGCACCGTTTCATACTCCAAAATATTTGCGGCATCTAACAAATCCTTATCAATTGTGATGCTGCCCACATAATCGAGTTCTGCTTGGCGAATAGTGGCGCGATGGATTTTACCTTTCAGCATATTCAGAATCATGGATACGAAATTCCTCCTTTTAGTAGTTTTAGGTATACGTAGATTCCAAGTATTTACTTAGCCATAAAGAAAAAATTATCTATAAGGCGTGTTTTACCAATACGTACCGCAAGTGCGCACAACACTTCGCCTTCAATGCACTCAACTGGCTTTACCGTATCTGCACTTACGATCTCTATATACTCGGAATCAGCTAAAGGCTCTTCTGAAAGTACCTCCGCAATACATGCGCGTACCACTCGAGTATTACGCTCTCCTGCCTCGCAAAGATGCTTGCCTGCACTTAAAGCTCGATAGAGCACCGTAGCCGCTTTTCGCTCTTCAGGATTGAGATAGGTATTACGAGAGCTTTTTGCAAGGCCATCTTTTTCGCGAACAATTGGACAACCAATAACCTCAACATTGATATTTAAATCTCGAACCATGCGACGAATAACCAGTAATTGCTGAGCATCTTTTTGTCCGAAATACGCTCGATCAGGTTGAACGATATTGAAAAGCTTATTTACCACCAAACACACTCCATCAAAATGAATGGGTCTGCTTTTGCCACAAAGTTCCTCAGAGATATCAGCCATATGAATGGTGGTACTTCTGTCGGGGTAATACATTTCATCTACCGCAGGATGAAATATCAACGACGCCCCTGCTTGATCACAAGCGGTTTTATCATGTGCAATATCGCGCGGATAGCTTTCTAAATCTTCACCAACACCAAATTGAGTTGGATTAACGAAAACACTTACCACAACACGATCATTATCTTGAGCTGCTTGACGAATAAGGCTTTGGTGTCCTTCGTGTAGATATCCCATTGTAGGAACAAGACCAACAGTTAACCCCTCATTGCGCCACTGAGCAACCCGATCTCGTACTTCTTTAATTGTTTCTACCAGTTCAACCACAAGTTTCTCTTTCTATCGATTGTTCTTATATGAATTAAGCAATAAACCAAACAAAATCATTTGTTAGAGTTTTTCGATTACCGAATCATCAATTTTGAAAGTGTGCTCCTCGGCAGGAAATGAAACATCTTTAACTGATGCCGTATATGCTTTAAAGCCTTCTGTCATTGCCGCTCCCACATCGGCAAATTTTCGAGCGAATTTTGGAACGAGATCGCTATACATTCCCAACATATCCTGATATACCAAGATTTGACCCGAGCACTCAGCGCCAGATCCAATGCCAATAGTGGGAATCTTTACCGCCTTCGTAACAAGAGCAGCCAGTTTTGCAGGAATACATTCAAGAACAAGCGAAAACGCACCTGCTGCCTCTAAGGCTTGCGCATCTTCTATGATCTGACGAGCTGCCTGTTCACTTTTACCCTGAACCTTAAAACCACCAAAAGCGTTGATAGATTGGGGTGTCAATCCAATGTGACCCATTACCGGAATTGAAGCGCGCGTAATTGCTTCAACTTCTGCACAGAACTTAGCTCCGCCTTCGAGTTTGATAGCCTGCGCTCCCCCTTCAGTAATCAGCCGACCAGCATTTTCAACCGCCTGCTGCACTGAAACTTGATAGGACATATAAGGCATATCTGCAACAACTAAGGCGTTTTTGGCACCACGAACAACTGGCTTGGTGTGATGAAGCATATCTTCCATGGTGACCGAAAGGGTATTGTCGTAGCCAAGCATGGTCATCCCAAGTGAATCACCAACCAAAATGCCATCAATGCCTGCCTTATCCATCAATTTAGCCGTGGAATAATCGTAGGCGGTAAGCATAGCGATTGGCTTATTTTCGTCACGCATTTTCTGAAATGTTGAAATAGTTACTGCCATTTAAAATTCTCCTTCAATTCGAACTGTTTCTTTCCAAGGAATTGCCGTATTTGATCAGGATTTTTGCATCTGGTGAGCTACGTTATGGCGAGCTACATTACGATGAGCTACGTCATGGTGAACTACGCGATGATTTACCCATGGTCCATTTACCTGCTTAATCTCTGTGTATCACTTAATCTCGCTATCGATATTTACTGAATCTCGAATTAAAAAAGGCGTTCACCCAGCACTGAACCCCATGCATCGTAGGTGCGAGAAGGATATTTACGCTTTGCGATATCGATCAAAGACCACGTAAGCGCACGATATAAGGCGGCTCGTTTGTCATCGAGCGAATGGAGGTGATCAGAGACCGTGGATAAATCATTACGTTCAACAGGACCTGTCAGAGAAGCCGCTGCTCCAAGATTAAAAAAGTTTTCGATATTACCATAAACAAGAGGCTTTAAGGCATCTCGCGCATCGTCTTCAGTAAACCCGCATTGTCTAAGCAATTCGGTTGCGTTCTCCAAAGGAGACAATACAAGATTACTCGCAAAAACCGCAGCAGCATGATAGCGAGTTTTATCTGTTGCCTTAATAAGGTGAACAGAATTGCCCAAATCTTCGAAGAGAGGAATTATGATGCTCAATGCCTTTTCGTCACCTTCGACAGAAAAATGAGCACGAGCAACTTGCAGATGAGCGATTTCCTTATCGCCAAACGCCAATAATGGATGAACCGAACATACCGGAATGCCTATTTCGTGCGCTCCTTCAAAAATGTCCGAAGCGCAACAACCACTACAATGAGCAATTATTTTTGAAGTTAAAACAGATTCATTGTTGCGATGAACTTCTCTAAGCTCTTTCCAAACTGAAGAAATGACTCCATCAGGAGTAGTAATAAAGATTAAATCGCTGGCTTGAGCCAACTCTGCCGCCGATGAAAACACGCGGCTATTTGTAAATGACGCAGCATCCTGCGCAGAAGCATAGGTAGCGCTAGCATATCCAACCACCTTTTGATTGCAATCCACGAGATATCGCCCTAGTGCGGTTCCCGCCTTGCCAGCACCAATGAACCCAATGTTCATGATGAAATATTTCCCTTTCGTAAGGGCATGCCCAATTACCAAATATCAATGAAAGGTTTAGCTATAGCCTTCATAGACAATGCACTTAGGTATGCCAACGGTACGGTTCTTCACCCTAGGTAAAGATATCGTCCAACGCAGGTAACTCTAATACGCCTCTTACAGATTAGTCAATAAGGAATATTTCAAATCGCCATGATCTTTTAATGAACAAACTTCTATTGCTTCGTACAATAGACCTAGCAGAACAAATTCACCAT
>FR896048.1:41973-42197 GCA_000435475.1 Cryptobacterium sp. CAG:338 | reverse complement strand
TTAGCTTTTAGCTCAAGAACTTTTAGCTCAACCCTTCGTTCGAAAGAGGAAAGTCGCGCAGATGATCTTGCCCATACACAATTCAACAACAAGAGACGACCAAGCCCTTGACGAATCACCCGGCTCGCTGCAAAACCGAAACATTTTTCTAATTGCTGATCACGATGCCGATCACCACAAAGCTCAACAGCTTTCTTGCGATTTAGGACTACCTTTAATTATGA
>FR896048.1:41650-41884 GCA_000435475.1 Cryptobacterium sp. CAG:338 | reverse complement strand
AGTACCGATGCTAAAAGCATCAGCGCCGCTACCAAAAGCATTAGCGCCACCACCAAAAACGCCGATTCAGTTCTTTATCTTCATCTCACCTCTCAAGGACTTCAATTGGAGTACGAAGACATGATTCTTCGATGCGACTTTGAGGACATGTTACCCCGCATTAAACCAGGTAAGATACAAACAGAACTCCTGGTAAAGGCTGCGAAAATTAAAGCGAAGAAACGTGCAAGTGAC
>FR896048.1:24314-41606 GCA_000435475.1 Cryptobacterium sp. CAG:338 | reverse complement strand
ATGGCAAGTCGGAAGATAAACTAGCCAACAAAACCACTGCCTCGAACAGTACCACTTCCTTTGATGGTGGCAAAACCACAGGTTTTCCCGAAGATTCATCCTTGCCCTCTTCTCCTGCAGTTGAGTCTCAATATACCGTCATCGATGCAACGGCAGGACTTGGACAAGATTCTTTTCTTCTTGCGGCAGCGGGTTTTTCAGTTGAAATGTATGAGCAGGACCCCATCATTGCGGCTCTTTTGCAAGATGCCCTTGAACGAGGATTAAAAAATGCTGCAATCGCCACGGTTATTTCAAATATGCATCTTTATAAGCAGGACAGCGTTTCGGCACTCAAAGACCGCGCTTATGCACTTGGCATGACACATCCTTTGGGAGAAGCGCAAAACCCAATCGCCGATAACGATTCTTTCGCCCAAACAAACCTCCGCAAACCCGGGGTAATTTATCTTGATCCAATGTTTCCTGCTCGTACAAAAAGTGCAGCGGTAAAAAAGAAATTCCAGCTACTTCACCAGCTTGAACACCCCTGCGAAAATGAAACAGAGTTATTTGAAGCTGCCCAGATGCTTCGTCCTCATAAAATAGTGGTAAAACGCATGCTTAAGGGACCTTATTTGGCAAATAAGAAACCGAGCTATTCAATCAAAGGAAAAGCTATTCGCTACGATTGCTATGTGTACGCTTGATCTACCTGACGCGCTTGCTAATACCGATGCACCTACCATTACCGATGCGCCTGTTTTCTTTGACACGATTCAAGCAATCTTACATCCCTATTCCTAGGTTGCTTCCAATGTTTCTAGATCGTTGCCCATTCATTAAAGGATGTAGCCATGAATACTGCAGTAGAAAATGAAATAATTGCCGATCTTCGTTCAATTGCTGACTCAGATTACCAGCAATTCCAAGCAAAACTTGTTCCAAATATTGATGCCAACCTTGTTCTTGGCGTTCGTACACCTGCCCTGAGACGCTATGCAAAGCAACTCTTTAAAAACACTCCAGAAAAAGCACAGGTATTTATTCAGCAACTTCCTCATACTTACTACGAAGAAAACAATGTTCATGGTGAGCTGATTGGACATCTGGCAAAAACGCCCGAAGAAGCTTTCGAGCTACTTGATCGATTCCTTCCTTACGTTGATAACTGGGCAACGTGCGATTTAATGCGTATACCTGCATTCAAAAAGGATCTAACGACAACCTTAACCAAGATCAAAGAATGGATATTTTCCGAACCAGAATATATGGTTCGTTTTGGGATAGTTCAACTCATGACACTGTTTCTTGATGATGCTTTTGACCCTCAGCATCTTCAACTTATAGCTCAAATTAAACGAGAAGAATACTACATCAATATGGCGCGTGCTTGGTATTACTCGTTCGCACTTATCAAACAACCAGAATCTTCCCTGCCATTTTTTGAGCAGCGTCCTTTAAATCTTGATACATGGACGCACAATAAATCCCTGCAGAAAGCTCGCGAAAGCAGAAGAATTTCCCCGAAACAAAAAGCGTACCTTCAATCACTAAAGGTATAGATTTCGCCCAAAAACCAAAAAGGTTAGAGTTTCCAAAAAAACCCCCCCCCCCCCCCGCCTCAAAAGACGAGTAGAGGGTTGAGTTTACAGAAAAGCAAATCAGCAATTGATCGTTTCCTTCAAGACTAATAGCAGGCTAACCGTCCCACCGATCAATCACGAAAGCACCAGATTAAGACTGGGTGTTACTCCGCTGGATAAAAACCACTTGGAACTTCATTTAGGTTGATCATGATGTTCTTTGTCTGGCAATAGTGCTCCAGCATTACCTTATGAGTCTCACGTCCAATACCTGACTGCTTGTAGCCTCCGAAAGGAGAACCAGAAGGAATCTGATTATAGGTATTGACCCACATACGACCCGTCTGGATACCGCGCGCTACACGGAAAGCTCTATTGATATCGCGTGTCCAAACAGCGCCGCCAAGTCCATAGACCGAATCGTTTGCCATATCGATAACTTCTTGTTCGTCCTTGAACTTAATCACTACTGCGACAGGACCAAAGATTTCCTCCTGAGCACAACGGCAAGAATTATTAGGTACTTCAATCAGCGTAGGTTTCAAGAAGGCACCCTTAGCACATTCGCCTTCCGTATAACGTTCGCCTCCACAAAGAACCTTGCCACCTTCTTGCTTTGCGATATCGATATATCCCAAAATCTTGTTCATTTGACGTTCATCAATTTGGCTGCCCATCTGAGTGTCGTCTTCCCAAGGCATTCCAACTTTTACCTTATTGAAAGCAGCAACTGCATCTTCAACAAACTTATCGTAAATATCCTCATGAACAAAAATTCGACTGCCTGCACAGCATACCTGGCCCTGATTGAATAGAATACCCAGCTGTACCCCATCGATAACCATATCCCACTGCGCATCGGGGAAAATAATGTTTGCGGACTTTCCGCCCAACTCAAGAGTAGCCGGAATTAAACGATATGCTGCAGCTCGAGCAACATCACGACCAACCTCGGTTGATCCTGTAAATGCTAACTTAGAAATACGCTGATTCTCGAGCAGGTATTGACCAGATTTCGAACCTTTACCGGTAATCACATTAAAGACACCAGCAGGAATAACGTCTTGAGTTAACTTTGCAAACTCCAACACTGACAAGCTTGTAGTGGATGAGGGCTTAAAGACCGTGCAGTCGCCAGCCGCAAGAACTGGAGCCAACTTCCAGGCAGCCATCAAGAAGGGAAAATTCCAGGGAACAATCTGTCCCACAACGCCAATTGGCTCGTGCAAGACAAGAGACATCATATTCCCAGGAAGAATATCAGCCTCTCCAGTATCGGCTAGCAAAACGCCTGCAAAATAGCGGAAATGATCCACTGAGTACGCAATATCGATAGCGCGAGTTTCACGAATAGGTTTGCCGTTATCGAGTGTTTCAAGCAATGCTAATTTTTCTGCATTTTCCTCAATAATGTCAGCGACCTTATTCAGGATAGCAGCGCGTTCGGTCTTATCAGTTTTACCCCAGGTCTCAAATGCCTTCCATGCAACTTCAACCGCACGATCAACATCCTCACGTGTCGCATCGGCAATAGTGGAAAGTTTCTCGCCAGTTGCCGGACAGAACGAATCGAGCGTAGCTCCATCAAAAGCATCAACCCATTCGCCACCAATATAGAGCTGATAAAAATCTTGTGCTGGATTATTCATTGAAAACTCCTTTCTAGCGCTTTAACAATCAAATTGCACTGAAAGCAGATCCGCTTTTCTAAATTAGAAATCAACCTCAGTACCGTAATATACGCAGGTGAACAGACGTTCCATAGTTGCCGCATCAATTGGACGAGGATTAGAAGGAGTGCAAGCATCCTCAATTGCATTTGCTGAAAATGCTGCAACTTTTTCTTTGAATTCGTCCTCTAAAACACCTAATTCTGCAAGCGTATTAGGAATTCCCATATAAGCATTGAGTCCTTTTACAAAACCGATCAATGCTTCGACCGTAGGCTCTAAACCAAGCGATGCAGCAATAGCGCCATAACGAATAGCTGTTTCAGGAACAGCCGAGTTGTACTTGATTACATAGGGAAGATAAAGCGCGTTGGCAAGACCATGAGCAATATGTCCCGTAGAAAATACCGCACCTGTTTTATGAGCCATCGAATGCACAATTCCAAGAAGCGCATTCGAAAACGCCATACCAGCCATGCACTGTCCATAGTGCATCTTTTCACGAGCCTCTAAATCCCCATCGTAAGACTTGGTGAGATATTGGTTCACGAAGGCGATTGCCTTCATTGCCAAAGGATCAGTGAAATCACAATGAGCGGTTGAGGTATATGCTTCGATTGCATGGGTTAGTGCATCCATTCCCGTATAGGCAACTAGTTTTTGAGGCATAGTTGCAGGCAGGTCAGGATCAACGATAGCTACATCAGGCGTAATATTAAAATCAGCCAAAGGATACTTAATGCCCTTTTGGTAATCGGTAATAACCGAAAACGCTGTCACTTCCGTAGCAGTTCCTGAGGTGGAAGAAATTGCGCAGAACTTAGCTTTTTGGCGTAAATCAGGGAAACTGAAGGGAGTAATCAGCTGCTCGAGGGTGCACTCTGGGTACTCATAGAAAACCCACATTGCCTTAGCAGCATCAATAGGAGAACCACCGCCCATTGCTACAATCCAATCAGGCTGAACCTCTCGCATGGTTTGAGCACCACGCATAACCGTTTCAACCGAAGGATCAGGCTCGACTCCTTCAATAAGAGTTGTTTCGATACCTGCTTGCTTCAAGTATTCAACAGCTCGATCAACAAATCCACCGCGCTTCATTGAACCGCCGCCAAGAACTAAAACGGCACGCTTTCCCTTAAAGGTTGCCAAATTTTCGAGCGCATTCTTGCCCCAATAAATGTCGCGTGGAAGAGTAAACCTAGCCATGTTAGCCTCCTGCTGTTTAAAGGTTTTACAAATACGCTCACAGGTGGTGTTGCGATCATGCAAGCAACCAACATGCGAGATATGTTCGTATTACCACGGCCTTAAAACAGGAAATAAGTCGCTCGGCGAAGGGAAAAGGTAAGATTCTAAACGGTAGAAATTTATCTATCTGACCTGGTTCATTTTGCGCAAAAACAATACCACTTACATGACAAATGGTCTCCACTTGCGCTGAAGCTCTACCCACAAGGACCATTACATGCCATCATATTTGCTGTCTTATGAACTAGTTAGCTCAACCCATTTTGAGCTTTATTTGTACCCTTCGGACCAACCATGACCAGCGCTTATTTATACGACATACAAACAAGAGGAAATCGCCCAATATATGAATTTCTCTACGAACAGATTCGCAACGATATCTTGAAGGGAAAAATAAAAACTGGTGAGCAATTACCCTCAAAACGCGCTTTAGCACAGCAACTTAATATTAGCGTTGCAACTATTGAAAAGACCTACCACGAACTTAGTCTTGAAGGATATATTGCTCCAAGACAACGGCGTGGTTTCTTTGTTGAACCACTCGCCAAAACAACACCTCTTCATGCCAATTCAGGCCAAATCAACTGGTTTGATTCTGACGATACGGAAGAAGACGAGCCGCCGCTTGATCTTCAAACCAATCACGCGGGAGCTTCGCTCTTCCCTACTTCTACTTGGCTTAAACTTTTACGAAAGGTTATCTCGGAAAACCCGCCCGACCTGTTTGCTACTGTTCCTTATAAGGGCTTGCTTGAACTCCGTCAAGCACTTGCCCATTATCTACAACGCTCACACGGAATGGCTGTTTCGCCTTCTCAAATTATTATTGGAGCGGGAACAGAATATCTCTACAGCCGAATTGTGCAGCTTCTTTCTTCAGACACCCAGTTCGTTTTTGAAAACCCTGGATATAAAAAATTAGCGCAAATTGCCGATAATCTTTCAATTCAGTGGAGTTACTGCAACGTAGATCGTAAAGGGCTGAAAGTAAACCAACTACCTTCTACCTCCCATATCGCAGTCCACGTCTCTCCTGCAAACAATTTTCCTGGTGGGTTCAGTATGGATCTATCGCGGCGCAAAGAGCTCCTCCAGTGGGTTAATCAAAAAAAATGATCGCCTCATAATCGAAGATGACTACGACAGCGAATTGCGCTATGAAGGCAATAATCTTTTGCCTTTATTTGCCTGCAGCACGAACGAAAAAGTAATTTACCTTAATTCTTTTTCAAAAACCCTAATGCCAAGCCTTCGAATTAGCTACATGATTTTGCCAAAAGACCTTATGCAACGCTATAAAGAAACTATGAGTTTTTATTCCTGTACCGTATCTGGTTTCGAGCAACGAGCTTTAGCAAAATTTATCGAAGAAGGATATTTTGAACGGCATCTTACCAGGCTTCGTAACTTCTACCACAAACAAAGAGAATTAGTTCTTGCAGCTTTTCGTTCGTCTGAGCTACATGAAAAAATTCATATCCTAGAAAACAACGCTGGGACACACTTCCTCATGTACGTCGACAGTCCCCTCTCGGGAAATGCCCTCAAACAAAAAGCTCATAGTCTAGGAATCAAACTGGCGCTACTTTCTGATTATTGTTTCGAAGAACATTCTATTGCTCAAAATATTATCGTTATCAATTATGCAAATCTTCTTCCAGAAACAATCGAACAAACAGTTGAAGCATTTACCTATCTATTCCGTTCGTAAAACCCCTTATTAAACTAGCTTTCTTAAATAAGTGAGAAGTTTGCGTCTTCAATCTGCGATCTAAACTTTTTATTTTTTAGCAATTTGGTGCAGAAAAAACAAGCACGCTCGAAAGCGTGCTTGTCATTCAGCTAGCTATGAAGCAGGCCTCACGCCTACCTGAATTTAGCCAAAGTAGCGCTTCAGCAAACCAGCAAAAGCCTTGCCATGGCGAGCTTCGTCGCGAGCCATCTCATGAACCGTGTCATGAATTGCATCAAGACCAGCAGCCTTAGCACGCTTAGCAAGATCGGTCTTGCCAGCAGTTGCGCCGTTTTCAGCTTCAACGCGCATTTCAAGATTCTTCTTTGTAGAATCAGTTACTACTTCACCGAGAAGCTCAGCAAACTTAGCAGCATGCTCTGCCTCTTCATAAGCAGCCTTTTCCCAGTAAAGGCCAATCTCAGGATAGCCTTCGCGATGAGCAACACGTGCCATTGCTAAATACATTCCAACCTCGGAGCACTCACCTTCAAAGTTTGCGCGCAAATCGTTAACGATGTCTTCGGAAACCTCAGGAAGTTTACCAACACCTACAACATGCTCTGCAGCCCAAGTCATCTCAGTATCAGACTGCTTAATAAAACGATCGCCAGAAACTCCACACTGTGGGCACTTGAAATCTGCTGGCAATTCGTCGCCATCGAATTCTTCTACATAACCGCAAACTGGGCATACAAATTTCATTGTCTTCTCCTTAAAAGTTGGGTTAACTAGGGGCTTCAACTTCAGACCACAGCCAATTGATTACGTTTTCTTTAGCTGTCGCCTTAGCTCTGACCTCTATGGATAACTATACGACATTCCAACCACAAAAAAGCCCAGATTCATAAATTTTATGCTACTAATTTAGTACCATTTTATGAAAATGAAACAAATAGTTGGTCGCACTGGAATCAATTGAGGGCCTCGTGATGAAACGTTTTAAGTACGACGCTCTAGATCGTGCACGTCTTAGTACGCGTAATGCTGAAATCTGGTACAAATTGCCAGTTGAGGATTTGTGCTAGATTTTTCATTTTTCCATCAAGATTATTCTTAGCACCAACGCACCAAACATCTATCACTCAAAGCTTTAAATCGAACTTGTTTTAGGCTGCAATAACTTCATCTAAAAAGCGAGCAGTTTCTTGCCACTGCTGCTGTGCTCCTACCATGCATTCTCCATCGCCGTCTTGAGGTCCATAATCTCCAAAGCCAGCATGATTGCCGCCTTCAATTACTTTCGTCTGCGAGTCAGCCGGCAAATTACCTGCGTTTTCTTCAAGAGCGGTACGATTTAAAACACCATCGTTACTGCCATAGATGAGTTCAACTTCAAGATTTGTGGTCGATAAATCCACTGCCGCATAAGCTGCAAGCAAAAATACCCCTGAAAGTTCATCGCTATGCGCCGAAGCAAATTGAGCCGCCATTGCTCCACCAAGAGAATGACCCGCAATACACCACTCTTTTATTTCAGGAGCACTATCCATCAGCGAATCTGCTGCATCTATGCCAAAGAATGCTAAGTTGAATGGCATTTTCGCAATAACGCAATAATAGCCACTATTTGATAATTCGTTAGCAAGCGGAACATACGCATAAGGATCTACTTTTGCACCGGGATAAATCACAATCCCCGTCTTCGTTTGCGGTTCCCCTATCTTAATAGCCTGGTCGGTCTCTTCTAAAACACCTGCCGTTTTCATTTCCTGAGTAAGCCTGAGTGCAGTATCTCCTGCATGGTAATAGTCGGAAACATAAGCATAAAAGCCTCCGGCACCAAAAAGCATTATCACAATAAGCGCGATCACTAAACGTTTAAGCCACTTTTTCTTTTTTGAGTCTTCTTTCATTAGATAACAAATCCTAAAACTATTGCTTGGTGCGCTTTTTTGTCTCAACAATACATAATCAACAATACATAAACCACCAGCAACAACCAAACAAACGATTAGCACAACCCAGCACAGGTTATCATTAACCGTAGGATACGTAGACCAATCAAGAAAATTAACTGCTAGATGAAGGTCGAAAGGGTGCCATTCATGAACAAAGTAATCCTCATACCTGATTCATTTAAAGGAACCCTCTCTTCAACGCAGATTTGCGAAATCATATCAGCTGAAATCACAAAACAATTTCCCAGCTGCAAGGTTATTTCAATACCTGTTGCAGATGGCGGTGAAGGGAGCGTTGACTGTTTTCTTTCTGCATTAGGCGGACAGAAAATTACCGCAACCGTAAATGGTCCTCACTTCGAAAAGATGAAATCATATTTCGGAATGATAGCGAACCGCAACAACAATGATTCATACGGGAACAAACCCAATAATACCCAACCCGTTGCGGATAAATTCAACACGACTAAGTTCAACACGATTGAGAATTTAACCGCTGTTATAGAAATGGCATCATGCGCTGGATTGCCTCTTGTTGAAAATAACAAAGATCCTCTAGGAACCACCACCTATGGTGTTGGCGAATTAATCCTTGCAGCCACAAAACAGAACGCTCAGAAAATAATCGTGGGTTTAGGCGGTAGCTGCACCACCGATGGAGGCTGCGGAGCTGCGGCTGCCTGCGGTGTGAAATTCTACGACAAGACAGAAAAATGCTTTGTTCCAACGGGAGGAACGCTCAAACAGATCAAGCGTATTGATATTTCCGAACTCAATCCCATGATCAAAAATACTGAAATCATCGCTATGTGCGACATCGAAAACCCCATGTACGGACCCGAAGGAGCAGCTTTCGTATTCGGACCCCAAAAAGGCGCAAGCCCAGATGAAGTTAAGTTTCTCGACGAAGGACTCATCCATCTTTCCAAAATAATAGAACGTGATTTAGGACTCAATGTTGCCGCTGTTCCTGGTGCTGGAGCAGCAGGTGCTATGGGAGCAGGAATGATTGCTTTCTTTGGTGCGCACCTTCAAATGGGAATTGAAACCGTACTTGATACGGTGTATTTTTCAGACACTATTAAGGACGCTGATCTAGTATTTACCGGAGAAGGAAGACTAGATGCGCAATCGCTTCGAGGCAAAGTAGTCATTGGGGTTGCTAAGCGCTCGCAAAAAGAAGGCGTGCCTGTTATCGCACTTGTTGGTGGAGTTGATGGCGACATGAAAGCCACCTACGATATGGGAGTCACCGCCATCTTTTCCATCAATCGCTTACCAGAAGACTTTTCTATTTCCAAAAACAAAAGTGCAGAAAATTTAGCCGCAACTGTCCAAGATGTTCTTCGTGTAATAAAAGTATTCAAAGAGGAATCGAATGAAAAATTTTAAAAATGATATTAAGCCAAATATCTCGCCATCACCAAAAACACAATCCTACCCTGTCACACGAATTGCTGATCAGCCTGAGCTGATAGAGAAAGCAGCAGCATGGTTTTCCGAAAAATGGAGTATCCCCATAGAGGAATACCTAACAAGCATGCAAGATAGTTGTCAGCAGACATCTATCTCCAACAGCCAGACGCATTTTTGTCGCAACCAGATATCCACTTCTCAAGACCGCAGAAGCATTTCTCGCAGTAATACAATTATTCCGCAGTGGTACGTCATATCTGATGGCAAATGTATTGTTGCAGGAGCAGGCGTCATTGAAAACGACTTTCATGAACGAATTGACCTCACGCCAAATATTTGCGCTGTATTTGTTGAACCAAATTATCGTGGGCTTGGTTTGTCGCGCTTGTTACTTGACCACATTTGCCAAGATATGGCTTATCGTGGCATACACACTCTCTATCTTTTAACCGACCATGATTCTTACTACGAAAAACTGGGATGGACTTTTCGCGAAATGGTTCGAGATACAGAAGGAGAATTGGGTCGAATGTACGAGAAAACCACTGAAACAATCAATTCCCCTCTGTCTTACTAAAAACATTTTTGTTTAGCTCTAAACGGTTTTATTACTTCCCTTCGAGCGGACTTAAACTAAACGGCCCTGGGTTGAATATCTTTCTCAACCCAGGGTCTCTATTCTGCTCAAGCTTTTGAATCTAGCTCATTGTGGTTTAGTGCAACAAATTAGGCACACCTAACTATTGCCAAGACATTGAGATTGTAGATTTACCTGCTCAGTAAACCTTAAATCAAGAACGCCACTCCATTTTACGAACAACAGTAATGGCATCATCCACCAGAGGCTCGAACACTTCAACGTCTTCCTTATTTCCAACCGTTGTTCCGTAATGAGTTGGTATCACAAAACGAGGCTTAATGGTATTAATGAATGCGGCTGCCTGTTTTGCATCCATCGTGTAGGTTCCTCCAATAGGAACAAGTGCTACATCGCAACGAACTTGTTCAGTATCTTTATTTTGGTCGGTATCACCTGCAATATAGTACGTAGTGCCGTCAATCGTAAGAACGTAACCAACCCACGCATTCTCTTTAGGATGGAACTGTAAACGTTCAGATTCCACGTTGTAAGCAGGAACCGCTTCTACCTTAATCCCATAAACTTCGGCAAAATCACCTGCATTAAGAAGTACAAC
The DNA here is from genome assembly GCA_000435475.1 of Cryptobacterium sp. CAG:338. Lineage (GTDB taxonomy): Bacteria > Actinomycetota > Coriobacteriia > Coriobacteriales > Eggerthellaceae > Anaerotardibacter. The sequence goes on along the minus strand of FR896048.1, from coordinate 30,875 downwards.
ATCAGCTGCATTTAGAACAGCTACTTCTTCTTTCAGGGAAGAAGAAGTAACCACAACCGTTTCCGCTTTTGCAACGCGAACATAATCTTCAGGAGACAGATGGTCATAATGCCCATGAGTAATAAATACCACATCTGCATCATGTGGCTCCTCAACCAAATCATAGGGATCACAATAAACGACTGTGCCATCATCTGACTGAATACGAATTGCGCTATGGATCAATACCCGAACATTATCTAACGTTTCAGCTAGAGCCATGATTTCCCTCCGATCATGCAAGTTATTTGCAGCATATAATCGAAAATATTTTTCGACCATACATCAAACTTTATCATGATCAATAAGGTTCATTTTTGTAGACACAACTAAAAATAGTTAAATTGACCTCAGAAGATCAACTTCATCTCGCTTTTCATGCAAATACATAAGCTCCGAAAGGGTTATTTCTCCCCAACTATAATTACGAAGATAACTTCCAAGAAAACGGCTTGAAGCGCTTTCTCCGTGTATTAGATAATCAAACAGGTCACATTCGACATTGTCCGCGATGATTCTTCGCTTACCCTGAGTAGATTCCATTATTTCACTTACCCCAAACTGCTCCAGGGTATCTTTTAAGCGCATAGCAACTTTTCGATATCTTGATCGAGTTTGATCAGAAAGAGGTTCGTTTTCCCAAAGAATAGATATCGCCTCTGCCGAGCTTACGTATCCACCTCTTCGATCTACCAAAAGAGCAAGAAGCTCCTTTGCTTTCTCACTTCGAAACAGAATTGGCACTCCATCAACAAAGACGTCAAAATAGCCAAACGTACGGATAAATATATGAACATTACGAACTTCAGGGAACTGCATTTTTCCTGCTTCCTTTGAATACATCTTGAATCTAGGCGGAAGCGAAACGAGCATCTCTGATTCAACGCTCAGAATAATTGCCATCTGCACGAGATTAAAATGAATTTAATTTAGTACCATTTTCTAAAGTATATCCCGATCATGTTCCCTAGAGGTTCCTCTACCGTGACAGATTTATAACAGGATAATTACCTATTCAATTCACTTGTATAAGTCAGGTATCTATCTTGTATTTTTTGATACTTTACTTTCCTTTATTAAACAGTCTCCTTACAAGTGCTTGCTAGAATTTTACTGCTCTCAACAGCCCTTTTAAGGAACGGTTTTGGCACTCTCCTTCCGTTAAGATGCTCGCAAAATGCACAAAAAGCAAAACGTATCATCGGAAAAGGGAGTCACCATGCTAATCAAAGAAAAAGCACGGCTTGTACTGGTTGGAGTTTTAACCTTCTGCCTTGTTTTCACCAGCACCCCCGCCGTAGCATTAAGCTTACTCGCAGCAAACCCTACAAATGCATATGCCGAAAACCTTACAACCTCTACGGATGAAAAGGGCAATAAAGAAGTACCCTCGCCAGAAGAATCAAAAAGCACTTCTCCGAAAAACGCCTCACTACCTTCTGAAGAAGCGTCTGAAACGCCCCTTGAAAGCTCCTCTGGGTCGCTCAACAACACAGCTCCCGAAAGTGAGACTCAACACCAGAGCGCTCAAAACAACCCAAGCAACACTTCAGGAAACGCCCCTATTCCAAATAACCCCAAAGCAACAACCGATAGCAAATCTTTAATTGATGCTTCAAATACAGGATCATCAACAGAAGAGCATTCAAACCGAAATGCTAAAGAATTCAATACTAACGAGTATGTAAAAAACTTTAAGCTCACTCTCGAAAGTGGCGATATAAACAAATCGTACAATCTCTCGAATGGAGAACATATTGATATCACCAACGACTTTCCTGATGGGTTATCGCGCAGTACTACCTATGTAGGAGTTATAACCTTAGATATTAAAGCGCTCGCCGAAGCAACCAACGAATACCCTCTTGTACCTGGCGACACTATAACGTGCGATTTTCCCGATATTCTTCGCCCCAACAGCACTATGACAGGTCGTTTACGTGACGCAAGCGCAGACTGGGATAGTCAGCATAATGGCGTAGGTAATTACACGATCAAAGACGGAAAATTGACCCTTTCTTATGACGAAGGATATATCGTAGAAAAAAGTGGCAAGATCTTAACTTCGTCAATCAAATTTTCTGGAAGCTTTGATACTTCAACGCAAAGCGAAGATACCTTTGATTTCAACCTCACCTTTGGCAGTATTACTATTGGTACCCGATTCACTAAGCTAGAAATTGTACGTAATTTATCTATCGAAAAAACTGGTGAGATTATTTCGGATACTTCGTACCGCAATGGATCAGCACGTATAGACAGTGAAGATAATCTTACCTACACCGTAAAAGTAACTGCTGGCGAAGATAACACTCATACCCTAACCCACGTAAAAGTAACTGATGTCTTCAATGGTGACAGTCAAAATAAAGTAGATTTATCCACCATGAAACTAACGGAAGCAACAATCGATGGCGAGGATATCGCACCGCGCTGCATCCCTTTATATGACGATCAAAATCGAGTATACGGATGGGATATTGGAAACCTCCCAGCTGGCGAAAGCGCTTCGCTTACTTTTAAGATAAAAATCAACAAAGAGGGTATTTCAGGAGCAGTAAAATCCGCAAAAGAAGCCAGCCCGCAAACTTCTGCCGAAATAGCTCGCACTATAAAAAACACGGCCAGCGCAAGCGCTGATTCAGTTCCAGCGGTAACGGACGATTATTCTACAGCAGTAAAAAACACCGTTTCTATTGGAAAATCTACAAGTAATTATGATTTCAAAACACAGTCACAGTATTTTTCCATTACCGTAACCGCACCAAGCAGCAACCGTTATACCGAATACAATGTTCCTATCTACGACTCAGCTGAATCGATCTCAGATACAAAGCACCTTGAGTACTGCGGTATTTCCGCGATGTCAGTACGTCACGCAGACGGTTCAAGCGAAAGCTTAACATGGGATAATTTTTCGCAAGGAGGCGGTGTTTGGTCGGCAACTATTCCCGAAATTAGGCCTGGCGACACCATTAGCATTAAATCGTTTATCAAGTTTAAAGATTCGTTTTTTGAAACACTACAAAGTGAAAATGGCGTTGCAGGCGATAACTATATGCTGAATCGAATACGGATAGGTGCTGGTGTTACTTCTAAATCTTTTTACGCTAATGATCTTAATTACGAGAGCGACTACTCAACTTTTAGTCTAACTAAAAAATGGCTGTACAAAAATTCCCCCACCATCAATTCCAATGGTACCGTTACTTGGACAATAACTGGAAATGAGCAGCGCACCCTTACCAATCCAAAAAACGCAGCTGGTCAGACTATTACCGACACCCTTGGACCAAATCAAGTTTTCGAACAGGGAAATGCTACGGTAACGTTCTACAACCAAGACAACACTATTGCTGGCAGAGATCTTATTCCTCTGCAAGAAGGAAGCACCTCGTTTAGCTATACCATTCCTGAACAATACGGAACCTGCTGTTTTGTTATTACCTATCAATCAAAAATTACTGACTGGGATACGTATGTGGGTCCCGCCAAATCATACACAAACAGCGTATCTGGTTTATGGGACTGGCGCACTAACACTTCAACATCTGTCCGAGCTCGTGTTGCCAGTATGTCTAAAAATTTTATAAAGCAAGCTGACGACTGGGCCCAATGGAAAACTTCAATCTATTCTGAGCTTGAAAATGGCGATGTTTATACCGATTCTTCCCGCCAAGGGGTTTCGTACCTGTATTTCACTCAAGATGATCTAAATGCGATAACGCTCAAAATCGATAATATTGCGATTGATCCATCACTTTATGAACTCGTACCTACGACAAGCAACGAAGATGGTAAATATCTTGGCTTTACCCTTACCTTCAAAGGCACTGTTGGCGTTGATGAAAACGGTACCTTAATCAAACCCTCCAAGGATCACCCTCTCACCATCGAATACAAAACTAAGATGGTAAATCCTCCTTATCAATCTAGCCGTGATTACTACAACGATGCTACTTTAACTGCAGGAGAGATAACAGATAGTGATTTTGATTATTGCCGCCGTGCGAACAAAAAAGAATTAAACAAATCGGTTCGATCAAGTTCTAACGGTATTATCACCTGGTTCATACAGGCTAATTATTGGGGTTATTCTGCGCAACCCGATGGCACGTGCATTGTAACCGACACTCTTCCCGCTGGCACCGAATTCATAAGTGCTGTCAAAATTAACGGAAAAGGAGACTTGGAAGTCCAAAGTATTACTAAAAACGAAGACGGAACAACCACGCTCATTCTCAAGCTCAGCAATTTAGGGCATGATGAGGTTGATAAAACTCACCCCAGCGACAGCAACGGGTCCTATGAATTTCATTTTCTCGTAAAGACAAAAATTACCGATGAGGACTACCTTTATGGGACCGAATCAAAGGAATTCCCTTTCACCAATACAGTTACTCTAACCGATCGATATGGCAATGAAAAATCAGCAAGTGCCCAAACCAATATCTATCATGCTGCCATGCAAAAGAACATGACCTATAACGAAACCACGGCACCCTATGCTCAATTCTCGATTGAGCTCAACAAAGATAAGGTAGATTTAGCCCCTGATAGCGATATGGTCAATGTAGTTGATGTAAGTAGTGACTCATTGGCCGTAGATCCTAACTCTTTCGAAGCGATCAACGCTACTACAGGCGACCCTATCCCCTTCGAAATCGATGCCTCTCAAATGTCAGAAAACAAAATCACAATTAAAGTACCCGATGAAACCTATGCAAAGATCACTTACAACGCCCAAGTAATGGGTATGACAGGAAAAACAGTACAAGTGGGAAATACCGCTTACTTCGAAGGCCATGAACGCACCGTAGGAAGCAATACCATTTCACAAACCGCACAGGTCTTAAAAGCAACAGGGCAAGCAGTTAGTGAGCCCATGATCTGGTTTTCTAAGCGCAACGAAGCAGCTGCTGCATTAGGTGGAGCAAAATTCAATCTCTACGCTTACAATAACTCCGGAAACAATGCTGGAGATACCTCATCATGGGAACTGATCAGAAGCGGGCTTACCTCAACGGGTGACAACGGTAAAGGAATTAAGATTGAATCCCTTAAAATCGGAACTCTCTACAAATTAGTTGAAACATCTGCTCCAAATGGTTACGTTCTCAATAGTAATCCGTATTATTTTGCACTCTACGATGCAGACTCAGAAGAATCTCCTTCAGTTACTTATCCTTCAGATTTAGATCAAAACAAAGTATTTCAAGGACCTTCTGGCTCTATCGTAACCGCGTACAATCAACCCTACAGCACCGTAAAATTTGCGAAAATGAGCGATGACGGAACACAGCTAGAGGGCGCTAAGTTAGAAGTTCACCGTGCAGATGGAACACTCGCGACTGATAATATGGACAATCCCGTCACAATGGTCTCGAGCTCCACAAAAACAAATGAATTTATTCTCGCACCCGGAGAATATACCCTCGTCGAAACTGAGGCACCAACTGGTTATGACCTTGCTAAAGAAGAGCATTTTGTAGTTACCGGCAATGCTGAGCGAACAATAACTGAACACGATAAACCCGTTTCGGTAGTCACCATAACCGACAGCAGTAAAAAAATTTCCTTGACCATTACAAAACAATGGAAGGATGCCGATAATATTTTCCTCTCTCGTCCTGAGCAAGTTACTGTTCAGCTTTTCGAAGATGACCAACCAATCGAAAATGGTAAAGCTGTGATCACTCCAGAAGGACCCGATACCATCCTCGGAACCGAAGATGACTGGACAGTAACCTTTGATGACTTGGCGGTAATGAAACATGGCAAGGCTGTTGAATATTTAGTTCGGGAACTAAACCCCTCACCGGGATATGAAGTTTCTTACTCAAAAGACGAAGAGAATTCCTCGAATCTAATCATCACCAATACCCTCGTTGCGCCACCTACTACTATTCCTGTACGCAAAGAATGGATTGATGATAACAACGCAAACAATACACGCCCCGAAAGTATCACGCTTCATTTATTCGCAAACGGAGCTGATACTGGGTTAACCCTAAACCTTAAAGCTGAAGGCCCTGATGGTATGCTTGACACTGAGGATGACTGGACTGGAGAATTCAACAACATCAATCTCTTAAAAAATGGCGAATTGATTTCTTACACCGTTCGAGAAGACACTCCGAAAAATTATCGTCTTATCGAAACTCCCCAGCTGCCCAATTCAAACGTTACTGCCAAAACAGCAACCTACCTTGATGAGGAAACTCTAGGAGATGATGGCTTCACGCTGACAAACCTCTTCGCGCCTGAACCTGAACCTGATCCTGAACCCTCATCTGACCCAAACCCAACACCAGGGTCCAACGATGATGAAAATCAAAACAATGGTCAAGAGAATAAAGAAAAACCAACGGCACTTTCTAAAACAAACGATTCAACTCCCCTCTTTTTGATAGGAGTATTTGGCGCCACCGTCTTAATCGGAGCTTTAGGAATAGCTATCGCCACACGCAAGCGGAAGAGAAATTAAAAAACTAGAGCTACGTATACCCACTTCTAAAAGCA
>FR896048.1:0-24307 GCA_000435475.1 Cryptobacterium sp. CAG:338 | reverse complement strand
CTTCTAAAAGCAAGGGCTGTGCTTCACCTGGATGCACAGCCCTTCTTTGTTTTGCGTTTTGTGAATTTATTAAAGCAACATTTACGAACTTTCGCGAAAGATTCCCCTTTGGTAACCGTTCTTTTTAAGAGGGATTCTATAACTCATGTAAGAAAGGTATAGACTGCTGAGCTCCAACTTTGGTTGTTGCAAGAGCAGAAGCTTTAGTGGCAGTCTCTAATGATGCTTCGAGTGTCATACCTCTTGAATATCCCGCAACCAACGCACCTATGTAGGTATCTCCCGCACAAGTAGTATCTATCGCAGATACCTGAGGAGGAACGGACTTAAAGAAATGACCTTGTGACATAACCATCGAGCCGCGTTCTCCAAGCGTAACGGCAACAGTACCAACCCCTGCATGTATCAACTGCTCCATAGCACTGCGAGTAGAATTTTCGTCTTCAGGATAGATACCGGTAAGCAATTCGCATTCGCCTTCATTTATTACCACTAAATCCAAGTGGGGCAAAACCCATTCAGGTAATTTCCTTGCTGGAGCAGGATTAATTACGGTATACATGCCGCGTTCATGAGCATTAATTAATGCTTGCATCGTAGTGTCAAAAGCGCATTCTAATTGACATAAGAAAACGTCTCCGCCTTCAGCGAGAGCATCAAAAACAGTCTTAACTTCATCAAAATCAGTAGAATAATTCGCACCCGAATCGATAGTAATAAAGTTATCACCCTTAACACGAGTAATAAGAGCCACTCCCGTAGGGTACTTCGCCGATCGAGCAATGTGCTCACATTGGACACCCTCCTCAGCAAGAGCGGCAATCATTTGATCACCAAAAGCATCCTCTCCTACCGCGCCAAGCATCACTACCGAAGCACCTAGTTTTGAAGCTGCGACCGCCTGATTGGCACCTTTACCACCGGGATTAGTGATGAATCCACTTCCAATAACGGTTTCGCCAAGTGCTGGCATGTGATCACTTTCAATAGACAAATCCATATTCAAACTGCCAAAAACAATCACTTTACTCATTGTAAACTCCCATAATTAGGTCCATTCATCGAGTATTTTCTTTGACGGCAGACGATAAAGACTAGCCAATCCTTTCGATTGCCTCAGTTACTAAATCCCAAAACTTATCAAAATCCATCTTTGTGGCAACTTGAGTGTTGCACTCGTCAGCGGAAGGCTCTGGACCACGTAAATCTGCCACAGTCATTCCTAAAGTAAGCTCGCCGTGAATTTCGACATCCAAAGGACAACGACGCGTTTGCACTACTGAAGGATCTATAAGATAAGCAATGGTACAAGGGTCATGAACAGGAGGATCTACAAAATTTTGATTATCCTTGTATGCTTGACGGAAGAAATCCATTGAGTCACTCACAAACTGTGCCAAAGGAGTACCGATATTCTCTATGCGTTTCTGTACTTCTGGAGTGCATAATGCCTGATGGGTAAGATCGAGACCAATCATGGTTAAACGCCAGGATTCATTGAAAACAATGTGTGCAGCCTCGGGATCAACCTTGATATTGAATTCCGCAACTGCACTCCAATTAGCCTTATGGTACCCGCCACCCATAAGAACAACCTCTTTTACACGATCAATGATTTTTGGTTCCAAACGGCATGCCAGAGCAATGTTTGTCAAAGGGCCTGTTGGTACTAGCGTTATAGTGCCAGGTTCAGATTCCATAACGGTTTTAATGAGGTAATTAACCGCATGCATGTCCTCTAACGGACGACTAGGTTCTGGCAGCTCTACCCCATCAAGACCGCTTTTACCATGAATAGAAGCGGCTACTTCTTGCGGACGAATGAGAGGTCTATCGCAACCAGCATACACGGGAACAGTGGTTGCATGAGCCTTTTCCAAAACGGCTCGAGCATTGTAAGTCACCTTTTCGAGGCTTTGATTACCTCCGACCGTGGTAACTCCTACCAATTCAATCTCCGGATTACCGAGCGCAAGAAGAATAGCGACCGCGTCATCATGTCCCGGATCACAATCCAGGATTATTTTTTTAGCCACGTTTCCCCTTTCTCATTACCTAAGCGCATGGTTACAACACATAAACTTCATGATTAGCAGATATCTTTAATGTGATGCCCAAAATAGAGGGATACTAAATTATTGGCTTACCTAAATAGCAATTTCACCCTCTACCTTTCGTGTCTAAACTAAACAAAAGCTTAACCTCGTAATATGCTTTTTGAGCAACGCATTACGAGGTTTTGATGCTTGGATTATATGCAAATTTCTTTTAGCAATACGTAACCGTATCCTCCAAAGGCTTGCGGCTTTCGTGATTTCCAAGAGGACCGGTGCCTTCTGCCGCAAAACCTAAGTCCATAAGCATAAGAATCTCTTCGTGTTCGGGCAGATCAAGCTTTTCTTTTAATTCCGCAGGATTAAAACGATTTATCCAGCAACTATCAACTCCTGCATCCTTTGCAGCAAGAAGCATGTGCGTGGCAACGATGCTTGCGTCTTCGATGCCCGAGTCACGCTGTTCGCCTGGATAAACATACACATTTTCCGCATTAAATGCCACTACTAAAACCGTAGGTGCTCCATACCGACAAGGAGTTATTTCATCGATGATTGCAAGAGCTTCTTCGCTTTGCAAAACATAGATATGCTGCTCCTGTAAATTCTTGGCAGTAGGAGCAAGACGACCTGCTTCAAGGATTGCCTGCAATTGTTCAGTGCTTATTTGATTTCCATCGTACTTCTTACATGAATAACGTGCCTTAATTAATTCCTTGAATTCCATAATGCAACTCCTTTAATACTTTGCCTCAATGTCATTCGGCAAACAGAAAGCATAGGGGTTTTGCTTTGTTTACCTCATGGGAGCAAACTCCGCTTTGCTTCTTTGCTGCATTAAGCTTAACAAACAGCAACAAAACCACATCACTACTAATTGATTAAATCCGCTAAGTAATAGAGATTGAATGCTCCAAGTATCCTTAGCAGTCAGAGCATTCTTATAGATACCGATATTCAAGAAGCGCGTACCTACTTACTCGAGTAAAAATAAGATCCCATCTTAAAGATTAACTATGAGGCATCCAGCATGAAGCTACCCCGCCTTGATGGAGAAGAAGTCCTTGTTATAGTATTTAGTTCTCTTATGAGCCAGGCCCTGTTTTTGGCCTTAGCTCTCGTAGGACTGCTGGTGCTTGAAGGACTATCCACCGGTAATTGGTTTTATGCCATAGTCAAATTTGGCTGGATAGCTTCACTTTCCGCTTCCGTTCAAATCTGGCCCCTACCACAAACACTTTTAGCAGGATCATTGTTAGGTATTGGTATATATCTCCTCGTGAATCTCACTGAAAAGCGCGCCGCCAAAAACGAAGAAATCCGAGAAAACATTATCAAAAGCCACCAAGGGCTTCATGGCGAATTACCCCGATTACCTATTGTTGTAATTTTAATCCTTATGAGCATCACCGGAATTTGCGAAGAACTATTGTTCCGTTATGTGCTCATAGGGCTTGTACTACAGCTTCTTTCTTCACTCATAGGACCAATAGTTGCTTCAGTTATAGCAGCTATTATTTCTACTATTCTCTTTTGCCTTGTACACACCTGAACGCAAGGCAAAAGTTCGCTCTTAATATGGACAAGTCTTGGTCTTATCTTTGGTGTGGTGTTTATAGCCACCAACAATATTGCCCTTGTTGCTCTTGCTCATGCGCTCTATGACGTTTTGGTTTTGCTAGTTTTACGCTTCCGTATGCACCGCGATCCTGAAGCGTTTTTCGGAGGGTTTATCCCAACAAGAGCTCTCATGGATGCCGAAGACAATAAAATAGATTAAAATTTTGATTTTTTCTTGTTCAGAAATAATCAAAATTGCCGCAGTGCGCTACTCTAAAATGTGCAACCTACCATGAGCACCTTGCCTTATTTTGCTTTTGTCACACTTTTCTAGTGAATCTTTTTACAACTAGGACGAAAACTTTCCACACCCAAGACATTAAATAAGCCTCATGCGCATTTTCCTAATTAATCATCCTGAAGCAACTTTGTCGCACAGGTACGGACAAGCGAATAAATAGTCATATCAGGCTGATGTATTCCTGCTGTTTTCATGGCTTCAAGTTGTTTTTCCGAATGAAAGACATAGGGATAAACTCCATGCAAGAAGGACAAGAAACAATACATAAAACGATCGATTCTGTCGTTTACCCATTCAGGTTTCTTCACTTCAAGAAGATGATGTAATACTTCTACAACTTGGGCATACACCTGTTTAAATTCGACAAGATTCTCCGAACGACTATTCTGCTCCATATCGTAAAGATTCATGGCTAGAAGCTTTAGCATTTGTTCGCGCTTGCCAAGGCTTACTCCTAATGCATCGGCAATTTCTCCATTTGAAGTAAGAGAAGTACTCTTACCAAGCTCAATTAAACCCTGAGCCCACAGCTCGTGTTCACGTTGAAGAAGTGCAAGTAAGATTTCTTCTTTAGACTGAAAATAGTTATACACATTAGCGCGCCCAAATGAAACACGTGAAGCAATCTGAGTCATCGTAATGTCTTGATAACTTTCTGTAACATAGAGAGCAGCACAAGCATCAATTATTTCTTCGCGTCGTGCTTAACTTTCTTCTTTTGAAATACGAGGCATACGGCAACTCTTCTTCCTTCACTAGTGTGAAGGTATCTCCTCGAAAATACCTCCACTTCTGTTTACAGCCCCATTTCTGAAACCCATAAGCGAAGGGATTCAGCACTTTGATGTCCATTGAGCATTTTCCCTGGCTTCACCGTAGAGCCCTTTGCAATTGTCTGCATTCTTTGAGGCGCCTTCCCTAAGCCACTGCCCCCACTGGTAGCAAAAGGAACGATGGTTTTGCCTTCAAAGTTATAAGATTCCAAAAACGTATCAATAATGCGTGGTTCAACATACCACCAAATAGGAAACCCAACAAAAACCGTATCGTATGATTCCATGTGGTCAACCATACTCGATACGCCAGGCCGACAAGCATCATCATTCATTTCCACAGAACTACGGCTCGAACTATTATTCCAGCTCAAATCCGCCGAAGAGTAAGGCTGTTCTGGGACAATTTCAAAGAGATCAGCATCAATCGCACGTGCAAGATTTTGAGCAGCACGTGCAGTTGTGCCAGAAGCAGAAAAATAAGCGACTAATTTTGAACTCATTGTAGATCCTTTCGATCGCCTAATTTATTGACATTTTATCTTTCGTTACCTTGTTTATTGACGTTGTGTCATTTCTATGACTAAACCATATACTTTAAATGACGCAGCGTCAATATAAGAACCTTCTTTGTTTCTAAGAGTTATGTTTCTAAAAACGAAAAGTTAAACAAATTGACTTATCTAGAGATGCCACCTTTATAATTACTGCAAACACAAACGCAGTGATCCCTTTTGAATACGCTTATCCTCGAACAGGGTCTTCAAGCGCATTTAGCCTTTCACTGCAGCCAATTTTTACCTTAGGAAGCCCTATGCTCTACACACCAGCAATTAATAAAGCTTTGAAAATTTGCGGCAAAGTTCATTTGGATCAAACCGACAAAAATGAAGTGCCCTATCTTGCCCACCCTCTTCATCTTGCTGAGCAAATGGATACTGAAGAGGAGATTTGCACGGCTCTTCTTCATGACGTACTTGAGGATGGACTACTGAGTTCTGATAATTTGCTTGAACAAGGAATACCCGAAACGGTGGTCGATGCAGTGCTGCTTCTTACCAAAAAAGAAGATATGCCCTATTTTGACTACATCCAATCAATTGCAGATGGCACTTCCGAAAACCAAGCAACGCAAGACTCTCAAAGCGCGACTTTCACAGAAGAAGTTTTCTCAATTGCGCGCAAAGTAAAGCTTGCTGATTTACGGCATAATTCTGAACTTGGAAGACTGAGCGTTGTTTCTTCACGGGATATTAAGCGCTTAGAAAAATATCGCAAAGCTCAAACCATTCTAGGGGATCTTACCTTCAAGCATCGAACTCCTTTTGGAAGCATTACTGTAGAGGTTAACAAGAAGCCTTACGCTTTCCACGTTAAGCAAGATTTAGAGCAAAGAGGAATTTCTCTCGAAATTGACACCCTACCGCTTTCTATCGATGACCTACTCATGGTTCGATATGATTTTGGTGGAAAAATCGTTGATTACGAAAGTAACGAGACAACCGTTTCCACCATTTATCAAAAAGGCCAGACACTCATACGCGTAGAAGCCTTTTCGGGGTCAAAGTTTAACTACAGCGAACATGCTCCCTATCAGCTTATTAACAGGACCGGAACCTATAAGATTGTTAACGATCCTATAAAATTCCGATCCTATCCTCATGACCACATCATTACACTTTCGTTTTCTTGGGAACAGAATGAAAGCGAAACATACCGAATGACCTTATAACACCATCTTCTTTATTTTGCCGTTTAACGACTAGGCGAGTTTCAATTTATCGTTTATTAAAAGGAACAAGCGTAGCTGGTGCAACTTCATCCATGATGAGTTTAGGCTCCCCCTTCAACAGTGGAATGAAATATACACGTGCTTCATCGGTTATTCCTTGATAATTCGGCAATATCCACTCCTGAGGAAAATGCTTAACTGCATTTGCAAACTGAGTTGCAGGACCGGCAAAAAATTGTGCATTATAGGCACCTTCTTCGGTATAGGCTCGCTTAACCCCTACCACTTGTGCCGTGAAGGCAGGATTAGCGCTACGCATATGTGCACTCATTCCCAGTTCGTACGCCTCAGTGACATCTACTAAACTTTGAGCAAAATTACTTGAACGTGCAGCACGCGATAAATCCTGTACTATTCCTCGCGGAACAATTCCCGCATCAATAATCATCTGTTTTATTACCGCTCCAGCGCCACCTAAAACCGCATGAGCAAATCCATCATGGGCAGATTCCCCTGCAGAAACATAGGTACCATCGGCGTAATGAGCACCTTCACTTACTACAATGTAGCACTCCCCTTTTTCATCGAACTTTTTTTGAACTTCTGCCAAAAACGCCTGTTTATCGAAATCTACTTCGGGAAGCACCAGTAGATCAACATCGCCTGTCACACAACAACTTGCTGCAAGCCATCCTGCATCCCGTCCCATAGTTTCGAGCACAAATACTTCCGGACGCGTATAGGCAGCATAGTCAAGATAGGTTGCATGCGTAATCTGTACGGCAATTTTAGCGGCACTCGGGAAACCAGGACAATGATCTACTGGAACCAGATCGTTATCTACTGTTTTAGGAATACCAATAAACCGCTGAGACATTCCATGTTCAGCAGCCCATTGCGATAGCACATCAACGGTATCCATTGAATCATTACCGCCAATATAGAACATGACCTCGATGTCGTTATCTTCCATTACTTTAATAAGCTGCTCGAAATCAGTATCATTACCGCGCTTGAGCTTATAACGGCAAGTTCCCAAAGCAGAAGACGGCGTTTGCTTTAAAAGTTCTATTTCATGACCAGATAACGCTGTAAGGTCGTAGAGATCCCCCTTCAATACTCCTTCGATTCCATACAAGCCACCAAAGACTCGATCATATATTGGATTAAGCTGATTGGCGCGAATTACACCCGCTAAACTAGCATTAATAACTGCCGTTGGTCCACCGGATTGAGCAACAAGACAATTCCCCATGATAGTCCCCCTTCTGCTCTGGCTGCCCGTATCAAGGCATTAACTTTGTTTTTTCAGCAAGTCTGTCTCTATAATAATCACGAATCTTTCCTCAGGTAATGCGCCGTCGTTAATAAAATACCAGCGTTAATTATTTTTAACGTTTACGAACGAGAAACAAACACTGCTTTTATTGCGTGGCATTCGGCACCTGAGAGCTATCGACACGAGTGGAATCATCTGGCGTAATTGTCATGCTCTGACAACGATTTTCCATAAACTCGTTGTCAAAATGCTGGGCAAAAAATTGTTCTACAGGTGCCGTTTCAGGAACATTTGAAACTCGCTGAAACCAGCAATCGAGAGCCATCAAAGTCATCGCACCATTTACCAACATTAACGCTGCACAAAGAGTGGTAAACGAGTAGCGGATTTTCCAAGGAATCATATTGATAAGTTTCAGCATATTAGGCAATAAGAGCTTAATCCAAACAAGACCGAGCAAACCCCATGCACACATAAAAGGAGTTGCCGTTCTACCGCCAGCCAGAATTGCGATTGGATCAGGCATACCAAAAATCGTCATCCCCGTGTAATCCCATGCAACTGCACCAAACGCAGTTTGCATGAACCAACTTACGAAGTATTCAAATAAGCCACCAATGACAGCAGAAACTAAGAATATGAGTACAAAATTCTTCTTATAAAAACGATTGAGAGCAATGGTCATAAATACGGCACCAAACCCGTAAATAGGAGAAAAAGGCCCAAAAAGCATTCCAGCACGATCTTGATAGACCCCAGGATCCACCACAACCATATGCTGTACGGTTTCGATAAGTAACCCCAAAACACTGCAAACTACAAATACCCAAAACAGGTTAAAGAAGTTAAGCTCGATGTAACCTTTGCCCTCAGGATCACGACCGAGAGTACCCTCTTCGATCGCATCGCGATCCTCCATGCTGCGCAACTTACGCTTGAGCTCATGTTCTTGAATCAAAGAAGGATCAACGGTAACCGATATCACCAAAAGAATAAGAAGCTGGATTGCAGGAGCAATTAAATGCTCGCCTAAGCCCTGCAACATAATGTCTAAAAGAATTCGTAAGATCGTTAAAACGATAAGCACATAAGACCAACGTGCAGCGTTTCTTCTATGGTTTTTCAAAAGCGAAATGCCAAAACCAATTAAAAAGCCTGCATTGATCATAATCACAATAAAAGAAACTACCGATAAAACCGTAGCAAGGGTAGGATCTGAACTAACACTGATCAAATCAGGCCTATAAAATAAGGCCCATGCCACCAGACCAACAAACAGTATTCCCAAAGGAATAGTTAGCACACCATCGACAACACAAAGGATGCCATACACTTTCATTAATAAAGGTGTTTTCTTTTTCTCTTCTGGTGTGAGATGAGAAGGATCAAGATCGTTTTCTGGCAACTGGTTATTTGAAGTAGATTTCGCAACTGCCGCAGTTTCCATACCAATTCCTTTTAGCTTTTCTATGCCGCAAAACACATCTAACGGCATTTTACTCTATCATGAGCTGGGTTTTTCGATCATATTTGCCCTGCTGGATTGGCCAATGCACTCAAGCAGCTTTTTATACATATGCTCAAGCTTTCCACTTTGCACTACATACTAAGCCAAACATTTGCCAGGCTAAAACATCCCGCTTTAATCTATCCTGCCGAGCTATTCAGTTCGCACTATCATACCTGTTTAGTAGCGTACTTTTCATCCCATGTTCGAGCAGATAGCAAACCGTAAACAAAGAAAGTGCGCCCTATGCAGAGCGCACTCCAAGAGAAGAGATGTTTATGTATGCAACCACTCATACAACCCAACAAAAGCAATCACTTGTTTAACAAAGGCCAAGATTCATCACAGGAAAAGTGATTCTGCTTCATGTTTTGCTTATCGTTTATGCAAGCACAAAACCGCCATTAGGGGAAATTACCTGCCCAGTTAAATAAGGAGCAGTAAGGATATAACCTAAAGCGCCAGCAATATCGGAAGGCTCACCAATATAGCCTTGAGGAATAGTTGCTGCAAGAGCATTCAATTCGTCTTGATTAACGCCACGAAGCATATCGGTCATAATCATACCCGGAGCGATAGCGTTTACTCGAACACCCTGCGCTGCATATTCGAGCGCCAATGCGCGAGTATATCCAATAACACCTGCTTTTGATGCGCAGTAATCCGCCTGATTAATAACGCCGGTCAAACCGCCAACAGAGCTGGTGGATACAATATTACATTGGTTTTCCTTCGTATCAGAATGATTAATCATATAAGGAAGAACCAAGTGGGTCATATGCATGCCAGAAAGTAAGTTAATGTTGATAACGTTTTCGTAGGCTGCTGGTTCAATATCAATCCAGTTACAATTATTGGTAACGCCCGCATTGTTTACCAAGGCATCAATCTTGTCGCCAAAATGTTCTACCGTTGCATCAACTAATGCCTTGCAGCCTTCAAAGGATCCCACGTCTGCCTTAACGATTAATGTTTCGGTTCCATACTTTTCCTTTAACTCTTCGGCAATTTCATCACAGAACTTTCGAGAGGAATCGCTGCGATAATTCAGTGCAATATCGTAACCCAATTCACCGAGCTTACGTGACATTGCCGCACCAAGACCACGAGAACCACCCGTAATAATTGCTACCTTTGCCATAGGTATCCTCCTCTAATCCCAGTACCCTTCGGGTAATTTCCAGAGTTTGTGGAATAGAGCCTACCGAGGACACCACAAAGTACCTAGATTCAATTCGTATATATTATTTCGGGTCGGTTGCAACAAACAAGAAGTATTTAATGGCAGCTTTTATTCAAACATCTAGTCCATTCGAGGCTCATTGCTTATAAGCAACAAGGCTCTATAAGGTATAAGGTCTTCCTGTATCGGCTCTCTCTAATGCGTTACTTCTTTTTCGCAGCAGCAATATCTTCAGCAAAAACTCGCTCTAACAGTTTTACGGCATCATTAATTTGGTTTGCTTCAATACTGGCAAAATTTATTACCACATAATGGAATGACCTTGCTGTAGGGTTGATGCAATAGTCTGAAAGCATAGCTAAATGCATGCCTAAATACTGCGCTTCTTGCGATATTTCTTCATCACTAAGCCTTGAATCAACTGAGAGAATTAAATGGGTTCCCACATTAATATCATGAACATTTCCAATAGTAACTAAGTCTGATTCCTCTAACGCTTGCACAACCGCTTTGCGCTGTTTGTTGTAGTAGCGGCGCAATCGATTAATATGACGCTCAAAATAGCCACCCCGAATAAAACGAGCTAAAGCACCCTGTTCAAAACTAGAAACCGTGCAAGAATAAAAACTGAGTTGACGGGCATACAAATCCATTAATTGTTTTGGTAGCACCATATAAGAAATACGCAACGAAGGTACCAGCGTTTTCGAGAACGTATTAAGGTAGATCACCCGCTGATTTAAGTCTTGCGTAAACAAAGCCGGTTGCGCACGCCCACTAAAACGAAGTTCCGAATCATAATCGTCTTCAATTATGTAGCGATGAGGGTCTTCATTAACCCAACGCAGCAATTCTTTTCGGCGCGAAGATGACATTTCTATTCCGAGTGGAAAATGATTTGCGGGAGATACATGAACAATTTCAGCAGGGCTTTTTGCTAGTTCATCTACCAATATTCCTTCGTCATCAAGCGGAACATATTCCCAAAGAGTTCCCACGCTTCGTGAAATATCAGCAAGTTTTTTATATCCTGGATCCCCAATAGCAATTATTGCACGCGACCCAAACAACTGCAGCAAACGACTATATAAATACTCTGTTCCCGCGCCAACAATAATCTGATCAGGTGTTGCATAAATCCCTTTGAATTCGTAAAGATATCGTGCAATAGCTTCGCGTAACTCTGCCAACCCATTGAAAGGAACCGTTTCGAACAACGTTTCATTTCCTTCAGAAAGTGTTCGACGCATAATACGCAACCAAGTGTCTTTAGGAAAGAGATTAAGACTGCATTTGTTTGCCTTAAAGTCGAAGTCGGGAACCTGCCACATATCTTCTTCATCGGTTGCGATAGCAAAAGGATTGATATGAACGAGACTTCTCGGAATGTGCGCAACATAAAACCCGCTACCTTTGCGTGGTTGCACATATCCCTCACTCGCTAGAAGATCGTAAGCTTGTTCTACCGTACTTACACTAATGGAAAGATGTTGGGCCAGCATGCGCTTTGAAGGCAGCTTATACCCGGCAAAAAGCACACCCCTTCGAATATCGCTTCTAATGCAGCGGTAAAGATATTCATACTTAGATAGATTTCCACGTTGTTCTAGATCATAGGTAATCATCTGCAGTTCCTAACATCCAGCCTGTTTTTTATTTTAATTTTTGCTCATAGATTTCAGGTCACTTTTTATAAACTGGCATGGAATAGGCTGACAATTAAACTTAAATGGCTGAATACATAAAAGAAACCCGACACCAAACGGCATCGGGTTCTTAATTTGATACTTTATTTAACGAGTAAACTAACGAGCAACAGCCATCAATTCGCTGATTTCCTTGAATACCGCAGCTGCCCCACCGAATGTCTCAGCATCTCCCGCTGAAGAAACCTTAATCAAAGAGGGAGCCTGCATAAGGTTGAATTGCTTAATAAGCTCTTGGTTTTCTTCTGCGAACAAGGTTTCATACTGAATGCCCGCTTTGTCTAACTGGGCTGCCGCGAAATGGCAATTAGGGCACGTATGGGTTGCCACAAGATATAAACCAGGTTTCAGAGCAGCTTCCACAAGAGGAATTTCTGTTTCTTGAATTGCGGGTGCCGCCATTTGTTCAGCAGTTTCCTGTCCAGCAACTTCCTGTTTAGCAGATTCCAGCCCCGCACCTTGTGCAGCTTCCGTTGCGGCATCGCCAGTCTGAGCGCCACGATCAGTCGGAGCCGCAGAAGCAGCACGGGCGGTCTGCTCTACTAAAGACGCCATAGCGGCACTGCTTTTAGCAAGCTTAGACGCTTCTACATTGTAAACTTTACGATCCTTGAATTCCTGGCTCTTGCCATCATTCCAGTTCTGAACTGGACGATAGTAGCCCGTAATGCGGCTATATACTTCAGTCTTTTCATGACAGCAAGGACACTCATATACCTCACCTGCAATATAGCCATGATTCTTGCACACCGAATACGTAGGCGAAATGGTGTAATACGGAAGCTTGTAATTTTCGGCAATCTTACGAACAAGCGTTGCTGCCGCCTTCCAGTCGGGAAGCTTTTCGCCTAAGAATGCATGGAACACCGTACCTGAGGTATAAAGCGTCTGCAATTCGTCCTGAACATCGAGCGCACTAAAGATATCTTCAGTAAAACCAACGGGCAAATGAGAACTATTGGTGTAATAAGGTGTGCCGTTATCGTTGGCAGTGATAATGTCAGGGAATGCTTCCTTGTCATGCTTTGCAAAACGATATGTTGTAGATTCAGCAGGAGTTGCTTCTAGGTTGTACAGGTCACCATATTTTTCCTGGTAATCGCTCAAGCGCTCGCGCATATGATTCAAAACATCCTTGGTGAACTGCTGAGCTCCCACTTGCGTTAAATCTTTACGCAACCATTTCGCGTTCAGGCAAGCTTCATTCATACCAACCAAACCAATAGTGCTGAAGTGGTTATCGAACGTGCCCAAATAACGCTTCGTGTATGGATACAGGCCAGCTTCGAGGAACTTCGTAATAACCGTACGCTTAGTCTTCAGAGAACGAGCTGCCAAGTCCATCAAATGATCAAGATGAGCGTAGAAATCTGCTTCATTTTCAGACTGATACGCAAGACGAGGCATGTTGATAGTAACAACACCTACTGATCCTGTAGATTCGCCACTACCAAAGAAGCCACCTGACTTCTTGCGAAGTTCACGAAGATCAAGACGCAAACGGCAGCACATTGAACGAACATCGGATGGCTCCATATCGGAATTAATATAGTTACTGAAATACGGAGTGCCATACTTCGAGGTCATTTCAAACAAAAGCTTGTTGTTTTCCGTTTCCGACCAATCAAAATTGCTCGTAATGGAATAGGTTGGAATTGGATATTGGAAGCCGCGACCGTTAGCATCGCCTTCGATCATTACCTCAATAAAGGCCTTATTTACCATATCCATTTCATTCTGACATTCACCGTAGGTGAAGTCCTGCTCAACGCCACCAACAATAGCAGGCTGATCTTTCAAATCGGGTGGGCAAACCCAGTCAAGCGTAATGTTAGAGAAAGGCGCCTGAGTTCCCCAACGGCTTGGCGTATTGACACCAAACACGAATGATTCAACACACTGTTTTACTTCCTTGTAGGTTAAATTATCCGCACGTACAAAAGGAGCCAAATAGGTGTCGAAACTCGAAAACGCCTGAGCACCAGCCCATTCATTTTGCATAATACCCAAGAAATTCACCATCTGGTTGCAAAGACTAGAAAGATGGCTTGCAGGCTTTGAGGTTACTTTGCCGGGAATGCCACCTAAGCCTTCTTGAATAAGCTGCTTTAAAGACCAACCGGCGCAATAACCAGTGAGCATAGACAGGTCATGGATATGCATTTCGGCATTGCGGTGCGCATCTGCAATTTCGCGATCATATACTTCGGAGAGCCAGTAGTTTGCCGTAATGGCACCAGAATTAGAAAGAATAAGTCCGCCAACAGAATAGGTAACGGTGGAATTTTCCTTTACACGCCAGTCTTCTACCTTTAGGTAGCTATCAACAAGCGCTTTGTAGTCCAAAAGCGTTGCCTTAGCATTGCGCACGTTTTCACGCTGCTTACGATAAAGAATATAGGCCTTGGCAACATCAGCATAACCAGCATTAGAAAGTACTTCTTCAACACTGTCCTGAATATCCTCAACCGAAACGATGCCGTCTTTAACTTTTGGCTCAAAATGAGCGGTTACGTTAAGGCCAAGCAAATCGATCGTTGAAGGATGGTACTGCTTTTCAAGAGCGTCAAACGCCTTTGAAATAGCAGCAGTGATTTTCGTAACGTCAAAATCTGCGATTTTGCCGTCGCGCTTTTGAACCTGATACATACTGCTCTCCTAAACTGGGTTTTGCTAGAACTGCTTTGCTAACGAAAACAAACCAAATAAACGCTAAGCGAGTGGTTTTATAGCGGCACCTTCATTAATCGAAAGACTTCAAAAAGGTCCCACTCCCCTTGCGTGCTATTCACCTTACCCGTATAACGTTAGGCCTTCAATACACAAATTGGAATATATAGGTATTCGGTAAAAGTTGAACCACTATATATTGTGTATACCGTGTTGATAAGATGTTAACAAGTATTTAAAATCACTGACCACCGAAAGATAGACTAACTTCACCCAGATATGACGAGAATCGCACCTGTTATGTGCTAGTATCCGCGCCATGAAGATCGCTGGCTTACAAAAACTTACCCTTCTGGATTACCCTGGCAAAACAGCTGCCACCGTTTTTACGCTTGGATGTAATTTCCGCTGCCCGTTTTGCCATAATGCGGATTTGGTAACACCTGCGAGCGATAAACCTTCTCCAATGCTTCTGCCAGAAGAAGAATTCTTTGCATTCTTAAAGAAGCGCCAAGGTCTTCTTGACGGCATTTGTATCACGGGAGGCGAGCCCACTCTTCAATATGACCTAGCGAATTTTTGCAAGCGCATTAAAGATCTTGGATTCCTTGTTAAGCTGGACACTAACGGGTCGCACCCTGCCATTTTGCAGTATTTACTAGAAAATGCTCTCATTGATTATGTTGCAATGGATGTAAAGAGCTCCCCCGTCCACTACGCAGAGACGGTCGGATTCGGTGCAACCAATGACGCTTCATCTAAATGTAACTTTGAAATTCAACCAATAGAAAATAGTATGTCTTTGTTGCTGCAGGGCACAATTCCTTTCGAATTTCGCACCACCGTTCTAAACGAACTCCATACGAAAGACTTCCTTCTTGAAACCGCACATTGGATTGCTGGCCTTGCAAACAAGAATGCATATCCCCTAAGCAATGTCGCTTGGTTTATTCAGCAATTCGTTGATTCTGAAACGGTTTTTGCAGGAGAAGGGGTTTTTACGCCATGGAATGAAGATGAATTACGATCACTACTGCCTACCCTACAGGCAATCCTTCCAAAAACCGCTTTACGCGGTGTGTAATCCGCACTACATAGCAGCAATCACTTTACATAATCACTTGCTTGGCACGTTTTAAGCGATAGGTTCACAAACTACAACAAAGTTCTAGCTGGCATAAAACGGAACTGCTACCTCATCCGTAATCTTATCCAAACATACTGCAGTATTTTGTAGATCTTCATACCTTTGAAAATAGTAAGTCTTCGTTTTGGTAGAGTAACAGCTAGAATAAAGCGTCTTTTCAAAAAAAGGCGCTTCGGGGCGATCGTTCGAACAACCGCCTTCAACTCGAACGCAACCTTTCGGTACCGCAACCGACCCTAAAGTGCGAAACATTCGCACTACATTATTATTCTCATTTTGTTGTATTGGATAATGATTGGCTATAAAAGAAGCTTTTACGAAACGAGCAGGAGAAGAATAATCACCTGGAATTCCTTGCATTCCCCCACCAGATCCAAAAGGAATAAGGTTGGCATCTGCCCAATTATTTGATGAGGGATCGTTTATGTTGAGTGATATATAATTTCGTAAATTTTGACGATGCCATCCAAATTCGGGCTCATTAGTTAAGACTTGTACATCGTTTTCCCAAATCTTTAAGCCATCTTCCAAGCATTCAACAACAATACATTCCTTAGCGTCGGAAATAATCCAGTGAAGCTTGGCTACGGGCAACTGTTCATTGAGCGGTTTTCCCACAATAACCACTCGATTAAGTACTTCTTTGAGTGTTTTTACCGATGCAAAGTTTCGTGTCACCCAAAACGAGAATTCATAAGCCGCGACATAATAAGACTCAGCTTTTGACGCTTCTGCTTCTTTAACATCCATATACGCCGTACTTTGTGAAAAATTCAATCCTGCGACAGCAAGGCCCATCTCGTTAGCGCAATCAAAGTACAAGGGTATTTTTTCTTGAATAATGCCGACACCTATTACCGTATAACTAGGATGATCTAGAATCTCAGAATAATTAGTCGAAGTTGAACAGCTTTCCGCCGTCGAATGATTATCTGGTGCCGAATAACTCTTAAAACTCGAAGAGTCATGAAAGATCGGAGGGTTCTCAAAAGCGCTAGCAACACTTGCTTCAGCGGGTGTTACCACAATCCGCTCTCTATAATCAGAGGTCCAATCTAAATTTCTACCAAAATATAAATTACCTTTAGTGTCTACAAACCGAACTGCTGTACACATGCTTTCCCCTGACCATGTTCTTTTATTTAAACAACTATAGATTAGCTAGCTCCCTAAGAAGACACTCCCTAAATCGGACACTGAAAGACAATCGTCACCTTATCCTCTTGAACACAAATTTTAAATATGGCTCGTTGTCGCAATTCGATTCTTTTAGACAACTATCTAACCAACAGTGGCAGCACTTCACCAAAAGGGCTAGACTGATCAACTAATCCCCTCAGCAAAAAAGGATGCGATTTTACTATGACCGAATGGCTAATCAGACATTTTGTTAAAGGATACGAATACCAAGACGACCCTAAGGTTCGCACTGCTTATGGGCAGTTCGCTGGTATTGTTGGCATTATTTGCAATATTATGCTGTGCGCTGCTAAGGGTTTTATTGGGTTTTTGGCAGGTTCGGTATCCATCATTGCTGATGCATTGAACAACTTATCCGATGCTGCAAGTAATGTGATTAGCTTGCTCGGATTCAAGTTGGCAAGCAAGCCTGCCGATCCTGAACACCCCTACGGACACGGCCGCTACGAATATCTTTCTGGCCTAGCAGTAGCAGTAATAATTGTCGTAATTGGTGTTGAACTTATTCAATCCTCTGTTGATAAGGTGCTTAATCCTACTCCAACTGAATTCAATTTGGTTGTAGCTATTATCTTGATTCTGTCCATCTTAGTGAAACTTTGGATGACAGTGTTTAACCGCACCGTAGGTAAGCGCATTTCTTCCACCACTCTTGAAGCAACCGCAGTTGATTCACGCAACGACGTAATAGCCACAGCCGTTGTTCTGATTTGCGCCGTTATCTCTAGCCAAACAGGAATCGATCTTGACGGTTGGGTTGGTATTGCTGTTGGCGTATTCATTGTTTATAGCGGCATTCAGCTTATGCGAGAGACCGTAAGCCCCCTGCTTGGCAAAGCGGCAGAACCTGAAGTAGTAGCCCATATCCAAAAGAAAATAATGAGTTACCCTGGTGTTTTAGGGACACATGATTTAATGGTGCACGATTATGGTCCTGGTCGTCAGTTTGCCAGCGCTCATGTAGAAATGGCTGCCGAAGCAGATCCGATGGAAAGCCATGATCTTATTGACAACATTGAGCAAGATTTTAAAAATGACGAAGGTCTAATTGTTACCCTACATTATGATCCCATTGTTACCGATGACCCCGAAGTAAAGAATCTGCGTAACCAGATTAACGAGCTGGTTAAGTCAATTGATCCGCAGCTATCTATTCATGACTTACGTACAGTGCCAGGCCCCACGCATACCAATGTTATTTTTGATTGCGTGAAGCCTGCTGATTTTGCTCTATCGGACGATGAACTAAAAGAACGTATTTCAGAATTGGTCGTTAAAAAACATCCCAAAGCTATTTGCAAGATAACTATCGACCAAAGCTATATCAGTGCGCACCAATAACGAAAGCGCACATTAGCAAGCAAAGTGCACCAATAACGAAAGCGCACGTCCGTAGCTAAACGAGCCAATAGCTATAGTGCGCACCACTAACTAAGAAAGAAATTCCTTTAGCGATGAATGCAGAATATAGTCGGACTCTGCCTTCCAATCCTCATCACTAGCTTCAGTGAACAACACACCAAACGTGTTGTATTGCTTTGCGTTGAGTTGACGGCAAGCCAAAACCTTGGAAAACTTTCGCTGAACTGCTTCGTAATCAAATGAATATGTATCGGGAAGCGCCGTACCATCAGTGGAAAGCATAACCATGCTATAACGCTTGCCGGCCTTGTCGGCCAATACATCATCCCAATTTGGCTGTTCGT
This sequence comes from Cryptobacterium sp. CAG:338, assembly GCA_000435475.1. Taxonomy (GTDB): domain Bacteria; phylum Actinomycetota; class Coriobacteriia; order Coriobacteriales; family Eggerthellaceae; genus Anaerotardibacter. The sequence goes on along the minus strand of FR896048.1, from coordinate 5,489 downwards.
TACGTAAATACATTTCATAGGTTTTGAAGCCATATGCAAAGTAAGACAGATCTGTGGTGCACAATCCCGCAAAACGCATGGGGTTAAATTCGATGGGGGTTACTACCCCTGCTTCGTCTACACGAACCTCTACGTGCACAGGGAAATTCTTAAAGTCCAGCAATTCGTTGCTTTTAATCAAAAAGTCCTTCATTGCCTGCATAGTATCTTCGACTACCACCTTAGAGGTGTAATACAGACGATCAGATACATCCTCCGTACCAGCAAAATCATGTTTCAGAATATCAAGAATTATCGTTTCGCCCTGCTCATTAAAATACGCATCAATAGCGTATTCTTCACCATCCAGGTAGCTCTCTACCAAAAAGTTCGTATTGTTTACCACGGTAGCGCCATACTGTTCACTCCACGTATTGGAGTGCTCACGAATGTCATCGCAAGCTGCCTGCCAATCTTCTACGGAAAAAATAGGGTAAATTCCCAAGCTGAAAAATCCTGTTGAAGGCTTCAGAACTACGGGGAGAGTAAACGCTGAAGGGTCTACCTCTGCCAACTGATCGACGCTATATTCCGCGAAAACATAATCGGGAAACAGTGGCGCTAAGATACGGCGACATTCTGCCTTGTCCTTACAAAGCGTAATAGCGCGTGCTGTTTCGGTATCACAATACTGCTTAACTTCATCAAGATACGCTTCAGAAAACGCAATAATACGTTCGTTAGTTGCTTGAGAATTATCAACGATGTTAAGTTTCTTCCCTTCACTTGCATAGCGACGAGCAGAAGCATTGTCGAAAATAGGTTCCTGAGTAGATTCTGCAAAAGCAAATACTTCAGGAGAAATATAGGTATCGTCGAGCACGAGCATGTGCAAATCCCTTTCTTCTATGTTGCGAGCAAACTACTAAGCGCGTTTTACTATTACACGTTTCGCTACTAAGCAGGTTTGCGCGATTTAGCGCTAAGCGCATTCCACTACTTCGCGCGTTCCAATTTTACGCGAAAACTCAAAGCGCGTGCTGTTGGCAGAGAATCAAATTGAATAACGTAAGCACGCTTTTCGCTATCGATATCCTGGATTTCACCTTCATCAAACACTGAATGAACCACCCTGTCGCCCACACTGAATTCAGGTACTGCAGACATATCAGCGATCCACTTATCCGTAAAACCATAGGCGCTGCGTGCCTGTTGCATTTGCACTTCGGTAGGAGGATTAGAAAACTCCAAAGTAGCTGGATCAATTTCCAGTAAAAAGCGAGAGGGATATCGCGGCATATTTTCATGTCCCGTACCTTCAGCTTCCGTTAGGTATAACCCATCCCGCGCTCGCGTGAGCGCCACAAATGCCAGTCTACGTTCTTCTTCCATTGCTTCAAAGGTCATGGTTTTACGCGAAGGCAAAATACCTTCAGACATAGAGCATAAAAATACATGGGGAAACTCAAGACCTTTCGCCGAATGAATTGTCATTAAGCGAACCTTATCCTGAGCATCATCGAAAGCATCAAGATTAGATAACAACGCAATCTGAGATAAATACTGTTCTAGGGTTACTTCTTCACCGCAGGTAGTTTCAAATTCATAAATAGACTGCTTAAGCTCCGCTAAATTATCCAGGCGTTCCTGCCCACCTTCAGTGCGGAGCGTTTTTTCATAACCACTTTCATTAAGCAGCGCCGAAAGCACTTCAGAAACAGGTCTGCCCTCATACGAATGACGAAATTCTTCTACAAGCGCAACAAATTCTTTCGCCTTCGTACCCTTGAATATTTCGTTTTCGATCGTAAGCTGAAGCGCTTCGTATAGTGAACAATCACGATTTTCTGCTTCTTCTCGTAAAAAGGTCATGCGACGCTTGCCCATATTGCGCTTAGGAACATTTACCACACGAGCAAAAGAAAGATCGTCTTGATACGCAATCATACGCAAGTATGAAAGTGCATCTTTAACTTCCTTTCGCCCAAAAAAGGGTACACCACTATAAATGGTATGAGGAATGCGAGCTTTCAAAAACGCCTCTTCAATGGAGCGCGAAGCGTAATGTGCACGATACAAAACAGCAATAGCCCGATACGGAACTCCTACCTCATGAAGCGACTGCACTCCTTGTGCTATCCACTGCGCTTCTTCTGCAGAAGATTTAGCGTGACGCCATACCGTGGGACCATGATCTGTTCTAACCGCAACCAAATCTTTCGGAATGCGTTCCTTGTTTTTTGCTATAAGCGAATTTGCCACATCAAGCACCTGTGGCACGGAACGATAATTTTCTAGCATCATAACGGTATGGGCATCTTGAAAACGTTCGTCAAAATCAAGCAAGTAACGCACGTTTGCTCCGCGCCACGTATAGATAGTCTGATCAGGATCGCCCACTACAAAAAGATTCTTATGATACGCAGCAAGAACTTCCATGAGTTGATACTGAATAGCATCAATATCTTGGAATTCATCAACCATGATGTATTCCAACCGCTGTTGCCATTTCAGACGAATTTCTGGATTACGCGCAAAAATATAGAGTACGAAAACGAGCAAATCGTTATAGTCCACGCCAAAGCATTTCTTCTCCTGGTAGAGATATCCATAAAAAATAATGTCGTGAGGCTTTGTTGCTGCCCAATACTTTTTGTACAGCTCTTCCAAAGAAAGCGAAAGCATATCGCGATAGTATTCTGGCCGTTCAACAAGCTTTTGCATTTCAATCATGTCACGCGCTTGAGAAAACGTCATATTACGCAAGGTAAGACCACGTTCTTCGTAAATTATCTGAAGCATGGCATCAATATCGCCGTTATCCAAAACAAGAAAGCTTTTTGGGTATTGAATTTCATGCCCATCTTCACGCAATACCGAAACACAAAAACCGTGAAATGTATTGATATAACCCGTATCGTTTCCACCCGTTAGTCGCTTGATACGATTGCGCATTTCATTTGCTGCTTTATTGGTAAAGGTAACGCAGAGAATATTTCCTGGAAGGATTCCTAGTTCATTTACCAAATAAGCAAAGCGTTCGCTTAGCGTGCGCGTTTTGCCCGTACCCGCGCCAGCAATTACTCGTACATATCCTTCTGTGGTAGTAACTGCTTCAAGCTGTGCTGCATTTAAACGCTGGTGAAACGATGAGTTATCACTGAATGAGGTATCCAGTGCATCAAAGGCCACTAACCCTTGTTGGTTAGCGATTTCCGCTTGATGCATTTGATTGTCTGCAAATTCTTCCATGCAAAACCTAGTTACCAGTAGACGTTTTATATACAGAACAAGCCTACCATAAATCGTACATTTGTTCTATTATTTATGCAAGCTAATGAGCGGATGGCTGCCTACCTGATCGGAGGTAAGTCATGAATGATTTGATTCTAGTATTGGAATTACTTTGTTTAGCGCTGTTGCTACTTTTGACGCATAGGCTCATAAAGTCGCATAGGCTCATAAAGTAGCGCGGCCGCCCTACATGCTAAGGGGCGGCTGGCTGTTTTCAGAAGTTTTCTAGCAGCCAAACCCTAGGCAGAGGGTGACCGCTCATTAGCTATTGTAACAAATGACGCTTAGTTTTTCCGACGCATTTCGCAAGATCTGCAATTACCAAGCCTCTTAATTACGACCATTCATTCTTAATTACAACCATCCATTCTGCGATAAATACTACCCCTTCCCGCCCTCATAAAACCCAACACTCTCTTCTTTCTTGTTCAACAGTTGTCGAGGTTTCGCATACTTTCGCACCAGATTTCTTTTTCATTTCCCGCAAAGTGTTAGTTCACTGGTATTCTTTCCTATACTGCATTTTCGATAATTCAGCTTTGCCTTCGTACGCAACACTCATGTTACGCAGGCATGCTATGCAGGCTTTATCGCAATTACTACCATGAGGTTTTTAATGACTATCGGATACGAACAAACTTATCAGCTTCGCACGGGCGACTTTGACCGCTATGCCCATCTTCTTCCCTCTTCCATCTTGGATGTATTCCAAGATGTAGCAGGAGTTAACGCCGAACAGGTACCAGGCATGACTTGGAAAGAGTTAACCAACGCTGGTTTGTTCTGGGTGGTCACGCGTATTAAATACGAAGTGATTGAAACCCCTCAACTTCACGAACAGGTAATTGCGCGCACCTGGCCGTTGGCTCCTACCCGTCTTGGATTCCAGCGCGAATACACTATGCGCAAACTTGATGGAACGCCTTTAGTTAAGTGTAGCTCCGACTGGATTTTGATGGACTATAAAACTCGCAGCTTTGCCTCGGCTCGTGATTTTTATAACGGATCTCAGGATTTTTCTGAAGAAAAAGTATTCGAAAAGAAGCTTCGCAAAATCAAAACTTTCGAACCTGAAGACGCTGGCGAAACTTTCCAGGTCCACTTTGTTGACATCGACATCAATGGGCATGTCAACAACTCGAAATACCCCAATTTCGTAATGAACTCATTAGATCTTAGCGAAGACGAAACTATTAAAACGTTCCAAATTGACTATCGCCACGAACTGCGCGCAGGCAGTACTGTGCGCATACATTCAAAACGCGATGGAAACGTTATAACTTCTATGGGTATTTCTACTGAAGGCGATACCGCTGGCGAATGCATGTTTGCCACCCAAATTGAGCTGGCTTAATTCTGCTGCCTATTAATCTTGCATTGCTGCTTTTTCGTCCTCAAGCTTGTAAGCAAGCATCTTTGCTACAAATACCAGAACGATTCCTATAACAGAAATCGCACCCGCTACCGCAAATGCAGGAACATAGGTACCAAGCGTTTCCACCGTTGATGCCGCAACCATAGGACCAATAAACGAAGCTACAGTGTAGCCAGGATAAACAAACGAATAGTTCTGACCAAAGTTCGCAGACCCAAATGCATCACCCACGATTGCAGGAACAATCGACATAGTTCCGCCAAAGCATGCACCCACGACACTAACAGCCAGCAAGAAGGTAACAAACGTTGTAGCGTGACCAAGCAAGAGCACCATAACCACGGCATTTATTACCAACGAAATAATAAGCGCATTGTAGCGACCAATTGCATCGGATATAAAGCCGAAGCCAAATCGCCCTAAGAAGCTACCAAAAGCCATGACGCTTACCATGATGGCACCTTCAGAAGCAGTAAGGTGAGCTAATTCCTGGCCAATATCAGAAGCGTGGCCAGTAACCATCAAGCCGCTCGTTGAAGAAACCATAAGTGCAGCAAATAGCACATAGAACAAAGGCTGTTTCACCATCTGCGTTGAGCTGAAAGGAACTTCGCGATGACCAGAAAGTTTCTCAATTTCTTTAGTGGTTCGCTTTGTGTGACCAGTTTCTAAACCAGCGTTGTCGTCCTGGATTCTTACCGCGCCACTAGCTGTTGCATTCGCTGCTGCACTTACTGGAATATCGTCTTCAGCTGTTGCATCTTTTTCACTCCAGCCTTTGGGTGTCCATCCAGCAGGAGGAACGTACAAAAGCCAAGAGAATACCAAATACACCACAAGC
>FR896047.1:15376-16662 GCA_000435475.1 Cryptobacterium sp. CAG:338 | reverse complement strand
TTCGAGACGGGCATTACTTTTATTATGTAAAGCCTTTATACGCAGCTAGCAAGAATTACTCTACGACTTCTACAAGAGTAATTTCGAAATTAAGATCCTTGCCTGCCATTTCATGATTAAGGTCAAACGTCACCTTTTCTTTTGTAACCTCTACCACCTTTGCAGGCAAAGGCTGTCCACCTGGCCCCTGCAGATACACGGTTTGACCCACAGGAAGCTCTTCAGCACCTGGAACATTTGCGGTAGGGATAGTTTGTACCAGATCCGGATTAGGCTCACCATATGCCTCAGCAGCAGGCAAATGAACCTTCTTAGTCTCCCCTACTTCCATGGTGTTAACGGCTTTGTCAAAGCCAGGAATCATTTGACCTGCCATGCAAACGAACTCTAATGGCTCACCACGCTCTACCGAGGAGTCAAAAACGGTACCGTCATCAAACGTACCAATATAGTGAGCGCGTACGCGCTTTCCTTCGTTGCTCATATACAATCCTTTTTCTTTCATGCCGTTATTGGGCTACCTTTGAATACAAAGATCAGAATCTTTGCGTTGGCTATATAGGTTAACACCTTTTAGACTCACTCAGGGCAAGTCACACCCTAACTTCACTTCCAAGCTTTAGCAATTTCTGTACCAAGCATTTTAGCAGTGGCATGCCATTAAAAAATCCCTACCCCACTTTTGCGAGATAGGGATTTTGTCCTTTAAGCCCTGAATGCTGCCATCAATTAAGCAAACGCGATAAAGACTTAAAATACGCGCAAATTCGAACTGGTAAAACTTATACAAATACGCAGAAGCGCAGTACCAAGTATACGCAGCTAATTGCGGTAAAGACAAGCATCATTGGGAATGCAACCTTGGTGTATTCCATGAAGGTAATAGGATATCCGTAAGTTTTTGACATACCAGACAAAACAACGTTTGCCGAAGCGCCAATAAGAGTACCGATACCACCGATGCATGCGCCCAGTGAAATTGCCCACCAATAAGGCATAACGTCAACGCCTGTATTGCCGATAGCCATAATGATAGGAATAAGAGTAGCAACCATGGGGATGTTGTCCAAGAAAGACGAGATGATAGCCGATGCCCAAACGAGCACGATAATGGTAATCATTACATCGCCACCGGTGATATCAATCAGGCCATTTGCCAGCATGTCGATAACGCCTGTTTCAACCAGACCACCAACAACGATAAATAAACCTGCAAAGAAGCCGATGGTTGCCCATTCAACGTCCAAAAGCACCTTTTCAATCTCAGCAGCGCTGATGATCAACAT
>FR896047.1:11730-15330 GCA_000435475.1 Cryptobacterium sp. CAG:338 | reverse complement strand
ACTTGGTTCAACACCCACAACGCTATGGAATACAAACGCAAGTGCAACAAGAACGGTCATTACAACACTTTGATGGAACAGGCGCTTGTTTGTAATAGCCTCATGTGCGTGCAGGTGCATAACGGATTCCATCTCTTCAGAGGTAGCCGACATGTTCCTGCCATACAGCACATAAAACATACCGATAGCTGCAATCATGATGAAGAAGATTGCAGGACCGTTATACACAATAAAGTCAAGCATCGAAAGCCCTGCTTGCATACCAATCATGATATTAGGAGGATCGCCAATCAAAGTGAGCGTACCACCAATATTGGATGCCATGATCTCTACAATAAAGTAAGGTACAGGGCTCATCTTGAGCATCTTGCATACCGTAAAGGTAACAGGACCAACCAACAATACCGTAGTTACGTTATCCAAGAACGCAGAGAGTATTGCAGTAATAAAGCAGAATAGCACCATGATGATCCATGGGTTACCTTTTGCTGCTTTTGCCGTTTTAATCGCGATGTACTCGAATATACCCGATTGTTTAACGACCGCCACAAAGATCATCATACCGACCAAAACACCGAGTGTGCCGAAGTCGATGTGCTCCATGCCAACATCAAACGTGACAATACCAGTCAAAATAAGCACAACGGCACCCGCAAGCGCGGCAGTAGTACGATGGATCTTTTCCGAGATGATAAATGCGAATACTACGATGAAGATCACAATGGAAATGATCTGCGGTGTAGTTAATTCTGGCATACACATCCCTCCTATCCATAAACGTAATCCCTTTTTATGAAAAAGGATTTAGCAAACAAACTGTTTGCATAAACCGCACTCAAAACACCTAATAAACAAAAACCTCACCCTAGGTGAGGCCCCTGCATAAACCAGCGCTTAACATGCGATCAAAATTCTTTTACACAAAAAGGCTCTCCTTGAATTCGACCCAAACGAAAAGAAGGCACATGGCCCTCTGAATCGAATTCCCCTCCTTAAAATAATAAAAAGCAGTTAAATGAGCGTCAAGAACGCGTTCATGGAAGGCTCCCCTGGAACGATTCATGTTTACACCTCGATACATAGAAAAATGCGTATGAATTACGCTGAGCGCATAACAAAGTGAACAAAATGATATAGAGGAGCCTCTAAAAAGCTTTTTGCTAAAACAGCCCTTTGCGGCTTAGTGCTTTTTCTTTCCGTACATAGTCATCTGCGAAACGTTAAACAGCTCTCCGTCAGACAAACGAAATTGTTCGACTTTCCACTGAGAAATGCGTCCACCCGCACGAATGGGCGTTGCAACGCTTTTTACCGTATCTCCTGCCTTTACTGGGAGGAGATGGGTACTGCTTACCTCAACTCCCAAAAAGAAGAAATTCTCATCTTCGTAATGCTCTGTACAACACTCACTTGCAGCATTTTCAGCTAAAGCAGCGCTGATACCGCCATGTAAAACACCATGGGGCTGGAGCATATCTTCAGTAACCAGCATATGCGTTACATATTTATTAGGTGTTGATTCAATTACTTCAATACCCAAAATATCTGCAAGAGCCATTATTGTTTCCTCCTTATTGAAACAAAGCGAACTACAGAATTGTATTGTATCGCGCAAGGCATCTAATTATTGCGTAATGTCCTTATCTACAGCCTGCTGATGATTTTGTGCCTCTTTCTCAAGCGGCAAAATATCTTCTTCGTCAGGATGAGGATGGTTGTCGAAATATCCCGTTTGTCCCCTCACATTCCAAGCGCAAGCAGCGAAAGCTAAAACAATTATGAGCGACAAAGTTGTTGCAGGATCAATCTGACCTCGGGAAACAGCACTTGCGGTTGACCAAGAACTCAATACTGCATCCAGCACAACAAGCCAAAAAAAGACGGTAATACGCTTAGGATTATAAGCCCCCCACAAACCCAAAAGAGCTACCACTAAATTGACAACGCCATTTGCAATAGTGGCAGGACCTACACTCAGAGTGGGTACTAATTCTTGAAAGTGAAATATATCCAGAATCGAAAGACTAAAAAGACCAATTCCTACACTTAGCTCTAAAACCGCCCAGGCAATAAGCGCGATACAAAGCCAATACGTGCGCGTTTGCCAAATAGAATAAGGAGTTCCGTCAGCTGAAATACGTTGTTTTTTCTTTCGTCTCTTAATCAAATCTGTAAACCTAATCGAATCCTAAAAACCAACTAAAAGAACGTTACTCTTATCTCTTTCAAAGTGATCTTACTTATAACAGAAAGGTACCGATCTTTTCAGATCGGTACCTATAAAGTAAGCAATTTGACAACTGGGCGGCTTACAACCAAGTAAGTTTTAGAGTTTAAGCGCGAACTTCTGCACCTGTTGCGCCACAAACCTTCTTAATGAGTCGAGCATGCTGCTTATCTACCTCTTCGGTAGTGAGAGTGCGATCTGCCGCGCGGTACTCAAGCGCATATGCCATAGATTTCTTACCCACACCCAAACGTGCTTCGTCGCGATAGACATCAAAAAGTTGAACGGTATCAAGTAGTTTGCCGCCAGCAGAGGTAATACAACGCAAAAGCTGCTCGTGCGTTACCTCTTCGTCTACCACAAACGCGACATCCATCGTAACTGCAGGGAAAACAGGAACATCCACGTAATCACGCGCAGAACGAGCGCACTTAATGAGGGCATCAAGATCAAGTTCGAAAGCTACAAGCGGAGCTTGCACTTCATAGGTATCACATGCCAAGGGGTGAATTTCTCCAACCCAACCAAGCACCGTGCCTCCATCTAACACCTGTGCTGCACGACCAGGCTGTAAATGAGGAGCCTCTTCGGCACTCAGCGCCTTGAAGCGAGGTTTTGCAAGGGCGAGTTCACGCATCAAGCTTTCAATGACACCCTTTCCGTCAAAGAAATCAAAGTTCAATGATTCCTTATTCCACGCAGGATCATTCATCGCACCCGCCATGACCGCTGCTAAACGATTGCGCTCTTTAGGGCTCTTCTTTCCTTCAGCGCCAAAGAACACCACGCCTGTTTCGTACAACTGGATATTGTGAACGCCACGACTTTGATTGTAGGCAACACTGCGCATCAAGCCAGGAATAATAGACTGGCGCATTACTGATTGTTCTGCATTGAGCGGATTCAACAGCTCTACCGGAATACCCATGCCCTCCGTAGGCATACGAAGCTGCTCAAGCTCATGGGGATCCGCAAAGGAGTAGGTCATGGTCTCGTTAAGTCCACATGCACGCAACGTATTATTGATCTTATCCATGATACGCTGGGCTTCGGTTTTAATACCCACTCGTCCTGGTCCGCCAGGCAAAGTGGAAGGAATGCGATCCATACCATAGAGACGCAATACTTCTTCGTACAAGTCGATTTCGCGTTCAAGATCGGGACGGAATGTAGGAGGAACAACCTTTAGCATATCTTCCTCTTTGGCGTTAACCTCGCACCCAAGTCGCTGAAGCATGTCAACAATAAATTCGCGAGGTATAGCCTCACCCATCATTGCCTGGAAACGAGGGATGCGGAATTCCAACGTCTCGGATTCAGTCTTGGTGTTGTAGATATCAATCACACCCGGCACTACCACACCACCAGAAACC
>FR896047.1:0-11654 GCA_000435475.1 Cryptobacterium sp. CAG:338 | reverse complement strand
GCTCATAGCGCATGGAAGATTCCGAAATCAACCCGAGATTACGCGAAGTACGTGAAGTACGTCCCGGCTCAAAGGTGGCTGCCTCGAGCAAAATAGTGGTAGTTTCATCGGTTACTTCCGAATCAAATCCACCCATAACACCGGCAAGCCCAACTGCCTTTTCTGGAGTCGCGATAACCGTCATGTCTTCAGTCAGCTCGCGCTCTTCCCCATCGAGGGTCTGAAGTTTTTCACCCTCTTTTGCTGCGCGGACTATCACGTTTGCCTTACCAGTCTCATCGACCAATTTATCGTAGTCGAACGCATGAAGAGGCTGACCGAAAAGGAAGAGAATGTAGTTGGTTACGTCAACTACGTTATTGATAGAACGAGCGCCTGCTGCCGTCACGCGTTCTGCCAGCCAATCAGGGCTTGGGCCAACCTTGACGTTTTTGATAACACGCGCCGTGTAACGAGGACAACGATCAACGTCTTTGACCGTTACCGAAGCCAGCTCATCTACTGAAGGCGTATCACTAGCTTCTTTAAGAGCTGCCTCCATCTCATCAAGAGGATTCTTTGCGTCCGTTGCATACATGGCACCAACTTCACGCGCCATTCCAACCATAGACAAACAGTCAGGACGATTAGGAGTAATTTCGAGATCCAAAATGGTATCGGAAAGATTGAGATAATCAGCCAAAGGCATACCAATGGGAGCATCCTTTGGCAAAATCATAATTCCATCATAATCGGAACCGATACCCAATTCACGCGCTGAACAATTCATGCCACAGCTCACTACGCCACGAAGCTTTGATTTTTTGATCTTGAAATCTCCTGGCAAGACAGCACCGATAGTGGCAACCACCACATGGTCTCCCTGATTGAAGTTTTGAGCGCCACATACAATCTGCAGAAGCTCAGGATTGCCCTCTTTATCAACATTAGCGCTTCCCACATCAACCTTAGTTACCCACATATGATCAGAATCGGGATGTGCTTCTTTTTCCAGAATTTGGCCCGTAACCACGTGATCATATATATCACCTGTACGTTCAACGCCCTCAACACCGGTGCCCGTTAAATCAAGACGATCGCAAAAAGCCTTAAGGTCTTCTGGCACCTCAACATATTCAGAAAGCCATTTAAGAGAAACTTTCATAGTCTTTATCTTTCTACTCTTTTGAGTTTTGCACTGCCGTTACTTTGAAATTCCTTCAAACTGATGCGGGCTTCCACCTATACACGCTTCCACTTAAGCTCTCACGTGGAAACCACAATGATTCTCAGATCTAGAATTGCCTCAAGAATCGCATATCGCCTTCAAGCAACATACGTAAATCGGGCACGTCATATTTCAAGCATGCCACTCGTTCAACTCCAACGCCAAACGCAAAACCTGAATACACTTCTGGATCAATCCCTGACATACGAAGGACGTTAGGGTCTACCATGCCGCAGCCTAAGATTTCAAGCCAACCAGTACCTTTGCACATGCGGCAACCCTCGCCATGGCAGATACCACAAGAAACATCCACCTCTGCAGAAGGCTCAGTAAAGGGGAAGAAGTGAGCACGGAAACGTGTCTTACGTTCAGGGCCAAACATTTCTTTGCAAAAATATTCCAACGTTCCTTTTAAGTCGCCAAACGTAATATTCTTGTCGATTGCTAAGCCCTCGCACTGTGTAAACTGAGGCAGATGCGAAGGGTCTGCCACGTCACGGCGATATACCTTACCTGGCGCAATAACATAGATAGGAAGATCTTGGTCTTCCATAGCATGAACTTGCACGCCCGAAGTTTGAGTACGAAGCAAAACATCCGATTCACCACGAACACGGGAATGTTCGCCAGAAAAATCTCGTACATAGAAGGTATCCTGCATCGAACGACTAGGATGATCGGCAGGAGCATTAAGAGCCGTAAAGTTATACCAATCAGTTTCCACTTCAGGACCAGTAGCTACCGAATAACCTAAGCCTAAAAAGATTTCAGAAATTTCGTCCGAAATTGCGTTGATTAAGTGACGCGTACCCATCTGCTGCGCACGACCAGGCAACGTAACATCAACAGCGCTTGCCTGCATTTTAGCTTCGAGCTCAGAACGGGAAAGTTCTTTCTTTTTCTGCTCGAGTGCAGCTTCGATCTCGTTGCGTGCCGCATTGACCGTCTTACCTACCTCGGCACGATGTTCCTTATCGATTTGGCCCATCGAACGAAGATAGCCTGTAAGAGATCCGGACTTTCCTACCACTTCAACACGAATTTTCTCAAGCGCTTCAGTATCAGGAGCTGAAGCGATGGCCGACAAAGTGTCGGCATGCAGGGATTTTACGTCATCTACTACTGACATTCCTCGCATCCTTTCCAACTACAAAGCGCAATCCTTACCAACGCGAGCATCACTTCCCTCGCCCCTTGCCGCAACATCTTTGAGCGCGCGGTTTATCAGACGAAAGAAGAACATGTCGCGTGGTATACATTGCATACAAAAAGAGCCCTTCTCATCCTTTACTTCCAAGGACGAGAAGGGCTCTCGCGGTACCACCCTGGTTGATGCTTTTAAAGTTCACTCGTTCATATCTTGCGCATGGGATTTGTTTTTGTCACAAATCACGCATTTCTACACAAGGCTCAAGCAAGTTTAAAGCACCCACTCGTTTGCTCTATTTCGGGAGCACCCGTCAAAGCTAAAACATCCACCCCATACTTTTTGTTAGCGCGTTATCTTCAGCTTATTTGGTAGTACTGGTATTACACCAAGGCTACTTTTCCGAAATTGAATAGTGTAGCCATCCAAACAAAACGCCACTACGGGATCCTGCGTTCACTTTGATGCTCAGAAGGGAATCATGCCAGCGATTCATGCCGCTTTTCCAGCCAAGAAGCAACTCTCTGAAACGAACCACAGCCCGCAAGGCTGCCCGTGACATGCTGTCTTCGTCATCGCATATGAAAGGAAGTATAGCGCAACACTTAATACACTCAAAACAGCATTTTTGAAAGATCACAGAAATTCGAATGAGAAAGATAGCGAACCGCGGTTAACGATGAATCTTAATTGACCGAACCGCCTTCAGTATTAGCTGCTTCTCCCGAACCAAATTGCTGGCGTACGTTCGCGCTTGACTGATCAAGCTTTGCAGCAGCCACAACAATATTGCGCGCTTCCGCTTCCGGATCGGCCTTTTCTTTCTTGCCCGGACGACGAGCTAACACTCGCTGCAACTCCGCCATATCCGCGCGAATTTGACGCTTTTCATGCTTGTCAACCTGCTTGCCGCCCGCCTTAAGCGCTGCATCTACCTCCAAGAGAAGATCGTTTGCCTTCTGACGCACTTCCATCGTGGCGCGGCGGAATTCGTCTTCTTCGGCATAATCTTTGGCGTCTTGAATAGCACGCTCTATTTCTTCGTCACTCATACGATCCGAATCATCGATGACAATGGACTGTTCACGCCCCGAATCGAGATCCTTCGCTGAAACAGTCAAGATGCCATTGGTATCAATATCAAACGTTACCTCGATCTTGGGAACTCCTGCAGGAGCGCGTTTAATTCCCTTCAGGCGGAACGTACCAATAGCCTTGTTGTCCGCCGCCATAGGACGCTCTCCTTGCAGAACCTTAATTTCAACACTGGTCTGAAAGGGAGCTGCGGTACTGAAAATCTGAGAATAATGTACCGGCAACGTAGTGTTGCGTTCCACCAAACGAGTAGCAACCCCACCTACTGTTTCGATTGAAAGTGAAAGCGGCGTTACATCAAGCAACAGCAGACTATTTGCCTGCACAATTCCTGATGAAGAAGACGAAAGGGTTTCACCTTGAATGGCGGCACCTGTCGCCACGCATTCATCAGGATTGATAGAGGAAGAGGGTTCTTTACCCGTAAGGGCACGCACGTGGTTTTGAACGGCAGGAATTCGCGTAGAACCACCTACCAGCAATACACAACCAAGCTCAGATGCCGCAATTCCCGCATCGTTGAGTGCTGATTGCACGGGACCAGTAGTGCGCTCTATCAGGTGAGCTGTCAGACGATCGAATTCTGCACGCGTTAAAGTAACGTCCATATGAAGAGGGCCAGCAGATCCCTGAGCGATGAAGGGTAAGTTTACCTGTGTTGAGGTAGCGCTCGACAATTCTTTTTTTGCCTGTTCTGCAGCTTGCCGAACACGTTGCAGCGCCATGGCATCACGCTGAAGTTTCACCCCTGTCTGCTGTTCAAAAACTTGCAGAAGATGCTCGGTAATGCACTCATCGAAGTCATCGCCGCCCAAATGATTATCGCCCGAAGTCGCAAGAACCTCGATAACATCATCACCAATTTCGATGATCGAAATATCAAAGGTGCCACCGCCAAGGTCGTAGACCATAACTTTCTGAGCGGTACCATTATCAAGCCCATACGCCAAAGCTGCACTGGTCGGCTCATTGATAATTCTCAAGACGTTAAGTCCTGCAATTCTGCCTGCGTCCTTTGTTGCCTGACGCTGCGAATCATCAAAATAAGCAGGTACGGTAATTACCGCATCCGTCACCTCTTGTCCTAAAAAGTTTTCAGCATCACGACGAAGCTTAGTCAAAATCATGGCCGATAATTCCTGGGGGCTGTACGCTTTACCGTCAACTTTTGCCTGCCATTTTGTTCCCATGTGGCGTTTGACCGAAGAAATGGTTCTATCGGGATTAACCGCAGCCTGACGACAGGCAACACTTCCCACGAGCCTCTCCCCTTCTTTGGAAAAAGCAACTACACTCGGCGTGGTGCGCTCTCCTTCCGCATTGGGGATAATGGTTACCCGACCGCCTTCCATTGTTGCCATACAACTGTTGGTAGTTCCAAGATCGATTCCGATTGTGGCTCCCATTAAAGTCCCTTTCTTACGCTCTGCGCTCGTATATATCTTTGACGACGCCGCTTAGTACGCATCTTCAATAAACGTTGTTTTTACGGTCGTGGCTCCCCTTTAGACACAGAAATACGCCGCATTTGAGCAGCCATACATTCCAAGACATAGGCCGCAGCAAATCATATTGGGATCCATTCCTACCGTGAAACCACGAGATTGACCTTGCTGTTGATAAGCTTGACCCGCCATTTGAAACTGTTGCTGAGCTTGGCGATACTCACGATTATTGGGATCGAGTTTTACGGCACGACGAATTTGCTCATTCGCCAACATGGAATTACCGGCTCCATGATTAGCAAGAGCACTGATGTAGTAATAGCGGGCATTGCGCCCCGTGCTTTTTACCTGATTAAGAATGGTTGTAGCCTGCTGATATCTTCCTGCATTAATCGCATCGATTGCGCTTCGTATTTCAGGAGTATCAGAAGCGGACGCTTCAGGATGAATGGCGCCGAAACCTCCCATACCACCAAAACCAAAAATGTCATCAAAATCAATTGTAGACCAGCCGTAAGGTCCCGAAGAGCTGTACCCCTGACCGGTACCACCATAACCACCGTAGTTAGCAGAACCTTGTCCACCCGAATTGCCGCCCGCATAACCACCCCCGCCATAGCCGCCCGACGCATGAGCTGCACGACGATCACTTGCTTGGTATTTCTCCGGGTTGGTAATACGGTCGTACGCTTCGTTAACCTCATTCATGCGTTCAGCCGCTTTGGGGTCATTGGGATTAAGGTCGGGGTGGTTTTCTCGCGCTTTCTTTCGATATGCTTTTTTTATTTCATCAGCCGACGCATCTCGACTTACGCCTAAAACCTCATAAGGGTCTTTAACCATCGTGACTCTTATTCTCCTTTGCCTCAAAACGCTGCCACACGCCTGCGTAAAGCACGCTTCGCAAAAGGTGCAAATCTCTTTCTAGCGGCAAACGTTCAAATACTTCAGTCATGCCAGCCGCAAGATATTCTAAATTATCGCGAAGCGCTTGCGAATCGTGATCCATGTATCTAAAAGGATTATATGAACCTGTTCGTAAATCTTCCTCCAAGTCCATCGCTGCATCCATGACATACACAAACTTTCCTAAACGTGCACCGAATCGGCGAAGATCCGTTACCCAAAAGTCATCTTTGCAGGCAAATACATCCCCTAAAAGTAAACCAAATCGGTTAGCTGGTGCATCAGGGGGAAGAAAACGGTTCACCTCTCCCGCATTTCCTGAATCCTTTTTAAGGGGATTTTCTTGCTCTTCTTGATTAGCCGAAATCAAGTCTTCCATTTCCTGGATTTCCGAAAGTGCTCGTTCAATCGCTGCGCAAGTTTGCGGAATGCGCTTGTTTGCTCGCCGATAAGCATTTCCCAACAAGGTGGCTGCAGCTCGCGACTTTATCGTACGATCATCACGCCAATCATCAAGCAATTTGTGGTACGCAAACGCCACGCTCAAGTCCGCCGCATAATCGGTAAACTCGCTTTGTGCAAACGCCTGCGGCTTTGTGGGATGAATGGGGCAACGTTTTGATCCTAGGGACTCAAAAGGCTCATACAACGAGCCTAAAACAAGAGCCAAGAAAGTCATATCAAACGAAACGGTTAATCGTGAAAGCTGACCATACCGATCTTTGATTGAACGACAAACGCCACAATACACCGCTCGATAACGCTGTTTTTCCTCCTCATCTAAACTATCCAGATTAGGAAGAACGAACCCAAACATACCAAACCTCTCCGCGCCGCCTTTCGTATCTCCGTTATGGTAGCAACTAGAGGCTTTTTACTTTTTGGACACAGCTAAAACGCCCGATAAAAACATGTCGTATTTCCCGTATGGCATGCGGGGCCAGCTGGGTGGACTAAAGCAAGCAAGGTGTCTTCGTCGCAGTCATAGCGAAGCTCTACGAGTTCTTGGGTGTTTCCTGACTCTTCCCCCTTGTGCCAAAACTTTTGACGACTTCGCGACCAAAACCAAGTGGTGCCCTCGTCAAGGGTTCGACGAACTGATTCTTCGTTCATCCATGCCATCATTAAAACTTCCCGCGTATCAGCATCTTGCACAATACAGGGAATAAGGCCATCGGCATTGTAGGAAAGATTGGATGCTTGCATTACTTTTCTCCTCGCACGTTTACCTTTAAGCGCCCAGCTAAAGACGAACAGGAATCCCCTGCGAGCGCATATATTCTTTCACTTCCTTGATGGTTAATTCGCCAAAATGAAAGACACTTGCCGCCAAAACTGCATCAGCTTCACCATCAAGTATTCCCTCGGCGAAGTGCTCTAATTTACCAACTCCACCCGAAGCAATAACGGGAATATTAACCGCACGTGCAACGGCTCGCGTGAGAGGAATGTCGAAACCATCTTTGCTGCCATCTCTATCCATGCTGGTCAGAAGGATTTCACCTGCGCCACGTTTTGCAGCTTCCTTAGCCCACTCGACCGCATCGACCCCTGTGTTTTTTCGTCCGCCATGGACATACACTTCCCATTTATTGGGATTTCCTGGAACCTGCTTTGCATCAATGGCGCAAAGAATTGCCTGAGTGCCAAAAGCAGCAGCCGCCTGCGTAATAAGAGTAGGATCAGCCAAGGCAGCAGAATTGACCGAAACTTTATCAGCTCCTGCCGCAATCATAGTGCGTATATCAGCCACGCTACGAAAACCACCACCGACGCAATAAGGAAGGTGGAGTTCCTCACTTGCTCGACTTGCCATTTCTACCGTGGTGGCTCGTCCCTCATGCGTTGCGGTAATATCAAGAAATACCACCTCATCAGCACGCTGCTCGTCATACCGCTGAGCAAGCTCTATCGGATCTCCTGCATCACGCAGGTTTACAAAATTTACTCCTTTAACAACCCTGCCATCTTTTACGTCCATACAGGGAATTACTCGTTTTGTAAGCATGCGCAGATCTGATCCTTTCATTAAACGTTTCTTTGGTGACGCCGCAATTCATCTGCCACCGCAATTCGTCTGGCATCGCAATTCATTTAGTTCATGAAACCGCGGCACAACGCTTAACTGCCTCCACCACATCAAGGCTACCTTCGTATACCGCTCGACCCGCTATAACACCCTCGATCGAATCAGAAACCGCAGCTAAATTCTCAATGTCTTCTATGTTTGCCACGCCACCCGAAGCGATAACGGGATGACCAAATACTCGAGCTACTTCAACATAGCGATTTGCATCTATTCCCGTTCTCATACCATCACGGAAGATATCGGTATAAACCAGATGCTTAAAGCCAAGCTTTCCCACTTCGGCAATTAATTCTTCTGCGGGCACTCCCGCTCCTTCGCGCCAACCGGCAACAGCAACTTCACCGTTTTTTGCATCAATTCCCGCAGTGAGTAAATCAGGAAAGGAAGCAAGAGCTTGTTTAGCGAACTCTTGATCGGTTACCAAAGTTGTTCCTAACACCACGCGAGAGACACCCGCTTTTGCAAGACGTTCAATAGTTTCCAGGCTGCGAATTCCGCCACCCACTTCAATTTTGAGTCCTGTTTCACGAATAATTTGTTCAATGAGCGCAATATTCTCTGGAACACCACTTCGCGCACCATTGAGGTCTACCACATGGATCCAGCGCGCCCCCTGCTCTTTGAACAAAGCTGCTTGCGCGACAGGACTATCGTTGTAGACCGTCACCGCGTTATAGTCGCCTTTGGCAAGACGAACTGCTTTTCCGTCAAGAATATCAATCGCAGGAAGCAGATCCATTATCTTTTCTCCTTTTATCTGATCGCGTATCGCTCGTTAGCCTTCACGATCCACCAGTTTTACAAAATTACTCAAAACACGTGCACCCGCATCGGAAGATTTCTCGGGATGAAATTGCACACCAAAAACTAACGCACCTTTTTGCACAACACAGGGAAAGGTTATTGAATGAGTGGTTGTCGCAACCGTCGCTTGAGTATCAGGCGCAACATAGCTATGAGTGAAATAGAAATATTCTCCTGGTGTTACACCCGCTAACAAAGGACAGGAGCAACCCTCGTCAAACTCAATTGAATTCCATCCGACATGCGGAACTTTATAACGCCTACCCTGCCCATCAAGTTCAGGAATCCGATCAACAACGCCAGGAAGAACTGCAAGGCCTTCGGCATACTCAGCACCTTCAGTGCCTTCCTCAAATAACAGATGCTCCCCGAGACAGATTCCCAAAAAGGGCTTGCCCTGCGCAATTGCATCACGAATTGCTTGCATTTGCCCTGTTTTAAGCATGGTTGCCGATGCATCAGCGAACGCACCCACTCCAGGAAGCACTATCGCTTTTGCCTGTGCAATCACGTTTGGATCATCGGTAATACGCGCATCTCCGCCCGCGTTAATAAGGCCGCGCTCTACACTACGCAAATTTCCCTTACAGTAATCTACAACCGCAATCATTACAGCAATCCTTTAGTAGAAGGAAGTTCGCTTCCCACACGTGCATCAAGTTCTAAAGCAGCACGCATCGCACGCCCTACCGCCTTAAAGCAAGCTTCGACTATATGGTGGGCGTTTTCTCCCGTTAACATACGAACATGCAACGTCACCCCAGCATTTGTCGCAAACGCAATGAAAAATTCTTTTGCAAGAGAAGAATCAAACGAGCCGAGCAAACAAAGAGGAACTTCTACATCCCAATGAAGCTGACCACGACCTGAAATATCAAGAGCTGCCAAAACTAATGTTTCATCCATAGGCAGCATCTGCGAGCCAAAACGCGCAATACCGCGTTTTTCGCCCATCGCTTGTGCAAAGGCCTGACCTAAAACGATACCCACATCTTCCACGGTATGGTGAGCATCTACCTCAAGATCTCCTTTGGCCTTAATCGTAAGATCGAATAAGCCATGCCTCCCAAATGCTTCCAGCATATGGTCAAAGAAAGGTACTCCCGTATCGATAGAAGAAACCCCCGTACCATCGATGTTTAGGGAAAGCGCGATATCGGTTTCTTTTGTCGTACGCGTTAATTCTGCCACACGTTTTGTTTCTGCCATGAAAAGCTCCTTTACGAGAGACCTTTATTCAGCTTTGAGCGCTGCAACTATGCTGCGCAACGCCGTGATCAGCGCATCGTTTTCTTCAGGTAAACCTACCGAAATTCGCAAGCAGTTTTCCAGAAGAGGTGCGCTCGAGAAATCACGAACCAGGATGCCTCGTTCATACAGCTGCTGCCAAACTTCTCCAGCATGAGCAAGGCGAATCAGCACGTAATTGGAATCAGAATCGAAGACTTCAATGCCATTAAGACCCCGTAAGTGCTCTATCAAAATCTCACGCTGCTCGATAATCTGGTCGATGCCTGGCTCAAATTTTGCACGATTACGAAATACCGCACACCCAATTGCCTGCGAAACCGCATCCACGGAATACGGCTGTCTTACCTTAATGAATTCTCTGATGACCGACTGATTGGCTAAAAGATAACCTAAACGAACCCCCGCAAGACTAAATGCCTTCGAAAAAGTTCTTAAAATGACTAAGTTTTCATGTTCTTCTAAAAGAGGGCGCATAGTGGTACGCGAAAACTCAAAGTAAGCCTCATCAACCATAACAAGTGCATCGCTTGCATTAAGAAGATCACTCACAAAGGATCCGCGCGCCAATTTACCCGTAGGGTTGTTTGGGCTGGTGATCATTACAAAATCGATATCGCCCTTTGCAACTCGAGCCAAGACCGCCTCTTCGTCGATATCGAAATTTTCTTTTCGAGGGATATTGACCACCTTTGAGCCAACTAGCCGAGCATTAGCCTCATACACTGAAAAAGTTGGCGGTACATTCAAAAAGGTTCTTCCCGGTCCACCCCAGGCAAGCGCAAAGTTAAAGAGCAATTCATCGCCGCCGTTACCAACGAGAACGTTGTCTCGAGAAAGGCCGTTAGCTTGCGCGATCAAATCACGCAATTCGTTTGCCAAAGGATCAGGGTAGCGATTGAAGGGGAAATTCTTCAGTGCTTTTCTGATTTCGATATGAATTTCTTCAGGAACATTGTTGGGATTTTCATTGGCGCTCATCAACTGTTTAGCAGGTAGGTATTTGGGGTCATAAGGAATTAACCCCTCCAATGCTGGCTGAGAAGAACGGACTGTTTTCATATTAGTTTCTCTCCTCGGTGCCTTTTGCTTGGGCGGCATCTCCTTGCTGAGCTTGCGATGTTTTTGCCCGCTCGGCCTCTGCTTGCTCAACTTCCGCTTGCTTAGCCTCTACCTGTTCGGCTTCTGCCGCCACTTGCTCAAAAGCCTGTTCTACCAGTTTGCATCGCAAGCGCACGCTTTGCGCATGAGACCAAAGACCTTCATGATCGGCCAACGCAATAATAGCTTGAGAGTCACGTACCAGCGCTGCAGGTGAATACTGTAAAACGCTGGACTTTTTGATGAATTCGTCAACCGAGAGCGGGCTTGAGAAACGAGCAGTACCGCCCGTTGGTAGCGTGTGATTTGGCCCAGCCACATAATCTCCTGCAGCTTCGGGTGTCCACTCCCCACAGAAAATAGCACCCGCATGACGAATCGCTCCCAAAAGCTCCATAGCATCAGGTACGTGAAGCTCTAAATGTTCTGGAGCAATAACGTTGACCACCTCAAGCGCAGTATTCATATCGGGACAAATGATAATGAGACCCTTGTTGGTAAGCGATGCTGAGGTGATTTCTGCACGAGTAGAGCCCTGCATATGCAACTCAATCGCTGCTTCAACCTGATCGGCATATTCAGCAGAAAACGTAACTAAATAGCAGCTTGCAA
>FR896046.1 GCA_000435475.1 Cryptobacterium sp. CAG:338 | reverse complement strand
ATCTCATGACCCCATTGTAAAGCATACGAATCATCGCCAAAGAAATACGTTTTTCCCGACACTGTTTTCCAGCCATTACAAAAATAAGAGCCATCCTCGTTTAGAAATCGTAAACCTTTCGAATCCTGAACAAGAGGAGAACTGCAAGGCCCGACATAATCAAAATTCATATCGCAGTTTCCGTTGATACCGTCAACATTACCACAGTCAGAAAATTGCCATATTTCGGTCCCAGATACACCACTGTCAGTTGCTTTGTTTTGACCTGGGTAGCGAGCCGCCCATTTATGCCAGCTAGAATTATCAAATGCCGAATCGGTTAGATAATTAGTCCACCAGTTTAAATTAGAATAAATACCAACTTCATAACCTGCATTAGAGATTACATTACAGAACGTAGTCGCAAGCTCACCTAGCTTTTTCGAACCAAGAGCCAATTGCTTGCTCTCCTCGAGATCATAAAAAATCGGATAGGCTAAATCGCTGGGTTCAAGCCCTGCCTCATTTAGCAGTCGCAAAACATGCTCGGCTTCACTAGTGGCACTTGAATCATTCCCAGTTGTATTCATAGCATAAGAATAAAGATAGATCCCTATATCTATTCCGTTCGCTTGCGCGCCTCTTACATTATTAATGAACTGAGTGTCGTCTTGATTCCTAAAATCACTCCCATAACCACATCGAATAATCGCAAAAGACACGCCGCTATTTTTTACTTTTGCCCAATCAATGGTTCCATTGTGATACGAAACATCAATACCAACACGCTTTACTCCACTGACACTAATATTTTGCCCGGACGAGCTAGGAGTTTCCTTGTATGTATATGAAGAAGTTCCATTTGATTTATACCAAGTCGCATACGAAAACGCATCAGGAGCCGCCGCAAAAGGCATAGGTGTATTCGGATCCACTGCTTCAGTTGTAGCACCTTCGTACGAATAAATTTGTTCACCATCGATATAACGCCAGCTGTTTGCTTGGTCGTTTGCTTCGGTATTTACCGCTTCTGCATTAGCTTGATCGTTGTCGCTAGATGACGTTCGAGCGTTGGAATTTATCTGTTCGTCACTGTCGCTTGCTGACGTTGAGAAGCTGGAAGTTGAATTGTTTTGACTGCTAACTGAAGAATCGGATGGATCTATTCCATCAGCCAGGGATGAGTCCGTTGTATTTTCTTTTGTATTATTTTCGTCACTTCCAGCTTCTTCTGCAGTGACTTGAGAGTTGGTTTCGTTGTCAGCAAATGCGATGTTTGGCGTAAAAGAAAAGACCAAAGCAAAGCTCAGTAGCACAGCAATTAATTTGTTTGACAGCGTCATAGTAGGCATAATGCTCCTTGTTTATTATTTTTTTAAGCCGACTATATAGATCTAGCGGCCCAGAAACGTTCATGTGATTTGCATTTTACAGAGACAGCAAGATAAAAACAAAATTATTTTGGCGCAGGTAAAGACGGAGGGGTACGTGCAACAAGCTAGTCAATGAGCTTTTCTAATCTAATGCTTTTATTTATCAATTCGCTTTTGTTTTAACGTCTCATGTTTTAAATTAGAAACGATTTATTTCACTTAATAAAGGATTATTTCTTCATGGTCATTCAACCAAAACAAATTTTATTAATTGTTCTCGCTGCAATTTCGAATTTCTTTTTATCTTACTATCTTCAATTCGAACCCAGGGCTCTATTTGGCATAGCCTTCTTTTTCTTGACCCTAAAAGCCATGACAGTTTTAAAAGGAGTCTCTTTTCGCAAACGTGAATTGATTGCCATTGGTTTGTTTGCTTTTCTTTTCGATCTTTCTCTTATCCTTGGTCTTCACATAGCCATTACCGGCAGCACATATGATGGCTCTGCTTTCGAAAACTATATATCGCCCTATTCAATTATCGATTTTGTTGCGCTAATACTTATTTTCCCGAGTCTTTTAGTAATGCTACTTGCTGCGTATAGGTTTATTTCATCTCAATGCACAAGCAAAAACTCTTCAAGCTATGAAAGCAGCCTAAAACCGGTAGGTCCCCTGGGTGTCAAAACCACTATTCTTTTGGCTCTTATCCCCTTTATTTGTTGGATTCCTTATTTGCTTATTTACTGGCCTGGATTCATTTTTGGCGACACGCTTTCCTCTCTTGCTCAAGCAACAGGAATCGCTCCCTATAGTAACCACCATCCATTTCTCTACACGATGTTTATTAAAGCGTGTCTAAAGATTGGCAATATTTTAGGTATTGGGAACACGGGTGGATGCGTTTTATATTGCCTAGTTCAAATGGGATTTATGGCATATGCCTTCGCTTATTTATCTAGATGGATTACTACCCGCTGCTCGCTAAAAAACTACTGGGTTCTCATTGTTGTTTTAATCTTTTCTCTTTCGCCCTATATCGCCACTTACTCTATTGCAATGTGGAAAGATCCGTTCTTCTCCACCGCCCTTGTTCTTACAACAGTTTTGTTGATGGATTTTATCCTGTCGAAAGGAACTATTCTAAAAACCAGCAAATCATGGCTACCTTGCCTAGCTATTCTGCTTTTAATCGTTATGTTTAGTAGAAATAATGGGATTTATGTTGTTGTCTGTACCGAGATCATTTTGCTGGTTTATTGGTTGGTCACCAGAAAAAAGTTCGAGCACAGCTTCGCCCATATCGGTAAGTTAACTGGAAGCATTGCATGCACTCTAACATTATGTCTTGTTGTTACAGGTCCCGTATATAGAGCTTTAGACGTTGCTTCGTCCCCTAAAGTCGAAAGCGTCGGAATTCTACTTAATCAGATGGCACGAGTAGCAGCACTTGATGGCGACATGACGGAAAGCGATAGAGAATATTTAGATTCGATAGTTCCACTAGACGAATATAAAACTCTTTACTCCCCCACATGCACTGACAACCTTAAATGGAGCGCCTCATTCAACAGTGCTGCCTTAGAAGACGATTTCTTTGGGCACTGGCTTTCTTTATTTATCCAAAACCCTCGCGTTTATTTTGAAGCATGGGAACTACAGACTTTCGGTTTTTGGGCGGTCAATCAACCTGACGTTTATGCAAAGCTCAATATAAGTGGTGGAGTACCGCGCAATACCGTTGAGGCATATGCTGCAGATTTGGATGTTTACCAAATTAACGCCGAAAACAAGTTGGGGCACGATTCCTTACGTGATGTGTTTCCGCAAGACAGTCGGTCAATTCCAATAAGCGTCATTTTCTGGTCGGTTGCGTTCTTGTCTATTTGTTTATGTCTTAGCGAGCGAGCTCGCTGGGTTATTGCGTTGGTGCCGTCGCTCGCATTGCTGGGTACACTGGTTGTCGCATCGCCCATCTGGTATTGGCCGCGCTATGGCGCCGCCGTTCAATTCTTGATTCCGTTTTATGTGGCGTTGGTTGTGATGAGAAAACAAGATTCAAAGCCAGTAGATTCGAAAGTATCATCCCTTGAAGACACCTTATATAAATAAGAAACATGGTACATGTAACTACACGAAAGATGATTCCAAAGAAACCTGATTTCAAAAGATGCAACTCTTATATAAACGCCTCGTTGTCCGTCTCGGGGAGCAACTAATTTATCCGAAATCCGACGAAACTGGTCCGGTTGATGTTCTCTATATTGTCGTATCTTCCTACTTCTTGTTTTTAAGGGTTGCTGTTAGGAATACTTGGTTCGGCAGCTCTTCAAAAAGTTCCGAAACCCGCTCCTCATTCAACGTAGACAACTTCTCCGCACGAAAAGAGTCTATTTATTAATTACGACTCTTCGAACACTTTTTTCGCAGCAGCGACAAATGCATTTTGCCCCTTGATAGTCGTATGGGTTCTGTCGGAGTCTAAGTACTCGGGATGATTCTTCGCAACGGCGTTCCAGTCGACAAGGTAAACATTAGGATACTCGTCGGCAAGTTTGGCATAAAGCTCGTTTGAAGCATCCACAAATGAAGAGGGACTATAAATGTTATAGAGCAAGATGCGCCTATCAGGCCCTAACGTATCAAGCAATTCGCGCACCGCTGCTTCATCTTTAGCTCCGCCATTAGTGCCAAAATCAACAATTACGTTTTGACGAACAAGGCCTTGTTCGATACCTACTTTCACTACGTCAACACCTTGCGCCCACTGGCGACTGGGCTCTGCTAAGAAGTTGATACCCTCAAATTCTTCTTCAAAACCAATCGAGTTGCCTGAAATAAGCGAGTCACCAATCGCAGTAATAGTCTCCCCTTCAGGGATTCCCGTCATTTGAGCTTCGTCATAATTGGGAATAGCAGAAGACTCCTGTGACCCGTCTTCCGATGCAGTTTGATTCTGCTGAGCTTCTTGCGCCTGATGAGCCTGCTGTGCTTGCTGCTGTTCGATCTGCAGTTGAAGCTGCGTCTTTTCAGGAGCCGTCGCAACAGAAACTACGGTCGCAATAATAATCACAGCGCAAACACCAGCTTGCGCTCTACCAACAACACCTTCACGAGCGCGATCGATTAGCTTTTTCAATGACTCTATGAATCCATCTTTGCGCAAAGGTTCTTCAACAAAGCGATAACTTAAATCTGCCGCAACAAACGAAATAAGCGCGAATAACGCATCAACCGCTACATTTTGCGGCGTACCAAGAGCGGTCGGAATAAGAATGCGACCAAACACCAGCATTGGCCAATGCCACAAATAAATACCATAAGAACGCACGCCTATCCAGCGTAAAGGCGCAAGTTCCATAACGCGCGTAAAGAGAGTATTTGGTCCAATAATTACGCTTGCCACAAGAAATAAGCTAAACAAAGAACCGAGCACCAGACCAAACGGATAGGTAAATGCCGCAGTGTCGGGTACTAACAATACAATGAGAGCAAAACCTATCAAACCTACAGGTGCTAGTGCAGGTGTCCAACGCTGTGAGCTTATCCACTCTTTCGAAAGGGAGCCTTTCTCCTTATTCCAGATAAAGGCGAAGATGATACCCATGGCTAAACCAAAGCAGTGAGTATCCGTTCCGTAATATACACGCGTGTAATTATCGGGAGCGGCAAGAACACCCATCAACACCATAGAGAGCACAGCAACGGTAGCCACTATGGTTATCATCTGGGAATTCTTCAACTTGCGAGACAGTAGCAACAACATAAGCGGTGGCCAAATGATATAGAACTGTTCCTCTACCGCAAGCGACCAGAAGTTTTTAAAGAGCTGAGGATTGGCTTGGTCAAAATAATTTGAACCATGGATGATTTCAACCCAGTTACTGGAATAAGTTAACGCGCCAGCAACCTGCCTAAATGCACCCACAAGAATGTCAGGATAAATTATTGCGCCTAACGGCACGCAAACCAAAACGCACAAGACCAAAGCGGGAATAAGTCGTCTCGCACGACGAAGCCAGAAGTTTTTAAGCGTGAATTTCTTGTTCGGGTTTTGAATATTTTGAAGGTTGCGATAGGTGATGAGAAAACCTGAAATTACAAAAAACAAGTCAACACCTATATAGCCCCCAATGAATTGGTTGGGAGAAATATGGTAAAGCAAAACTGCCAAAACCGCGATGCAGCGTAAACCATCCAAACCTGGCAAATAAGACTTGCCTAGCTTGCGAGCATCCTTGGGTGATTCTTGACTGCTTTTTGTACGAGCACTATGCAAAGACGCATCCGAAGAAGCGGTGCGGGATGCCGCAGTAGCATGAGAGGCGGCAACTTGAGATGCGGAAGCGTTATCGGAAGTAGCAGCCTGAGATGTTATAGCATCACGGGAGGCAGAAACGCGAGAAGCGGCAGCGCGAGATGATCTAGCGGCATAAGGATCGATACCGCGAGATGGCCTAGCAGCGCGTAGGCTTTCGGCATCTTTTGGGCTGTTAGCATTTTTACTCATGTAACGATGATCTTCGGAAAACTCTTTAGTTTTCGGTTCGAGAGGATCGTTTGATGCAAAATCGTGCAGCCCAATATCATCATAATCATCTCGACTTCGAAGATAATCTTGAGATCTTAGCGCGCGATTACCACGCAATGTCCTTCTACTGCTTTGGTGCGCAGGATATCGCGCATCGCTTAATTCTGAACCCGAAGAATACCAGCGCTGGTCACGCGATATTCTGTCGCGTGTAGACGATACTTCAAGAGAAGATTGGAAGTATTGGTCTTTACCTTGAAGGCTCCGAGAGTCAAGTGTATAAGGATCAGCTGTATTACGTGCCGAGCGCATTCCGTCCGATGAACGAGAGCTTCTATCGCGAAAAGAATCGACGCCAGTCCGCAATGAGGCTTGATGATTTTGTGAAGCGTTGTAATTTACGTGAGAATCTTGAGTTTGTTTGTCGTGCTGAGCATTTTGGATATCATGCGCCTGCCGAGATGCTACCTCAGCATTTTTGGCGTTCATTTCTCTCCAATAATCAAGTTGCGACGACACTACACAGTTCCAATTTTCACAAAATAACCAATATTTACAGCGAAAACAAATATATCACCTTAAGTCGTCAAATAGCTTGAGATTGTGTATATCTTCTTGACTTTGGTTTGATAGTTTGGGCTGATTATTTGCTTTCGCCCCACGTCGCCACTTACCCTATAGCAGGGTTTCTTCGTTTATTCAAAACTGGCACGTTTATTTTGAAGCATGGAAGCTACGAACTTTTGATTTTGGACAGTTAATTAGCCTGCCGTTTATACGAAGCTCAATATAGGCAAGAAAGCACAGTGAAGTACTTCGGAGTATCACAAACTGCCACACAATATCATTAAGGTATATGCCGTCGATTTGGATGTTTACCAAATTAACGCCGAAAACAAGTTGGG
>FR896045.1:16680-36804 GCA_000435475.1 Cryptobacterium sp. CAG:338 | reverse complement strand
ATGCAAGTGGCAATGGTCGAAACGACAACATACAAGTCCGTAGTAATCGAAGCAATAACACGCAATGATAGGAGCATCACTAGCTGCAGCTTAGGAACCACGTCGCCCGCAATGCTGCATCGATAAACTACAAAAAGCTACATCACCGAACTACGGCGCATACCGAACTACGGCGCATACCAAACCGTGGCGCCTACCGAACTGCGGCACCTACCGAGTTGTTGGACTATCAAGCCACGTTGCCAAATTACGCTACCGATCTGCAACGAAACTATATCGCCAACCTGCACCGAAGCTGAGTCGCCAGGCTGCAAAATGACACTTTACCTGGTGTTACACATTGGGGTTAGCAACTTAGTTGCTAACCCCAAACTACACCCTAACGCTTCTTATACGCGGCTGCCTAATATACCGGCAGCCCTACGCGCTTGGCAAGCAGACAGCTTTATACGCTCTACCCTTACACGTTTGAATACCTTACGCACTTGACAGCCTACAGCATCGAACTCGATCCAACCGAGGCCAAAGCCCTAGTGTTTCTTAGACTGCTTAGCTGCCTTGCGCTCCGCACGCTCGTACGCCTCCTGACGCAAAGGACGTAACTGCTTGGAGTCGATACGAACACTGATAAAGAAGAACACCCACGAAACGATCATGATTCCGATAGGAACAATTTGCACCGTTGGCATAATCAACGACAAAATAATCGCAATAACCATGCCGCCCAAACCGATTGCGGAATAAATAATGCGCTTACGGTTCAAAGCTTTGAATTGAGGCGTATCGGGCACGTAACGCTGAATAGCACGCAAACGAGCACGACCCGTCTTGCGTTCTTCCTTGTTCTCATGGGCTTCCTGCTTACGTTCTGCCCTGTGTTCCTGCTTTTCTTCCGGGGTGCGCTTCGCAAACAAGCCCTTCTTTTGAGGCTTATCCGATTCCAAACGAACAGAAGACGCTGCTCGTGAAACTGGTTTTGCTGAAGCGGCGCTTTTACGTGTAGATCCTCCCTTATGATCGCCGGTATAGCGCTGATTCATGGGGTTTCGTTGACTCATCCCTTAAACTCCTTGCCAGGTCGCAAAGCAGGAACTGCTATCAAGCCGATAAGTGAAGCGAAGCACCGCTCCACGCTTGACACGCTACCTTACTGAGCGACAAATGCCTTACCTGTAATTTTTTCGTATGCCTGAATGTACTTTTCAGTAGTCTTCTTAATAACATCTTCAGGGAGACGTGGTGGATTGCCCGTACGATCCCAATTAGCGTTGAGCCAATTACGTACGAACTGCTTGTCGAAGCTTGGCTGTTCTTCACCAACCTTATAGGTATCAGCAGCCCAGAAACGCGAAGAGTCAGGTGTTAACACCTCATCGCCCAAGATGATCTTGTCATCAACAACGCCGAATTCGAACTTGGTGTCTGCAATAATAATGCCGCGCTCGCGCGCATGATCGGCAGCGCGATTGTAAACTGCCAACGTTAAATCGCGAATAGCAGCAGCATTTTCTGCGCCGATAAGTTCCTCGCAACGAGCAAAGCTAATATTTTCGTCGTGATCGCCAATTTCAGCTTTGGTCGAAGGAGTAAAGATAGCTTCAGGCAGCTTGGATGAATTCACCAAGCCCTCAGGGAGCTTAATACCACACACCGATCCCGTTGCCTGGTAATCCTTCAAACCAGAACCAGTCAGGTAACCACGAACAATGCACTCCACAGGGAACATGTCAGCTTTCTTTACCAACATGAAACGGCCTGCTAAGTAATCAGCATAAGGCTTGAACTGCTCGGGCAGATCTGCCACATCGGCAGAAATAAGATGGTTATCTACCACATCAGAGAGCAAATCAAACCAGAAGCAAGAAAGCTGCGTGAGCACCTGCCCTTTATAGGGAATTTCATCTTCCAAAATATAGTCGAATGCAGAAATACGATCGGACGCTACCAAGAGAAGCTTATCTCCCAGATCGTACAGATCGCGCACCTTACCCTGTGCATCGGGCTTGATGTCGATTCCAGCCATGATGGTCCTTCCTTAAAGTGAATATACGCAAGTTCCTATTATGTAACATATTCATAGCTGGTGCACGAAAAAGCATGAACATTCTTGTTTCAAGTCAACTGAAAAATCAAATATGACACTGAAGGTGCTGGCGAAATTCACTAGTCCGTTCATATTTCGAGTCAATCGAAAAAAATATAGGCTGAGAGGGACTGACGAAATTCGTTAGTTTATCCATATTTCGGGTTCAAGTTGATTTGAAGAGAATTTATCTTATGGTACTGGCGAAATCCACTAGCCCATTCTTATTTCGAACCACGCTTAGGGTTGCGTTTGCGAGAATTTTCGGAATAAAGAGGGATATAAATCGTGAAACATGCCCCTTCATTAGGTCTACCTTCAACACGAACCCAACCATTATGCTGTTCTACAATTTCTTTTACTACCGACAAACCGATTCCCAAACCGCCCGTTGCTCGAGCTCTTCCGGAATCAGCACGCCAGAAACGCTGAAATACCAGTTTTGCCTCTTCAGGGGTAAGACCAATGCCCGTGTCTTTAACGACGATTTGTCCCATCAAGTCACCCTTGCGCGCCATGATGGTAATCGTTCCCCCTTCAGGGGTATAACGCACCGCGTTAGAAATTAAGTTTGCAGTTGCCTGGCGAAGCAGATCAGCATCGCCAAATACGTAAACATGCGGATCATACTCGAATTCAAGATTCAAGCCAGCATCGTGAATATAAGCTTGATGAGTTTGCACAACCGATGAAAGCATCTCTGTCAGATCAACCTTTTTTTGTTCAATCGGTTTCGTGCGACTCTCTAAACGCGACAATTTGAGCAAGGCATCAACCAAACGCGACAAACGCTGTACCTCAGAATTCAGTGTTTCTAGCCGTTCGGCATCAGGCTTAAATACTCCATCGATCATTGCCTCAACGGTAGACTGTATCGCCATCAACGGAGTACGAAGCTCATGAGCCACGTCTGTTACTAGGCGACGCTCGAGCTTTCGGTTTGATTCAACAGAATCCGCCATAAGGTCAAACATATTTCCTAGTCGGGCAATCTCGTCAGAACCAGTCATTCCCGTTCGCGCTGAATAGTCGCCTTCTTTCAGCGCTTTGGCGGCATTGGTAATCTTTTTGACAGGAGCGGCGATCGTACGCGCAAAAATCGCCCCCATTACCATGGCGATAATAAGTGCGATAACCGCCGCAAAAATCATGGCATTATACGACTTGTCACGAAAATCTTCGTCGAACTTGGTTAGGAGTGTTTCCGATCCTGGAACACGCACCAATACCGTGCCCACCTTTTCTCCGTCCACCATAATGGGCGCCGAAGCAACATTGGATCCATCTTCTTTGACATCAACCGATCCAAGCACATCATTAGCACGATCGTCGTAGACGATGGTTCCATCGATTGTACGAACCTGCAAGTAGACCGAATCGTACAGAGACGATGCGGATGTTGCAGCAGACAAAGCGCCACCATACCAATCGCCATTTGATTGTTCGTATCCATCCGCTATGGCAGCCGCGGTGCCATCAGCTACGCGCTGCACGTTTTCGCGGGTATATGACTGAAAATGCTGATTCCACACCGCTGAAAGTACCACCACTGAAGAAATGATCGTAATGAGCGACACCGCAATCGAAACCAGCATCACGCGCTTGGTAAAAGAGATTGTGAAACCTTTTTTCTCTTCCATTCCAGGAAACTCAGAAAGTTCTTGGGCTGAAGCAGTGCGAGAAGTATCTTTATGAGCAAACACTGATATGCTCCTTATCAACAAAGCGCCCTGCAAGCAGGACGCTTTCTGTGTACTACTTAGTCGTAGAGTACCGTATTTTAATCATGTAGCGTAACGTATTTAGCGATTCGTGCGCTTACTGGTTTACCTTCGTAGGATCTTCGAAACGATAACCTACACCATGTACCGTATGAAGCCACTTTGGATTACGCGGATTGTCGCCAATCTTTGCACGCAAGTTCTTTACGTGTGAGTCGATGGTGCGTTCATATCCTTCAAAGTCGTATCCCAAAACCTTTTCCACCAGCTCCATTCGAGAATAAACTCGTCCAGGATAGCGGCATAAGGTAGTAAGCAACTTAAACTCGCTCGCAGTGAGGTCAACTTCCTCGCCATTTACCAAGACCTTATGACCCGAGATATCGATCGTGAGTTCACCAAAGTCCATAACCTCGCGCTGAGGCTCAACGTCAGAATGTACACGACGAAGAAGGGCGCGTACGCGAGCAACTAATTCGCGAGGGCTAAAGGGCTTGATAAGGTAGTCGTCCGCACCAAGCTCGAGGCCGATAATACGATCTTCTACTTCACCTTTTGCCGTAAGCATAATAATAGGCGTGCTTGAATTATCGCGAATCACCCTGCATACTCGCTCGCCAGGAACACGAGGGAGCATCAGGTCAAGAATAACCAGATCAAAATGGTGCTTTGAGAACTCCTCGAGAGCGTCCTGTCCGTCACCAACCGCAGTGACCCAATAATTTTCGCGCTCCAAATATGCCGCTACCGCATCGCGAATAGCTTTTTCGTCTTCTACTAATAAAATTCGACGAGTATTTTCATTGCTGTTAGAAGTCATACTGTACCTCCCGTTAGGCGCCAAAGTCCGTTAGACGCCAAAGTCACTTGCTATGCTACGCATTTTTTTGGCTCTTGTCTTGTTACTAAACATAAATTGCGCATCTGACGCATAATTAATTCAAAAGTATACAAAGCCGCGAAACCTCAGCTCGAAACCTCAGCTTAGCTAAGGTCGTAAAACCTCAGATGCAAATCGGCCGCTTTGAATACCCATTATGCAAGCTTTCGTTTTTATTGTAACAATTGGACTTTTAACTACCCGAAACGAAACCCAACTGTCACAATGATAAACCAAGTTACAATCCAGATTCTATTCAATTTCTTACCTTTGACCAGGAGTTATTGTGCCAACTAATCGCAGGCAAAACATACCAGGAAAAACCCCTCGCCCCTCACGAAATTCTCACAGAACACGCTCTTCTCAGCATATGTCATCCAAAGGAAGCGTGTTTAAGCAGAGCACCAAGACCTCAGGTAGCACACGAATTGGTGCTTCATTAGGTGGACGTACGGTTATGAGTTCCGGAAAACGCGCAGGAAAACACAGCGTCAAAGCAGGCAGCAAGCCCAGTGTAGTAAAACCGAGTTTTTCTACTTCGGGTCCCACCTTTGGTCCCAAGCCTTCTTTCGGCTCCGATCCTAAAACGCGAAAGGGAAGTGCTTCATCATCTGGCTATCAGCCAAATCCCTTAAAAGTAGGTGGTCCTGCTCCTTCCAAGCTCACTCCGGAAGTTCTTCTTACTCGCCGAAACTTACTTATAGGGGCTGCTGCGGTAGGCGGCATTGCTGCTATTGGCGGGGGCGTCTCACTTGCTTCGAGTGCCCTTGAAGGAAACTCTACTGAACAAATTTCTTACATCAATGTTCCCGAAAACGCAGTTGAGCAGCAAGCAGACTACACCCTTATCGAGAATTATTCCGATTACGTTCAGCTAACAGGATCCTTTTCACTGCCCTATGGCACTTTAGTGTGGGCAGACAATGACACCGTAGCGGCTTGTCTTAATCCCACCGAACAAGCAAGTCCCTTAAATACCGTCAGCTTGTTGTATCTTTCAAGCGGAAACACCGCCACCGTTCTTGATGCAGCACAAGGAAGCGAAGAAGGTTTTGAAATACTCGACGCACGCTGCAGCGAAAACGGATTGGTCTGGACTGAATCCAACCCTTACCAATCACGTTGGCGTGTATATACTGCCTCCATCGCTAATGGAAGCGCCTCCAATATCCAGCAGGTAGATGAGGGAGACTTTAATTGGTTAATGCCTTCCCTTGCCGCAATTGGAAATACCGCTTTTTGGCAAGTAAGCCCCAATACCTCTGGCGAAGCAGCGAACGAGCCAGCCGAATTAAGGGCAGTTGCCTTTGGGTCAAGTGAAGTACAGCACGTTTATTCGTCAAAACGAGCTTTTGCTACGCGTGTTGCTCCTGCAACCGATGGAGTAGTCATTACTCCCCGAGCCGATTCAACTACGGTCTACTATCAGCTCACCAAAATATCAGCAGACACACTCCAACCAGTAGACCAAATGACCTTACCCTCATCCATGACTCCCGAGGTGGTTGGATATGGATCGAGCGGCTTTGCCTTTGGCTTTACCAGCATCTACAACTACGGTGGAGGTATTGCGAACCTCGGAACCTATACCCCACGTGCAGCGGTTCAAGCCTATAACTACAATGATTTGCCCTGGTTCCGCTACAGCAGATCCCCTATTACTGCTCCTTGCTGGTGCGGTAATTGGTTTATCGTAAAATCCACCACCGCTCTTTCCGGTGTTCATTTTGCAAGCAAGAGCTATTTCGCGATTGATACCGTAAGTGGTGCTGATACTTATGGAGAACAGCTCGTTTCATCAGGTAACTGCTCATCGTTCGTAGGATTAAGCCAAGTTACCGATGACGCAAATGCGGACAACAATCACACTCTGATCCGTGTCTTTACCCCTATTGAAGGAGCTATCGGATCCGCATTCTAGATTAAAAAAGTTGATTTTTTGCAAGTCGGTGCAGAAAACGACAGTTGTGCGCGCTCTGTTTACGCATTCTAGTCAATTTGGGGCCCATTTGATGGTCAAAAACACTCATATGACCAACAAATGAGCCCCGTAGCTTAATATTTTTGCAGAAAATCACGCACAATCGTCAATTTCTGCACCGATGTTTCGTTTTGGCTAAAATTCAAGATCTTTCAAGCGATCAAACACTACGTCTTTTCGTGTTAAGAAGTCCCATGGGTCGAAAATCTCATCCAAGGTCTCCTTGGAAAGGTTTACCTCGGGGTCCGCTTCCAAACGTTCGCGATACGTAGGACCGTCAACGGCATTCTGGATATCTTCCCAAACCTTCATAGCGTTACGCTGAACGATAACGTATGCATCTTCACGGGTAATACCAGTCTGAACCAAAGCAAGCAGAACCTTCGAAGAGAAAATGAGTCCCTTGGTTCTCCAAAGGTTATGTTCCATCTTTGCAGGATACGTTTGTAGACCATCCAGCATCCACTGCATCTTGCCAAACATGTAGTCAAGAGCGATAAAACTATCAGCCAAAGCTACACGCTCAGCACCGGAGTGGGAAATATCGCGCTCGTACCAGAGAGCCACATCATCAAGAGCAACCTGAGCGTTTGCCTTTACCACACGAGACAGGCCACATACGCGTTCTGCCGTAATAGGGTTGCGCTTGTGAGGCATTGCTGATGAGCCCTTTTGGCCTTTTGCGAAAGGCTCCTCCGCTTCAATAACGTCAGACTGCTGGAGAAGTCGTACCTGCATTGCAATAGATTCAAGCGTTGAAGCCGTTACTGCCAAAGCAGTCATTACCTGGGCATGACGATCACGTGCTAATACCTGGGTAGATAAAGGATCAGGGGTAAGTCCCAGCTTTTCGCAAACATACTGTTCCACAAACGGATCAATGCTTGAGTATGTTCCTACCGCACCAGAAATAGCTCCTGTTGCCGCTACGCGACGAGCTTCCTCGAGACGGGTTTGCGCACGTTTAAGTGCCCACGCCCAAGAACCAAACTTCATGCCAAATGTCATAGGCTCAGCATGGATTCCATGGGTGCGTCCTACGCAGAGTGTTTCCTGGAATTCGAACGCACGACGCTTACAGGTTTCGCCTAACTGCTTAACATCGGCAAGGATGATATCGATAGCTTGAGTGATTTGATAGGAAAGCGCCGTATCACCTAAGTCGGAAGAAGTCATACCGTAATGAACCCAACGGCTTGGCGGTTCCATTCCTTCAGGAAGGTCAGCGTCGATATACTCAGCCATATTGGTCGTAAACGCAATAACGTCGTGATTGGTTACTTTTTCAATTTCATCAATGCGCTCAACCGTGAAGTTTGCATGTTCGCGAATCCACGCTGCTTCTTCTTTGGTAATACCTGATTTGCCCAATTCAGCCTGCGCTTCGCAAGCGAGTACTTCAATTTCTTTCCAGATTTCGAACTTATTTTGTAATTCCCAAATTGCTCCCATTTCGGGACGGGTATAACGACCAATCATACCTTTTCCTTCCTCTGGTTGGCGCTTGTTTAGCTTATCTTAAAGCGATCGAACTAATTCGACCGCAGTATCGACACGATCAGTATCTGCCGCAACGATCACTTGATCGCCGGGAAAAATGCGAGTCTCTTCACCTACAACTTCTACCTCATCAGCGTGAGATACTGCAATAAGGCGAACTCCCTCGCCAAACTCGAGATCGAGAGCCCTCATTCCACGATAATTGTCGTGATTGCGCATGGTGGGCACTTTGATTTCGGTAAGAGCAATTTGATCACTCGTCAAAGTAACCGCAGCACTCATGGAGCCCATCATCGCTTCTTCTTCGATCATATGAGCAATAAGAGCTGTGGATGAAATACTTTCAATCCCTAAGCGACGAAAGATACGTAAATTCTTAGGACTGTTTACACGTGCAATACTACGAGGAACATCAAAAACTCGCGTAGCGATTTCGCAAGCAGCTAAATTATCCTCGTCTTGCCCTGTAGCTGCCACAAAAACATCAGCTTGATCGGTGCCCGCATCATCCTGAATCGTAGCAGAACAACCATCACCATGGATAACCAAACAAGAACCATCCAGCTTTTCTGAAAGTTCGATAGCAGCACTCTCTTCCTCTTCGATGATGGCAACCTGATTGTCACCACGAAGAAGCGTGCTTGCTAAATAGGCACCTAGTTTACCGCCACCAACAATAACGATATACATTGGGTCCTCCGTTAGTCCTGAGCGAATTTCGCAATAGTAGGAATAGCGCTTTGGGCAACAACGGCAAGCACCGCATCGCCTTGATACAGAATACTTGAAGAAGACGGAATCGAACTGATGCTACCATCCGCCCTTTCAAATGCACAAACTCGAAGCGCATGGCGCGATTCTAATTCGGAAACCTTTATTGAGGTTTGACCCGTCGAAGACAAATCGAGAGCAAATTGAAGGACCTCATAATCAGCAAAGGTCGCAATATGATCGCCGATACCCGAAGTTGCCTTTGAAAAAAGCTCTTCTGCGACCAGCGTTGTACCACATACGTAATCAATACCCAGTTGCATATAGGTGCGTTCATGGGAGCTGTCGTAAAGACGAGCAACCGCATGAGGCACATCATAGAGACGACGGGCAATTTCAACCACCATCAAATTTGCGTTGTCGCTCTGCGTTACTGCTGCTACGAAATCACAATCTTCAATACCTGCCGCGACGAGAACCTCTTCGTCATATCCAACTCCAGGAAATGTCGAACCATTAAAATCACGGCCCAAGGAAGCAAAAGCACGTGGGTTGCGATCTATAACACACACATTGTCGTCGTGGTCTGAAAGCATCAAAGCCAACCGCGAACCCACGCGTCCACAGCCGACGATAATTACGTTGCTCATAACCGTCCTTTTCTCGTCGCTTCAGTATAACGCAGACATGCTTTATGGTCGCACAGGACCTCGCCTATTAAAAACAGAAGCACGCATAAGCGTGCTAAAAACTAATAAAGAATATTTTATTAATACAGCCAGAGAAATGCACCTGTGAGAAATGCGCTCAAAACGTCCACTAAAATGCGCCTACAAAAGCACCTCAGTCAAATACGTTTACAGGAAGCGATAGTAAACCGTGCGTACTCCCCAGTCTGAAGGCGAATCAGCACCGAACGCCTTATACACACCAGGGGCCAAGTCTAATGCGCGACCGTAACGAGCAAAACCACCCGTATCAGTTACCGTAGCGATAACAACTTTCCCGTCATAACAAATTTCTACAATTCGGCCCAGTAAGTATGACTGAGACTCAGGGACTGCAACCGTAATGCTGTTATCAGTCAATGCGATACCTGACGAAGTA
Organism: Cryptobacterium sp. CAG:338; assembly: GCA_000435475.1. Classification (GTDB taxonomy): domain Bacteria; phylum Actinomycetota; class Coriobacteriia; order Coriobacteriales; family Eggerthellaceae; genus Anaerotardibacter. The sequence goes on along the minus strand of FR896045.1, from coordinate 26,821 downwards.
TTGGTAACACCAAAATTGCCCATTCCATCGTCATTGGTCGTGATGTTGTAGCCAGAAGCGCTACCACTAGACCAAGTACCATCATTAACATCTGGCGCAACACGAGGTGCTGTGGGAAGCGGGTCGAGCGTGCATACCTCTGATGCCTTACTTACTGCTTCAGGGTTTGTTTCATCAATCGCAACAGGAACAACTACGGGATCGGGATCTTTAACCGTAATGGAACGCTGAGCACTATCGCTCAGATTAACTGTTTCAGAAACTGCCATAGAATCATCTTGGCCTGAAGAAGCGCCTGAAGCACGATCAGAGGCAGAGAGTTGAGAAGTTGTCGAATCTGCTTGAGCGCTGCCGAAACCTAAGGTGGATGAGTCCTCTTGACCAGAACCTTGAGCCTGCGTTACACCGCTTAACAAAAAAACCGCCACGAGCGCGATCATAAGAGCCAGAACGCACGCGAGGGGGAGGGCTCGATTTCTTGTATGTGAACGGGTTTTAGCCAAAAAACTCCAATGCCGTGGCTTCGCCGTTATGTTTTCGATACTTTATTTAATGCTTCATGCGAAAACACAAGGGCCTTATTTCTTGAAGTAAAACATAGGTAATTACCCCAAGAAAGCGCAAAAACGCACAAACCATTATACCGCCACACACCTTCTCGTCCAAATTTCATCGTCGGCAAGCGGTAGCATTGCATGCATTTTTCCTGGTATTATTGCACCTTATTCTAAAAAGTATCCACCTTTGAACAGGGGATATGTGATATTGTGTCGAGAATATGAGGAAGCCGCCAAAAGACGTTCAAATATCCCCACTTCCCCTAACATCCACACCAAACCAAGCCCGAATAACAAAACCATGACGATTAATGCGCCCGAGCGCTTTGTGGCGAGAAAATAAACAAAACAGGCAATTGCAGCACACCCCAAAATAATCGGGATAATGCTGATACGCTCAAGGGAGTGAAGAGGACAAATCCCAAGGGTAAACGGTAAAAGTCCAAGCGCTAATTCGACGCAAAAAATAAGTCCCGTGATACGAATAACAAAAGGAAGTCGATCATAGAAACAAACGAGCAGAGTCGTTCCCGCAACAATAAGCAATTCAGGCCAGAAATAAAAAATTTCCAGTCTTGGATAACGCGCTATCGTAGAATTCGCCATTGCAATAAAAAGTGCGGTCATTGCTACGGCAACGGTTATCACAATAAGGATGCGATTGGTATGCGGCATATCCTCATTGCTGGGCTCATTGTGCCGATAAGCAATATAAACTTCTTGTCGCTCTACCTTGATCCCCTCTCCCTGAGGAGGCTTAGGAGGAACATGACCTGCATCGGCATGAATGCCATAACGCTCAGGGACTTTCTGAGTGCTAGGTTTTTGAGCTTCGACAACCTGCTCGTAACGATCTGAAACTACCGAAACAGGATCTACCTCAAAAACCCTTTCATCTTCAGGCTGTTTAGGCAACATGAAAGCTAACAACAGATAAGGGATAGTGATAATGCCTGCCGTGCAAATGAAAAGCACGACACACGTTACGCGTACGACAATTGAATCCACCTCTAGATACTGTGCAATTCCGTCGCACACTCCAGCAAGTACCTTATCATTGCCTTTGTATATGACCGAAGAAGCCTTGGTGGCGAGATGATTGGTATGTTTAACAGCAGCCATCTCGTTTCCCTTCATATACATAATTCAAAATAAGATACCTACTAAATAACGCTATTCTACGCTGTGGTTATTGTAATAATTCTCAATCTATCGATCGTTTACTTGAGGGTTACTGCCCACGTTCTGTATCGATTGAAAGCTTACAGCTTACTTACATAATTTTCCCACTTACGCCCCATTCTAATCAGAAAATAGGATTCGTTAATAAACCGTTGCTCTGGCAAATAAAGCGCTACAAAACAAATAAAACGATGGATAAAAACTGGCAGATAGATCCTGCGAGTATCCAGAGATGAAAAATTGAATGCATATAGGGTATTTTCTTTAATACGTAAAAGATGCATCCGATCGAATAACACAAACCGCCAGCTAAAAGCAGCCAAAAGGCAGCAGGATCCAACAGAGCATAGAGCTGCGGAATGAAAACAACAACTGCCCATCCTAAACAAAGATAAAGGATCGCAGACACCCAGCGGGGGCGAAACACCCAAAACGCTTCCACCGCTACACCCACAAGCGCAACAGCCCATACAAACACACATAGCCCCACACCCACGCTGTCTACTAGGGTGATCAAACAATAAGGAGTATAGGTCGCCGCTATGAACAGGTAGGTAAAACTATGATCAAGCACTTTGAAAACACGCTTTGCACGGTCAGCACTGAGCGCGTGATATAACGTGGACATTACATATTCAAGCAGCATAAAAATGCTGTAAATCAAGGCTGCCAACAAATGAAGCGGCTCATTTGAATTAAGCACTTGCACCACACAAAGAGGAATAGCAGCGATAGCAAGAAGTACGCCAATCCCGTGCGTGATCGAATTGGCAACTTCCTCACCAAGAGAATATTCGTGTATTGATTTCATCGCACGCCCAACCGCACGAGTATCAAGAAATTGACTTGGGGTCCAATCGTGGTTCATAGAGTGTGTTACCTCCCTCGCGGATGCACCCAATCAAACCACTCGTCAGCATCAGCTTTTGACACGTCAATAAGCTTATGGCGCGTGCTGCCAACTCCTGCTGCAGTATCGACCAAAACGGTTGCTACACGAGCATAGCGCTGCAAAGGATTGGTTCGAATAGATGCTGCTTGTATTTTAGTACGAGGTACCGTAACCGTATCTATAGAGAAGCCACCATTTACTAGAGTGAAACCAAAATGATCCCAACCAAACGCCGCCCTGCGATACCACAAAACAGCATTTATCGCTTCCAATACAGCAATTACTATCACAAGTGCCACTACAGCACCTGAAAATAAAATCATGCACTGCATCAAGGTCATTCCATTAAAGAACTCGAGGGACAGTTCTGTGGGAACCGCTAATACAAGAAGAAGCCAAGTACAAGCAAGCAAGACCAAAAGCCAAAAACCAAGTCCTTGCCAAATCACTCGTCTAATCAATGCTCGACGTAACGCACATTTATCTACCGCTTTTGTTGCCTGGGGTAACGTTTGATACTCCGGAGTTAACCCCGAAATTACCTCAGGAACACGCGAAAGAGGCAAAAACGGATGAACTACAAGCTTATTCGAAGCAGAAACATCCATTGAGTTCGACCCGTTTTCTTCTTCTGTTGCTCCCACTCGACCATAAGCTACCGAGCAACATTTCAGCAGTCGCTGAAAGAACGTTTGATGAATATGGATAGATTGAATCTTTTCCACATCCATTCCGCTAAACACATGAGTGATAAGTCCTCTTTCGACTTCAATACGCTCTCCTCGCCTGCGCGAACGAAAACCCGCATAGGACAGGCACGAAGAAGCCACACTCAACAACCAAAGTAGCAAAAGAATCCCTAACACAAAAACAAAAACATAATGCCTAGAGGATTGCCTACCATATGCCAAGCAGTTGAATACACCGTATCGCTGCTAGAAATAATGCGGGCGTCAACCAGCCCACCAAGGAAAGTCGAGAACGCAGAAACCACACCGATCAAAACGAAAACAAACGAGGTCTTGCTGGAAAGTGCCGACAAAATCAACTCTTTATTTGAGAGTCCAAATTCACAGGTGACCTTACCCGTATCAATTTCTGCATTGGCAAAAATACCCCGCATATCATCCATTACCTGTGCGGGCATATCGAGAATGTTATCCTGAAACCCCTGATTGTATGACCCCTGAGCGGAAGAAACCGATTGTCCCTGAACCATCTGTTCAGGAGGTATCACCCCTGCGCTGAATTCTGGTTGTTCAGCTGAATGAGCATACCCTGGAATATTTTGAACATTCTGAACTGGTTGATTGCTTGTGCGCTGCGACGCCTCTAACTCCCAAGGAGGAATGGGCGCGTTTGCATTTGCAACACTGCCGACATATCCCGTTAACGGCATATTCGCCGTTGGAATCTGCGTTTCTTGCGCGGCAAATGCCCTCATACGTTCGTCTGTCTCTTGAGGACTCAAGCCTTGCGCTATCAAAGATTTCCGCATGAACAGCTCACGGCGAATTCGTTCCGCTGCTGACTTTTCTACATAAGGAACAACCAACGCTTTATTATCTGCGCCACCCGCAGTATCAATCGTAACGGTACAAACTCCCACAATACGTTGCAAGAGTGACATTTTTTCATTGACAGACTGAACACGTTGATAAGGTATATGGGTACGTTTTTTGCTTAAAATGCCTGAATAGAAGCTGAATTCTGCGCTACCGAATTCATACCATTTATATCGATAAGCAAGAGCTGCAGCACCCACAGCAATCGCACCAATAATCACTGTAAAAAGTAAACAAAAGGCCACTACAAACAAGAAGGCAAAACCCTCAAGCCCCACCAATGCTGCAACATAGTCTGCAAGCTCAAACAGAGCCGAAAGGGAAGAAAATAAAACAGCAGCAAAAATATAAGGCAGCGCACGAAGAGCACTCAGCCAAATATAACTATGGTGAAGACTGTAACGAGTCGGCTGAGAAGAGGCAAATTGATCGCTCATTTATACATCCTCTCGCGCGATGCGCGCCAATTCCGCTGCACTGTCTCTTACCTGATCCGCTTCTTCTGCTCTAAGTCCAGGAATCTCAAAGGAAGCGCCTGCCGTTGAAACCATAACTGAAGCTAAACCGAACGCCCGTAAAACAGGGCCCTGCCGAGTGTCGGTGTTTTGTACGCGAATAAAAGGAATTACGACATGCTTGCGCCAGATAATGCCATTTTCTATTTCTAGAAAATCAGGGAAAAGCTGATAGCGCCAACGGGAATATCTAAAAGTAGTAAGAGCGAAAAGATCAAGCACCAAAAGCACGACATACAAAATGATGCTTACTAAACAATACGGGCCTGACCAAAAATGAGTAGTCTCATCAGCGAACCAGGCGATTACCCCTACCAAGCCAACGCAGACAAAAATGATAGTCAGTACAATAACGTCACTTATCCGCCAAACAGTCTTAATACGCGGATCGAGCTTACACTCAGGTCTTCCCCTCATAAAAAAAGTCCTTACTCTTTTATCTCGCACGTTTACCTTGCTTTTTGCGAGATAGATAGCCGTATTTATCATTTTAAAGTAATAAGACAAATACGATAATTCAACACGACTTAAATACCTGTTGTATTTTTATTCATACTATCAGATACCCCCCGCAAGTATCTGAAGGAATCAAAGGGGAGAAACGGAAAAATATTCAGTTTTTAATCCGTTATGCATGGATTTACAACATGTTCTACAGATAGCGGAAATATGCAGCGCAGGAACCCTCCGAGGAAACCATACAAGGTCCAACGGGATTTTCTGGCGTACAAACTCGGCGGAATAAAGGACATTCGTTAGGAGCCATCGCACCACGAAGAACATCTCCGCAACGACAGCCTTTTGGTTCTTGAGTGGGCTCTACCTCAGGCTGGAAGCGTTTAAATGCATCAAAATCCTTATACTTTTCCCTGATAGCATACCCGGATTGAGGGATGAGACCTAAACCACGCCAGGTGGTATCTACTGTTTTAAACACTTCGTCAATTGCAGCTAAGGCGATTGGATTACCCTGAGCTTCCACACCGCGCTTATAAGCAATTTCAATTTCAGCACGGCCTTCATGCAGCTGGCGCATAATCATGGCGATACCCTGCAGCACGTCAACAGGTTCAAATCCTGTAATAACTCCTGGTACCCCATATTTTTGAGCCAGGAATTCATAGGGTTTCATACCAATGATGGTACTAACATGACCAGGCAAAATAAGGGCATCAATCTTTAATGAAGGATCTGAAACGATAGCCTCCAAAGCGTTAGGCATATTTTTGTGCGCCACAAAGACGCTGAAGTTTTTTAACCCTAGAGCTTGTGCGCGCTTGATAGCCATCGCAACTAAAGGCGTGGTTGTCTCAAAGCCAACCCCGACAAACACTACTTCGCTCTCAGGATTTTCCTGCGCAATTTTAAGTGCATCAAGAGGAGAATACACAATATTGATATCTCGCCCTGCAGCTTGTTCCTTCAACAGACTTGAAGTGGAACCCGGAACGCGCGTCATATCGCCAAACGTCGTTATTTTTACCCCAGGAATGCGTGCAAGAGCAATTACGGTATCAATATCCTTATTAGAGGTAACGCAAACAGGACAACCAGGACCAGAAGCAAGCCGTGTGCCCTCTGGCATCATAGAACGCAAACCATTACGTGCAATAGCAACGGTGTGGGTACCACACACCTCCATAAGGGTAGCCTGCTCGGGTGCCCACTTCTGAATAGAATGAATAAGACCCTTTGCGAGTTCAGGGTCTTTAAAAACTGATAAGTCCATAATTGCCACCTCTTGCGTTATAAGCTGCCGTAATTTACGATGCCGCTTCAAGATCGGCTAATTCGGGAAATTCTTTAATAAGATCCAACGTTTCTTGCGCTGCTTCTTCGCTTACCACTTCAATAGCAAACCCAGCATGAATAAGCACATAACTTCCCACTTCTGCACTTGGCGTTAAATCAAGCGCAACTTCGCGGGTAACTCCTAAAATATCGACAGTCGCAAGGTTGTTTTCGTTGATAGATTTAACCTGCGCAGGAATAGCTAAGCACATTTTGCATCACTCCTTGTTCTGTGCCTGCCATCCTAGCACAGCTTGTCCATAAGAAATGGATGCATCGTTCGGCGGTAGGTCTTTATTCATTGCCACCGTAAAACCGCGTTCCTGCAACTGAATAAGTGCCTGCTCGGTAAGGTAGCGATTCATAAACACTCCGCCACCTAGTGCGACAATCGAAATACCATAAACCGCACGAACCAATTCAGCCATTTCAACCAGCACGCGAACAAAAGCATCATGAAAACATTGAGCAATAAAGCCTGTTGGAAGCCCTGCCTGTATATCATCAAGAAGCGCTTTAAACAATCCTGCTGCGTCCAGCAAAAGAACAGACGTGTCTTCTGCACTACTTTGTTTTGTGGCAACGTTTTTAACTAATTCAATGCGATATGCTTCGGCGTGTTGTTTAAGCTCCTGAGAATCGAATTTGAGCTGTTTTGCAAAGGATTCCGCGCAAGAATTCTTCTCCGCATAAGATTCGTTTTTCTGTCCCGCTGCCAACTCGTTTGCTTGCGCTTCATTCGTCTTTACTGTTGACTCAGCGGCGTCTGATGAAGGGGCAGATTGCGCTTCGGGAAAAAGATAGGGATAGAGGCTCGCCTCTAAAAGGATTGCTGCTTCCCCTTCGTAGTGCGGCTGAGTACATATACCCAACAATGCCGAAGCTGCATCAAACAAGCGGCCTACCGAAGAAGTTTGCGGAGAATTGATACCCTGTTCGATCATACGCTCGAGAATATCCACCTCAGAAAGCGAAGACTTAATGAAGGCTTGAGCCGCAGGATGATCAAGAAGGTCAAAAGCCCATAAAGCACCATAAGCAATGCGCGCAGGGTTTTTTATTGCTACAGCACCACCAGGAAGAGGTATATAAGCGAAGTTGGCAAAGCGCTCAAACGCGCTGAGATTCGAAAGGAGAACTTCGCCACCCCAAATCTTCTCATCTAAGCCATACCCTGTTCCATCGAATGCAAAACCGCAAACTGGTCCCTCCAGCTCATTTTCACCCATAACGGAAAGAATATGAGCATGATGATGTTGAACCTGGGTAACTGGTAACTTTTGCTGATGGGCCCATTTCGAAGTGAGATATTCAGGATGGTAGTCACATACCACTCGCTGCGGCTTTAGACGAAAGAGCTGCTCGTAACGACTACGTGTTTCTTGCCAAGCGTCCATAACGGGTACGCTTTCCATATCTCCAATATGCTGAGAGACAAAAGCTTGATTGGCACGAACATACGTGAAGGTGTTTTTCTGTTCAGGACCAACCGCAAGAAGTTCTTCGGGCATCAATTCACCAGATGCCGTTTCTTCCGAGCGCTTATCCACCTGAACCGTATCGCGTTCCTGCTGTTGGTCAGCAATAGAGGTATCGTTTAAAGTGTCCGAACGAGAATCTTCCGCAGAATCGGGACTAGGAATCCCAAGCGGTAAGGGAGCAAAACCACGCGCACGGCGTATAAACTGAACAATCTCTCCTGCTTGACCCGCATTTAATACGCGCAAAACCGAATCGTCATAACGCCCCTCAATAGCGCGGTCGTTCACCAGGAAAGCATCTGCCACCGTTCCAAGCTGAGAGAAAGCATGCTCTTCGTCAGTCACGATAGGTTCGTCGTGAATATTGCCTGAAGTCATAACCAGCATCCCTTTAAATTCATGTAGAAGTAGATGCTGAACTGGCGTAGAAGGAAGCATTATCCCTAATTCAGGAAGCGCATCAGCCAAGCCGCAGGCAAACGATATCTCGGGACGTTTTTGCAACAAAACAATAGGACGACTTGGTTGGGTGAGCTGGTATTCTTCCGCTTCACTTACAAAACAATATTGTTTTGCCTCTTCGACAGAAGAAACCATAACTGCAAAAGCTTTGCCTTCTCGACGCTTTCTTTGACGTAAGGTTGCGATAGCTGAAGGATTCTGCGCATCACACGCCAAGTGATAGCCGCCGAGTCCTTTTACTGCGACAATTTTTCCTTCGCGTAAAAGTTGGGCAGCTTCCGCGATAAAAGAGTCACTAGTTTGACGATCGTATGCCCAGGACAAATCATCTTGAGTGAGGGGAGTTTTTAAATCAGATAAAGCCCACCCCAAATGAGGGCCGCATACAAAACAAGCATCGGGCTGAGCATGGAATCGTCTATCGGCAGGATCGTGATATTCCTGTTCGCAGTCCTTACACATAGTAAAAGGCGCCATAGAAGTTTGAGCGCGATCATAGGGAAGACCTCTCATGATCGTAAAGCGCGGGCCGCAATTAGTGCAGTTAATAAAAGGATAGTGGTAGCGACGATTTGCAGGATCAAATAATTCTCCTACACACGCATCGCAGGTTGCAAGATCAGGAGACACAAGAGTAGTAGTGCGTGGCTCCTCATCTTCTGAAAAATGAATTTCGAAGTGGTCATGCCCTTCAAGGGGAACTTCTTTAATAGTGATTTTCTTAACCTGTGCTGCAGCGGGAGCTTGCTCAGAAAGCGCCAAGATAAAGGCGTCGATATTGTCGCTTTCTCCTTCAGCATGAACAATAACGCCCTCAACCGTATTGAGTACCCATCCCATCACTTGATGAGAACATGCCTCACGATAGACAAAGGGGCGGAAACCCACCCCTTGTACAACGCCTGTTATCGTGAGTTTTACCGCCTCACAACTCATGCATACACCACTTTCTTGAATGCTTTAGCTAACGCACGAATAGAAACGGCCGAATTGTCAGGAAGATGAACGTGAACACAGCGACGCTCACGCGAAGACAAAATAGTAAAATCACCAAGCGCTTGAGCTTTTGCCAATTCGCCTAAGCTGCGCGCACGAGGATCATCGATTTCAATGTCTTTTGGTTCGTCAGCAGAAAGAATCAAGAACACTCCCTTGTTTGGACCGCCCTTATGCAACTGTCCCGTAGAATGAAGATAACGAGGACCAATTTCCAAACAGGAAGCGACATCATAATGAGAGGCAACCGTATGACGAATTTCCTCAATTGCCTCACGACGCCCTTCGCCTGCAAAAGGAAGAAATGCGTTAAAGGAGAAATAGTCGCCCGGTTCAATGCTGCCAAACAGAGCACGAAGCACCGCATCGAGACTTGGTTCAGTTACCTTATCTCGAAGAGATTCAGAAACATGAACTTCTACTTTTCCAATAGGCACCTCAGCCAATCCATCCTGCACAAAATCAGGTTCGCAGGCACCTTCTGCCAAAATATGAAGAACTTCCGCCTTAGCAACCGCAACGTCTGGCTGGTCAAACGGACATACCTTCATGAGATAACCAACCATTGCGATTGCATATTCCCACATTACGAAATGCGCAGCGAGATCTTCTACGTTGAGAACCTTAAAGTGCATTTGGGGAATCGCAGGGTCAAGAAACTCGAGAGCATGATTAAAGTTCTGACGATCGTCCCATAGAT
>FR896045.1:15604-16636 GCA_000435475.1 Cryptobacterium sp. CAG:338 | reverse complement strand
CGGTCTTTTGGATCCTCACGCAAAACAAGAGAATCAACTTCAATATTCGGCAAAATGCCATAGCCGTTTTTACCCAAGCTTTCAGCTACAAGCTGCTCAATCCACAAACCGAGAACACGGCCACGCTTAGGGGTAAACAACGAAAACTTGTCGCGTCCGCGTTCGTAGGTATCAAACAAGAACGCAGCCAAATTAGAAGCAGGATTATCAAGGTCGTCAGAAGCGCACAATGCTTCCGCTTCGCAAGCACTTTCAATTAAAGAGGTGATATTCATACCCACTAATGCAGCAGGAACCAAACCAAACACTGAAAGAGCGGAATAACGACCGCCAACGGTAGGCTCTCCCAAGAAGAGCTTTGCCCAACCCTCTTCACGTGCACGCTTTTCCAATTCGGAACCAGGGTCGGTAATAGCTACAAGATGGTTGGGGATTTCTTCCTCAGGAAGGCTTTCTGCCAACACTTCGCGAACCGCCTTCATAACCAAGGAAGGTTCAATGGTTCCGCCTGATTTTGACGATTGAATGATAAGCGTATGCTCAGGATCACACTGAGACATAATGGTTCGGACTCGAACAGGAGAAACCGAATCGAGCGTTTTAAAAGCCACAGAAGAAGAGTCGGGTTTGTTGTATTTAGTAAGAGTCATAGGTGCCTGAGTTGACCCACCTTGACCAATAAGAACAACTGCTTTTAGCCCTTTGGCTCTCATTTCGTCAGCAAAAGACTGGATTTCCTCTATTGAACAGGGAGGCTCTGAGGCAAGCGTTGCCCATCCCATATACTCCTGCGCACATTGCTGTGCTTCTTCTGAAAAACTATAAAGGGTTGCATCCTTGCTATGAATGCGACTTGCCACTTTACTATCAACAAGTGCCTGAAGCGAAGGAGGATATATACCCTGAATGGAAAAATCGATCATCGGTCCTTCTTTCATATTTTTAGATATTTTATCAAAGGCCCTTAAATACCCCGAGAAATGTAAGAATAATCCCCTTATTTTTGCCACAAAAAGCTGATTATGCGAAAAA
>FR896045.1:13830-15519 GCA_000435475.1 Cryptobacterium sp. CAG:338 | reverse complement strand
CCCGCGACACGCGGATTTTCAGTCCGCTGCTCTACCAGCTGAGCTACCCAACCAGTTACGCCTTATGTATGACGCGAAAAAGAATTTTACTGATTCGTGTCTTTCTCGTCAAGGGGCAATTCGTATTTTCTTTAATACTACCTTTAAAGCTTGCAAGGAGAATAATTACGCATCCCAAGCGCTGCGACCAAGGAGGGCACGCTTTCCGATGTCGCTTCTAAATTGCATATTTTCAAACTTAATAAGATTGCAAGCCTCGTAAGCACGATTACGAGCCTCTTCAAAGGTATCGCCCAAAGCAACCACGTTAAGCACGCGACCCCCAGCGGTAATTAATTCACCATCATTATTCAAGGCAGTGCCCGCATGGAAGACAATTACATCGTCGAGTTGTTCTGCCTCACTTACGCCAAGAATAACTTTTCCTTTTTCGTAGGATCCAGGGTAGCCGCCACTTGCAAGAACAACGCTCACTGCCCATTTGTTTGACCAAGACAACTCGATATCTTCTGGTCTACCTTCCGCTACCGCAAGCATGATATCTACCAAATCGCCCTGAAGACGAGGAAGTACTACCTGGGTTTCTGGGTCACCAAAACGTGCATTGAATTCAAGTACTTTAGGACCTTCTTGTGTGAGCATAAATCCGCCATACAAACATCCACGATAATCCTGTTCGAAAGGATCCTTCGCTGTTGCCGCTGCAGCTGTTTCCATAACAGAAACCATTGCCGCCATTTCTTCGTCGGTCACAATAGGTACAGGAGAATAAACCCCCATGCCACCAGTATTAGGACCAAGGTCTCCATCATAGGCACGTTTATGATCTTGAGCAGGTGCCATACAGAAGGCTTTCCCCTTAGAAACAAATGCCAACAAAGAACATTCAGGGCCCTTGAGCATCTCTTCTATGACTACGCGATTTCCAGCTTCTCCAAAAGCTCCCTGGAAGCATTCTTTTACCGCATCAAGAGCAACCTCAAGTGTTTCTGCCACAATAACACCCTTGCCAGCAGCAAGACCGTCTGCTTTTACCACCAAGGGGGCACCAAGCTCTTCGCAATAAGCACGTGCTTGTGCTTCATCGGTAAAACTCGCATAGCGCGCCGTAGGAATACCATTGGCATCCATAAATTCTTTAGAGTACGTCTTGGATCCTTCAAGTTGGGCTCCCTGTGCATCGGGGCCAAAAATAGGAATCCCTGCTGCTCGAACAACATCAGCAACACCAGCAACGAGAGGTGCTTCAGGGCCAACTACTACCAATCCAATTTCATGATCTTTTGCAAAAGAAAGTACGGCATCGCCCTCTTCAACGGCGAGATTTTTTACATTCTGAGCAATGGATGCTGTTCCGCCATTACCAGGGGCAACATAGAGCTGATCACAGCGAGGAGACTGAGACAATGCCCACGCGATGGCATGCTCGCGGCCACCGCCGCCAAGAACAAGAATGTTCACTGTTTCACCTTTCGTTCAATAAGGAGACTAGCCCCTCGAACAACTTAGTTTTTTAAAAATTGCGATTCTAAATTCGCAATTTTCTTCCCTATATTAAAGCACCTCCGCAGAAACCCACGAAGGTGCTTTCTTAATTTAATATTCTTTCATGCAGCGCATAGCCTTAGCGGCTTTCCCAACCATTGAAGATTGTCTGATTTCGATCAGGACCAACCGCAATGATGGAAG
>FR896045.1:2787-13795 GCA_000435475.1 Cryptobacterium sp. CAG:338 | reverse complement strand
CCTCTTCAAGATACTGAACATAACGCTGAGCGTTAGCAGGTAAATCTTCGAATTTCTTACAATCGGAAATATCGACACCTTCCCAACCAGGAAGTTCTTCATAAATAGGAGTTACATTTTTGGGATAAATCACTGAATGCTGCATGGGGAAATAATCATAACGAACACCGTCAGCTTCATATCCAACACATACCTTGATGGTAGGCACACAAGAAAGAACGTCGAGCTTGGTTAATGCCATGTCGGTCATTGAATTGACTTCTACTGCATAGCGAGCTTGCACTGCATCGAACCAACCACAACGGCGCTTGCGACCGGTGGTTACTCCGTATTCGCCACCTACCTTGCAGAGGAGTTCTCCCGTTTCGTCATGAAGTTCGGTCGGGAAAGGACCAGAACCAACACGGGTTATATATGCTTTTGCAATGCCAAGCACTTTATCAATAGCTTTAGGCCCAACACCAGAACCCGTAGGTGCGCCACCCGCACAGCAAGAAGACGAGGTAACAAATGGATAGGTGCCATGGTCAATATCAAGCATGGTGCCTTGAGCACCTTCAAACAGAATGTTTTTATCTTCGCGAAGAGCAGCGTTGAGCATTTGGGTGGTTTCCGCCATATGCTTGCGCATGACTTCAGCGTAAGGTAAATACATCTCGCAAATCTGATCAACTGTATAAGGTTTCAGATCGTAGATTTTCGTCAGAATTTGATTTTTAATTGCGAGTGCTGCTTCCAGTTTTTCGCGGAAAATCTTTTCATCCAGCAAATCCTGGACGCGAATACCACTGCGAGCAAACTTATCTTCATAAGCAGGACCGATGCCGCGATTCGTCGTGCCAATTTTATGCTTTCCTAAATGACGCTCTGAAGCGCCGTCTAAATCAATGTGATACGGCATGATGATATGCGCATCACAAGAAATGCGAAGGCGATCACAGGGGAAGCCTGAATCTTCCAGCATCTTCATTTCTTCAACAAGAACTTTAGGATCGATAACACAGCCATTTCCAATGACAGGGGTGATGTGGTCATACATTACTCCTGAAGGAATAAGATGCAACGCGAGCTTAGTGTCACCATGAATTACGGTATGCCCGGCGTTATTTCCTCCCTGATATCGAACAACATAATCGTAATCACTTGAGATAAGATCAGTGATTTTGCCTTTTCCCTCGTCGCCCCACTGAGCACCAAGGAGAACCGTGCTTGGCATGAAAGGTCCTTTCGATGTTTTAATACCTACTTGCAAAGCTTATTGTCACCTTTGCACAAGGATAAATTTTACGCGATAAATCAAGCTAAAACCTACCCCAACAAAGGAATAATACTACAGTTCAATCAATTTAGAGTTTGAATCAGCATTACACACCAAGGTTGCAATATCTTGGTGACAGGTAAATAAAATAACTTGTCGTTTTTTCGCAAGCTCCAGAAGTGCTCGCACTGCTTGAATGCGGCGAGCATCGTCGAAATTTACCAAAATATCATCACACATCAAAGGGAGTCCTCGCCCAACATTCTCCGCCGTTATTAAAAGAGCAATGCGTAAGCTTAGATAAAGCTGTTGTCTTGTTCCGAGCGATAAGAGCTGAGGCGATCGGGTAGTCTTAATTGCATCGACCACTTCGATATCCCCTTGAGCATTCATACGTACCGTTTGCCACATACCGTCAGTCATCTGTGAAAATAAACGAGAAGCCAGACGGTATACCTCAGGTTGGCTCTTTCGTTCCCACTGAGCTATCGCTTCTTCAAGCGTATGTTTTGCAAGAAGAAGAACCGCCAACTCGCGATAAGAGTCTTTAAGACGGGTTTCTATTGAAGCGCTTTGAAATTTGACTTCATCGAAAGAATTATTTTTTCTTGCAGCATTAAGGCGTTCGGTTATCTCTCCAATTTGCCGCTCGGTTTCTCCGATAATTTGCGCAGTCTTGCTGCGTTCGGTCGATTTTCTCTCTATCAGCTGAGTAACCTCATCTACCTCTGCACAAGTATCAATACCAAGCTGAAGGCAAAGATCCTCTCGTTCTTGACGGGCCTGAGCTATTTCACGTCGGAGTGATGCATGATGAAGTGTCTGGGCTTGCTTTGATTGTTCAGCCAAATCGCAGGCAGCACGATATTCCCGTGCTTGATCCAATAACCTACGAGCACGACGCGTAGAACCAAGCGCTGCAGATAAACCGTGTTCTTCTAAAAAAGAAGCTATCGTTGCTGCATACTCTTGGGCTTGACGCTGACAAACCTCAAGCGTTTTCGAATCCTGCTGCATTACCCATTCTTTTTTAGAACGTTCATCTTCCCATTCTTCTTCTGTTCTTGTCGGACGGGTACTTATCACTATTCCCACCACAGCAAGAAGAAGTGCAACAAGTACTAATACTATCCCGACGATAAAATAGGTTGCACCCACAGCTTTTCGCGCAAGATCAATACTGTATAACCCAATCAGCGCCATGATAAGAGGAACCACAATTGCAAAGGCAAGTTGTACCCAACGCTGTTTTCGGGCGCGTGCATAATTTTGCTGTAACCTGCCATCCTCTATATGGAATTCAAAATCTGCTTGAGAAGCATTTAATGCCTCATGAGCTTTATCTACGCTATGTTCCAACTTTGCGCGACGTTCATCAAACTCATCTAAAGCATCACGAAGACGATATTCTTCTGCCTGGCTTAAATTGATTAAGTCAATAATATCCTCATCAGGAACAGGCTCTTGCCCACTCTCCGCTAAAGGAGTGTTCTGAATAGACTCTTCGAGATCCTTTTCTAAAGAAGTGATTCTTCTATCGATCGAAGAAATATGTGCCGCCGCTTGGTTAAGTTCTTCTATTTCTTTATTTAAACGCTCTTGGGTATCACGCATCATTTCTCTGCGAGGACGCAATGAAGCTAAAAGCAGCTCTTCTTCCCGAAAGGCATCTGCTTCCTTTTTTTGTTCGTTAACCACTTGCCGAATTTGAGCCTGATCAGACTTGAGAGCGCCAATCGCCCCGGAAACTTGCGAAGAACGAGAAGTAAGCGCTTTAATCCTTTTTGTTATTTCTTCTAAAGCATGAGCTGGCGAAGAAGAGGTGCCTGATCCCGCTGTTAATAGACGTGCGGTAATATCACTATGCCTATCAAGTCTCAACAATTCATCACTGGTAAGAGAGAACATGGTCTCGTACGTCTCTTTATCGATATTAGTGAGAAGAGGTGCAGGAGGATTCAGCTCATCTGAATTTTTGACTCTTTTAAGCTCAATTACCTCTTCAGATAAGGTGTTTTTGAAGAACAAGCTTCCTGATCGTTCGCTATTTTCCGGACGATAGGGATTAGCATCACCACGCGCTATAGGCCAGCCAAATAAAACCCCTTTGACCAATTCGTTAAGGGTAGTTTTACCGGCTTCATTAGGACCAAACACCACATTCATCCCAGGTCCAAACGGTCCCACAATAAGATTGGCAAACTTCCCGAAGCTGGTCATTTTTATATGCTCAAGAAAAAACTTTGAGGAAACGTTTGATTCCGCTTGATGTTTTTTACTCCGTGATGGTTTTGTTTTTTCCCATGCTTTTTTTGCCATCACTTATCATCCTGCCCCAACAGATCAAGAACCAACGTTTCTGCCTCGTCGCAAAGCTCTTCATACTTTCCTTCCAAAGAGCTCGGCAAAGAAATATCTCGTTGATAGAATGATTTTTCTAAATCAAGCAGAACTTCTTCTTTTTGATTTCGACAATCATCCATTGCTTCAAGATAAACCGCTGGAAATAATCCTTCTTTTCGAAGCGTTTTATAAGAAAGACAAGGCAATGTTTTATTCACGAGGGAATCAACATAAAAAAACGGATAACCATCATTTAAGACAGCCTGAATATCTTTTAATACTTCAGGAGACAACTCAGTATGAAGCGAAGAGCGCCCGACAAGCGTAATGCGAAATATCATTCTCTGTACACGGGTTTGTGCATTGTAGGCAAATTCGGTACTGATAATTTTCTCTTCTATATCAGCAATAGTAGCGCAATCAGAAATATCCAAAACGATATGTTGCCATGCAATTTTCGCCGTTGGAATAAACTCAACTTTACGTGATATTTCAGAAGTTCCTTCAGCACAGAGCGTTACTTTGAAAACGCCATGCTCTCCTTCTTCTTTCATATCTCTTCCTTGAGGACATCCCGCATACACAATACGAGGATCCTCTTTTGAAGGGAGAATTCGAGGTTGATGCACATGACCACAAGCCCAATAATCAACATCACGCTTTAGAAGTTTTTTAGGGTTTGCTGGGGAACGGGTAAGGTCAATATCGAGACCAGTATGGATAACTCCAATCATAAAAGGCGCGTAAATCCCCAGGTCATTGATGGCTGTTTCACGTGAAATACCTTCTGAAATATCTTCATCAGCGGGCCATGACTGTGTGTAATATCCCCTGCCTCCAATAAGAGCAAGTGGTTTGTTGTCACGTTTATAACAAATAAAATCTGGCTTAGTTGCCCCTAAGAGATGAGCGTTAGGTGGCAATGAAGCAAAAGAGTTATCCCAAGAAAGGTAAGGATCGTGATTTCCTGTAACAAAATAAACGGGAATACTCGCTTCATCAAGCTGTTTCAATCCCTTAACAAACAAAGAAAAATCTGCATAGGAAGGATGTGAATTATCAAACACATCACCTGCAATTACCACGAAATCAACCTTTTCAGCAAGAGCAGTCGAAATCACCTTACGAAAAGATTCTGGTATTGCCTGCAAAAGAACTTCGGACCACTCTGGCGCAATGGTACGAAGCCCCTTAAATGGCGCTCCTAAATGAAGATCAGCTGCATGTATAAAAGTGACGGCATCCATACACAGAGTGTAACGCGAAAGGATACCAAACTTGTTCAGAAATAATGCTTAGTAACCTGAATCATCAAAATGATTGGTGAATTTAGTAAATTCAGGAATAAAGGTCAAAGGAATATCTCGCGTGGGTCCATTACGGTGCTTCGCAACAATAAGTTCTGCCATACCCCAATCAGGACGCTTATCCGATTCCGCTTCCGCCTCAGAAGTACTTCTATCAAGAAACATTACGATGTCCGCGTCCTGTTCGATAGAACCTGACTCACGCAAGTCAGAAAGCATAGGACGCTTATCGGTACGCGTTTCAACACCACGAGAAAGCTGAGAAAGTGCCAAAATTGGTACATTTAATTCCTTTGCAAGAACTTTTAGACCTCGAGAAATTTCTGCGACTTCAACCGCACGATTATTTGGGTGCGGAATTACCGGTTGCATCAACTGCAAATAGTCAACAATAATAAGTCCCTGTTTTTTGTTACGCATCATGCGGCGAGCTTTAGTACGTAATTCAACGATAGATAGCGAAGGTGAGTCATCGACATAAAGGTCGAACTGCGAAAGCTCCGCCGAAACACGCACTAATTCACTCCAGTCACTATCTTGGAGCATACCTCCACGTAAACGAGAAAGGCTCATACCTGCTTCAGCCGCTAACACACGTTGCGTGATTTGTACTGAAGACATTTCCAAACTGAACAATGCTACTGTTGAACCCAATTTGGCAGCGTTGGTTGCTAAATTCATAGCAAATGATGTTTTACCTACTGCAGGACGCGCTGCCAAAATAATAAGGTCTCCACCGCGTAAACCACAAAACAGTTTATCGACATCGGTAAAGCCTGTAGGAACCCCTTGCATAGTGCCTGCACGATTTGCCATTTCAGCAATTTCGTCATTGGCCTCAATAACCAAAGTCTGAATATCTTTAAAAGTTGAACTCACCGTTTGTTCTGTAACGTTAAATAGCGCCGCTTCCGCTTGTGATACCAACTCTTTTGGATCTGCAGGGGAATCGTATGCGAGTGAAGTAATTTGCGCTGACGCACGAAGAAGTTCACGACGCATGGCATCACGCGCTACAATTTCTGCATGGTATTGCCAACTCGTAAAGGCAAAAGTATTATCCGCTAATTCCAATAAATATGACTGACCACCAATAGCTTCAAGCTGACCTGTAGCTTTTAAGTTGTCAGAAACAGAAATAACATCGATTGGAATGGAACGAGAATTCATCTCTCGCATAGTTTCGAAAATAATACGATGCGCAGGACGGAAAAAACTTTCCGGTTTCAGCTTCAAAGATACCTCTTCAAATACTCCCGTCGAAAGCAAACAGGCGGCAAGTACCGTCTGTTCAGCTTCTACGTTTTGAGGAAACGCTTTATTAATATCTGAAGTGGTGTTGTTTTGAGAATCCGGCACGATTGTCCATCCTTACCTAATTGCTTAGATTACGCAATTATACAAAAAGGTCGCTTAGTAAGACTAAACGACCTTTTTAAAGCTATACGTTAAACGCACGTACAAGCACGTGTTACTCAGCAGCTTCTTCCGTTGCTTCTTCTACAGTTTCAGCTTCAGCCTCTGCAGGTGCTTCAGTTGCTTCTGTAGCAGCAAAAGTATCAGCATCGCCAACCAGAATAGTTAAGTTAGCTTTAATGTCGCGATACAGCTGAATTGCTACCTCGTGAGTACCAGCAGACTTGATCGCAGTTTTGATTTCAACGCGACGGCGATCGATATCAATGTCTGCCTGTGCTTTAACAGCATCAGCAATCATCTGTGCTGTTACGGAACCGAAGAGAACACCCTCTTCACCTACGCGAGCTTCAACCTTTACGGTAAGAGCATCAAGGATTTCCTTGGTCTTATTAGCTTCAGCGATACGGTTCTCTTCACGCGTAGCAATGTTGTGCTTGCGCTGTTCGAGCTGCTTTAAGTTACCCTTAGTAGCAGCTACAGCCAAATTCTTAGGGAATAAATAGTTATTAGCAAAGCCGTTAGCAACTTCTACTACGTCGCCTTCTCCGCCTTTACCCTTAACTTCTGCCAAAAGGATTACTTTCATTTCATCCTCCTCTTAGCGATTACGACGATCACCGCGGCCGCTTACTGCAGGCACTGCATAGGGCATAAGAGCCATTTCGCGTGCACGCTTTACGGCGTTAGCAATATCGCGCTGGTGCTGGGTGCAAGCGCCCGTAACACGACGGGGCTTGATCTTCCCACGATCAGTAACATACTTGCGCAGCATCTGAGTGTCTTTGTAATCTACATATTCTGCATGATCCTTGCAGAACTGGCAGTACTTTCGACGAGGCTGCTTTGTGTAGTCAGACATGTAAACCTCTTTCGAATGATTAGAACGGAATGTCGGTATCGTATACAGAGGCATCCACTACAGGAGCTGCCATAGGCGCTGCTGCAGGAGCTGTATTCGCCATAGGAGCATTCATAGTGTTGCGTGGCGCAGTATTATCGTTGCGAGCAGACATAAACTCTATTTCGTCAACAATAACTTCAATCTTGCTACGCTTTTGCCCATCGCGTTCCCACTGGCTCCAGCGAAGTTTTCCTTCGATGGCAACCTTACTTCCTTTTGTAAGGAAGCGAGAAATAGACTGAGCACGAGCACCAAACATAGTGCAATCTATGAAGTTAGGGTAATCTTCCCATTCGCCTGTCTGTTGATTCTTACGGCGGTCATTTACTGCAACACCAAAACCCAAAACAGGCATTCCTCCTGCGGTGGAACGCAAATCGGGATCACGAGTAAGATTGCCAGTGATTGTTACGCGATTGATGCTCATTTTTGAACCTCTCTCATGCTACGAACCTATTCGTTCGCCTTTTGATTTCCAAATTTCTTGTTTAACTAGTCACGGTCGGGACGAGCAACGATCATGTGACGCTCAACAGCATCAGTGATGCGAAGAACACGATCAAGCTCTGCAATGTTAGCAGGCTCTGCATGGAAATCGATAAGGGTGTAATCACCGTCAGTCAGACCATTGATTTCATAAGCGAGCTTGCGCTTACCCCAATTGTCTACGTTATCTACAACACCGTTACCTTCTGCGAGGGCGGTCTCGATACGCTTCATAACTGCGATACGGGTTTCTTCGTCGATCGACGGAGCTACAAAATACAAGAGTTCATAAGCCTTCATCAGTTCACCTCCTCTGGACTTACGGCTTCGGGATTTGAAGGCATACCCGAAGCAGGAATAGCCGAACCATAGTAACAAACTGCTTATTTCTTCGCAATTATCAACTACCTTAAACTCACGGTTTATTCACATTAACTAAGCAACGGAGACTATAAACAATGAGGAAGCCCTTCATATGTATCCCTTCCCATTAACTACATCCTCTATAGTAGCCAGAGAATCTACTATTTTTCTTAAATAGTAGATTCATCTTTCTCATATAAAAAACGCACACATTACTAGTAATGTGTGCGTTGTAGTAGCTTTACCGTTTAAAAAAGTCTAAGCTTTTTGAGCTTTTTCCTCTTCTGCTTGAGCGGCTTTCTCCAGTTTTTCCGCAAGGGCTTCGACTTGCTCTTCCGCTACTTGGTTATCGGAATCAGAAGATACATCCATTAGAGGATCAAGGGAGCCTTCCATATCAAGCTCAAGTTTAAGATTTTCCATAAAGTTTGGCGCAGGTCCTATATAAGTAACCTCGCGATTTACCCCGTTTGCGTCATAAAGGTAACCAAAGGCGTAAGCTTGCTCCTCACCCGGAAGTCCGCCTTCTGCAATAAGGGCATCACGCATTCCATCTTCTGTTTCAATATATCCGTCATAACAGAAAGCATAAGCCGTTGCACCGCGTGCGCCTTCAACCTCACGACGTGCTGCAAGGAAACACTCTTCTACGTCATCACCAGGATGAGTTTCGATAAATAAGTTTTCTTTTACTGCTAACCCAGTAAAAGGTATTACTTCTTCTCCTGCTTCCATTTTCGTTGCGGCCTCATCAAGTACCGCGCGAATAACGGTTTTTAGTACGTCATCAATATCCTCTTCGGGGGCATTTGCCTCGGGATCAACCATACGTTCGGCCATGGAAAATCCTTTCTTTGTTCTTGTTATTGTTTGCAGTTTAGCATGAGCTAGACATATTACTCTTTCCACTCCGAGTAGTGGCTGCGTTAACTAAGTGATGGATAAAAAAATGACCTCGTTATGAACTGAACCTTAGTAGTGGGACTGGAAACTTTTATTGACCGTCTCACTTTTGGGTTCTCGTTCATTATGAGGTCATGACAATTTCTGGCGGAAGGAGAGGGATTTGAACCCTCGTTACCGGGAGTACCGGTAAAACGGTTTTCGAGACCGCCGCATTCAGCCGCTCTGCCATCCTTCCAAGTTATTCGTTTTTCCCTTCTCAGGGCTACGTTAGTGTAACTCATTTACCGTTTTAGAGAAAGTCCGCACTCATACTATTTCATTGTTGAAAGTTTTATGAATATGAAAAAAGCCGTTCTAACGAACGGCTTTGAAAATTCCTGGCGGAGAGATGGGGATTCGAACCCCAGGTACGCTTTTGGCGCACACACGATTTCCAATCGTGCTCCTTCAGCCAGACTCGGACATCTCTCCAACTGATTTGCGGTGCTATTTGCACGTGCAAGATTGCATTATAACTAAACTAATACTCTGTCACAAGAGAATAATAGCCATCTTGTGACAATATTCTTAAAGGAACGTCAAATAATTCCGAAACACAGGCAGTGGTAAGTGCTTCTTCCTTTGGTTTATCAGCAAAAAGCTTGCCATCTTTTATCATTACCACACGTTTTATTTCGGGAATAATGTCTTCTGGATAATGGGTTACCAAAATAATCGCTTTTCCTACTTCCGTTAAATCACGCATGGTTTTGCGTACATAGTACATACCTTCTGGATCAAGACCAGTAGTAGGCTCATCAAGTACTAACACTTCAGGATCGTGTACTAATGCGCGAGCGATTAGTACTCGTCGAGCTTGACCAGAAGATAAAGTCATAACATCACGATCAGCTAAATGTGCAATACCTAAAAATTCAAGGGTTTTTGCTACTTTTGCTTTCCCTTCTTCATTCATAGTGTACTGACGAGGAACACCTAAAGAACCTAATAATCCGCCATAGACCACTTCAAAAACAGGCAGGTGCACCGTGATCTGATTCTGCATCGTTGCCGATACAACCCCTAAACATTGCTTTATTTCTTGAAGGGTTACTAATGATTTTCCCTTAAATAGAACAGGAGGATGATCTCGATACAGTGGAAATACTTCTCGTGTAATCAAGTTAATAAAAGTAGACTTGCCCGCACCATTAGGGCCAATCAATGCAATGCTTTCCCCCTGCTCAAGATTGAAATCATCAATTGACAAAATATCTTTCCCATTTCGACGGACGATTGCATTGTGTAAAGTGATCAGGGCTATATCTTCATTCGGCATAAGAATCCTCCAAAAAATTAGGGCCTCCTTATCATACAAGGAAGCCCTTTTAATACCTAATAAAATTACGAAGCCTTTTATTTATTGTCCTTCGGTAGACTCAGAAGTAGATTCTCCACTTCCTTCTTGCGTGGTGCCAGTATCACCTTCTGTTGAAGAATCAGTAGTGGTTTCTCCTGAATCAGTAGTTCCTTCTTCAGTTGTTCCTTCGGTTGAAGTATCTGATGAGGAATCGGAGTTTTCATCGGTTGATTCATATTGAGTCATGTCTAGGTTATAAGGAACGTCTTCGGGCATATCGTTGATTTGGATATCTGCCTGCTCTTTATAGCTGGTAAACCAATCATTGTAGGCAGTGGATTGATTTTGGCTCTTTACGATATTAGAAATGTAATCTATGAATTCACTTGGATAAGCATCGAGAGAGGTCGCCGTACCGTCGCAAGAAAATTCATCAGTACACATAATAATGTGAATACCATAGTCACTCGTAACTAATCCAGAAACTTGCCCTTTAGATAAGCCATCGAGAGCAGTAGTATACGCTTCAACAAAGGTATTGGTAGCATCCCAACCTACATCTCCACCATTTTCAACAGAAGCAGTATCAGTGGAATACTGCTTTGCCGCTTCAGCAAAATCTAAAGTTCCTGCATTAATCTGATCGAGCACCTCTTGCGCAGTAGCTTCATCATCGGAAGAGAACA
>FR896045.1:0-2782 GCA_000435475.1 Cryptobacterium sp. CAG:338 | reverse complement strand
GGAAGAGAACAAGATATGAGAAGAACGCTTTGCACCATCAAACATGGTGTAATACGTATTAAGCATTTCAAGAACTTGTGAATCATCTGCAGTAGCAGAATCGCCTGCTACATTTTCCATAAGCGCTTCGTCACGCAATCCCTCTTCGATTGCTTGACGGTATGAATCCTCCGTAATTCCTGCAGAGCTTAGGGCATTTCGCCATTCCTCATCACTGGAGTAGTTAGCTTTGGTAGTGTTAATCTGCTCGTCTACTTGAGATTCATCTATCGTGATGCCCTTTTCATCGCAAGCTTGCTTCTTTAGTTCAACTTCAGTGTAATAATCAATAACCTGACTGCGTACTGTTGAAGGATCAAGCGAGTTTTCACTCATCCAATTCGCCCAATCTTGATCACTGGTCAATTCTGAGCTTGCCCGGAAATCTTGTATGTACTTAGTAATAGTATCCTCTTCGATTTCAGAACCATTTACCGTCGCTGCAACGCCTCCGGTGTATCCATAATTCGTGCCTCCGCACCCAACTAAAGCAAAACAACATGCCGCGGAAACACCAATGATGGATACCTTGCGAAGTAAAGCTTTATGCTTCATTACTCTTCCTTTACCTTGTAAAACACCGAAGAACCGCACAAAAATGCGGTTCTTCGTTATTTTGGCACAATGCTAATTTTTTGATTCTTTCCGCACAATTTGCCCATTTATAAAGCCCTCTTTATCACAAGCTCTTCATAATCTCGGCATTTTGTAATGATTTTAGGCATAAAAAATTGCGTACCTATCTACTGATAAGTACGCAATCATTTCATATGCGGAGGATTATTATTTGTTTTTAGCCTCTTTGCGACGATCAGTCGCGGAAAGAAGACGTTTCCTTAATCGAATTGATTTAGGAGTTATTTCAACTAGTTCATCATCTTCGATATATTCAAGCGCTTCCTCTAAGGTGAAGGTAACAGGAGGGGTAAGCTGAATGGCTTTATCTGCACCTGCTGAACGCTGATTGCCAAGCTGCTTGGCTTTTGCCACGTTTACCACCATGTCGCCTTCTTTAGCAGATTCACCAACAATCATGCCTTCGTAGCAATCTTCACCCGGACCGATAAAGAGTCGACCACGCTGCTGAAGCGTATCTAATGCATAAGCGACTGATTTCTCTGTTGCCATGGCGATCATGCAGCCGTTTTTACGCCCTGTGAATTCACCACGATAAGGTCCATATTCACTGAAATGATGGAACATAGTAGCTTCACCGTGTGACACATTGAGAAGTTTCGTACGAAGCCCCATTGTGCCTCGTGAAGGAATTTTGAAAACCAGATGGGTTTGCTCGCCACGTTGGAACATATCAGTCATTTCGCCGCCAGCGGTTCCAAATACTTCAATGCATTTACCCGCATATTCACTTGGAGTATCAACCGTAGCCTCTTCAATAGGCTCCATCTTATTACCGTTAGCATCGGTTTTGATGATTACACGTGGGCGTCCTACCTGGAATTCGTAGCCTTCACGTCGCATGGTTTCCATCAATACTGAAAGATGTAAAACACCACGACCAGCTACCTCAATACCTGATTTATCTTCCAATTCGGTAATGCGCATAGAAATGTTAGATTCCGCTTCACGGAATAAGCGTTCTTTCAATTGGCGTGCCTGTACGATTTCACCTTCACGTCCTACTAACGGTGAAGTTGATGCTTCAAACACAACTGCCATGGTTGGCTCTTCGACCTCAATAGGATCAAGAATTACGGGCGTTTCACGATTGGTTACCATATCGCCAATATCAGCATCTTCAATACCAACTACCGCGATAATATCTCCCGCACAGGCTTGTGGTACTTCCTTTTTCCCTAACTCTTCAAAAGTAAATACCTGTTTAATGAGAGTGTTATAGCGAGTACCATCGTTTTTAATAACAAGTACGGGTTCATTTTTATGCATCGTTCCTGAATGCAGACGGCCCACACCAATTCGACCAACAAAACTAGAATGATCAACCGTGCAAATCTGCAATGCAACGGGACCATTTGGCTCACAGTCAGGTGCAGGAACTTCTTTAAGAATAGTTTCCAAGAGAGGAATCATATTCATATTATTATCGTCAACCTCGTAGCGAGCATATCCGTTTACTGCACTCGCATAAATAATAGGGAAATCAAGCTGTTCGTCGGAAGCGTTGAGTTCCACCATGAGGTCAAATACTTCATCAACCACCTCTTCGGGGCGAGAACCAGGACGGTCGATCTTGTTGATTACGACGACAATACGTAAACCTAAAGAGAGAGCTTTTTCAAGTACAAAACGTGTCTGTGGCATGGGGCCTTCAAAAGCATCAACAATAAGCAAGGCACCATCTGCCATATTTAATACACGTTCGACTTCTCCACCAAAGTCAGCATGACCTGGAGTGTCAATGACGTTAATTTTTACATCTTTGTAGGTAATGGAGATATTTTTTGAAAGAATAGTAATACCACGCTCACGTTCTTGATCATTTGAGTCAAGAACACGCTCAGCAACCTCTTGGTTTTCGCGAAATACCCCTGCAGTGTAGAGCAGACGATCAACTAAGGTGGTTTTTCCATGGTCAACATGGGCAATAATCGCTACATTTCGAATGTTTTCTTGCTTCATCTAATTTCTTCTTTCTTCTTAAATGAAACGATTAAAATCCTAAATTAATCTGGTTGATTAATTATTTTACTCAACTGTCTATAAGACGGTAAATTTTTGAGTAAATATATTAATTCCAAGTACACTTATGTCTTAAACAAAAAAC
>FR896044.1 GCA_000435475.1 Cryptobacterium sp. CAG:338 | reverse complement strand
AACACATTTTTTCCTATAACCCTTGTTTTTTGAAACATATATCAAAAATGATATATACAAATACTCAAACGATATAAAAAACTGATTAATTAGGAATTATTATACAAGTAACTGATAAGTAATAGGTAGGAGGGATCATGACGCAACCTATCGATATCAAAGGTGTAAAACTTGGTGAAGGTCGTCCAAAGACAATCATTTCTCTAATGGGAGCTCATGCAGAAGAAAATGTGGAGCTTATTCAAAAAGGCATTGCTGCAGGAGTTGAATGTTTTGAGTGGCGCGGTGATTTTGCTGCTGATGTTCACGATCCTGAGGCAATGGCAAAGCAGTCTGTTGAGATTGGGAAAGCTTTACAGAATAATCCTTATCTTTTTACATTCCGTTCTACAAGCCAAGGTGGCCAGCTTACCATTCCTGTTGAAGAATATGTAGCGCTTAATAAGGCAATTATTGAGGCTGAAGCAATCGATCTAGTTGATATTGAAACTTGGATCGGTGATGCTGCGGTACTCGAGCTTGTTGCATGCGCGCAGCAGCATAAGGTAAAGACCGTAATTTCTTACCATAATTTTGCAGGTACTCCATCGGTTGAATGGATGGTTTCTCTCTTGACACATATGGCTGATTTGGGCGCTGATATTCCCAAGATTGCCACGATGGCAAAAGGCGCTCAGGATGCATTGAAGCTTCTTGCCGCAACCGAGGAGATGTCTCGTATTCATAGCGATAAACCTCTTCTGACCATGGCTATGGGTCGTGAAGGAAGTATTACGCGTTTAGCGGGTGAGCTTTTCGGTTCTGCTATTACCTTCTGCTCATTAGAAAAGGCTTCTGCACCTGGTCAGGTTCAGGTTGAACAAGCTATTCGTATTATGGATGATTTGCACGAGGTATTAGAATAAGCATCGTTTTTATGACGCTTACACTGATTGTTAGATAAAAAGGGATAAACAGAAAGAGGGAGCAATTATGTCACAGAAAACTGAGATTAGTGGTCACACTCATCTAATTAGCCTTTTGGGTAGCCCTATTCGTCATTCGATGTCACCAGCTACTCATAACCTTTCGTTTGAAAAACTTGATGTTGATTCAATCTATGTAGTATTCGATGTTAAGCAAGATGATCTACCAGATATCATTGCGGCAATGAAACGCATGGACGGCTGGGATGGCAGCAATGTAACCATGCCTTGCAAGCAGGCAATTATTCCTTTGCTCGATGGCCTGTCTGATAGTGCAGAGCTTATGGGTGCGGTAAATGTGCTAAAGAAAGAAGAGGATGGTCGCATCACTGGTCACAACACCGATGGTACAGGCATGATGCAAAACATTCGCAATCATGGAGAAGAAATTGAAGGTAAGACCATTACCGTATTAGGACCTGGTGGTGCTGGTTCTGCAATTTTAGTTCAGGCTGCTCTTGATGGTGCAAAGAAAGTTCACGTTTTCGCACGCGAAGGTGGTCCTTCTTATACTCGCGCAACAACACTTCTTCCACGCGTTCAGGAGAAGACGGGCGCTGAAATGATTCTCCACGCGTTTGAAAGCAAGGACGAAATGGCAGAGGCTATTGCGGAATCCGATATTCTTATCAATGCTACTCCTGTTGGAATGGGTGACAGCGCAGGGGAAACTCCTGTTCCAGCAGAGCTTATCAAAGAGGGAATGGCAGTAGCGGATGCGGTATATCACCCTCGTATGACTCAAATTCTTAAGGATGCAGAAGCTAAGGGTTGCAAGATCATCGGCGGTATTGGCATGATGATTGAACAGGCAGCAACAGGAGAAGAAATTTGGTATGGCGTTAAGATGCCTACTCAAGAAATTTTGGATGAGCTGTTTCCTGAAGAATAATTAAGCTATTTGGGGATGTCCTGTAGGGTGTATAGCTCACAGGACATCCTTGGTATTAGGTCGTTGTCTTTTACTCATGCTCCGTTTATGAATGAGCGCAAAACGAAGAAATTGATAATGATCTTATTGAAGATTATTTGGGGTAACATACGCTATTTCTAAAGGAGTAGTTCTAAAGGAGTAGTGAATTTAAAAGGAGGGGCGCAATGGATTTTCATCAGTTGTATTACTTTAAGGCCATTGCAGAATCCAAAACGATGAGTGAAGCTGCTGATAAGCTTCATATTTCACAACCTTCTCTTTCACGCGCCCTTCGCCAAATTGAAGAAGAAACGGGTGTGCAACTTTTTGACCGCAAAGGCAGAACGCTAGTACTTAATGATGCGGGTAAAATTGCCTTGCGTTGCGCTAATACAGCGCTTAATGCTCTTGATCGTGTTTCGCTTGAAGTTGAGCTCTATCAGAAAAAGAAAGAGCACGTAATTACTCTTTATGCACCTGTTCCTATGGGGAATAACGAAACCATCCTGATGCGTTTTAAGGAAATGCATCCTCAGGTGTTGTTGCGGATGAGCGATTCTAAAAAAACGGACTACACCGAAGAAATACCTCATTTGATATTTTTTGCTTCTCCTAAATATCATCAAGGGGGAGAGTATACGCTTTTAGGAAAAGAATGCATTGCTCTTCTCGTGTCAAAGAACTCTGAATACGCGTCACAAAAAACGGTTGCTTTGGCAGACCTATATAATGAACCATTTATTGTGAATCCAGTGGGCTCATTGCGTAACATTGTGGACAGCATGTTTCAAGAAGCAGGCTTTAGTCCGAACTTGTATATGGAGAACCAGTCCTATACCCAAATACAGGAAATGGTCGCACGTGGAGTGGGAATTACCCTAGCGCCAATGGTCACCTGGGCAAATGACAGCAGGGATGATCTGGTGTATGTTCCTTTGAGCGATGTGAAAAGAACGCGTTACCTCTATTTGCGCGTTCCCGAAAATGCCCCTACTTCGCCTAAGGTTGATGCGCTCAAAAAGTTTTTAATTGATTACTTTGCCGAAGCGTGCAAAGAATAAGCAACTTGCTGTGTCGTAGGTGACTTTCATCGTGTTGCAAGCTGCAATCGTTGCGTTGTGTGACAAATGGGTTCTTTTATGCCCCTTTGTTGAAAGGGTGTTTTGAATACCGATATCCTCCGAACTTTTAAGTATAACGATTATAATGAAATGTGATAATTAAACATTGAGTTATGAGCTTGGTTTCTTTTTCTGAGATTACTCAAAAAAAAGGACCGAACGGAGGATATTCATGAGTGAAAAAACACAGAGCGCAAAAGACCTTGCGGCGCGACTTCTTCAATCAAAAGATTTAATCAAAGAAGTAGTTCTTGCCTTGGCTGGTTCAACGCGACGTGATCGTCAAAATGCTTCATCTGTGCTTGCTCAAGTTGCAAAACTCGATCCCGAAGTGCTTGTTCCTTACACTAACGATTTTATTGATGCTCTCAATCGACCTGAAGCTCAGACGCGTTGGGAATCCCTTGATGTGCTTACCGAGCTCGTTCCTTTCGATTCTCGTACCTGCGATAAGGGAATTGCTGGCGCAGAAACGGCGCTTTTTGATGAAGATAATGGTTTTGTTCGTCTGTCGGCACTTCGTTTTTTGTGTACTCTTGGTGCTACGACTGAAAATCGTTCTCAAAAAGTGTGGCCACTTCTTGATGAGGCAATACAGTGTTACCACGGCGATTATGAATATCAGGATATGCTAACCGCGCTCATTTCTTTTTCTACGGGCAAACTTGCTCCAGAGGTTAAAGAAGGCTTAAGCGAAAGAGTTGCTTTCGATGCGCAGCACAGCAAAGGAGCACTTAAACGTCGCAGCCAGCAGATCATAGATAATCTTGCTTAAAAGGTAATAAAGGTATTCTTTAAAAGCGCTCAATGAGCGCTTTTTTATAAAGGGTAGCGAGTGAATTCTCTAGAAAGGTGACGTCTATGGTCGTTTCTAGAGAGCCGCGTAGAGAAATCTACGTTACATTTTTCAATACTCCACTATGATAGAGCGCTACAAAGCTACACTTACATACGTCTATAGATTCAATAAAAGTTAATTCTGCCGTAAAAGACTTGTTAGTAGATTTACCGAGGAGAGATTGATGGCAAAACATACGGTGACCTTAATTCCGGGAGATGGTATCGGGCTTGAAACGACGGCGGCTATGCAACGAGTGGTAAAAGCTGCAGGCGCAGATATCGAATGGGAAATTGCTGAAGCGGGCGCACATATGATGGATGCCTGTGGTACTCCTTTGCCGGAAAGCACCATCGAAGCAGTTCGTCGTAATAAGGTTGCAATTAAGGGACCTATTACTACTCCGGTAGGAACAGGATTTAGAAGCGTTAATGTAGCATTGCGTAAATCTCTTAACTTGAATGTATGCTTGCGTCCTGTTATGTCTATTCCTGGTGCAGGCGGGCGCTATTCTGATGTTGATCTTGTTATCGTTCGTGAAAACTCCGAAGACCTTTATGCGGGTATCGAGTTTGAAGAAGGAAGCCAGGGAGCAAAAGATCTCATTGCCTTTTGTCAGGAACAAAATGCGGGTACTATCCGTCCTGATTCAGGTATTTCTATTAAACCGATCTCCGTAACGGCATCACAAAATATTGTTCGCTTTGCTTTTGAATATGCCCTTAAACATGGTAAGAAGAAAGTAACCGCAGCCCATAAAGCAAATATTATGAAGTATTCTGATGGCTTATTTTTAAAGGTTGCTCGTGAAGTAGCTAAGGAATATGAGGGCAAGGTTGATTTTAATGACAATATCATTGATGCCTTCTGCATGAATATTGTTATGGATCCTTCCCAATTCGAGGTAATTGTATTTCCGAATTTATATGGTGATATCGCAAGCGATCTTTGTGCGGGCTTAGTGGGCGGATTAGGCATTGCGCCTGGTGCAAATATCGGGCCAGATTACGCGATTTTCGAAGCGGTACACGGGTCAGCTCCAGATATTGCGGGGAAGGATCTCTGCAATCCAACTGCTGAAATTCTTTCCGCAGCGATGATGTTAGACCATCTTGGTGAAATGGAGATTGCAGAAAAGATTCGTTCTGCTGTGCGCGAAGTATATGCTCAAGGTAACGTGCTTACTGCAGATATCTGCAAAGCAGTAGGTTCAAACCAGAGCCCTGCAACGTGTACTCAGTTTACTGATGCACTCATTGCTGCTTTGTCGTAGCTGAAAGAGTTTTGATGCGACAAGGTGGATTTAATCTGAAGCCTAAAAGTAAGACAGACCAAAGCAAATAAACAAGACAGAGTTAGAAAATCTGCTAGATAGAGAGTTTTCAAGAAAGAGGGAGCCGATGAATAACCGCTCAAGCGTCTTGCAAGTTGGTAATACATCCTATACGTATTATCCCGTGTCTGCTATCGAAGGACACGAAAAGTTACCCTATTCGCTTACGGTCCTTTTAGAAAATATTCTTCGCTTAGCGCCAAATGATGAACATGCTGCTAAGCTTGCAGATCGCCTTGTGCAGGCGGGTCTTTCGGGCGAAGTAGGAAGTGAAATTGAGTTTTCTCCGGCACGTGTTTTGTTCCAGGATTTCACAGGTGTCCCCGTTTTTGTTGACTTTGCTATCATGCGTGAAGCGTGTATCGAATTGGGTGGCGACCCAAAAAATATTAATCCACAAGTGCCTTGCGATTTGGTAATAGACCATTCTGTTATTGCTGATGAGGCTGGTTGCGCCGATGCGCTTAAGAATAATATGGCTCTAGAGTTCGGTCGAAACAAAGAACGTTATGAATTTTTGAAATGGGCTCAAGAATCATTTAAGAATGTTCGTATCGTTCCTCCTGGAGTCGGCATATGCCATCAGCTTAACATTGAGCGTTTTGCTCAGGTGGTTATGACTCGCGAGGAAGACGAAAAGAAAGTTGCTTATTTTGATACGCTCGTAGGAACGGACTCTCACACACCAACGGCAAATGGTATTGGCGTACTTGGTTGGGGCGTTGGCGGTATTGAGGCGGAAGCAGCAGCCCTTGGACAGCCTATTACTACGCTTGTTCCGCGCGTTATCGGGGTAAAGCTCACCGGTAAGCTTTCTGAAGAAGTGAGCGCAATGGATGTCTCGCTTACCTTTGCGCAGATGCTTCGAGAAGAAGGGGTTGTGGGATGCTTTGTTGAGTGTTTTGGAGAAGGACTCAACAGCTTGAGTGCTACTCAGCGTGCATGTATTTCCAATATGACGCCTGAATATGGTTCAACGTGCACCTTATTCCCGGTAGATGAAAAAACTCTTGATTATCTGCGTCTTACGGGCAGGAGTGAGGAACATATCGCCTTGGTGGAAGCTTATGCGAAGGCGCAAGGTTTTTGGAATGATCCTGATTCAACCCAGCGAGTCTATTCGAAAGTTCTCGAAATCGACCTTTCTAGCGTCACTCGAAGTGTTGCAGGACCTTCCCGTCCGCATGATCGTATAGATGTCACTCGAGCAAAGCAGGCTTTTGATCGAATCTGCTCAGAACGTAAGCTTGACACTGAAAAGACAGTAGAGGTAAACATCTTAGGCGAAACTCAGGAACTCTCTCATGGTGCTCTTGCTATTGCTGCTGTTACGAGCTGCACTACGGCAACTGATGCAAGCATGATGTTGGCGGCAGGAGTATTGGCAAGAAATGCTCAGGCAGCAGGACTACATCCTAAGCCTTGGGTAAAAACTATTCTCGCACCAGGATCGCGTGCAACCGAAGATATTTTGGATGCAGCAGGTCTTATGCCAGCACTTCGTGATTTAGGGTTCTATACTTGTGGTTTTGGATGCATGAGCTGTATCGGAAATTCTGGTCCTATTTTGCCCTTCATGCATGAGATAGCAAACGACATTGAGTTGGCAAGCATTCTTTCTGGCAACAGAAATTTTGAAGGCCGCATTTCTCCCGATGTTTCCCAGAACTATCTCTGTTCTCCTGCATTGGTTATTGCCTACTCGCTGGTAGGAACAATGGATTTTGATTTTGAAACTCAACCAATGGGAGTAAGAGAAGACGGAACAGAAGTTTTCTTGCGTGATATTTGGCCAAATGCCTCAGAGGTAAAAGAGCTGCTTGACGAGTGCTGCACAAAAGAAGTTTTCGACCGCGCAGGAGAGGGTCTCTTTGAGGGTGATGAGGCGTGGCGTTCGCTAGGAAAAGAAGCCAGTGATGTTTTTGCGTGGGATCCGGAGTCAACGTATGTGCGTCGTGCTCCGTATTTTGACGGCATGACCAAGAAACCAGAAGCGCCAAAGGCAATCGAGAATGCGCGAGTGCTTCTCAATGTGGGAGATTTTATTACGACAGATCATATTTCTCCTGCGGGATCTATCGCGAGTGATTCTCCCGCAGCTCGTTATCTTGAGGATCATGGAGTTACGGTGCAGGACTTTAATACCTACGGTGCTCGTCGCGGCAACCATGAAGTAATGATGCGCGGAGCTTTTGCCAATGTGAAACTGACCAATAAATTGGCAGAGGGCAAAAAAGGTGGATGGACTAAAGATTTTCTTGATGGCGAAATAAAGGCCGTCTACGATGCGGCGAAGCACTATCAAGAGCAGCAAATTCCTTTAGTGGTTCTTGCAGGCAAGATGTATGGTAGTGGCTCTTCTCGTGACTGGGCAGCAAAGGGTCCTATGCTTCAGGGTGTTCGTGCGGTGTTTGCAGAGAGCTTTGAGCGTATCCACCGTTCCAATTTGATCGGTATGGGTATTTTGCCTTTACAGTTCGAGGAAGGTGAAAATGCACAATCGCTTGGCTTAGATGGAAGCGAAGTAATCACTATCGCCTCGATTGACTTTTCTCGTGGGCTACCTGATCCCTCGGTTGTAGACGTTGTTGCTACAAAGCAGGATGGGTCGAAGGTGTCCTTTAAGGCGATTGTGCGAATTGACACGCCAACTGAAGGTGCGTATTTCTATAATGGCGGAATTCTGCAATACGTATTAAGGAGCCTTTCCTAAGCGTTTGAGGCAAAGGTGGAATTGTAGCGGGGAACGAGTTAAGGTGTCTGCGTGAGGAGTGTCGGTTAGGGAATAGACGTTCGGCATTCTTAAAAGATACAACACTTGCGTGGCCTTGGTGGTTTATAACTCTTTCAGGCGTACCAGATTTTCCTGGTACGCCTGTTGTTTTACAAAGATGGGGACATTCTGAGCGAAGAATCAGATACAATAACATGTTACGTACACAAGAGGAAGGAGCCTTATGGCAGATCCAAGTAATCAAGGACCCGTCAGTTGGGCAGACTTGCTAAAACAGTTTGGTGCTGCACAGGGTGGCGCTGGATTTGGTGGCGCTGGTGCGAGTGGTGGCGATTCGGGAGCGAGGGGTGGCGATCCGGGAGGGTCCACAGATCCTCGTCGTGGAGGTCGCGGCGGCCGTCCCGGTGGTAACGAATTCAGCGCGTTTCGTGATGCCCTTTCGCAGATGAGCAAAAAAGCACTAATTATTATTGCCGTACTGGTTGTGCTTGTTTTGGCATTTTGCTATTGGTGGTTTCATCCACCTATCAACATTCATAGTGTTGATTTATGGTTTGCGCTTGCAATCTTTATTTTGTTGCCTTCGTTTTTGATCTTCTTCTCTTTTAAGCAGATTTATGCCAATGGTATGGGTAAGCGCGAAAAGAGCGAAAAAAAGTCGAAGCGTTTTAAGATTCTAATGTTTGTTCCACTTGCTATTGCGGCAGTTGGTCTTATTGGTGCTTTGCTTTCTTTGAGCTTGTTCCCTGGCAATGCAGAGAAGTATGCAACCATTTTGCAAACTGAAGAAACGGATTTTGCAACCGATATTCAGGAAGTTAATTACTCTGAAATTCCGTTTATCGATCGAGATTCTGCAATGCTTTTGGGCAACCGTACCATGGGTGCGATGGCGGATTATGTTAGTCAGTATGTTATCGACGATATTTATACCCAGATTAACTATCAGGATTCTCCTGTTCGCGTAAGCCCTTTGAATTACGCTGACCTCTTTAAGTGGTGGTCAAACAAGGAAACAGGTATTCCAGGTTACGTAATTGTGAATATGAGCACGCAGGATACGCAGATTGTTCGTCTTGATGACCCTATCTACTATTCTGATTCTGATCCTCTGTTCAATAACGTAGATCGTCATGTTCAGCTGAAATACCCCTTCTACATCCTGGGTGAGAAGTCCTTCGAAATTGATGACAACGGCAAACCGTACTGGATTTATCCGGTAATGGACTACAAGGTTGGTCTGTTCGGCGGTCAGACGGTTTCGCGCATTATTTTGTGCGATGCTAACACCGGTGAATGTCAAGACATTGCCATCGAAGATGTTCCGCAGTGGATTGACCGTGCTTACCCTGCAGAATTGCTCATCGAACAGTACAACTGGAGCGGTTCGCTTTCTGGTGGCTGGATTAATTCTTGGTTAGGACAAAGTGGTGTTCGTCAGACTACACCAGGAACTGATGGAAATCTTGGTTATAACTATGTTGTTAAAGATGACGACGTGTGGGTATACAGTGGTGTAACTTCTGCAACTTCTGACAACTCAATTATTGGCTTTGTTCTGATTAACCAACGCACGGCAGAATCTAAGTTCTATCCAGTTGCGGGTGCAACAGAAGATTCTGCGATGAGTTCGGCGGAAGGTCAGGTACAGCAAATGCGCTATACCGCAACGTTCCCCTTGCTTATTAATGTGGGCGGTCAGCCTACCTATTTCATCGCTTTGAAAGACAGTGCTGGCTTGGTAAAGATGTATGCCATGATTGATATCCAGCGCTATCAGAATGTAGCGGTCGGAAACACCATCAGCGAAACAGAAGATGCCTACAAGCAGCTTCTGCGCAGCAACGGTGTTGAGATCCAGGGTAGTGAAGAGGAGTCAACGGTTACTGAAGGTTCAGCGACGGGTACCATTTCTTTGATTTCTCCCGTTGTTTTAGATGGTAATACTCACTATTACGTCATGCTTTCAGGAAACGACACGCTCTATGATTGCCCTGTTGCAAGTATCGTAGATATTGTTCGTTATAAAGAGGGCGACGATATCACCTTGAACTTCTCGGCTGGTGGAGGATCTCTGGTGGTGGTTGATTCGATCTCCGAGCCAGAATCTCAGGATCAGCAGGTGAATACCGATACCGCAACAGCTGATGCTACCGCCAATACGGGTGCTTCGGTTGACGGAAATAATGGTGCAGCGGCATAAGACTTACTCCGAGTCCTAATAGCTGGACCACACTAGGACCCTAAGGATGGAGTCCTAAAGAAATAATTGGTAGTAAATTCGGTACCAAAATGAATTTATTGCACGGTAAAGGATGCTTCTTTTGAGGCATCCTTTCTTTTTGTCGCTTTTTCATGGAGGTGCGTACTTTTCTCAATAAGCTCTTGTTGACTTAAATGTACATATGTACACTAAATATATAATGTACAAAAGTACATAAACTAGAAGGATAGGGGCTTCGGGAAACTCGCTAGATTTTGTGAAAGCGAGCGAGTTTAGGAAGGCTAACTACTGAAAGATAATTAATAAAACGAGGGTGAACTATCTTATGGAAAACAAAGAAAAAAAGGTACGTTCAAAACGTGATCCGCAGGGGCGTCGAAGAGCCATTGCGCAGGCGGCAGCTGAACTTCTACTTTTCGAGGGTCCTAAAAGCGTTACTCATCGAAGTGTCGCAAAAAAAGCGCAAGTTCCCCTAGGTTCTACTACGCAATATTTTTCTAGCATTAACGAATTGAAGCGGGCGGGATATGACGTTATTTCTCGCGGAGTGGAACGCGGTTATGACGAGCTTATTGCACAAAGCGAGAAAGCTAAGAACGATAGTGAAGCATTGGCAGTATGTATTTATGACTATGTGACCAACATTGAAGAGGTGCGAGCAGATATGGTTTTAAGCGCTGCGGCGATAAAGGATGAAGAGCTGCGCGCTTTGCTCGAGAGAAATAATGAGCGCTATGAAGCTTCTTTAAAACAATATATGAGCGATAACCAGGCAAAGATGATTTCGGTTTTCACCAATGGTCTCATGCTTGAAACGGGGATATTTGCTCATCAGTTTAGTGAAGAATTTATCGTGCAAGCCGTAGAAACAATACTGACAAAGAGCAAGGCTTAAGGAGGTTTACTTACTATGTCTTACGATTTGCCGGTGGACAACACTGACGCATCAAAAGATTTAGGCAAAGTAGAAGCGAAAGTTCCCCCTATGTCGCGTATGCACAGGTGGGCGGCACTCATGGTGCTTCTTTTTGCTCAGTTTGTACTATCAATTGACCTTACGGTGCTCAATGTCGCGCTTCCGAGTATGACTGCTGAACTGCAGCCAACTTCAGATGAGCAACTTTGGATTGTGGATGCGTATTCTCTGGTATTAGCGGGGCTTCTAGTTTCGGCAAGCTCTCTTTCTGATCGTGTGGGAAGAAAGAAAATGCTCCTTGGCGGTGCCTTAGTTTTTTGTATTGGCAGTGCTCTCATTCTGTGGGCGAGCACGCCGTGGCAAGTTGTTGCTATTCGTGCTTTCTTGGGCTTGGGCGCAGCAATGATTATGCCCACTACCATTTCTATGATTCGAAATATTTTTGTTGATGCTAAAGAGCGAGCTTTTGCACTTGCGGCATGGTCGGTTTTAGGCGGATTAGGAATGGCGCTTGGTCCTATTATTGGAGGCGCACTGTTAGAACATTTAAGTTGGCATGCTGCGTTTCTGGTCAACATTCCTTTAATGGCTTTGGTGCTGGTAGTAGGCTTGTTTATCCTGCCTGAGATTCATGTTGTTGGAAATGGTCCTTGGGATATTCCTGCAGCAATTATTTCTTTGGTTGGTATGGCGTCTCTTATGTGGGGAATCAAGCGCCTTGCAGCAGAAATGAGCCTAACTGATCCTTCTGCGCTTGTAGCTATTATGGTGGGCATTCTCTGTATCGTTGCTTTTGTAGTGAGGGCGCTAAAAACTAACGCTCCGCTTATTGATGTGACGCTTTTTAAGAACCGTATGTTTACGGGAGGAGTAGTCGTTGCCCTAGGTTCTATGTTTGCTATGGCAGCGCTTTTGTTTCTTCTTGCGCAGTGGTTGCAATTAGTTGATGGAAACACTCCTCTTGAATCAGGTATCAAACTATTGCCCTTGGCGGTTGCTTCATTGATTGCGGGCGCTTCTGCTCCTTCGCTCGCAATGCGGTTTCCGGCTCATCGGGTATTGTGCATTGGATTGCTTCTTAGTGCGTGTGCGATGTTGATGCTCTTGCCTTTTATGGGTAATCTGCCCTATCTCCCTATAGCAATTTCAAGTGCACTTGTAGGTGCTGGTACCGGAGTACTTGCGATTGGCTCTGCAGCAATCATGAATTCTACTCCGCCCACAAAAGCTTCAAGTGCTGCAGCAATTGAAGAAATTGCCTATGATCTTGGTAATGTGCTCGGTGTGGCAATTATGGGTAGTGTTGCTTCTATTGTCTATCGTTTGGGACTTAATGGGGAAGCACTTGCATCTGCTGGATTGAGTCAATTCAATATTGATGCTGCGATGCAGTCGTATTCAGCAGCAGTGGTTATCGCCGAGCAAACTGGTGTGGCGGAATTAATACGGGAGGGATCTCGATCGTTTAGCGATTCGATCGTGATTACTTCGGTGCTCGGCGGCATAGTGATGTTAGGCGTAGCATTTTTAGCATACAAGCTCATCCCGAAGAACTTAGATATTACTGAAGAGGGTTAACAAAACAGCCGAACTTCCAAAATAGTCTGATCTCTCTTTGATTCTTAATCCTAAAAAAGAAAAGGCCAAGAACAAAGTTCTTGGCCTTTTGTAGATTGATCGTTGATTGCAGGTTAATCGTCAATCAAAATGACACCCGCGTGGACAGGGCCATGAACGCCTACTACACGCACAAGCTCGATGTCTGCCGTGTTGGAAGGGCCGCTAATAAAGGTGTAATTTGAAGGCATGGATTCACCTGAGGCTACCGCTTCTTCCCAGCTTTCCATAAGTTGGGTCATGTAAGGAAAAATATCCTTCTTGCGAAGAAGGGCGATATGGCCAATAGGAAGTAAACAGAGTGAACGACCTGATTGAACCGTGCATTTTTGGATTACCGTTGCGGTCTCAGCAATTCCAAAGCTAGCAACCGTAATACCAACATCGGCATTTTCAGCTCGTCCAACACTTGCTTCTCGGCTTGTCGGATCCCAGCGAACTCCCATAAGGGAAGCTTCGCTCAGCGCTTCAGGGATTTGGTATTTGTCGATCTCTGGAACATCAGCGAAAACAACATGACCCCCGTCGCCAAATTGCTGCACCAATTCGACTACACATGCACTAACTTCTGCGGGGGTAGCCTGCTTGACTGCCGTGCCAATTTTTTCTGCTTCGCGAATAAACCAGCAAGCAAGTTCTTCGGTGGTGTATTCGCGGTAATCGTGGGGCAATGGTGCTTTTGTTGCGGCACAGGGAGCAACACTTGTGGGGACTTCTGTGCGACCAAGAGCGTGAGAAATAGGCTTTAAAAACTCTTCAAGACTTACGGTGCTCATTAGTCCTCCTTTCGCGTAGAACTTGTAGGTAAGGAGGTTTCATCCGCTTTGTGGGTGTTAAGGTTTTTCTCTCCTGCATTATGAACGCGGCTTGCTGCTGCAGATATTTCTCGTGCAGCTTTGGTACGCTGTGCGGCATTTCTTTCTTGCTTGTGATGCGCGAACCAGGTGCGGAATTTTTCTTTATTCATTGGATCCAGGTTGCGTGAAGCTGTCCAGCCGTTCAGAACTGGAATAAACGTGGTGCTTTTATCTATTTGGTTTGTATTGCCTGTAAGCGCCTTCATGATGGAGGGAGCTACCGTTGTTGCAATACCGTAGAGCGTTCGATTGGAGAAGGTAGCTGCAGCGGCGCTAAATGCTGCCTTTTCTGCGGGTGAAACATACCCAAGTGAGACAATATTGCGACGATGTTGCGCAATAAGATCTGGAAGAGGTATTTTCACGGGGCAAACATCAGCGCAGGAACCGCAAAGGGAACAAGCATAGGGCAGTTTTGCGGTCTCCTTGTAGCCTACAAGGAGGGGAGTAAGTACGATTCCCATAGGACCCGGATAGATTGAACCGTATCCATGACCGGTAATGTGACGATACACCGGGCAGGAATTCATGCAGGCGCCGCAGCGAATACAACGAAGCATTGGTTTAAAGTTGCTACCAAGGATGTTGGTGCGACCATTATTGACCATAACGATGTGGACATTCTTAGGGCCATCAGCTTCGTTTTCGCGACGACAGCCAGTGTTTATAGAAAATGAACCAGAAATTTTTGCGCCAACAGCACTGCGAACTAGTAACTTCATCATGACATCAAGAGAGCGCAAATCAGGAACGATGCGCTCGCATCCCATAACGATGATCTGGGTTTCAGGAATGCTTGAAGCCATACGGGCGTTTCCTTCGTTGGAAACAAGGGTGCAGGATCCTGTCTCAGCAACTCCAAAATTGCATCCCGTTACTCCCACTGAGGCGTTCATGAATTCAGGGCGAAGAATGGTGCGAAGAAAACGGGTGATTTCTTCGGGATCGTCGCTTCCTGTATATCCTTTTCGTTCACGATAAAGGTCACGAATAGAGGTTCGGTCAAAATGGAGTGCAGGAACAACAATATGGGAAGGTGCATTGCCTGCGGTTTGAATAATATGTTCTGCGCAGTCAGTTTCGATAGCTGAAATGCCGTGCTTTTCCAAAAACTTGTTGAGTCCGATTTCTTCAGTCATCATGCTTTTTGACTTTACGCACGATGTAGCACCAAGGTCTTCAAATATATCCAGAATGCAATCAAGGGCATCGGTGTCGGTGGGAGCGAAGTAGACCTGTGCACCATTTTTTTGTGCGTTTGTGGCAAATTCTTTGACGTAATAATCAAGGTTCGCGAGAACATGATCGCGTATCTCTGCAGCGTGGTCGCGAAACTCTTCCCAGTTTTCTACTTCAGCAACTAGGGCATTGCGCTTTCCTGTAATGACATCTTGTGCTGTTTCGATTGCGCGGTGTTTAAAAGTGTCAGATAGTGAGCGGTGAATACGCTCTTCAAGGGGCGCATCGTCGTAGATAATCGAGGACATAAGCTACGCCTCCAATCGTGAATTAAGAATTTGGGCGATATGAAGAACTTTCATGTTGCTTGAAACAATACCTGCTTCTCGCATGCGATCGAGAGCGCCCTTAATATTCATGAGGCAAGCCTGGTCGGCTCCACAAAGATAATCAGCTCCCGTAGCAAGAGCGAAAGCTACTTTTTCTTGAACCATGTGGCCAGAAACCTCGGGTTCTTTAACGCTAAACGTGCCGCCAAAACCGCAGCAACGATCCATCTCGGGCATTTCGATATAGGTGAGACCTTCTACATTTTTGAGAAGGGTTAAAGGCGGCTCTTTTACTCCGAGCATGCGTGTCAAATGGCAGCTTGCGTGGTAGGTTACGGTTCCGTCGAGGTGAGCTCCTACGTTTGTTACGCCAAGTACTTCTACAATGAATTGGGTAAATTCGAAGATGCGGGGAGCGAGTTCAGCAATTTTTTGGCTATATTCCTTATCATCTTCAAAAAAGTGAGGGTATTCAGCTTTGATAGCCCATGCGCAAGATCCTGTAAGGGAAACAATCGTGTCATATTTGCTATACGCATCTATAACTTTCTTCATCATGGGTTTAGCTTCTTCGATATAACCAGAATTGGTAAAAGGCTGGCCACAGCAAACATGATCATCGGGAAGTTCAACTTCGCAGCCGAGACGCTCTAGTACGTTAACGGCAGCAATTCCAACTTCGGGGTAGAACATGTCAACCATGCAGCCCGGGAAGAACGCAACTTTCATAAAGGGTCCTTTCTCGTTGATTTCTTTAGCTTCAGGGTTTCCGCTCAAAATGGCAAGGTAGTGTTCGTGGACGAGAAAGGTAGCCAAGTAAGTGGTTTAAATTTGCGGAGAAAAGGAAGAAAATGTGAAATTATCGTTTGGCGTACGAGTAAGTAGTAATTATCTCTTGACGCATATCATTTAATTTGTAATCATAATTCGGCTGCAAAAAGCAGCCTGAACTATACAATGTTCCGCTGCCCTAGACAGCTGGTACCAAAAGGTTTAATCGCGAAAGCGGCCCGCCGAGGTGGTTAGTAAATGTTAAGTCTTTACCGACCCCCTGCTGTCATGAGCTAGGGGGTCGTTCTTTTCAAGGCTCGACCCACCCAATGGTGCGGAACTTGATGCTTTGAAAAGGAGGTGCACAACACATATGCCAAGCGTACAGAACACTGAAAGGCTCGCTGAGATCAAGGAAGACCTTACCGACATTCAAGCAATGTGGGTAGTTGACTATCGTGGCCTTACGGTAAAGCAGTCTGAGCAGTTGCGTAACAGCATCCGCGAAGCAGGTGCGATCATGAAGGTTCATAAGAACAAATTGGTTCGCCTTGCTCTCAAAGAGCTCGACATGCCTGAAATGGACGAGGTTCTTGCTGGTCCTTCCGCTTTTGTTTTTGCAGAGGGCGATCCTGTTGCTTCTGCAAAGGCTTTGAAGGATTTTGCTAAGGCTAATG
This sequence comes from Cryptobacterium sp. CAG:338, assembly GCA_000435475.1. GTDB lineage: Bacteria > Actinomycetota > Coriobacteriia > Coriobacteriales > Eggerthellaceae > Anaerotardibacter. Next base: position 5,077 of record FR896044.1, on the reverse strand, counting down.
AGAATTTGGTAATCAAGGGCGGCATGATGGACGGTGCGTTCGTCGATGCTGAAGCAGTTGAAAAGATCGCAGCTCTTCCTTCTCGCGAAGAACTCATCGCCAAGCTTCTCGGCAGTCTTCAGAACCCTATGGTCAAAACCGTACGTGTGCTCAATGGTCCAATGGAAGCATTTGCACGCTGCGTATCTGCTATCGCAGACCAGAAGGATGCAGCTTAAAAGTACTGCAACCGATGAAAGACATCATTCAAGCAGCATAAGAGCTGCTTAGGTGCCAATCGGCGCCACTTCTGCAGCAAAAGCTGCAAAACGTTGAAATTATCTGCACTCTGCAATGCATGGTGCACTTAAAAGAAAGGGAGTCATATCATGGCTGTAACTCGTGAAGAGATCGTAGAAGCATTGAAGGAAATGCCTGCTCTCGAGCTTTCTGAGCTCGTAAAGGAACTCGAAGAAGTATTCGGCGTATCTGCTGCTGCTCCTGTAGCTGTAGCTGCTGCTCCTGCTGCTGGCGAAGCTGCTGCTGAAGAAAAGTCTGAGTTCGACGTAGTTCTCGAAGGCTTTGGCGACAACAAGATCGCTGTTATCAAGGCTGTTCGTGAGATCTCTGGTCTTGGCTTGAAGGAAGCAAAGGCTCTCGTAGAGTCCGCTCCTGCTCCTGTACAGGAAGGCGTTGCTAAGGACAAGGCTGAAGAAATGAAGGCTGCTCTCGAGGAAGCTGGTGCAGCAGTAACCTTGAAGTAACTTTATCGTTACTTTGTGGTCTGTTCCTAAACGGAACCTTACTTATTTGTTTCATATTGGAAACGCATCTAAGAAGGGAAGCGAAAGCTTCCCTTCTTTTCTTTATAGTAAGAATGCATTACTACTATTAATGTCGTAGATTATTCTGATAACGCGTTTGGTCGATGATGAACCAATAGAAGAGAGTGGGTTTGAAATGGAAAAGGGCTACTTTTCTGCTGCATGGGGTGATATTACGAAATCACCTGGTTGGTTTTCGAAAATTCTCAGATTAGGCCTTTTAAACTTGATTCCAATTTTTGGAGTAATTGTTACCTACGGCTATTTGTATGGCTGGGCGCGAGATATTGCGTGGAATGTCCATCGTCCAATGCCGGATCGTATTTTCGGAAACGAAGATGGGAATCTTTACAAAAGAGGCTTTTTCATTTTGGTGATTGGCTTTGTGTGCTCCTTGATACCTGGAGTCTTTAGTGTGCTTACCAGTATCGTTACGGGCTTTTCTTTTGTGGGATTTGTATCTACTTCGGATGCTTCATTCGGTCTTGGCGCTTTGTTAATGGGTGTAATTTTCTCATTGGCAGGATTGGTGCTTACTTTTGCGGTGGTATTTTTCTACTGGGTGGGTGCTATGCGCTGTGCTCTCTACGGAACGCTTTCCTCAGGTTTTCAGATTGGCAAAATATGGGCAATGATGCGCTATGACTTTATGGGTCTTCTGCGCATATTCGGCATGTCGCTTATTTGCGGTTGCGTTGTTGGAATAGCTGCCTTCATCATTTTTATGCTCGTGATGATTTTGGGAACGCTCTTTGGTGTGGCGTTTGTAAGAAATGAGGCTCAAGCGGTTGCGTTTGTACTGATATTCTTGCTCTTTATTCTTCTCGTTTGTGTTGCAACGTTCTTTATTTCAGTACTGATTGCCGCCCTTGTTGCTCGTGCTCTTGGGTACTGGACACGCCAGTTCCAGGTTAATCTATGGGGAGGTCAGGAAGACCCTATGCCTTTTGAGCTTGAGCAGGCAAGGCAGTCTCAACAGCAGCATCAAACCTATCAGGCGCAGTCTTATCAACAGGCTCAACCATACCAATCTGCCCAACCTCAACAACCCGGATCGTCTAATCAGAACCAGCAGTTTTATCAGACTTCTTCCTCAAATTATCAGCAACCGTATCAGTCTCAAGATTTTTATCAGGCTGGGCAACAGACACAAGTTCAGTCTCAGGTAATGCCACAATCAGTACAACAACCAGTGCAGCAGTCGGTGCAGCCACAGAATCAGCAGCCAGTATATTCACCTGTAAATCAATCGGTTCAGATGCCTAAATCTACTCAATCTCCGGTGATGCCGCAGGCAGATTATTCTGTTCAGTCTGGTGTGACGTCACAGTCCGACCAGCCCGTTCAGTCTGCGCCCCCCCCTTTCGGTCGGGGGCGACGCCGCCCCCCAGCCAGTCTGAAGTAGCATCGCAAGTTGACCAGCCTGGCATAATGCCACAGTTCGATCAGTCAGTTTCGCCACAGGTTGAAACTCAGGTACAAGCGCAGCAATCAGTAGAACCTCCTGTTATTGAGGTAGAACCAGTAAAAATGCCTAGTGTGTCGGTTGAAAACATTGTCTCTGGGGATCAGACTCCAGAAGATATCCAACAAATATCCGAGCAGAAGCCCGAGGCAGAACAAATCACGGAATCGTTAGAGGAAAATAAGGAACCTAAACAGAAGAATACAGGAAACGCTGAAGCATCAAAATAGGTCTTGTTTTGTATGAAGGGTATTTGATAGATAAGGGGTGCTCGATAGTTGTTACTGCTTTTATCTAAAAATGTTATCCTTTCACATATTGGATAATCTTACGGTGCGCAAGAATCGTGACGCGCAGGGCAGAGAGAATTATCTGATTTAAACAGTCGTTTTGACGCAAGGGTGAAGGGATCGTACATGAAGACAGAACTTTGTGAAGTGTTGGGTATTGAATACCCCATTATTCAGGGCGCAATGGCTCACATTACTGATGGAAAATTTGCTGCTGCAGTAAGTAATGCGGGCGGTTTGGGTGTTATTGCTTCTACGTTGCATGATGCACAATGGGTGAAAGAACAGGTAGAAATTGCCCGTTCGCTTACCGACAAACCATTTGCTGTCAATCTGATCATGGAAAGTGATTTGGTAGAAGAATGCGCTCGCATGTGCGTCGAACTCAAAGTTCCTGTTTGCACAATTAGTGCCGGTAAGCCTGATGCTATTGTTCCTATTTTGGTCGAAGGTGGCGTAAAGGTAATTTGCCTTATTCCTCATGCTCGTGCTGCTAAAAAAATGCAGGATCTTGGTGCTACTGCAGTAGTTGCTGAGGGCATGGAAGGTGGCGGTCATATTGGTCGCATGTGCACCTATCCTATGGTTCGTCAAGTGGTCGAAGCTGTAGACATTCCCGTTATTGCAGCAGGTGGCATCGCTGACGGTAAGGGTTTCTTGGCAGCGTTAGCTCTTGGTGCAGTAGGTGTTCAGATGGGTACGGTATTTTTGGCTTCCGAAGAATGCCCTGTAAGTGATGTGTATAAGCAGATGATCGTTGATGCGGCTGACTGTGACACTGTTTTGACTGGCGAGTACGGTAAAAAGCAGGTTCGCTGTATAAAGAGCCCCTTTACCAAGGCATACTGGGATTTATATGATTCGGGAGCAAGCAGTGAAGAGCTCGATCAGTTCTGCCGTGGATCTGTTGCGGATGCAAGCAATGGCAATATTGAACATGGTGCATTTTCTGCGGGTATGATTGCTGGTTTAATTAAAGAAGTTCGTCCCGTAAAGCAAATCATTACTGACGTTATGAATCAGGCAGATGAAGCATACGCGGATTTAAAGCGCATCTACGGCTAATAAGGTTATTTTGATCAGGCCTTATAGTTTACGGATCCCGAATCTTTAATGAATACACGGAATCAAAACAAACAAAAGACAGCACGTGATGAGCGAAGGCTCGAACGTGATAACAAAACGGTGATGGTTATGGCAAAGCTTTTCTGTCATGACCATCATTGTGGTTTACAGGGTGAAAATAGTTTATGCCCCGAATGCAGTGAAGTGGTGAATTATGCCCTTCAGCGTACAAAAAACTGTCCTCACCTTCATAAGGGAATTTGTGAGGCGTGTGACATCCAATGCTATAAACCTTCGATGCGGAAACAAATTCGAGCAATTATGGCCTATAGTGGCCCGCGGATGATAACGCATCATCCTCTTATGGCGTTTCGTCATATAGTAAGAAAGTTAGCGTTAAAGATAAAAAGTTCTCGTTGATGATTTCATTCGATGGCTTTTTGCTTGCAATCGCAAGGTATTGCATAAATCGAGGTTGGTTGTAATGAGCACAATTGATGACATTCTTGCTTTTAATAAGAAATTTGTCGAAGAGGAATCGTATAAACGCTATGAGACGGATAAATATCCTGATAAAAAGCTTGCGATTGTTAGTTGTATGGATACGCGTTTGACCGAATTGCTTCCTGCGGCACTTGGTTTGAAGAATGGCGATGCGAAAATAATCAAAAATGCAGGGGGCGTAATTTCTCATCCCTTTGGAAGCGTAATTAGAAGCTTGCTTGTTGCGATATATGAATTGGGCGTTACGACTATTATGGTGATAGGGCACAGTAACTGCGGGGCGCAACACATGAATGCAAAAGAGATGATCAACCATATGCTTGCAGCAGGCATATCTCAAGATCATATTCAAATGATGGATTACTGTGGAATTGATTTTGAGAAATGGTTAGCTGGTTTTGGCGATGGGGAAGAAAGCGTTCAGAAAACCGTTGAAACGATTGCGCATCATCCCCTTATCCCTCCTTCAGTAGAAGTACAGGGCTTTATTATTGATTCGAAAACAGGAGAATTAACCAAAATTGAGAAGAGTGTGTCTTAAGCACTATAAAGCAATGGTATAGTCACGAGTATTGCATGACTGTCTGTTTATAGAGGGGCTGGGAGATAATCAAATGGCAAAGAAAAGCAGGAAAGAAACGCGTGAGATAGAAGAGCAGCTAAGGAAGGAAGCCGAACAAGAAAGAAAAAAGACTCGAATCTTTCTTATTATTGGCGTTGTGATTGTGGTTGCTATCTTAGTTTACGCATTGTATGAGCGCGTATTTTCATAGGAACTATCGCTCCGACCTTTTTTAGGAAGTTGATTTTCTTCAATAAAGCTCCTTTCGGGAGCTTTATTTTTTTGGGAAAGACTTTTACGAAATAGGTAAACAATATAGCTATTGACCAGGCTTTATAGTGCTAAAGGATGGACGTTGGCCTTGTCATCCCAAAACTTTTTTCCAAAA
>FR896043.1:40476-66541 GCA_000435475.1 Cryptobacterium sp. CAG:338 | reverse complement strand
GACGCCTTCCTCTTGGATATGCCCCCACTAGCACCACGCGCAAACGCTGACCAAGTCGATAAACTCTACCTGTCGATACCCCACAAAGAAGATGACGAGCAGGATCGAGAGAAAAGTATTCGTCGCCCAATTCTTCCACCGGTAAAGTACCCGTTGCGGTGTTTTCCAATCGCACCGTTACTCCAAAAGTTGAAACTTGCGAAATTACTCCATCGTAGGTTGAACCGATAAAAGCCTGCATATACTCAACAATTTTAACGAGCTGAGATTGGCGCGCAGCCTTTTCCGCTCTTCGTTCCATTTCAGAAGAATGTTCTGCCATCCAAGGAAGCGCATTTTTTTGCGCTTCAAAAGTTTCACTCTTCCCGAAGAATCCTTCTTTAAGCATTCGATGAACAAGCAAATCAGGGTAGCGCCTGATAGGAGAAGTAAAATGGCAATACGTATCAAGCGCTAAACCGTAATGAAAATCTTGTTCGGCACGGTATCCCGCTCTTTTCATTGCGCGCAAAAGTAAGGTATTCACCAACTCCTGCAAAGGATGACCACTAACCCGCTCAAGTATTTCTTGAAGCGTTTGAGGGTTCCCATCACAGAAAAGTCGCTTATCAATATCGTTAAAAAGGGGAAACTCTCGCAGCACAGCATACAAAGAACGCAAAGCATCCCCATCTGGCGCATCATGAACACGGAAGACGCAAGGAAGATTCTTACCTAAAAGCCATTCAGCTACAAGATGGTTAGCCAGAATCATGGACTCTTCAATAAGCTGTGTTGCATCAGTTTTTCTTCGATACACAATTTCAAGAGGATTGCGATTACTATCAAGCTTGACTTTGGCTTCTACCCTATCAAAATCCATGCAGCCATCTTTTTTTCGCCGCTCAAACAAAGCCTTTGCGATAAAGTCGAGCCCTACGATTCTCTGCTGCAGTTTTTCTACAACCTCTAAGGAAAGCGGTATTGACCCATGAGGAACCTCACAAGAACTTACCGCTTCATTTATTTGATCAATCGGTTTTTTCTGATGATATGAATCGAGGATCGCCTGAGCCTGATCGTAAGATAAACGAGCCAACGAACGAATAACCGAAGGAAACACCTCATATGAGAGCACTTTGCCTGCAGGGCTTAAAAGCGCTTCCACGGTAATTGTGGGACGATTATGTGCAGGCACCAACGAACAGAGATTGTTGCTGAGATGTTCTGGAAGCATAGGAATTACGCGATCAACCAAGTAAACCGAAGTTGCCCTTCGGCGCGCATCGAGATCCAGAGATGTACCAAAAGGAACATAGCGAGACACATCCGCAATGTGCACCCCAAGACGATAGTTTTGACCATCCCGCTCCAGCGAAACGGCATCATCAAAATCACGTGCATCGACAGGATCGATAGTAAAAATAAACTCTTTAGTTAAATCACGGTATCCCTGCACGAAAGCCTCATTCGCATCAAACTGAGCAGCGTTAGCTTCCTGCAAGGCAGATTCCGAAAACTTTGTTTCAAATTGCTGTTCAGCGATAATGAGGTCTATTGCAATATCGACATCGTCTTCCGAACCAAGAACCCGCACAACTCTTCCCGTAGCCGCTGAAGTGCGGGTGGGAAACTCTTGGATTTGAACTTCAACAATATCGCCTTCCTGAACAGAAGGCGCATCGCGTCGTAAGGTAAAAATATCGTAAGGTATTGCGGGATCCTCGGGAACCACAATCCCGAAAGGCTCCGCAATTTCATAACGTCCAATAAAGGTATCTTTGCATCGCATTAAAACCTTGGTTACCCGCGCAGTAGGTCTTCGAGATGAATGGCCTTGATAATTTCTAGAATCAGACGATGATAATCGTGAAACTTCTACTAAGTCACCGGGAAAAGCACCATTTACTTTAGATGCAGGAATAAAGTATTCCCCTTCAGCTGTTTTAACAAAACCAAAGCCTTGCGCATGTAATTCAAGGACACCTTGGGGGCGGGCCTTTGGTCGGCGACGAGCTTTTGAACTACGTCGTGCCATACGCGCAACCTTTCCTCACCTGATTGACAACTCTTTTTCACTATAACGTAAACAACTAATTAGCTTTAGTTATTCAAAGATCGGGCTACATCTATTGCAACACTTTCTTGGGTGTTAGCGTTATTTGCCTCGATGTCGGGAGAAACACCATTTCCATCAAGCTGACGTCCGTTAGGGGTTAAATAATATGCGGCAGTATAACGCAGAGCTCCCCCAAATGAGAGAGGCTGCATGATCTGCACGCTCCCTTTACCCAGCGTAGTAGTGCCAACAACCGTCGCCCTTCCAGTTTCCTGTAGTGCAGCAGCAAGGACTTCAGCACAACCCGAAGTTCTGCCATTCACTAATACCACAAGAGGCGCAGTAGTCACACTTGAGCCATCTGCGCTCCTTGTAGTGACTCCCTCCGCTGTTTCAATTTGAACAACTTCACCACTCTGAATGAAAAGTGAAGCGATATCCACCGCCTGAGTGAGATAACCTCCAGGAACGTCACGTAAATCAAGCACATAGGAGTGCGCTCCCTCACTTGCTGATACCGATAAGGCATTTGATACAAGTGATGCAGAATCGGAAGTAATTTGAGAGAGTTTAATGATTCCTACGGAATCTTGAACTTCGTGAGTTACGTTGACGGCCGAATCGGAAGAGAATGTCAGAGAAGTACTGTACGTGGTTTCATCTTCCCCTGACTCACTAGAAGGACGGCTCCAGATAATGAATACCGATTCGCCTTCTTCTCGCGAAAGCGCGTTGAGCACATCGGGGGCACTCCAGGCATCCTTCGATACCCCATCAATCGAAACCACATGATCTCCAGGCTGAACACCTGCAGCTGCAGCAGGGGAAGACTCTAACACATCCGCCACAAAACAATCGCCATCCGATTCTCCGAATAGCACACCAATCCCCGCCTCAGGGTTTTTTGTTGTAGCTAGATAGGCCTGGTAACTTTGCTCGTCATAATAACGAAGGTAAGGATCGTTTGATGAACTTAAAAATGCAGAAAGAACGTTGGAGGTCGCTTGAGAAAGGTCATATTCATCCATGCCGTTCTGAGTTAATACCCCATCCACTTCCGCAACACGAGCAGAAAGTGAATTATACGTATCACCTGAGACCGTCATTCCAGGATTAACTTCACTATCAACGTCAAACGAAGATAAACCCATCGCTGATAGTAACTCGGTATTTCCTCTAACCAAAAAGCCTGCACAAAAGACTAAGCATACGAAAATGCAAGCACCGAGAATTTTCACGATGCTTGCATTGTGCTTATTCTTAGAAGCCGCTTTTGCCGTTTGTTTAAACGTATCCAACGATTCCTACGATTCTTATCTCTTACAACTTCCTTAGACCTTCAAGTAACGACGCATTGCAAATGCCGAACCAAGAAGACCAATTACTAAACCTGCCACAATAAGAGCAACATAGATCAGCATGAACATTGAAAAATCAACCGATACCGGAAGCCATGGAAGCGCTATAGATATTTGTGGAAGAACCACATTGCGTACAATTTCCAAAACCAAAATTGCAAGCAGCGAACCAATAATTGCGTGCAAGGAACCTTCCGCTAAGAAGGGGCCACGAATGAAACCATTAGACGCACCTACCAAACGCATGATTGCAATCTCCTTGCGGCGTGCAAGAATTGCCAAACGAATGGTGTTATTGATAAAGATAAAGGCAATGACGATAAGCAGAGCAATAAGAGCAATACCCGCAATACGAATTGCATTCGTCAACGAGAACAATTTATCAACAGTCTTCTGACCATAATTGAGCGAATCAGCTGGGTCATCAGGGTTGTCACAAACTGAGACAAAATCCTGATTAGCTACAATCTGATTTGCTACATCGGTTACACTTTGCGCTTCAGCAAGCTCTACGTCAATAGAAGCAGGAAGAGGGTTCTGGCCATCAAGCTGATCCACAATTTCAGGATTTGACGTTGATTGACGGAAGTTTTCTAACGCCTGATCCTTATCAGTGAAAGATACGCTTTCAACACCCGCATATCCCTGAATCTGATTCATTACGTTTTGTATATCTTCCTGAGAAGCTTCATCAGCAACAAAGGCAGTAATAGAAACCTGGTTTTCTACTGATGCCACCACGTTGTTAACAACGGCACCACCAATACAGAAGATGCCAATAATGAGCAACGACAGGAAAATGGTAATAATTGAGCCAAGCGTAGTAGAAAGATTACGCGTAAAACCCGTAAGAGATTCGCGGAAAAAGTAAAACAGACTAGACATCGAAACCGTACACCCCCCTGTCCTGGTCGCGAGTTAAAACGCCACGGTCAAGGGCAATAACGCGACGACGCATGTTGTCAACCATTTCACGGTCATGAGTTGCAACAAGAACAGTAGTTCCGGTGCGGTTAATGCGTTCCAGTAAGTCCATAATGCCGCGAGAATTTTGCGGGTCAAGATTACCCGTTGGCTCGTCACAGACCAGCAAAGGTGGACGATTTACGATTGCGCGCGCAATAGATACACGCTGCTGTTCGCCACCAGACAACTGGTCAGGACGCTTCTCAAGTTTGTCCTGCAAACCAACCAGACGCAAAACTTCAGGAACCTGTGTGCGAATAACATGACGAGATTTTCCGATTACCTCTAAGGCAAACGCAACATTTTCGAAAACCGTCTTGTTTGGCAAAAGCTTAAAGTCCTGAAATACGCAACCGATATTGCGTCGCAGATAAGGCACACGCCAATTACGCATTCCGGTCAAATCTTCATCAGCGATGTAGATTTTGCCCTGGGTAGGTTTAATCTGACGAATCAAAAGATTGATAAACGTAGATTTACCAGAACCAGAATGACCAACCAAGAACACAAATTCACCTGGGAAAATGTGCAATGAAACATCATTGAGAGCTGGTTTATTTGGTTGTGCTTCATATACTTTGGTTACGTGTTCAAACGTAATGACGGGATTACCCGTATATTGGGGAGTTGTGTCCACGTTCACCACCGGCAGCGACTCAGACAACTGAGAAGCGACCTGGTTTACGCGAGGCTGCTGAGCATGCTTGCCCATAGGTTCCCCGTTAAACTCATTCGTCACAGTATGCTCCGTTCATGTGTTACCAATTCTGTGAGACTTTAAAGAGTATATCAGTCCTCTACGCGACTACGAACCTTCTTCACAGCTTGTACAATCGCTTCAGCATCAAGTTCAAAGTAATGAAGAAGTTCTTCAAATTCGCCCGACTTGCCAAAACGATCACGCATTCCTACGAATTGCAAAGGATAAGGATGGTTTTCTGCGACAACTTCAGCAACTGCAGAACAAAGTCCGCCGTAAACGGAATGCTCTTCTGCAACCACACCGCAACCCGTCTTTTCCAAAGAAGCAAGAATTGTTTCAGCATCAAGAGGCTTTACGCAAAACGCATCGATTACCTCAGCAGAAATACCTTCCTTCTCCAGCAAATCAGCTGCTTTGAGGGCCTGATCGATTTCAACACCGCAGGCAATAAGCGTAACGTCGGTTCCTTCGCGCAATACATACGCTTTACCCATTTCCAGCTCAACTTCAGGAGCATATACCGCAGGCACGCTTGCACGACCCATGCGAATATACACTGGGCCTGGCGTTTGAGCAGCTAAACGAATTGCTGCGCAGCATGCTGCATAATCAGCAGGAACCAATACCCGCATATTAGGCAATCCTCGCATGAGCGAAATATCTTCAAGCATTTGATGAGAGCCACCATCAGGGCCAACCGAAATGCCTGCATGCGTAGGAGCTATTTTTACATTGAGGTTGGAATAGCAAACCGTATTGCGAATCTGATCATATGCACGACCTGTGCCAAATACCGCAAATGATCCGGTAAAAGCAATATTTCCTACAAGGGAAAGGCCCGCCGCTACACCGACCATATTTTGTTCAGCAATACCAACATTAAACAGGCGATCTTCGTTTTCAGGACGTGCCTGAGCAAATTTCTTGGTAGTTGTCGAACCAGTAAGGTCAGCGTCTACCGCAACAATATTCATCCCTTCTTCTGCAAGAGCAGCAAGCGTAACACCATATGCGGCACGGGTAGCTTTCTTCTCTTTGGCCTGTTCGGGACTAGCAAGCTTTACCACGTTACTTCACTCCGTTCACGCTAGCGCACTGTGCTGCCAATTCAGCAAGAGCAATCTTGGTTTCTTCGTCATTAGGTGCTTTACCATGCCATCCAGCCTGGTCTTCCATAAAGGAAACCCCTTTACCTTTAACGGTATGAGCAATTACCAGCTTTGGCTTCGAGGTTTCAGATGCCTTTAGAGCAGAGAAGAGCTCGATAAGCGCATCAATATCATGACCGTTTACCTCATAGGTTTCCCACCCAAAGGCAGCAAACTTATCCTTTAGGGCACCTGAAGCACATACTTCTTCTACATGACCGTCAATCTGGAGTCCGTTGATATCAACAACTGCAATAAGATTACCGAGTTCTTTAAACGCAGCGAAGGTGGCAGCTTCCCAAACTTGTCCTTCTTGACATTCGCCATCACCCATAAGTACAAAAACTCGATTCTGTTTTTTATCAAGTTTCATACCCGCAGCAAGACCCGCACCGATAGAGAGTCCCTGTCCCAAAGAACCAGTGGAAACCTCCACACAAGGAAGAAGATTTGAATCGGGGTGACCCTGCAAACGTGTACCCAATTTGCGAAGAGTCTTCAATTCATCAACTGGCAAATATCCTGCCTCAGCAAGCGTGGCATACAAAGCAGGTGCCGCATGGCCTTTACCAAGAATGAAATAATCACGTTCATCCCACTTAGGATTTGATGGATCGTGTTTCAACACACCACCAAAGTAGAGCGCCGACAAGATATCGGTGCAAGAAAGAGATCCACCAGGATGACCACTTCCCGCCTCATGGACCATCTCGATAATGTCAGTGCGAATCGCACAAGCCTTTTCCTTAGCAGTAAGGGAATTCATGGCTTCCTTTCGATCGAGGGCTGCTGGTTTAGTCGTTCGATGTTTTATAACGACGCCTTCCAACGATGATATCCAATTACAAATTCATCAATATCACCGTCGAGGGCGGCATCAACATTGCCACTTTCGATATTACTACGGGTATCCTTAATCAGTCGATACGGATAGAGTACGTAATTTCGAATTTGACTTCCAAAAGAATTATCCATCTTTTCACCCTTAAGTTCAGATAATTCTTCTTCACGCTTTTGTTGCTCTAGTTCATAGAGTTTGCCACGCAAAACACGAAATGCTGCTTCTTTGTTTTGAAGTTGCGATTTCTCATTTTGACACGTCACCACAATGCCTGTTGGAATATGAGTAAGACGTACCGCAGAATCGGTCGTGTTCACGCTCTGACCACCAGGACCACTCGAGCGATACACATCAACGCGTACGTCATTGGGATCAATTTCAACCGTAATGTCATCATCGGGCAATACCGGTACCACTTCTACCGCTGCAAACGTGGTATGCCGACGCTTTTTTTCGTCGGTTGGAGAAATGCGGACTAAGCGATGAACACCCGTTTCGCTTCTTAACATGCCATACGCATTATGGCCTTCAACCTGAAAGCTTGCACGATTAAGGCCAATGCCATCCCCTGGAGTCAGATCCAAAATTCTGACTTTCCAACCCTTAAGGTCGGCATAGCGGGTATACATGCGATAGAGCATCTCGGTCCAGTCCTGCGCTTCCAATCCACCACTGCCAGGATGAATAGAAACAATTGCATCAGCGGAATCATACGGCCCACTAAACCAAGATTCCACTTCGAAATCGTCGAGAGTCTTTTCCAGCTGAGCAAGATCGCCTTCCAATTCTTGGGCAAATTCTGGGTCCTCTTCAGCGAGCTCCTGAGCAGTTTGAATGTCATCAAAAAGAGCACAAGCTGCCTGGTAACGATCAATAATGTCGCGCAAAGCAGATGCTTGCTTTGAGACTTGCTGTGCATGTTCGGTGTTGTTCCAGAAGTCTGGTAAAGCAATTTGCTTATCAAGATCTGAAAGTTCTTGTGCACGATCATCTATATGAAGATAAGCACGCGCATCTTGAAGTCGTTGCTGTGCTTCATCAAGTGTCATCATGAAAATACTAATCCCTTCACGGCCTAACGCTAACTCAAAAGATGCGTCTTAAAACAGTAAAGGTTACCGCTTTAAGACGCATTATTTTGGTCAGCGATTGGCGCCATGACACTTTTTAAATTTCTTACCAGAACCACAAGGGCATGGATCATTACGTCCCACGTTAGCGTAAGGATCATCCTTGTCCTTCTGAATAGTATGAGGCTTTGGCTGTTCAGGAGCGGGTTGCGGGGTTTGAGGAACACCCTGAGCTTGCGCCTGGGCTTGACGTACCCGTTGTGAACTCGTAGTTGACTCAGTAAGTGCCTCTTCAGGATTCGAATAGGTAACCTTACCATCAAGCGGAGTTTTTTCTTCTTCAACAGGAGCTTCTTGCACCATTAAAGGAGCACGCAACAAGAAACGAAGGAAACCTTCATAGATTGAATCCGTCAATGCCGCAAAAGCACGATGAGCCTCTTCGCGATATTCGGTCAGAGGATCGCGCTGTCCATAGGCGCGCAAACCAATAGAAGCTTTCAAATAATCCATTTCCTGCAAGTGTGCCATCCAGCTTGTATCAAGGAAGCGCAACATAACTTGCGAAGCAATATCGGAGAACAGAGGTCCTATTTCTTCGGCGCGCTGGTTATATCGTTGCGTAATAAGTTCAATCAATCCATCCATGAGTTCGTTGACATCATCGTCGTGGTCAACGGAAGAAACCGTAATTTCAGGATCGTCGGTCATTTGGAGCAACCACTTATCAAGCGATTCAGTATCCCAGTCATCGCTTGCCTGCTTTGGTGCGCAGTATTCGAGGACTGCGTTTTCTACCACATCTTCAATGATTTCTGGCATACGCTCAGTTAGATCTTTACCATCAAGAATCGCGTTGCGCTCTTCGTAGATCGCTTTACGTTGCAGGTTCATGACATCGTCGTATTCGAGAACGTGCTTACGGGTGGAGAAGTTAACTGATTCAACCTGACGCTGAGCCGTCTCGATTGCTTTTGAAACCATCGAAGCCTGAATCGGCATATCTTCAGGCATATCGGTTTTTTCCATCATACGACTGATGGAATCCATGCGTGAGCCACCAAACAAACGCATCAGATCGTCTTCGAGTGACAGATAGAACTGCGTAGTGCCTGGATCACCCTGACGACCAGAACGACCACGAAGCTGGTTATCAATACGACGAGATTCGTGACGTTCGGTACCAATTACACACAAGCCACCGGCATTGCGAACTTCAACACTTTCCCGTTTAGTAATAGCTTGAGCCTTTTCCTTAGCAGCTTGAATTTGTTCGGGAGTTGCCTGATCGACTTCTTCTCCTAGCTGCTCTGCCAAAAATGTTTGCGCCATGACATCTGCATTACCGCCAAGCAAAATGTCAGTACCACGACCAGCCATGTTGGTTGCAATAGTGACAGCACCCGTTCTGCCTGCCTGCGCAATAATGGCAGCTTCGCGTTCATGATTTTTAGCGTTCAAAACCTCATGTTTAATACCACGTTTAGAAAGCAGACGGCTTAAACGCTCAGAACTTTCAATAGAAACCGTACCAACCAAGCAAGGCTGACCAGCATTGTGACGTTCGGAAATATCGTCAGCCACCGCATTAAATTTCGCATCAATGGTGCGGAAGATTAAATCGTTTAAGTCTTCACGAATAACAGGCTTATTAGGAGGAATAGCCATTACGGGAAGCTTGTAGATCTGACGGAATTCCGCATCTTCTGTCATTGCGGTACCCGTCATACCAGAGAGCTTTTCATACAGACGGAAGTAATTTTGAAGCGTAATTGTAGCAAGCGTCTGATTTTCTTGACGAACCAATACGTGCTCTTTTGCTTCCAAAGCCTGATGAAGACCCTCGGAATATCGACGGCCTTCCATAATACGACCCGTAAATTCATCAACGATTTTTACTTCACCGTTGGTAACAACATAATCCACGTCGCGATGAAATAAGAATTGTGCACGTAAGGCCTGTTGCAGATGGTTGGGAAGCTGACCGGTTGGATCACCAAAAATATCGTCTACCCCTAGTTGAAATTCAACTTTTTCCAAACCTGCTTCAGTGGTGTAGATGGTCTTTTTTGCCTCGTCCATTTCGAAGTCGATATCGCGCTTCAAGGAAGGCATGATGGCAGCAAATTTCTTATAGGTATCAGCTGCTTGAGAGCCTGCACCAGAAATAATAAGAGGAGTTCGTGCTTCGTCGATAAGAATGGAGTCGACCTCGTCGACCACTGCAAACGCATGACCGCGCTGCACACGTCTACTTGCACGAGTTACCATGTTGTCACGCAAGTAGTCGAAACCGAATTCGGAATTCGTACCATACGTCACATCGGCTTGGTAGGCAGGAATTTTCTTGAGAGGGTCCATACCGTTTTGAATAAGACCAACGCTCATTCCCAAGAAACGATAAACCTGACCCATCCACTCAGAGTCACGTGCTGCCAGATAATCGTTAACCGTAACAATGTGAACGTTGTTTCCCGGAAGTGCATTGAGGTATCCCGCTAACGTAGAAACAAGCGTTTTACCTTCACCAGTTTTCATTTCAGCAATCTTGCCATCATGCAAAGCCATACCACCAATAAGCTGTACGTCGAAATGACGAAGCCCAATGGTACGTACGCTTGCTTCGCGTACGGCAGCAAAAGCTTCTGGTAGAAGATCGTCTAATTC
Organism: Cryptobacterium sp. CAG:338; assembly: GCA_000435475.1. Taxonomy (GTDB): domain Bacteria; phylum Actinomycetota; class Coriobacteriia; order Coriobacteriales; family Eggerthellaceae; genus Anaerotardibacter. Next base: position 55,750 of record FR896043.1, on the reverse strand, counting down.
TTCGCCTGAATCCAAGCGCTCACGAAATTCAACTGTAAGATGCGCTAGTTCATCATCACTATATGCCTGCATGCGAGGCTCAAGATCATTGATAGTTTCAACAACCTTCTGATATTTTTTGAGGGGCTTGTCTTCGCCCACGCTTAAAAGCTTAGAAAAAATGCCCATAATCTCACTTTCTCGTATAACTGCTTCACTCTATCACAGGCATGGGTTGTATAGCGATTTCGAATAAGGAGACACAAGGGTTTTTCACGTTAAATTCTTTTAACGAATGCAAAAAACTCAGGCTAGCTTGAAAACACCATGACAACAGAGCGCAAATATCACACCGACTCGAAGACGCCACGTCGTCAAAGCATGACTTACTCCCTTAATTTCTTAAAAAACAACGGTTAAACCCCAAGTCGGTTAAAGCCCAAGTCGAGTTAAACCACAAGTACTAAGCTGTAAGCTTATGAAACCAAGTTTACGAAACCTCCTTGATAATTTCCTCATAAAGCACATCAAGCCGACGAGGAGCATCAATGCCATATTCATCAACGAGTGCGCCACGACACTCAACGTAAGTATTAATGGCGCCGCTATAATGCCCCAATTCTTTTTGGATGAACATGTAGAGATAGCACACATCTTCTCGTGCGATATTTTGCTCAAAGGCAAACCCTGCAAAATGGAGAGCAACATAGCGATTGCCTTTTGAATAGATAATGCGAGACCCTTCGGTAAGCACATCAAGAACTTTGTTTTGAAATTTGTTTCTATAGGATTCAAGTTGGGCATTTTCAATACCAGGCATAAGTGGACCTTGATAAACGCGTTCAAGCTGACTTAAAATCCGCACACAATCCTCTACTTCATGCGCCGTAGAAAATTCATTACATAAAAGGTTGACGGTATGAATATCGCTTTCTATATGCAGTTCACGAAGCGAAATTGAGTCCCTAGTCCTGCCTAGCAAGCGACGTTCCTCATCAGTTTCGCTCATGGTTCTTTTGATGTAAGACCATAAGTTGTAAAAGTTCGAAGTAACGGTAGAAGTGTAATTTTCGGGCCATACTGCCCTTTCAACCCATGTGCGGGGCAAATCTTTCTGAGAATTAATCACCAAAAGCGCAATCATAATCTTTGCTAGTTTTCGAATTTCGCCTCTTTCAGGAACCAATCTTTTACCGCGCTTCATCTCGAATCTGCCAAACAAGTTGACCACTAAGCGCTCAGACTTGTCAGCGTTTTCGGATTGTTGTGCAATGCTTTCGGTTGTAGCTAGATTTTTGAATTCAGCATAGCTATCAGACCTATCAAAACATTCTGATTCCTTTGGGGCTGCCCCTAAAGCTGATTCCTTAAAAGTTTTTTCTGGCGCATCCAATTGTGCCATTGGCTCTTTTTTACGAGCAAGCAACTCACCTTTATTCCCTTGCAAATCGTTGTCTCCAAAATCAATAGCACGCAAGTCATTTTCAGGCGATTCAATCTTGCGCAAATCGTTTTTTAGAAGACTGTTATTTTGCAAGTCGCCACCTTGCGATTTAACACTCCGCAGGTCATCCTTCTGCAAATTGCCCTCACGCGAATCATCGCTTCTTTGCAAATCTGAACTATCCGGTTTTTGCAGATCTAAACTGACAGGTTTTTGCGAATCTGGGCTATCACATGCTTGATTCTTTTGTTTTTCTGCGACCTGTTCTTCAGCACAACACTTTATAGACTCATACGTTACTTCGTGTTTTTCGTAGAAAGCCGTTCGTTCTTCTTCAATAAGACAAAACTTCAAAACTAGCTGAATTAAGGCATAATCTTGCACGTTATACAGTTCATCGAGAAGAGCCAATACGAATTCCTTTTGCGATGGATAAAGACTTAATTCAACTAGTTTCGCCAAATGAACCCATAGAAGAGAAAATCTTTCCTGCGCGGAAAATTCAAGGGCAACAAATCCCCTATTGCGTAAGCCTGCATGAGGATAATATTCATTGAAAGATTGCAGATCAATTGCAGCAAAACCCACAATAAAGCAACTGAAAATTGATTGAGCTCCTTTTCCTATAATTAAAGCAAGAAGCGCTACCGCATCTTCAGAGGAACACACTTCCATATGCTGCAAATTCGTGAAAAGCCGCTTGCTTCCTTCGTTTTTATCACAGAGCACTGCGGGTCGTACCCACCCCTGTAAAGACGAAAATGTGTCGGGAGATTCACTGGCAGCTTCTTGAGAATTTAAAAGCAAATCATGTGCTGTGACATAGCTCAGCTCAAGCTTACCTTGCAGTTCAAGACCCTCTCCTGAAAACAACGATTTACAACGTGTTGTAATTAGTACTTCACAATCTGACAGCTTCAAGGAATAAATAAGTTGTATAAATTCCCGCATACGCTTTTCTGAAAGTTTGGGAACACCATCAAAAACAAACAGCTCACACGTAGGACCCTTCTCTAAAACAGGCCTAAACGAATCCATAACGCATCGGGCATCAAGATCTCGAAGGAAACACAGATCATCCGCCTTTACCCACACAACACCTTGATCAGCAAATATGATCTTTGCATACTGAAGAGCAAGAATGGTTTTTCCAAAAAGAGCCGGAGCGCATACCACACGTACGGCATCGCGCGTCGCCATAAGATTTAATAACAGTCGTTTTCTTTCTATTAAATCTTTTTTCTTTACATGAGAAGAAATAAGAGATCCTACTTGAGGATTTCGAACAATATATTTATTCATGCTTTAGCCTTTCCGCAAAAGCGGTAAAGGCAAATGGGAAGTATTAGAGCACCTCTATACTACCCTTGACCTGGTATAACAAGGAGTCTTTTGGTATAAATAACGTTGTTTTCGTATCAAAACAACAGTTTTTATCTATCATCGGCGCGATTTTGTAGCTATTGAGCATCTAATCAGGCACTATATATCTGAAATCAAGCAACCATCTTCCTACAAATCTTTTCACCAACACACAAGCACTTTTTTGTATAAACCCCCGAGCACTTTTTTGCGCAAATCCATGGGTACTTTCTTGTACAAATACATGAGCACTTTTTTTGCGCAAACCCACAAACACTTTTTTAGTCAGCTCACAAACAACTACTTTTCTTAAATAACATCCGATATCCGTGTGTGATGCCCATTTTCCCTGCGTGATTGCATCTATCCTTATATGATATCCGTAACCCCATTTTGCTAGATTCGTGTAAGATAGCCCTGTAAGCTTTATGCGAGACAAATACCGTATCATTTTGCGGAAATTTGTTTAAAAACTATCAACATCAAACCAAGGAGTATCGGTGACTAATTCCACAGCCAAAACAGCTCCCAATACCACTGAAACTGTTCTCGTTCTAGATTTCGGTGCCCAATACGGACAACTTATTGCACGTCGCGTACGTGATTTGAAGGTATATTCCGAAATTGTTCCCTGCGACACTCCCGCCGAGGAAATCGCTGCGAAAAAGCCTGCTGCTTTGATTTTGAGTGGCGGCCCTGCAAGTGTGTATGCCGAAGATGCTCCTTCGGTAGATCCTGGCGTGTTTGAACTAGGCATTCCTGTACTGGGATTCTGCTACGGTCAGCAGATCATGGCTACCACCTTGGGTGGCAGCGTTGGCCACACCGAAAAGGGTGAATACGGCCCTGCCCCACTGACGCGCTGCGACGGGACTGATGGCGTGCCCGCTTCTGCTCTTCTGGGAGACACCCCTGCTGAGCAAACCGTATGGATGAGCCATCGCGATGCGGTAAGCGAAGTGCCTGAGGGCTTTGTGGTTACTTCAAAGACCGATGTGTGTCCCGTGGCTTCGATGGAGTGCGCTGAGCGTAAGCTGTACGCCACCCAGTTTCATCCCGAAGTTAAGCATTCTGAATATGGCAATCAGATGCTTTCGAACTTCCTGTTTGATATTTGTGGCCTAAGTGCCGATTGGACCATGGATACCATCATCGAGGATTCCATTGCGGCTATTCGCGAACAGGTTGGAAGCGACCGCGTGATCCTAGGTCTTTCTGGTGGCGTTGATTCGTCCGTTGTTGCAGCGTTGTGCTCGAAAGCCATTGGCAAACAGCTGGTTTGTGTGTTCGTAAATCATGGCCTGCTTCGCAAGAACGAGCCTGAAGAGGTTGAGGAAGTATTCACCAAACAGTTCGACGTGGATTTCATTCATGTTCATGCTGAAGAGCGCTATGCGAAGTTGCTGGATGGTGTGACTGATCCTGAGCAGAAACGCAAGATTATTGGCACGCAGTTCTGGGAGGAGTTCTTCAGAGTTGCGCAGGATTTGGACGGCGTGAAGTTCTTGGCTCAGGGCACCATTTATCCTGACATTATTGAGAGCGGCGCACGTAAGACGGGCGGTAAAGCTTCCACCATTAAGAGCCATCACAATCTGATCCCCTTCCCTGAGGGAGTTCATTTTGATTTGATCGAGCCGCTCGATCACTTCTTTAAGGATGAGGTTCGCGCACTAGGTACGGCGCTGGGATTACCTGATCACATTGTGCATCGTCAGCCTTTCCCAGGCCCTGGTTTGGCAATTCGCATTATTGGTGCGGTTTCGCCTGAGAAGCTGGAAATTTTGAAGAATGCCGACGCTATCGTGCGCGAAGAGTTGGATGCCTACAATCAGCGTCTGTATGAAGAGACGGGCGATCGCAATTCCGAGCATGCGTGCTGGCAGTATTTTGCGGTGTTGCCTGACATTAAGAGCGTTGGTGTTATGGGTGACGAGCGTACCTATCAGCGTCCGATTATTTTGCGTGCGGTTGAATCGAGTGACGCAATGACGGCTGACTGGGCGAAGTTGCCTTACGATGTACTGGCGAAAATTTCGAGCCGCATTGTGGCTGAAGTTCCCGGCGCGAATCGCGTATGCTACGACATTACGTCAAAGCCCCCCGCTACGATTGAGTGGGAATAACATCCGCACATTATCGTGAGATTTATCTAGAGTGATTTTGCCAGTGCTCTAGTTGTTTATTATGTGCTGAAATCACCTGGTAGCCACTCGATATCGCAAAAACTAATGACCCTCCGGAATCAATTCAGAGGGTCATATTCATATGGTTTACCTGTATAAATAAGCACTTCGGAACAAGCATAGAACGCCAGCGTACTCACAGATACACGGTTCCTATGCCAATAATCTGCAGTTTCGCTGCTGTCCGTCATAGTGATACTCACTAACGTGTTTTAAACAACCGCTGCATCACGTCTCGCACTCAAAACATACCCACAAAATTCGTCTCTTCTACGAATTCAGACTACGAGATCATCACAGTTGATTTAAGATACGTATCAGATATAAAGATACGTATCTTAGGAGACTTAATGAATCAGGGGCTCGATTACAAACAATTTTACAATGTGCTTCTAAACCTTCGCGAAGCGTTTCATTCTTCTGGCCGTTTTGACGACTCGAATGCTAAGCTCGATGAAATTGTAAAGCTGTTGTGCGTAGCTTATACCCGAGCTATCCAAGACCAGAGCTTTACCGTCCTCGATCTTAAAGCGCTTGCAAGTGAACGCTTCTCTGATTCAAGCCGCACGGCCTCTGCGCTCAGAGAAATGTTTGACGATGTTGCAAAATATGGGCCTTTCATCAATGCGGATGGAACTAGCATCTTTGGCTCAAACCCTTCGTTATGCATTCAAGACTCCGAAAACGCATTTGCGGAAGAAGTCGTTTTTGAGCTATCGAAAATCGATTTTAAATCTCTTATGAAAAGCGAAGGTATCGAAAGTTTTGATGTGATTAACGAATGTTTCGGGCACTTTGTTCGAGAGAACTTTCGCAACAATAAAGAAGACGCGCAGTATATGACGCCTCTTGAAATTGCGCATCCCTACATTGACACTGTATTCAAAGAAATGTCCCGAGATGGGTATTTCGACTCATTTGCTAATTTGGATTTTCATGTAATGGATCCAACCTGCGGTGTTGGTACGTTGCTTCTTGAAGCGGCACGAAAATACGTGGAAATCGTTCAAGCATCCTCTTTTACAGAGAAAGAAGCCCTTATCACCGATTTTCTACGTAATGGAATCATCGGACAAGACAAGGTCGATCGAATGGTTCGCCTTTCCAAAATCAACTCCATTCTTTATGGAGCTTCTGCTGAAAATATTTCTTGCGGGAACAGCATTATTGGAACCAGCAGTATTGACGATTACGAAGGTAAGATTGACCTGATATTTACAAACCCGCCCTTTGGTGCTGAGTTTAACATCGAAGTCCTCCCCTTATCTCTCCAGAAATCCATAACCAACGATTGCTTAACCGGTAAACGCTTTTCCTCCGAGACATTGATGCTCTATCGTTCAATGAATCTACTTAAACCAGGTGGTTATCTCGCGATAGTATTACCGGATAGCGTCGTCTCATCAAAAGGAAATAATGCAAGGATTAGAAATTCGTTGCTTGCGCATGCTGATGTCCAATCTGTAGTTGAATTGCCTGCCGTTGCTTTCGCTCAAGCGGGCACAAGGACGAAGACCGTGATTCTTCTGGTCCGAAAGGCGCGACCTTCAGGCAATTCAATTGTCATGTGCACGTGTCGGGAAGTGGGATTTCTTGTTAAAGAGCGCTCTGGAGTACCCGTCAAAACAAAAATCAACCAAAACGACGTAGCAGTATTCGCTCAGCATTATCCTGAGACCAGAGAAGGCGCGCTTGAAGAAATCATCTTTGACAATCCGTCAATCACCGCTGTGACTCCTCACCAGCTAATTAACGGGCAGTTAACACCCTCGTTTTATTCTGCTGAACGACTGATGACGTACAAGGCGCTTTCAGAGTGCTCAAACGGTGATTTTGAATATCGCCCACTGAGTACCGTTGCTCTAATCGAAACGAAAAAGCGTGTAAAAATGCCGGTATCCGACAACGTTAAACATATCAGCGTCTTGCATGTGCGAGGCGACTCTACTATTGATTTCGAAGAGACCGAAGCGTTCCATCCTATTTCCGACGGCAGAGAATGCTATGAGGATGACGTTTTGTTCTCGAAGATCAATCCGTCCATTCCGCGCATGTGCGTTGTGCCTAAAAGGCCCTACAAAACCGTATGCTCTATGGAATTCGAAATCCTTCGATCAAGCGATGAGCACATAGGACCCAACACCCTTTGTCTCATGCTTAAGAGCTCCATTGTTCAGGCGCAAATTAGGAACCTCACTTCGGGCACGTCTTCTTCGCACAACAGAATCAAGACGGAGCAGCTTGAACAAATTCTTGTCCCATGTCCGGTTTCCGAAGCTGCAAAGCGCAAGTTCGCTTCACTGGAAATCAAGTCAGCAGCCGTGTTCAGGCAGAAGTACTCCAGCGATCAAGCTTTGCGAGAAAACCTCTCTGTTCTTGAGTCAATTCGCTAGAAAACACTAATCTCGACACCATTAGCCGTATCGTCGGCGCGGAAGATCAACTCTGCGCCGGCGTGATTTTCTAGCGGAATCTGAATTGAAGAAAAACCGTTTGCCCTTCCATTGCCATGACGAGCATGAGTTTCCTCGGTTCCACTGTGGGGCGGAAAAAGTTGGAAATTTACTGAAGGCCTATCTGCGTCACGAAACTTTGGGTACCCAAGTTTGTTCATCCATTCGATGTATCGATTTCTCAGAACATCATGTTTTGAAATGTCGATCTTCCAAATTCTTACACGAAATTTATTCAGCGTATTCAAATCCATTGACAGAAGAAAAAGCGAATCGTACGTAAGAAACTTTTCCATTATCTCTTGCGTTACGGCAGTGAAATTCCACCTGGGAGCAGTTGCACCCTTCTTGTCAAGAGAATCTAGGAAATTTGCACTCTTCACTTCTGAGCCGTCACTTAGGTCATCCCCCTTTCCTCGCATGCCTTGACCTGGAATTTGCGTCTGGAGTGATACCAAATGCTGCGCGATATATCCAGTATCAATTTGTGACGACTGCGCCGTAACCGTTCCCCAACGATTCAGTCTATTACGTTGGTCAAGAACTTGCTCTTGAATAAAAAGACGGCACAAATCCATTCTCTCTTCCCTTGTCAAACATTTGAGCAAGGTCCCAGAAAGTTCAACCTTTTCATTGACGGGCAAATCATGTGCAGGATAAAGAGTCGTGATCTCATAAAAAATCTCTGAAGGCGATGCGCCGGCTTTCCGCCTATCCAGCATTTTTGAATTAATTAGGTGATAATTTACCGCGCCCATGTCGCACTCCTCTCTTTTTAATAATTTTATCACCGACAAGAAAGAAGAGCGATCTTCCGCAATCGTCTTGCATTTTTCATAGAGGGACGCGAGGAATCCCCCGCATTGCCACATGCGTGCGAACAGCAGATAGGCCATTGCGCGTCGACAAAGGTCTGCTGACCCGAAGGACACGGCAGCTCGTAATACCCAATAAGTTACTTGCTGTAAGGCGCCTTTCGCACGCATGTGGAATACACCCGCAACGACACTGTAGTCGCCTAACGGCATAGCAAGTAGCACGGCTCGAGGACCGTGTCCGACAGCCATGCTACTTGCTGGATTCATCTTCTGGCAAGTGCTATTCGTAACTGTAATGCGTGATAGGTAGCTTACTAAAGTGATTGAATCCAATTTTACGAAGGTCCCTACGTGTCCGGCAAGCTCGATGAAAGATCCCACGAGCTCAAAATGAGCCACCAAAAAGGGCAGTTAGCCGGTCAAGCGATTAAGTAATAATTGCTGGGTCTGCAACTGAGCAACGCTATATGCTGCAGGAAAACTTTTCCGTCCAGCTTTCATTGGCAGCAGGAAAGGGCAAAGCGAAAGCAAGGGGTGAGGCGGCGCGTGAAGCCCTTACGGATCTCTCCGTAATCTCCCTCATGGCACGAGTAGAATACGCTTCTTCCTGCCTCATTGATGAGCAACAAACTGCAATGACAGCTCTGAAGCAATTCGAAACTTCATTGCCGATAATCATCTCAATGAGGAGTGCACTCTTAATCACCTTAACAGTGTCTCGAATAAAAACTTACAGGACACAACAGCTGACTTTTACAAAATAGCCGATAACGTTACGAGACAAATATCCAGCGGACAGAACAGGCGGTCAGAGCCTCTTCCTTCGACACAGGAGACTGAGTAGTCATGGGGAAATACTGTATCTATCCGGGCTGCAACAAAGAAGACATCGCCGAAGACGGCAGAATCCCCTCATGCGAATACCATAAAGAACGCAGAATTAAAATCGTGGGCAGAGTTGCTAAGGTGGGGGACGGTTGCAGGCTTCGAGAAAGCTGGAGGACTTGAGCTCATGAAGAAGAATGGCCAAGGATAGCAAAGGCGATAAATGCCATAGGAGGCGCTTGCTCCACGCGTCTCCTTACTCCTTCGCCGTCAGATACCCCGACAACGCCGTACCGCCGTCGATCCTCGCATAGGTCGTACCCGCAATAATCCCTCGACACTTTCGAACTTACTAACGTACCCAAGAACAATGCGCACCCGTTGTCGTTCGGAGCCTCCTCCACTGACACCACGCACGCGACCTCCACGGCGAAGGCTACCACGTCATCCGATAGACTGAGCCAAGAGTTGACCATGCCGAGCTCCTGCACCCATCAGATAGATACAAGCTATTGGGCTGTCACAAGGAAGTGTGAGACGATCTAGTTATCGGAGGAAATACCAACAGCACGTCTCAATTGATCCCTTGAGTATCGTTCCTCAACTTCCCTTGTCACTAAAATCGAAAGATCGTCGCGAGAGCGAGTGAGGGCAACATATAGCAAGTGCTTGGTTCTATTGTCATCCACCTTATCTCCCGTCAGATAAGGGGCAAGATCCGTGGTGAGAATCAATAGACACCTACCATCTTCAAGCCCCTTGACAGCTTCAATCGACTTAACGCTAACCCCTTTGGAGCGAGAGGAGGCCATGTATGTCAACGCAGTAGCAATCCGAATATACCGTCGCTTTTCGTAGTCTATAGTTCCTGATTCCACGCAAATGTTAGTCAGTTCCTTTACGCTGCGCCCGCTATTCAATAGTGAGACAACTTTTGTGGCAATGTAGTATGCAGCACGTTTGATTTCGAGATCAGTAGCTTCATCACCGCACTTCTCGCGGATTCCGGTTTCGAGTTCATAGCGAAGAGACTCAAACCATTTATCCCCCGCTACATCGCCGTGAGTATCGAAACGATCGTTTTTCTTGCTGATATAGACAAGCCCAAAGTCCTCGTCTCTGATGAACTTTTCCGTGTTCGCAGCGATATCCGACTCAAAGAATAACCTGACACTTCCCACGGAGTTTTTCTCGTCAGCCACTTGACGCTCGTCAACGGGGGCAAGGCGATTCGATAGTCGGAGGTGACGCTCTGGGCACCTATGACAATCACTTCTGTACGTGACACAATCGGGAAATGCAGCGATGAGCTGACGAAAACATTTTCGACCCCGCACGTCCTGTTTTGGATCGCCATAGAGCTCAATCGGCACGCCCAAGCGATCGAGAGCGCATAGGACGCTCGTCATCTCCTTGTCTATGTCTTGGGCCTCATCGACCACAATCATATGGCAGTAGGATTGAAACACAGCAAGAATCTTCCCACGCATAGCCTTTACTCGGGCATTTTCATTAGATTTTTTATCGACCACCCACTTGGCTCTCTCGGGAATCTTTGCCTGGTGAAGCAATCCGCAGCGTTCAAGCTCACCGATTCTCGCATTCTGTGCCTTGTAGTCTCCGGAAAGCTTGATGGTGGAGATGCTGTCGTAGCGCTTTCCGAACAAAAGATGATAGTAGGACTGAACAATCTCGGTGTTGAGGAAGGAGTGAATCGTACTGACTCTTACTCCGGAAGGCACGGATCCGTTCATTTGAACGAGCTTAGATTCGATATGAAGCACCGCAGCATTGGTGAACGCAACACAAAAGAGCACCCTACCGTCAGGAATCTCCTCGGAAAGTACGCGAGACGCCATGCTCGAAGTCTTACCAGAACCCGCTCCGGCAACCTCTATCCTCATAAAGCAACCTTCTACTCCGCCACGTCTTCCACAATTGGTGAATTGAGAAAATCCAATGCCTCTTTAATATGCGCAGGCATCGTGAGGCCAGAGAGCTCACCGTTCACCAAATCGTGGCAGATCCTTAGCATGACGTCGGTCTTCTTGTTCCGCCAGTCCTCCTGAAGCTCGTCTTCGCTCATGTTCATCCAGCCATATTCGGTACCGTAGCGCTCTACGAGAAGCCGGTAATTCGACTCTTCGGCAACGAAGTCAGTCTCGAGAGTGTAGCCATCCGTTGTGGTTACGCATACTTGCCTGTCTCTCAACTTCTCATGCTCTCGCTTGGCGTTATCCTGATTGTCGTAGTCACGAATGACTGCAAGTTTGTTTCCATTTCCGTAGTTAATGTCTTTCCAGATACGAATTATATCTCGGTAACCCTTATGGAAAGAGAGCACCTTGATATCGTTCAGCTCGTGCTTTGACTGAAGGTAGGATTTGATAAGCAGCTCCTCGGTGATCCCCTCTACAAGGATAAGCCTGTGCGAAAAAAGGAGCTTGAAAATGTCGGTGTTCGGATTGTTGGCGAGATAGTCCATGTCCTCGGGCTGAAGCGCCTCGACAAGGCTGACTGCTGCACCGTTGTGGAGAATGACTACCTTATCCAAGCCGACCTTGTTCACGAATTCGGCGTCGTGCGTCGTATAAATCAGCTGGGTTCTGCTATTCTTCTCGCCGAACACCTTGAAAAAGCTCGCCATCAGGAGGGTGTTGTTCACACAGAGATGCGCCTCGGGCTCCTCGACAGCTACAATGCGAAGAGATATGCCGTCCGAAGTTTCGAGATAGGCATTCAGCATTACCGCCATAAGGATAAGGTTGCGGTAGCCAAGCCCCTGGAGCGAAAGGCTCTCGTCGTTGTACCCGAGACGGATACTGGAGAAGATGCTGCTCATAAGCGGCATATTTGGCAGGACGCTTACGGAGTCAAAGAAGTCTTTTGCTCTTGGATCGTCTGAGTAGTCCTGCCAGTTGATAACTTCGTCCAGTTTCGCAGCGTCGCGTATTGTCTCAAGAAATTCCCCGTAGCCCTGCTCTATGCGCTTCTGTCCAGCTGGATTCACATTCTCCTGCAGGAGATGAACGAGAGGCTTAGACCCAAGCCTGCCAGCAGATGCGGCAAAGTTGTCGCGCTCGGCAGGCAGGGAAAAGTACCTGAATCGTGCTAAGACGTCATAGGGCAAATGGCGGTCACCGCTTGCATCGGGCGAGACTATCTCATACTTATACTCGCTCATTGGCAAGAGGCTCATCTTAATGCTCTGGATATCCGTTACATCCATAACAAGGGACTTCACAAGTTCGAGCAGCGACTGGGGGTTCGCCACGAACCATCTATATCGAATGCGAGGAATAAGGTCGTCGCCGTCGGCAACCAGTAGGTCTTTGGCGTCGTAGGCATCAATCGGGTCATACTGGAGGTCGACGGTTACGGTAACAGATGGAATGACTGCACGAAAGGACTCGAGGCCCATGCTGCCATCAGCAATCTCGTTGGAATGCTCCTGAATGAAGGAATAGTAGTGGTCTTTAACATCGCTGTTGATGTCGAACCAAGAAAGCCTCTTACCGACAGACCCCTCGTCGGCCATGAACGGTAGAGTCATGGCGCGAAGGAAGTTTGACTTCCCGCTGTTGTTCTCTCCGACAAGGGTGACGAGAGCGCCGAGCTTAATGTCAACAGACTTTAGGTTTCGATAGTTATTCACCTGGACCCGAGCAATTCTCATATACACCCACCCAATCCGCAAAAGTCCCTAGAAAAGAGCGCCAGTAAACATAAACTTTCTCAAAGGCTTCTTCCTGCCATCACCTTCGTGCGCGATCTCAATAATCCCTTCTCTCCTATAAGCGGCACTAGTATTTCAAACTCATCTACGCGCATAAAGGAAGCGCACTTTACTATCTATAATAATACCCTGCCCAAACGAAAGACAGAAGATGGGCGCGACAATCACCTTCAGAGTCTCCTTGAGGAAAACGAGCTGACGAACCTGTTCGCAGTGAACATGACTATACAAGACTACATCATACTCAAGCTCACCAACGCCACAATCGCCATACACCACAGCCGCCGTACATGCAAGGCGCTAAAAATACGATTTCAAAATTCAATGCAAAACTCCCGCACATCAGATATTCTGGAGATATGGGATGAATCATTCATGCGGCACGTCAAACTCCTGGCGGACATCTTCTATGATCTCAGCAAGCAAATGCCTGAATCCACGCTTGGCGCGGAAGCAGTAATGATTGAAGGAATAACAAGAATACAACGATTAATTTGTAGAGCAAATATCTAGAGAAATCATGCTGATTACACAAAACAACAAGCATGCAACATGCATGATAATAGTATCTTATCAACTGATTTTCACTAAACCTATTTCCCACTGAATCTATTATCTCAAAAACGTGCTTTCAATCGATCCGTGTCAAATTAATTATTGCGGATTAATTCGAACATATGTCCATGAGGCATAATATGTTGTGCATTAATGCTTGATTGGAGATTTCAATGATGATAGATGGAACACCTGATTTCAATGATGTCGCCAAGATGACTGAAGCCGGATCCGAACTGACTCAGTCACTTGGAAATCTGTTTCCAGGATTCGCCATGCGTAGCATTTCTAAGGCAGAAAGCAAAGCGACCGACAGAATGCTAGAAGATTTGAAAAAGATTAAAAATTCCCAAGATTCCTTAGGACTCAGCGACGAAAGCCTATCAGAGCTTATGGGTAATGCAATACAACGCCACAGCAGAAACGTTAATTTCGACGCAGTTCTCAAATTTGCAGCACCGAGAATTAATGTCGATTCCAATCCATCAGCAATCGATCGAGACTGGTCAGAACACTTCCGCGATCATGCTGAAAAAGCGTGCGACGACGACATTCGCAGAACATGGGCTGCAATTCTAGCAGGGGAAATTAACAAACCAGGTTCTTTCTCAAAACGCGCAATGTCAATTCTGTCTGACATGGGGAAAAAAGAGGCAGAGTCATTTGTGAAGCTATGCTCGTATTCAACCGGACTGGTTGCGAATCTAAACGGAAAATATGTAATTGCAGGCAGGATAATTCCGGTTTTAGTAAAAGATGAGAATGGCTCATCATTTAATGATGGGAAAATACGTTTAGATGAATTGAGTACCCTCGATTCCCTTGGACTAATTGATCAAATGCTACAAAACGTTAACTCTTTTCCAAGCGGAACATCCTCACCGTTTCTCGCAAACGATGCTCTAGTTATCGCAACAAACACCGGATCAGACAAAAAGATTCATTTTAGTGGAGCCGTCTTTCGCCCTGTTGGGCTGGAGCTCGCCCATATATGCAAACTCGGGTGCGCATCTAATCTTGCTGAAACCCTTACTAAGATATTTAAGGAAAATGATTTAGAAGTAAATATTACCCCGATTCAAACTGGCGACATCCAAATGCTTTAAATAGCGAATTAGCCGCCAGACGGAACAATACCAAGGAGACGCAATAAAGCAAAATACATCATGAATTGAGTTTTCGTAAAAAGCCAGCATAAATCCACCTGGCAATATAATTTCAATCGGCACATCTGAGTTATGGGCAAAAGTATCAAGTTGTACCCATAACTCAATTTCAAAATCGCCCGAAGCTTATTAGCTCTTTAAGAGCTTAGATTATGATGCGTTTAGCCCAAATTCACCTTTACTTACTGTAATTACTTATTCAATCCGCAAAAGTCCCTGGAAGAAAGGGCGCGAGAACATAAATTTTCTTAAGGTTTCTTCTTGTCGTCATTTGCAAACGTGACATCAATGTAATCACCACTTCGATTGACGATGGTGTCTAGGATATCCCGCGAGGTGAACACGTTCTTGAGGGACCACCTCGGTTTCCTGCAGTCCTTCGCCCGCATAATCATCTATTACGACAACGGCCAAAAGGAGATAACCAACCTCGTGAACACGCTCTTCAACACCTTCCTGGAAACGGAGGTCAGGAAGGTGTCTCCCTCCGACTACAGCCTATTCCAGGCGGCAGACATGTTCTGCACCCTTGCGATTCTCGAGGGGAAGCTCGAGAGCGATGGGCTTAGCAATTCGGAGAAGGAGTTCTTCATGAGTCTGAGAGACCTGAAAAAGAACTATTTGAAACCCGCCCACACGAAAAGGCTTTCCCTGTAGGCGTCCGACCGATAACTGCCTCCTGGGTAATAGATGGAAGCTGATTCGAGCGCTTGATTCGCTCGAATCAGCTCCTTTCCAAGCCACCCGCCA
>FR896043.1:0-40465 GCA_000435475.1 Cryptobacterium sp. CAG:338 | reverse complement strand
TTCCCAACCCCCCCGCCACGATTCCCAAGTACGAAAACGGGAATGGTTACATGAAAAACGCCCGGAAAAAGGATATTTTGCAACCATTCCAGGAAGCTTAAATCAAAGCGTGATTCGGATTTAATTCGGACGATTTAACGCCAGGTAACACGACATAGACGAGATAGAACGAGATACCACGACATGCACAGGCAGCACGATTGAGCGGGAATAAAGTTCCGCCTGATTTTCTCCAAATATTGCTATATTACGTCCTTATTTTGCCAATTCATGCGAAAAGGCAACACGGCGTCTCGACGGAACCTGGCAATTTAAGACCGAGGGAGCGTCAAGGGCATACCGTGTAGCCAACACCCAAACTGAAGCAATTAACATCGGACAAAGCATCAGCCCCAACCAGAATAGCGAACTCTTCATTCACAGACCTGATGGAAGGATTAGGACGCGCGACTCGCACGGAAATGACCCCTTTCCTCCTCGTGGATTAGTAGACATCAACCCTCCATCGCTCACCCTAGATGGCTTCTTTGTACTATATGAGGTCATCTTTTTACTATCAACGGTATGTCGACATGCCTAAACAAGCCCGCTCATCGCCAGCGAGTGAATCGTTTACCAGCAAGGTTGCCGTGACAATCCCAAAGTCACCGGAGGAAACCTTACTACGCTCGAAGCTGCCCTTGCCGTACTTGGTGGCGGTGACGCCAATAAAGACCAGAACACGCTCAATTTAGTTAATCAACACCACCCACATAGCGGGCAAATTTTTGTATCGGATGTTCTCACACTCTCAACTGAGTTGAATACCCCAGACTAAATGCTAGCCCTCATTTTCTAAACGCTCCTTTAGCGCCACCAAAGAAGAAAACTTATCTCCGATTGAATATGAAGCTGACTTGGAATTCCCCTGACCCGGCATTACTTCGGTAAGCATATTCTTTTGAATTAGATAATCTTTAGTCAAAAGATTCCGCAAAAGCTCTGCGGTAACACGCGCATCGTAAAGCGCCCCATGAAGGTTTTCTTCCGACAGCTTTATGCCATACCAATCTGCTGCCGAATGAAGCGACATCCTTTTCCCATTGCCCACTGCCATAATACGCGGGTATATCTTCTGGAGATCCAACCATCGTTCATGAGCTTCCGGAAATTCAATCCCTTTAAATGTAGTTTCTTGTCTGAGCTGTTTCAGATCATTTTCACTCCACGTAACAAAACGGGTGCGCCCCTCTTCGCCAACCCATTCGCGAAACAGCCCCAATACAACCGACAGTGGATTCTCGTCGTACACATCACGAAATCGAATACCCGTTAAATCGCGAACCTTAACGGACACGCTACTTGTATATTCTGGTCGCACATAGGAAGAAAACGAATCCAAAATTTCCCCAGACGGGCTCACCCGAACAGAACCTATCTGAATAATTTCTTGCCGAAAAGTGCGGCGTTTATACTTTTGATCAACTTGAGTAAACTCAAGATCAATAACGATGTTTTGACTGTACGACTTCATGATCTTACTGTTATCCCAATCAAGTCTTCGAAGGAAAAGTTTCAATATTTGTCAGCTATACAAGTACGCTTTGCGTTTTTGCATCTGCCATACAAACACAATCCTGAACTGCACTAATACTTCAGCTTCGTTCTAAACCAATAATAAATCACACAAGATACTTGTATGTCCATATAATGGGACTGCTGATAAATATTGCTTGCTTTATTTGGTGTTTTTCCTATTCGTCGGAATAATTGGTAGAAGCGCCCAAAGTATTCGAATCACTTCCAGCGCTCAAGCGTCGGCAACACTGCCCCGAGCAATGATGCGCTCTCGTCAACAGTCCATCCCATAGCTTCAGCCATACGAGGGGCACATTCTTCAATCATATCGTCCATGGTCGTTTCATAGGTATACTTGCCGCCTTCGTAGCACCAGCGACAGTAATCTTTTGTTTCAGAGCCATCGACTTCATGCCCATATTGATCAGAAGCGGTAAACATCATGCCGCAGCTTTGACAATAATGCTCAGGCATTTCCAGAAGCTGAGTAATAGGAACATCAAGCTCACGCGCAATAAGTTTAGTCATATCAATGCCAGGTGTGGTTTCGCCTGTTTCCCACCTACTTACTGCCTGGCGCGTAATGTAAAGTCGTTTTGCAAGGTCTTCTTGCGTAAGACCCCGTTCTCGACGAAGTTCAGGAAGAATGTCTTTTAGTGCCATTGCAATCACCTCGAATAATCTGCTTTTGCATCAATTATCCAAGACCCATGGCATTACACAAGCAACAGTTAGTTGCTCAATCTAATGAAAAGCATATACAGGGCAGCAGGATTGCATGTGCCAACATAGAGCTCCATACGAGCATCAGCAAACTTACGCAACTTGCAAATTTACAAAAAATTGACTTTCGGAAAATCGCAACACCCGCCCAGAATCTTAAACTGAACAGATAGAGATAATTACATTCTGCTGACATCACCAACCAACAAGGAATCCCTATGAACACAAGTGATTCAAAGGCTCCAACACCACACACCCCTCCCAATGCATCGTGGAGTATCCAAATAGACGAATCGTATGCAGAGCGCATGATTCGAGCCCACAATAAGGCATATCGTCGAAAAACTGGCAAAGGCTACTTTGTTTTCTGCCTTCTATTTGACGTACTCGTAGTAGTAGGAACAGTAAAGTGCCTAATGGAAGGACTTAACCTCTTTGATGAATTCAATGGTTTCGCTGGAATGATCGGCGCCTACATTGTATTTCCGGGATTAACAATCTTTTTTGGCGTGCTTGCCTTTGGGCCCGACAAAGGCGGTTTCTTTGGACTTAAACGTGCAGCACATCAGCTAGCCAAAGAACTCGTCCCTAACGGAAAAGGAACACTATCCGCACAAGCCACCGCATCAGGCATCACTCTGTCCTCAGAAACAGGAACATTGCATATTCCTTATGCCGCCTGCTATGACACCGCCGTCATAGATGGAGAAACATTTGTGCTCGTAGGAAACGATAAAGAACAATCAGTTCTTTACCATATGGCAGGCAATAATGCCTACCTCCGCGACAATATCGGTTTCGCCTTTGCAGCGCCAGCAGAATTAGCTAATTCAATTATTGAAGCGGGGAAATCTCAATTAGCCCAATTATCAAAAGATACAACGGCATCCTCTACAACAATCTCCTCGCAAGAATAAACAGAATACACACGTTAAACCAACAGCAAGACTGTCAACACCATGGCGAATAGCGCCCGTGATAGATTCCCTGCCCACTTTTCACTACTATCCATTTGAAACATTATCCGCTTGCTACAATTACACCTTGCAACGAAAGACCTACCCCATTACCCCATGCATCCCGCAGAAAAGAACACTATGAACACTAACCGCAACAAAATCATCCCTCTTGCTGAAGGTGAAGCCTTAGCACTCTTTGCCCTAACACTGTGTTCTCAAGCATTTCTTCTGCTGCTTGGCTGCATACTTTGCATGGTTTCTTATGGTATCTCCACACGCGTTTTATTAAACGAGAACGAAAAGCCAAGGTAAATAAAAGATTGTTAACGGCAGAAAGCCAAACTGCACGCAAGGCATCACTTACGAGAATTATGTTTCTTACTAAACATATTGATGGAGCATGCGCAGTATTTATAAAATGAGGGTGGGTACAAAATAAACAGATTTACTTACCGCACGCTTTGCACGAAAGGTTACTATATGTCAAATCGCAGTGAAGTTCGAAAGAAATCATTTCTCTTTGTGGTCACTGCTGCCGTTTTAATGCTGACAGGTCTCCTCTGCTCCATGCCTAGCATCGCTCATGCCGATACGGTGGAGCAGGTGGGTGATTTCACGGTAACGGTAGCTGACGAAGCCAGCGCCGATTACTCTTTTGACGATGCCACGGGCACACTCTCAATCACAAGCGGAACCCTAACGGTGGTCAATACTGACCCATCCACGCCAACAACAAATCGAATTCACATCACGGGATCTTCAGATGTCACTTTCGCAGGGCTGAACCTGATAGATAGAGATAGCAGACGACACCCCGTCCAAGTTGATGATGCTGCAGGCACACAGGTAACCATTCGACTAGCGAACCCAAATACCATAGCAGCTTCGGGCTGGGAGACTAGCGGTATCTATAAAGGAGGCGGAGAAGGCACACTCAAGATTACGAGTGCTGCTGGCGACGGATCAGACGATGGTGAAATCACTATCACGTGTGGTGGTCATGCAGCATGTATCGGAGCGGCTGGTACTAAGGCTTCTATGTCCAACTTGGAGATAGCTGGCGGAACCTACTAACTGAGCCTTCCTCGCGACTCCAGCGTTCATCTCTTTTCGGTTCCTATCGGCGGCGCGGATTTGGGAAGCAGCAGCAACTCTACCATTTCTGGCGGTCATCTAATAGTAGATAGTATGCGATCAATTTTCGGGCATTCTTACTCGTCAAATTGCACCATGACGGGCGGAATTCTTCAGATGAGTCAAGACTGTAATTTTGAAGGCACAATCCAAGCGGGAATCGTAAGCGAAGACGACGGTGCCACGTATACAGTGTATGGAAACTCAACCCTCGAATTCCCTTTCGAAGTTCCCAAAGACTCATCACTCGACATTCCTGAAAGCTCTTCGCTAACCATAGGAGAAAACGGGTCCCTTATCAATAACGGGACCATATATGCAACTGGATCCGTAGACGGGTCAATCTCAAATGATGGTGTAATTTATGACGAAGGAGGACTCAATCAAGCCCACGTCACTGGATCTGGTAAGATTCGCACGAACTACGTAGAGGTTAACAGCGGTTCAGGCTCCGGAACCTATAATCAAGGTGCAAGTGTTGAGGTTTCTGCCGACGAACCAGCTGACGGGATGGCTTTCGTTGAATGGGAGGTCGTTCACGGCAATGTCACACTCGAAGATGCAACGAGCTCTAATACCAGCTTTGCGATGCCAGAAGGGTGCGTGGTCTTGCGCCCAGTATATGCTCCTATCATCGCCAAAGTAACGAGTACCAACGGTGAGCAACGTTATATTGTCTATTCAGGTGAGTACGCAATACCAATTAACACAAATCCGGGAGACTTGATTGAAATTGTTCCTCAAGATGGAAACGACCTACCAGCATTGAAGATCTACCCTTTCGAATCGGTCACACTTGACCTCGCTGGTGAAACGGTAGAATTCGAACAGTATGTTACCCCTTGTGGCACCTCAAGAATTCAAAACGGCACAATCCGTGCTTTCTTTAGTCACTCCAATGTCTTAATCAGTGGAGATCTAACTCTTGAAAACCTTACATGCATTGACTTGGATCGTTGGTACGTGGATCCTACCGCGACGCTCGTTGTCAGCAACAACGTAACCTTTCCAAACGGGGCACGGTTTTCAGGCGGCGGCACCATCAAAACTGCCTGCACCGATGCCGGAAACTACGGAAACAGCGTTACGGTAGAAAAACAACACATTTGGAATGAAGGTGAATTTGAAAAGGGACAGGTAGTCTACACGTGCACAGCATGCGGCGATACCCGCACCGAAGGCGATAATCTCGTCCTTGGCAACGTGGACATCGAATTCGGTAACGTTGACTTAACCTATGATGGCGCAGAAATAACCGCTAGCGATCTTGGACTCAATGCGAAGCGCGGAGAAACAGATGCCTCAAACGAAATCGCTTTCTCGTATACCCCCATCCTCTCCGACGGCTCATTCGATGAGAAGATGGACGGATTGCCCTCCGAAGCAGGCACCTACCGTGTCACGGCATCTCTTCCAACAACAATCTCAGGAGGCACGGCCTACATACACAAGAGCACAAACCATGACATCACAATCTCTCCCAAGCCAGTAGAGGTTTCTGTCAGCGGCTTGTCTGCCGCAAATAAAACCTACGACGGCACTACAGATGTCAAGGTTGATACCTCGGGCATCAACCTCTCACTTTCAGGCGTTTTGCCGCAAGACAACGACTCCGTCAAACTTACTTACGATACCGCCGTAGGACAATTTAGCGATGCAACCGCAGGTGAGAATAAGCCTGTACAGCTGACTCTCGAAGGGGCAAAACTCAGTAATTCCAACTACACGTTCTCTGGCACGGCTCAAACCGATGCAACAGCAACCATTGCACCACGCGAGGTTGGTCTTATCTGGAACAACACCGAAAATCGCGCCTCTGGCGATGGCCTGAGTGTAACTGCCGAACTCACAAACACCGTAGCTGGCGATGATGTTTACGCCGTAGTGAGTGGCGGAGATGCAACAGCGGCTGGAACCCATACCGCATCGGCAACAATCGCAGGCTCCGATGCAGGCAATTATGTCTTTTCAGCTGACATATCTACAAACGTAAGCTATAGCATTGTTTCAGCTGCAGGGATTGAAGGAGAAGATTCTTCCCAGCCTAATTCCTCTGGACCGAACGAATCCTCAAAACTCGAATCATGCGACAATTCGTCTCAGCAGACTACTCCAACAACCAGCGACTCTAACGGACTCATACCGATTGCGCTACTCATCATAGGTGGCTGTGCGGCAGTGATAATAGGTATTTGTCTACGTCACCGAAACTAACACTAGAGACTTACCAACTTCATGAAATCAAGAGCGCATGGAACATTTTCAAGTCAACGATTTAAACCATGCGCTCCGTACCCTCTAATTAAGTCATAATTCTTGGAAAAAGAGTCTCGCTATTACGAAATTACGCCCTACTCTTCGCCCTCTTCTCCCCGTTCATAAGGAGTAAATTCGGCAAGGAAGCCCTTTTGATCAAGCGCTTCCACAATTTCATCCAGCACTTCTTGCGATTCTGCGCTTATATGGTGAAAGTGATAGCCACTCGTAATTGCCGACAAAGGACTCGAAACGCCGTTTTTGAGATCAGCCACAAACCTTTGAACATCTCTGCGATTTTTGATATGTAAAGGCGCTTCCAACTTTGCATACGTTCTATGGTTTACCAAAACATCTTCAACGCAACCGCCCAAATCAACAACAAGATTGAGCTCTTCTTCAATTTGATCAAACCCATGGCGTACTTTTACTAATTTGCAAGGCTGGGTATTGGAATCATTCAAAAGGTAACCACGATTGGTTGAAATAATGTCGTATCCCGCAGTACGGAGTAGTGCGATATCCTGCACAATAATCTGCCTGCTAACTCCAAGCTTTTCTCCCAAGGCTGTCCCCGATAAAGGAGTTTTGCTGGTCTGCAGAGTCCTAATTATTTCTTTGCGACGGGGAGAATCCACCATGAGAAAGCCTCTCTAAAAACTTTACTTTTCGTCTTTCTGAAACAAAAGCACTACTCCATTTTACGAAAGGCTCGTAATCAAATAAACAGATTACTTTAAAGCTCAAGCCGCAACTCTCAAGAAAATAGCTTTGCATCGAGAATGGAACGGCACCTTAAGAGCTACTACACTACTTGATTCGCTGAATTCTTAGATGGCTGCTTCATCCATCTCCATCGCTCTCGTTCCTACTTTTTCATCACTTGTATCGCTTAAGGGCTTCCCCTTCGTTTCCATTCCGAAAAGCGCAATTACTACCGCTACTACCGCAAACGCAGAAGCGAGCATTATGAAAACTACGGTAAAGCCTACGCCCTCACCAAATGAAGCATAGACTAAAGGCACAATAAAC
The DNA here is from genome assembly GCA_000435475.1 of Cryptobacterium sp. CAG:338. Classification (GTDB taxonomy): domain Bacteria; phylum Actinomycetota; class Coriobacteriia; order Coriobacteriales; family Eggerthellaceae; genus Anaerotardibacter. The sequence goes on along the minus strand of FR896043.1, from coordinate 32,804 downwards.
GGAGCAACAAAAGCACCGATACGACCAAAGCATGCCGCCCAGCCAGTACCCGAACCACGCACATCGGTCGGATATACCTCAGGTGTGTAAGAATACACGCAACCCCAAGCACCAAGAGCGAAGAAATAAAGCAAGCAACCCGTTGCTAATACTGCCATTTCCGATCCCGCATGACCAAACAGCCATGCGGCAAATGCCGTACCTGCAAAGTAAGCAATAAGAACTTTCTTTCTACCAATTCGCTCAATAAGCCATGCCGCACTAAAGTAGCCGGGAAGCTGAGCCAAACATATGATTACCGTAAAACCAAAGCTTTGCACCAAGGAAAATCCCTGAGCTACCAGCAAGCTTGGCGTCCACAAAACAAAACCGTAATAACCAAAATTAATACCAAACCAGATAACCCACAAAACTAACGTTGCACGAAGATTATTTTTTGACCACAGCTGAGAAAACGATTTCCACGCAGAAGTTTTGATTGCACTCAACTGCGTCTTTTTATTGTTGGGAACAACAATATCAGCCTCTGCCTCCATTTTGGTAACAATCTCATCAGCCTGTTTATGCTTACCGACCAAATCAAGATATCTTGGAGACTCCGGGACCATAATGCGAAGTACCGCAGCAAATAAAGCTGGAACAGCTCCAACCAAAAAGGCAATACGCCAGCCATAAACTGGAATCAGCAAATAAGCAACAAGCGCCGCTATAATCCAGCCCCAAGCCCAAAAACTTTCCAATAAAACTACGTTTCTACCGCGCTGCTTGATGGGAGAAAACTCACTAACCAGTGTTGATGCTGCTGGTAATTCCCCACCAAGACCTAAGCCAGTAATAAAACGACAGATAACTAGCATAGTGAAATTAGCCGATATGCCGCACAAGAAGCTTCCAACACTATACATAAGCAGGGTAAATAAAATAACCTTACGGCGACCCCACTTATCTGAAGCAATTCCCGAAAATGCTGCACCAATAATCATGCCAAAGGTGCCTGCACTTGCAAGCATACTTTGATCAAGGGGAGATAACGTCCAATCACTTCCTACTGCCGCCAAAACACCCGAAACCATACCTTGGTCCATTGCGTCAAAAAGCCACCCAATACCAACTATCAAGAGGATCTTGTTCATGGTAGGTGTCATAGGAAGACGTTCGAGTCTCTGTGAAATGTTCATTATCTCCTGCTTTGCTAGTTCGTGTTTCATGTTTTTATCTTCAAAGAAGCATGACTAACCATAGCACAGCATATACATCTGACAAGACACTTGTTTTGACAAATTACGAAAAAGAAGGATGCAAGTAGCCTGATCCGAGCCTGTTCCGTATGAAAATGCCCGAAGACAAGAAGATTCTCCAGCTTCTTTTGCTGCTTTTCAAACATAATTAAGGTAACCACAAAAGGGAAAGTTCAAATCTCGAAAACTCCCCCTATTCCATTTTGCAACTTAACGCACTAAATGGAAACGACCCTAAGGAGCCTGCAATGTATGATCTCAAGGCACTCGTCTACGGCGCTGCTGTGGGAGATGCCCTAGGAGTACCCTTTGAGTTTCAAGGTCGCAATACCTTTAGATGCACACACATGTCATCTGGTGGCGTACACGGCATGCCTGCCGGAACGTTCTCGGATGATACATCGCTGCTTATTGCCACCTGCGACAGCATTCGCGCCTGCAATGGCGAAATCGATACCAACGACATGTCAAATCGCTTTTGCAACTGGCTCAACAACGGAGACTACGCCATCGATGGCAAGGTATTTGATGTCGGCAATGCTACCGCCACCGCACTCAACGAAGGGCGCGGCCTCACCCACGAGCAATCCAACGGCAACGGCTCGCTTATGCGAATAGCGCCACTTGCACTCACAGATGCCACAGATCAACAAATAACTGAAGTCTCCGCTATCACACATGCCCACCCCATCTCCACCACCGCCTGCATTGTTTTTGTGCACATCCTGCGCAAAGTAATGCACGAAGTAGACCTCCCCGCCGCTATACATAACACCATCCCCGACAACGAGCAATTCGCTTTTCTTGCCGACATCGAGAATAAGAGCCGCGATGAAATCCAATCCACTGGATTTGTTCTCCACACGCTTGAAGCAGCACTTTGGTGTAACCTCAATACAGAAAGTTACGCTGAATGCGTACGGGAAGCGGTAAATCTTGGTAGCGACACTGACACCACTGCATGCGTGGCAGGAGCACTTGCCGGAGCAATCTATGGATACAACGCAATCCCAGAGCAGTGGCTTAAAACTTTGCGTGGAAAAGACATTATAGATGCCTGTCTCTTTAAAACAGAATGACAGACTGAATGAAGTCGTATTGCCGAGAAAATACAAACTGAAATCTAAATCGAAGATTCTACTGAATTCATTTTAAGTCAAAGTTACGCCTCGAGTTTTAAAACTCCAAAACATTCAGGTTTATGAAAATTGGGAGTGTCGCTTTCTATCGCATTCCACGAAAGATAATGCTTTTGTTCAGTCAGGTTTCCGCACTTGTAAAAGTTGCCACGAAGCTGCATTCCCGATTCCACAAAAAACTCGGGATAAAATGATCTAATAAAATCAAACGGAACGCAGTAGGTAATCTCCCAGCCATCTTCAGTGCGCGTCGATACCGCATTAAAAAGATTATCGGTTCGTACAAGTCGCGTACGATCGGTTTTCGTTGTCCCAATTTGAACACCAACTGCACAATTTGGATTAAATTCCAAATTTAAATAACGCACATCTCCCGTAACTGGCGCGATAAAAAATTCCAAGCAACTATCTTCATAGGTGTTAGCTAAGAGATCCGATTCGGGATATTCGGCACGAATGTGCTCCTCTTGAGCCCACATTCTTACATAAATGCATCATCGCTATAACAAAGTTGCGCATAGGCGGAAATATCAACGGGATCAAGCCATTGTTGGTTGTTTATATCAAGTACTGGAACATTACCCCAATCAGGTTCACCATCCACCCGTACCACAGAATACGTTTTCAGAGAAGATTCATTAACTTCTCCCCCGCTAGCTTTCTCTGTCTCGGATTCAGTTTTGGAAGTATCGTTTTCATTTGAAGTGCCTGCGACAATCCCCGTCTCATCAGAGGAGCCTTCTGTTCCTTGGTTAGAATTCTGCGAGCATCCCGATAAGAAAAAAGAGACCACCAGCATGGAAGTTACCAGCACGACAAGTGCTCTTATCATTTTTCGAGTCATGACAACCTCCACTTCACATCTGAAAGTAATTCAAATCTAAAAGTAACATCCAGTTATTTGACTTCTAAAAAATATCTGGATATTCGATCTGCTGCTTCTCAGTGCGGGGGCACACACTTAAATGGAATTTTAATCATATTTTATTATGACCGTAATTACTTCATATCCTACTTAAGCTCCTTTCGAAGCGCCACGATAACTGCAACAGATATATCACTTCCGAAAAAAGTAATATGATAAGGAGCACACGAAACATTCCTAGACTTACAAAGTTAAGGGCTCGAATATGCTCTAAAACAGACAAAACAAGCATTCAATTGAGGAGCACTACTATGAAAAAAGAAACATTTGACTACATCGCTAAGCGTGTTGATATCCTCGCAGTATCTGATTTCAGCACACAAATTACCAAAGATGCAGCGCTTGCATGGAAAAACGCAGTGGCAGCCGATAATAGCGATGCTGCAGTAGAAGAAGCAACCACTAATTTGCTCAACATCCTTGAAGGTCGCCCCACAACCATTGATGGTGTTATCGCATTTTTAGAAGGTCCAGCAAAAGAAATGATGGGCGAAGAAGCAGCGGCGCAAGGCTTAGCTGCGCAACTTGCCCGCAAAGAAGCTGGAGCTAAATGGTGCGACTGCGAAGCATGCAGCGCTGCAACTGAAATCCTTGCAAAATTTGGGCGCATCGCAGATTTGCCGCAAAACTAGCTTTTTTGCAAAAACTGTTCTTGTCGGGTCGATAATCCCCTATTCAGGGCTTCCAAAAGTCAATATAGCATGTGAATAGGCTATGGATCCAAGTCTCATATTTACCAATTAAATACGCTTTGGCAAATTAACGCTTTATCGGGTTGAAGTTAAACAACGTTACGAAAAAACCTCAACCCGATAAAGCAATTTTTTGCCCAAAAGAAGCATTTTTACTCATTACTTTTCCAAATCAAGAATTCCAGTATGACCCTGGCGGCAATCATAACGTCGGCAGGGTCATAAGTAAGGTGCTTTCTACTACCTAAAATGATCTTCGAATGGGTAAAGCGACGAACGGGATCTGTGATACCATGAACGCACATTCCCCGACGAAAGGCTTTCCATGACTACCGTTATTGCACGACGCACACTCGCGAGTTTATGTATAGCCTTTATTTTGGCTATTTCATTATCTGGTTGTTCTTCAACTGAAAATAACCAATCAGCACAAGAACAACAGTCTGCTTCTCAGGCTCAAACAACAGATCAAAACTCGTCCGAAGACGCAAACAATAGCGAAGGAACCGAAATGCAACCTTCTTCTGATTTTATGCAAGTTGCCATAGATGAAGCTTATCAAGGCATTCAAGCCGGTGACGGCGGACCCTTCGGTTCAGTGATTGTGAAAAACGGCGAAATAGTAGGACAGGGCCACAATCGGGTACTCGCCGAAAACGATCCCACTTGTCATGGCGAAATGGAAGCAATTCGTGATGCCTGCAAAAACTTAGGGACACATGATCTTTCAGGCTGCGAACTCTATACTACTGCTGAACCATGTCCTATGTGTCTAGGGGCAATTCTCTGGTCCAATATGTCGCAGGTATATTATGGATGCACGCGCCAGGATAGTGCTGAAATAGGTTTTCGCGATGATGCTTTCTATCGCCAATTAAATGGGGAAGAAGAAACCGTAAGCGTGCAAGAGTTTGATAGGGAAACCTGTCTTGAACTTTTTAACGACTACGCTGCCGAAGATGCCCAGCGCTACTAATTACCAAAACAGCATATGCTAGAGCGACAATACGTTGTTCATTATATAGTTATCTGCTAAATCACTACTCAATTGTTGCCTCGGCATTTAATTATCACCTTGCTAGGAGTTTCTGTGCGTACACCACGTTCTCGCCTTTCAAAAGGCTTTTCTCTCGAAAAACGTCTCATAGATTGCGAACAAGCTCTAGAACTATATCCTGGTGTTTGGCGAGGCAAATGGAACAGATGGGGTTATGAAAAACCGTACCAACGAATCATTCTTGATCTTGGATGTGGTAAAGGAGAATATACAGTTGCATGCGCAAAACTTCATCCCGATACCCTGTTTATTGGACTCGATATTGAAGTAATTTGTGCTATTAGAGGTGCCGAACGAGCAATCGATCAAAAGATTCCAAATGCAGTATTCGTCTGCGCAAAGGACCCCGAATTAACCGAACTTTTCGCTCCAGAAGAACTCAACGGTATCCTCCTCAACTTTCCCACTCCTTACCCAAAAAAGAAACGAGCGCCGCTGCGCCTAACCTACCTCGATCGCCTCATAACATACCGCAACGTTCTTGCACCAAAAGCCTCCGTTCGTTTGAGAACTGATAGTTTTCCTTTGCGTGATTTCTCCCTAACTCAATTAGAGCTTGCCGGCTACGATTTAAAATGGAAAAGCGACGATGTTCGTAAACTTTTCCCTGATGAACCTCTAAGTGCATACGAACAAAAGCTCACCGCACAAGGAAACACCGTCTACGGGTTTGAAGCGGTGCCAGGCTCTTTACCTGAGCAAATCATACAAACAGCTCCTTTGAGTCTTGTGAGCTATTTACCCGAAAATGTTGAAGACTTAGAATACATTCCTCATGGAATGCAAGGATGCGTGACAAACATGCGTGGCCGTCGTGCTAATCGTAGAAAAAAGGGATTATCCGAATGGACTCGCCCCATTATTTAGCAACGGAAACAAAAGTTCTCTGACATCAAAGCAAATTCAAATAGATTCAATTATTTTATGACCAGAGATGTCATATATAGTTGACATTTACAAAGCGATGCAATATATTGTTGGCATAATGTAAGATATATATTGCATATGGTTTTATTTCATGAATACTCAAAAGAATTTAAAGCTCAAAGTCTCAAGAATGGAAGCGGGTTTATCGCAAGCAGAGCTTGCTCAGTGTGTTGGCGTAACAAGACAAACAATTAGCCTTATTGAATCAGGAAACTACAACCCTACTCTTAAACTTTGTCTTTCAATTTGCAAAACACTCAATAAAACCCTCGATGATTTATTTTGGGAGGAGTAGTAAATGAAACTATCAGAATTAAAACTCATAAAACAATGGCATTCATATGTGGGACCAACCGATGAGCGCCTCGAAAAGGAAAGTTGCAAAATATATCGAACTGGGTTTCTCTTGTTAACTTCAGGCATGCTTCTTTACTTCATTTACGGCCTTACGGCAGACCAAGTAGCATGGATACACAATATATCGAATGACCCCCATTCAAACTTCCAGACCACTATTTCCCCTCTTTTAATCTGGCTTTTTATTGTTTGTGTTATCTGCGCATTCATCCAAACACGAAAAGGTTTTATTGACACTAATCGTTTTGCCGAGACTGACGAGTTCCCACTTGGATACTTCGCCTTGATTTCTGGACTCGTAAGTACGTTAGCCGTTTTTGTCATCTGGGCTATGAGATGTATTGCCGAATTGCAAATTGTCAGCGCTGATGAAGTATTTTGGATTGCAAACTTAGCTGTAGGAATGGTATTCGGAATCATTCTCTTCGTGCTCTTACTTCTGATATTCTTTCTGTACTACATAAGTGCTAAACATTCTCGAGCACGAATCGAATCAAAACTCAATAAAGAGCAATAGTAAAAATAATACCTGATAGCAATATACAAAACGCTTTTGTAGCGCTTGCTCTACCTGAATGTTGCTTGCGAATTATTACGCGCCTGTATATGCCTCCTCTGCAGAGTTGCTGAAATCTTGGGCTTCCAACCACATACGCTCTTCATCAGTTTCTGGTATATCAATTCGCTCCAATTTAAAAACAACGGGACGAGTACCATCGTTGCAACATGCAATCATCATGCGTTCGTCATTTGTCCAACCATGCATAATTGAACCACCCTGAAGTGCTGTGTAGATATAGCGACTGACACAATCCCATGCTTCAGCACACGGAAACTGAGGATCTAAGTCGCGTCCAAAATGCCAAAAATCATCCTTGCCATTTTCACGCTCAAACAGAAATGTTTGACCAACTTCAAAACAGGGACAAGGGCCACTTTGAGGATCCGCTAAATACTTACCTTGCAAATCTTGGAAACATTTTTTATCGAGTACCGTTACTTTGCACGCATGCTTCATAGCTGCTCTCCTCTTTTTGTGATTCCCCCAGATAATTCTTCCAAACAACAGCATAACAGTGCCCCAAATCACCAGATGTGATCTGGGGCACAAAATCCCATTAATTCTTAGGAAAAAAAGATTTATTCTTCGTACAATTCAATGATGGCATCATCTTTGATTACGAATGCCAAACGTGCATCACCTAATGCCTCAGGCCCAAAAATAACACGATCGGCATCGTCCATGTAAGTTTCTAGCTTATCCACTTTGTACGCAACATGGGGCTGTTTGGATAAAATCTCTGGGAATCGAGTACCTTCCTCAAACTTTAGATACTCGATCTTATAGTCGTATTCATCAACGCTTTCGTTGACCCAGAACCCTCCCCATTCGTTGTACTCCATATTTGGCTTTTTATTAAGAACAGGAATTCCAATATGCATATACTCAGCAGACATTGAAGCCTCCTAATATTCAAACACTAAACCACAAATCGGTTAGGACAAACGTATAACCACTCCTCTGGGCTATTCCTTAAAGAAAACAGGAGTATGAGCAGGGGTATTCCAAAGGCTCAAGAACTCATCATCCCATTTTGCAATATTCATCTGGAATCCGCCTGATTCTTGAACGGTCAAAATCTCTCCAACCATATTGGCAACTACTTCTACACCGAGCTCTTCAAGATACTCAACCGTATCCTTGTAGAGAATAAGCATTTCCATCATAGTCGTAGCGCCGCAGCCATTAATCATAACGAAAGCCTTGTCGCCTTTTTCAAGACCTACATGCTCCACCAACTTAGGAGCAATCATCCCAACCGTCTCTTTGGAGGAAGCCATTGGAACGCGAACACCGCCACCTTCACCATGCTGACCTGCGCCAATTTCCATCTGGTCTGTCTCGCCTAAATCGCCAAATGGCATACCATTTTGGGGATGAGTTGCATCGGTGCTCTTTACTGTAATTGAAGCCATGCTCTCAGCATAGCGCTGAGCAATATCTGCTACTTCATCAAGAGTCTTTCCTTCGGCAGCAGCTGCTGCAGCAATATGATATACAGGCACACAACCTGCTAAACCGCGCTGATTATCTTCACATTCTTCATTATAGCGAATTTCTTCACCCGTAATTACCTGACGAACGTTCATTCCAGCTTTCTTTGCAAGCTTCATTGCTTGCTTTCCAGCTAGCCGGTCACCTGCATAATTGAGCGTCAGAAGCAAAACTCCGTGACCCTTATCAGCAAGCTTCATCGCCTCAAAAACCGCTGCCCCATTAGGTGCAGCAAAAATATCACCATCAACTTGAATATCCAGCATGCCCTTACCTACAAACCCCTTTTGTGCAGGTTCGTGGCCAGAACCTCCATAGGTAACAATCGTTACGCGATCCGCTTTTTCAAGATCTTTGCTTACTACGGTATGGCCGTCTACGGTTAAGATATCTCCATAAGCCAATCCAAAGCCCACAAGCTCTTCGTCAGTGATGGTCTCCTGGCTGTTAATAAATTTTTTCATCATTGGTTTCCTCCTTGTTTTTCGTAATGCACAGCTTCCCCTTATGCTTGCGCAAGACCCCTAAAAAAGCATGCCATCGATACTGCTCCAGCATCTGGCGTACCAATAGTTTTTTCTCCGTAGCTTTTTGCGCGACCAAATTTTGAAACAAAATTCTTTGAATTCTCTGCGCCCGCTTCTGCTGCCTGAGCTGCTATTTCAAATAAACCTGCTTCATCGCCTGAATATGCAGCAATTGCTTCACTCGCAGGAATAACCGCATCCATCATGGTCTTATCGCCCACTTCGGCACCACTCATATCGGCAAGCTCTTCTAGCGCGTGAGCAAACATTGCTTTTAACTGCTCGGTATCCACTTCAGCACCCTCAGGTGCTACTTCCTGTAGTCCATCAAGCCAAGTATTCCAAAGGGGGACCGCGCTGCCTCCATTAAGAACCATTACCGCCATGGCGACATCATCAAGCATTTCCTGGATACCGCCATCCGATTCGTCAATTGCCCCTTTTATCGCATTAGCGATCTTGACCATGGTTAACCCATGATCTGCATCCCCAAACTGAGAATCAATTTCAGTAAGTTTGTCTTCAGCGGCAATAACGTTTTCGCTCGCATGAACAAAGCGAGCTGCAAGCTCCTCTTTTGTAATCACTTTTACCCCTCCTAAAGCCTTTGACCCCCATCAAAGCAAAACACTAAACTCTTAAACTTAAATCGACCACTGAAAGTTTCTTCCGTTTAACACTAGATTGGTGCAGCAAAACAGCCATTGCACCAAGCGCATGGCATCCAAGAATCTTCGTGCACAAACAACAATTACGCTATACAGCGCAATACGGCATAGTAATGACGTAAGACCTTACGCATTGCTTCATCGCCTGTATTCAAAAGTTCAACCCAATTGTTTGGATGTTGATCGTATACCGCATCTCGTGCTGCAAGAATAAAGTCGGTGTAGAGATTTACTTTTGCGATACCACCTTGAGCGCACCTCGCCAAGTTTTCATCACCTGAACCAGAGCCTCCGTGCAGAACAAGCGGAATTTGAAGTGCAGCATTAAGTTCCGCCAAGCGTTCAAAGCTAATATGAGGCTCACCTTTGTACGTACCATGCACGGTGCCAATAGAAACCGCCAAGGAATCTACCCCTGTTGCCTCCATTAATTTCTTTGCCGAATCCACTTCGGTATATACGCTCTCAGACATCGCATGGGGATTATTGCTTTCTTCAGTTCCCACATGGCCAATTTCAGCTTCAACCGTCACCCCATGAGCGTGCGCTAATTGGCAAACCTCTTTAGTAAGAGCTATGTTTTCCTCTAAAGTTTTACTGGAAGCATCAATCATGACCGAAGTAAAACCACATCTAATTGATTCTTCTACCGTTTCCAATTTGGTGCCATGATCTAAGTGAAGCGCCACAGGTGCATCCGTTTTTTCCGCATAGTACTTGCCCAACAGCGCAGCTTCTTCAATGCTTAACTGCTCCAAATGAACTTCCGCAAAACTCAAAATCAAAGGAGCATTAAATTCCTGGGCTACTTGCGCATAAGCACGAACGGAATTTGAATCTACAAAATCAGGTGAAGGAATAGCGTAGCCTTCCTTCCATGCCTTTTGAAGCATTTCATTTGAACTTACCAGCATATACAATCCCCTTCTTCAGCGTAATTCCCCACCGTACGCCTTTTAATTACACTCAAGCAACAAAGATAAGGTATCCCATTAACCCCATCCATGCGTGAATGTACCAAAATTATATCTTCCAAGCAGGTACGATTCTAGGAACTTTCAAATAGGTAAGCACCGCGAACAGGCTCTTATCGCCAAATCTTCTTTTAGAGATTGACAAACAACAAAACTTAACGACTGCAGTAAATGAGCATCCCATTTCAACTCATTGCAAAATAAGTGTTAAACGAGCCGTCTAGTCCCATGGTTGCAAAAAGCGCCGCCTTATACTCATAAATAAGACAATAACCTACAAGCGAAGCGACTTTTCATGACCGACTTCAACACCCCGCCAACCAAAGACGAAATACAATATGCCAGAGATGTCATACAAGGTAAACGCAAATGGGATGCGCGGATTATTATTGGATTTGCCATTTTCGGTGCACTTTTTGGGATCCTTGTTGGTTTTTCTAGCGCTCAAGCAAATAATGAATCTCTTGATATTGGTTTTACTTTGCTATGTTCGGGAATATGCGCAGCAACACTTGCAATAGTATCCATGCTTGTTCTTAACTCTATTCGATCAATAGGTGCTCTATGTAAGGTGTGGCTACCAGCACGCATTCTGGTCGGAATAGCCTGTCTGCTACTCGTTTCCCGAATAGTGCAAAAGATAGCGTTTTGGGTATTTTTCCCCTCTGAATTTATCGCCGATGTTGTATTGAGTGTACTTTTTTTAATCTTCTATATTTTGTTGTTCAATATTGGACTGCGAATTATTTTTGCCCTCTATTGTTTGATCACTGGCAAGGATGAAGATGAAATAATGACTCGTGCTATTGCCGCTAAAACCAATAAAAAGAAATAATGCGACATGTTATTTTCTTTGAGAAGGTAACGGTTATCCTCGTTTCAAATATTATTCCAGCTCTTTTTTCTTGTGCTATTTCGACGTTCGTTCGTATTAAGTTCTGCATGCCGTCTTTCTTTTCAGGGACCTTACCCCTTTTCTCACTTAAGCACTATTTCGTATAGAATTGTGTCTATCTCATTCGCTCTATGCTAAAAAATACTTTAAGCATTACCCAACATAGGCCCATGCTATATCGGAGGTCGAACTAACATCATGAAAAAAGCTCGCTACTTAGAACTGCTATCGCATTCTTTTCCCACTTCACGCCAAGCCGCAAGCGCAATAGCTCACTATTCCGGAGAGCTATCACTTCCAAAACCTACTGAACTTTATATATCTGATATTCATGGTGAATATGAAGCATTTGCCAACATTTTAAGAACTGGCTGCGGAAGTTTACAGCGCGTTATAAACGAAGCGTTTGACCAATCGCTAACCGATCAAGAAAAAGCAGCTCTTACCTGTCTAATTTGTTATCCGCAAGAAAAAATGGACTGTGTTCTATCCGACGAAGTTGAAACCGCAGCATGGTACGAAGAATCCATTTCACAACTATTAGTTTTGATTGACTATTTTTTACTTACTCATTCCAATCGCGAATTAGCCGATGCGCTTCCTGAAGAATTTGCCGTTCTCACCCAAGACTTGCTCTCGCTTGATTACCCAACCGAAATCGTCTCATCGCTCATCGCAACCAACACCGCAGCTCCTTACCTGGAAGCTTTGTGCCTTGCAGTAAGAACTTTGCTCGTTGGCAAGCTTCATATGGTAGGCGATGTATATGACCGCGGTCCTTTTCCTGAACTGATCATGGACGAGCTTGCAAATTCGCCCCGTATCGATATTCAATGGGGCAACCACGATATTGTTTGGATGGGAGCTGCGCTTGGCCAGCGCGGTTGCATTGCTCATGTTGTACGCAACTGTGCCCGCTATGGAAATCTGTCCATCCTAACCGATGCCTACGGCATAAATATTTTACCCCTAGCCAACTTTGCACTTGAAGCCTATCGTGACGATCCCTGTGTTGGGTATGGACTAAAGGGCAACCCTGCTCTTTCGCAACAAGAATATGATCTCAATGTAAAGATCCAAAAAGCGATGGCTATTCTGCAATTCAAAGTAGAAGCAAAACATATCGATGACAATCCTTCTTTTAACCTGGAAGATCGAAAATTACTGCATAAAATCAACCTCGAAACTAATACGGTAGAAGTAGATGGCGTTGAATACGCAATTACCGATGCAATATTCCCTACCGTCGATTGGACAGATCCCTACAAACTAACCGACGAAGAAGAAGCGGTTATGTGCTCGCTTGAGCAAGCCTTCCTTAATTGTGAAAAGCTTCAACGTCACATGGCGCTCCTTCTTAAAAAAGGGAGCTTATATAAAATCGAAAACAATACGCTTATGTATCATGCCTGTGTTCCCCTTAACCCTGATGGAACACTTAAAGAGGTAAACATCTATGGTAAAACCTACAAAGGAAAAGCGCTTTTTGATGCCGTAGACAAATATGTACGCGATGCCTTTACCGCCAAAGATCCTGAAAGCCGCAAGCGTGGTTGTGATTTGCTTTGGTATCTCTGGCTGGGAGAAGGATCGCCTTTATTCGCAAAAAGCAAGATGGCAACGTTCGAAATTTATCTGATCGAAGATAAAGCAGCACGTAAAGAAGTAAAAAACTCTTACTACTCGCTCCTTGAAGATGCCGAAGTTCTTGATGCGATTTTTGAAGATTTCGGTATGAACCCTGAAACCGCACGCATTGTATGCGGTCATACGCCTGTCAAAGTAAAGGATGGCGAAGATCCCGTTAAGTGTGGTGGCAAAGTCATTATTATTGACGGCGGAATGTCTAATGCCTATCAATCTACCACTGGCATTGCAGGTTTTACCTTGGTCTCTGATGCCAAAGGAATACGTCTTGTATCTCATCAGCCTTTTGTGGGAAGCGTTGCAGCAATTCGAGAAGATAAATGGGTTGAATCAACTGAACGGATCATTAGCGAGGCAGACCACACACTTCAAGTTGCCGAAACCGATGCAGGAAAACACCTCAAAAAGCGTATTGCTGATTTAGAAAAACTAATTTCTGCTTACCGTAAAGGAAAGATTGCAGAACAAATATAAAAGTAGAATGAGCGCCTGCTTAAGCGTACAACCAATGCTCTAAACAGGCGCTCTTTGAATTTACTTTGAATATATAGCTCTGATGCTCTTTGCTTTTTCTAAATAGGATCGCTGTATAAGCCCTTTTCACCCTCGTCGGCATTATGAACATCAAACGACGCACGCCTGTTCCAATGATCAACTGCTTCTTCATAGGTAGGCTGTTTTGTCTCTGCTTCATAACCGCACTTGTCGCATGCAACATAGTAGGATGGTTCACCACTGTCGCTATCAAACCATTCAGAAACATGAACTTCAGGACTTCCGCAATACGGACAAATATTCAATCCAGCCATTTCCCATCCCTCCTTCAGCATTTGAAATGCGAGAAATAAGCTTCTTTGAGTCTTGCACCAAACTTTCAAATCCCCTTTTGCTTAGTGCAATTTTCTCTATTCCTATTGTATACCTTATAGCCATGTCGTAGGGCTGTATTAATCCAGGTATTAATCCAGGTAGCACCCCAAACCAAAACGAGAATGACGCTACATCGTAAGCATCATGCAGCCCGTACCAAGCAAAATTGCCAAAATCATTTTGCCAAAAGCTTTATAGGATCTACCTAAGCGACCCATTCTTGGTTCGCTGTCCCTGTATGGCTTGTCGTGCATACGAATAGCAACAGAATCAGTTAGCAAAAAGCCGCACATTTTAACGAATTGCACAAACGCATAGATATAGAAAATTAAAGCGATGAATTCCATAGAGTATTCCTTTGCCTAAACACTACCAACAAATTTCAGCAAGTCGCCGATTCAGACATTCTCAAACGACAGAGTTTAGCCCTATCTCGTTTTAGGCCCATTATGTCCTTGAAGAGGCACATCAGACAAATCATCGCGTGCAACGACCGTATATTTAGGCATAGTAATTGTGAATCTCCCTTTTTCATCTAAACGAGAAAGATCAAGTCGCCTCTTGCTACTAGGATGATCCACTACAATTGTTCGAGGCTCAGTCGCATAGTAGCTATCCGACACCGTACCAGTGATATCAGTACCTACCAAAAACAAATCTGGATTATCCAAGATATACAAAACATCAGAAGGACTAAGCAGTGAAGGTGTGCGCACTGCAACAGGTCGATCCGAATTAGGATCTTGAACACAAATGAAAAGCTTATACGTGTCGAAATCTTGTACTTGCCTATTGAAATAACTTACTACTTTAGTTATTTCGTTAGGCTCTAATGGATTTTGAGATACTGGATAGCCTTGATATCTCGAAGAATCCTGAGATCTTGCAGGATTCTCGGGATAATCGCAACTCGGATATGCAGATTCCCGAGAAGGCGAATATGAAGAGTTGTAAGAAGAAGTACTGCAATACGAGCTACGCCCGTAAGAACTGCCAGAAACGTTTTTGTTAAGAAATTCTTCTATGATTTTTCTACCGAAGCCAAACATGCGATATTCCTTTCCGAACTAGAAACGCCAAAATCACTAAAATGCCCCAAAAAATATATAAAGACCTCGGTAAGACCAATCAATTATTTATATTGTTCCTTATCTTGCGATTTTAAACAATACCCTTTCTGTCATTTATTCCGATCCTTGCAAAAAGTGATACGACACGGATCGCGAGGACAAGTGATTCCACTTTGAATTAGTATCATAATTACGCTATGAATATTGATTCAGAAAATATCAAACACACCTCAAACACCACGGAAGTTATGAAGGACGACTCCCCTTCAGTAGTCCCACCCGCTTTAATCATTATGCTTGCCGTTGCTTCGGGTATGGCAGTAGGTAATCTTTACTGGGCACAGCCTCTTTTAGCGCAGATCACTCACGGTTTTGGCATAGATACCGCCCAGGGTGGCTTTTTAATAATGGCAACTCAGATCGGATACGCTCTAGGCCTTTTCTTTATAGTCCCGCTTGGTGATGTTCTCCATCGTCGCAAGTTAATATTTACTATGATGCTGCTCACCGTAATCGCCCTTATAGCAGTTTCTCTGGCACCTTCTTTTGCAGCACTTGCTTTTTCTCTTGGCTGTTTAGGTTTAGTGACCATTTCGGGTCAAATAATCATGCCCTTAACTGGCGATATATCGAGCCCAACTGAGCGAGGCAAAAACGTAGGCATTATTTCTGGCGGAATTACGATTGGTATTTTATCTGCACGAACCATAAGTGGCCTGGTTGCCGATGTGTTTGATTGGCGCGCAATCTATCTTTTTGCAGCAGGAATTAATATTATTTTGGCTTTCATTATTGTTCGCATGATTCCTGAAACACCCGATCGGGAAAAAATATCTTACCCAGCTCTTATTCACGATGTGTTTCATACCCTTCACACCACCCCAACCCTTATCCCTTTAATGATGATTGCGGCGTGTTCATTTGGCATTGTATTCAATATTTTTTGGACATCGGTTACCTTTCTGCTTTCAGCAGAGCCATTCCAATATTCAACTTTTCAAATTGGCCTAGTAAGCTTAACCGCAATTACGGGAGCACTCGCCGCTATGAAAGTAGGATCATTGCAAGATCGTGGATTAGGGGTTAAAGCAACGGGTGTTTTTCTTGCCCTTAATTTGACATGCATTATCCTTGCAGATTTATTTGCAGAAACTTCAGTAATTGCTCTAATCGTGCTTGCAGCAATTTACTCACTCGCCAACCAAAGCGTTTCGATTTTGAATCAATCACGCCTGTTTTCTCTTAATCCAACCAAACGAAGTCGTCTCAATACCTGTTTTGTAGTTAATAATTTTATATTCTGCGCAATTGGTAGCACCCTTGCCTCAATACTTTGGAATATAGGAGGTTGGCATGCCGTGATGACAGGTGCTGCCGCTACCCTCGTAATCGCCCTTATAATCTGGGCGGCATCATACAAATCATCAAAAGCATTCGACGAGAAAACTCATCTTCAAGAAAAAGTTCGGTAGCAAGCCACTAGAAAATCAAAGGATCAGAAACAAGCGCTAGCACTTCTACCTGGACATATGAAAACAGAATAAACCGAATACTACGCGCAAACTACAGTACAGCATTCTTTATCCAAGTTTCACCCTTAGCGCGTAAACCATTAGCAATCCCTCTGCAGCCCATAAGAAAGACTCCCATCACCAGCCAAAGCGCCGCTATACGAGCCAAATCATCTGGCAAATATGGCCCAATAGCAAATACCAAGACTACCAATGCGGCAATATGCACAAGAGCCGACACTCCACACGTAAATGCCAAGTAGCGAAAATCACCTGCTCCGATCAAAATACCATCGAGCGCCCACATCCAACCCTGAAGCGGCATTAGAATACCAACCACGATCATTCCAGTTGTTACCAGCGCTTGAATAGTGGGATTAGGAGAAAATAGCGACCCCGCAACTAATCCTAACATTGCAAAAACAACCCCAATAATAATCCCTGCGATAAATCCTGCTCGCGCTGTTTCTTTTGTTAAATTACGTGCACGATCATACGCTTGGGCACCTAACTCTGCCCCAACAAGGGTTTGACCCGCTATCGCTATAGAATCAAGAGCATTTACCGTAAAGTTCCAAGCCGCATTTACCACTTGATAAGCTGCAAGTACTTCAGTACCCATGGAAGCTGCAGCCATCACACTTGCCACTAAAGCCAAACGAAGAGCTAATGTTCTTACAAATAAAGGAAAACCATCACTTCCCGCAGAAGCAATCCCGCTCGCAGACGGTTTAAGAGAAGCTCCTCCTTGCACAATCCAACGCAGCGCAGGAACAAGCAGAAAGATGCCCATAAACCACTGGGCAATTGCCGTAGCAATACCAGATCCAGCAATACCCCAGCCCCAAACGATTACAAACAAAATATCAAGTACGGTATTAAGGGCTGCACCACTCACTGCAGCAACCAAGGTGATATTCACTTTTTGCAATCCTCTAAAAATACCATTTGATGCATAAACTAATAACATCCCAGGAACTCCAAGCAAAACCATTTGAGTGTAAATAGTTGCCTGTTGAAGGGTTTCTCCCTTCCCGCCTAAGAAGCTACAGAGGGGCTCGGCAAAGACAAAAAGCAGTACGGCTAATAGTAATCCGATACTTAGTGACAGCCATAAACTGTTCATACCAGCTTGCAAGCCTTCACGTTTTCTTCCTGCACCGAAAAGACGAGCAACCTGTGATGTAGTGGAATATGCCAGAAATACGCAAAGCCCAACTGCCGTCAAGACAATGGTTGATCCCAAAGATAATCCCGCCAATGCAGGATCGCTGACATGTCCCACGATTGCCGTATCAATTAAAACAAAGGTCGGTTCTGCGATTAGCTGACCAAACGTCGGAATTGCTAAAACAAGAAGCTTTTTATTGATTGAAGGAGTTTTCGTATTCATTTTCGTATTCATAGGAGCCATTGTAGCAGCCCGTCTTAAACAACAAATTCCCAACATTTATCACTATGTAGACTACGTACAAAATCCTGCTTCGATATAATTCAGATAGAACAATAGCGCCTGATCATGTGCGAGGGATTATTATGACTACAGACAATCCAAAAGCCACAGAAGATAAAACAAATGAAAACTGTTCAAAAATTACCAATCTTGAAACACAAGAGACTGAAATAATTGACGTCACTCCACTTGATTTAGATCAAAACAGCAAGGCATTCGGGGATAAAAACGGAGATGTTTTTGAGCAGGTAACAGCAAAATACTACGAAGCCACAAGCACCATAAGCAATGATTCGTCAACTGTCTCACCTGGCGATAATAACTCTGAATCCGACGTGCGGAACAACACTACCACCAGCAAAGTAACAGCCACAGCGGAATCTACCAATGATCCTGTTACCGTGATCCCTGATGTTATCCCAGTCGATGGAGAAGAAATTCCCGCATCGCAAACACAAAAAATCAAAGGTGCAGCCCAAATGGCAGCAGGTGGCGCCCTTGCGGTTGCAGGCGTACCCCTCCTTATTCTACCGGGTCCGGGCGCAGTCTTTATCGTGGGCGGTGTCGCACTTGCAAGCAAAGGTCAACGGAATTTTTCTGGACGAGCAGCTTCTCCTCTTGAAGCTAAACTTGATGCTGCTGCAGCTAAGATGACAGAAATCGCAAAAGAACAAGCAAAACAAGCTGCCCAAAATGCAGCAAAAGAAGCTCCCCACGTTGCAAAAAATATTGCACAACAAATTCCTGTCGCCGCAAAAAAGGCTGCAGATTCGGCACCTGTAGTAGCAAAGAAAGTGGCAGATAAGGCACCAATCTTGGCTCAAAAAGTTGCGGACACCGCACCTATCGTTGCCAAGAAAATCTCAGAAACAGCACCAGTAGTAGCTAAAACAATCGGAGATAAAGCACCTAAAGTAGCAAGAAAAGTGAGCGAATCAGCACCTGTAGTTGCCGAAAAAGTAAGCAAGCAGGCACCTCAAATTGCTCGAAAAGTCGCCGAAGGAGCAGCGACAGTGGCAAACACCACCATAAAAGCAGCACCTATCATTACTGACAAAGTTACAAAGTCAGCCCCTCGAGCTGCAGAAAAAATGGCGCAGACTGCTCCCAAGGTTGCCGGTAAGGTAATAGTGGGGGCACCCGTCGTTGTAGAAACAGTATCAAAAGGCTTAGTAAAGGGTATTTCCCTTGGAGCAGACTTGCTCAAACAGGCAGGAAATAAAATTACCGAATCCAAAACCGATTCAGAGCATACCCACTCGAACACACTTCATACGAAGTAATACAAAAACAAACCCAAGGATTAAACAAGGAATAGTTCCTCCCACGGAAAAGGAAATGCCCCAATCCGAGATAAATAATCCGCAGACGCTGGTGCCAATCGTGGTGCCAAGATTGGTTGTGGTCAGAAATAACCCATTTATAAAGTCAGGGGCATCAGGGGCAGAACGAGACACCATAAACTGATCAGTGGTATTTGCTACACCCACCACAATTCCAAGAAGCACAACAACTACCGCAGCAAAAAGATTATTTGCTTCTGACACTAAAAGCAGCACATAAAGCAGAATGAGCAACAAGGGTCCAACGATCATGGTTTTATAAGGGGCTCTACCAAGTGTCTTTCCTGCAATGATATTCCCTGCAACATTAGAAAGCCCATATACCAACAACAAAGCACTTACTAAAGCAGCACCCAACCCGATGGAACTGCCAAGAAATTCTGCCATGAAGCTATAAAACCCAAACATCGCTGCATTAATCGCTCCTGCCGCAAGGAGAGAAACTAGAACTACAGGACGCTTAAGGACGGCAATTTGCTTGCCATACGAAAGGGGCTCTTCTACAGGCATCGAAGGAATAGCTACAACGCTAAGAACAAATACCGCAATTGTAACCGCGGCAAAGAAGCTCATGGCAGCCGAAAACGAAATATAATCAGCCAGCATACCAGCAATGGGCGCACCAACAACCATACCCGCTGAAACACCAACAAAAACCTGCGCTGAAGATTTTGCGCGCTCTTCAGGAGTGTCACCCGTATGCTGAGCAAGTGCCATCGCCATTGATACATACAAAGGATGAAACGCAGCAGGAATCACTCGAGCAGCAATAAGTATTTCAAAAGTTGATGCAAACACGGACACCACATTGCAAAGAGAAAAAACGCCGAGTGACAAAAGCATTACTTTCTTACGATTAATTTTCGAAAACAAAAGCGGCATAGTAGGGCCCGCGAGAGCAACAATAAGAGCAAATCCGCTAACAAGAAGCCCTGCGTCAGGAATTGAAACACTAAACCTTTCCGAAACATATGGAATAACACCTACTATGCCCATTTCGGTATTGAGAATGCTAAATACTCCCATTGTTAAAATGAGAACCAGCGTCTTATTGTTTACTTTTTTCACAAAATTCCTCTATCTAAATACGGCACAAAACACCAAATGACTACCTGAAAATCAGCGAATCTATCAAATGATTTTGCCCAGTATAAGAAGAGTTAACTAATATGTATAATACTTATATCTGATTTTTAGGTATTACATGATGTTATACTTTATGAGATAAGATCACCAAAACCGTTCGCTTCTCGCTTGGCATAAAAAAGCGTTCGCCTTGCGCTTATCTTTACACTCGGAGGTAGCTTCCATGGAATTTCGCTCACTTCGCTATTTTCTTATGATTGCTCGAGAGGGAACCATTTTAGGTGCCGCAAAGGTACTTCATGTATCCCAGCCTGCCCTTTCTCGCCAAATGAAAGATCTCGAACGAGAACTCGGTTGCACGCTTTTTACTCGAGGTAGTCGCCGCATCGAATTAACCGAAGCCGGAATACGTCTGCGCAAACGCGCCGAAGAAATAGTCGATCTAATGGAGCGCACTGGATCAGACTTCCTTGCTTCAGGAGATACCATCACGGGTGAAGTTCGTATTGGAGGGGGCGAAACCCCTGCGATGACCTTTGTTGCAGAAGCTATAGAGCAAGTTTTATCGGAATACCCTCACCTATCATTTAATCTCTACAGTGGCAACGGTGTCGATGTTGGAGAGCGTCTTGATATGGGACGCTTGGATTTTGGTTTGTTCGTCGGAAATGTAGATCATGATAAATATGAAGCGCTAAAGCTTCCCATGAAAGACACCTGGGGCGTCATTATGCGAAAAGACAGTCCTCTTGCCTCGCACACCACCATCAAGCCTGATGATCTGTATAATCAACCACTTATTCTTTCCCAGCAGGCTCTAAATGATATGTCTTCTTGGTTTGGTAAAAATGCCGACAAACTCAACGTTGTAGCAACCTATAATCTTCTCTACAATGCATCGATTCTAGTATCTCAGAGTATTGGATACGCACTAAGTCTCGATGGTTTAGTAACTTCTTCAACTAACGAAAATGCCCTCTCTTCATCAGTAGGAGAAACACGATCACAAATGCTCGATATCACCTTTCGTCCTCTTGAGCCACCGCTAAAAGCTGATATCTTTATTGCCTGGAAACGCTATCAGAGTTTTTCTCCTGCCGCCGGAGTTTTTCTAGAAAAGATAAAAGAGATGTGGCAATAATCGCATAGATACGACATTCCTTACCCTGCTTCATCTAACAATTTCCGGTGTACACGTACCTCAAATGCTTCCGCGCAACCTCAGCTAAATGATAGACAGATTGAATAGGCGTTGGCGCTATCTCCTTCATTTTGTAGCAAGGGAAAAAACGGCTGACATGGTAAGGAATTTCAGGATTGAGCGATGCTAACCAGCTCGATAACGCATCGATTTCTTCCTCTGAGTCATTCATACCTGACACAATAAGGGTAGTTACCTCTATATGACAAGTCGAACACTGCGTAAAAAGCTCTATTGAATGCATAACCGTTTCAAGTGAACCACCCACAAAGGAATAAAAATCTTGGCTAAATCCCTTCAAATCTATATTAACGGCATCCAAATAAGGTAGCAGCCTCTCAAGCATTTCAGTATTAATCATGCCGTTGCTTACTAATACATTCATAAGTCCTGCTTCATGAGCAAGATATGAACAGTCGAATACATACTCGAAATTAATCAGAGGCTCATTGTAGGTATAGGCAATGCCAACATTTCCTTGTGGTTTTAGACGAAGTGCTTCGTTAATCAATTTTTCTGGCGATACTTCCTGCCAGGGAACATCATCAATACCCACTTGAGAAATTGAAGCATTCTGACAAAATGCACAGTGTAAATTGCAGCCAAATGAGCCAATAGATAAAATCCTACTTCCCGACATAAAACGCGCAAACGGCTTCTTCTCTATAGGATCAAGCGCAAGACTGGTAACCTTCCCATATGAATCGCTTACCACCTCGCCATTCCGTGCACGCCTCGCACGACAAGCTCCCACTTGACCTTCTGCAAGAACACAGGAATTTGGACAAAGCGAACAATGTGCCCTCTCCTTTTTAGGTTTCTCCTCACGAGGCTTCATGTCGAATCACTTCAAAACGCTCGAGCTGGACATCGTAATCATCTACCCGTATACCTGCTTTTTGTTTAGCTATTGCAACTTGCTGCGCCACTGAATCTACTCCTTCAAGATTGGGAAGCAGCAGCCCGCGCCTATAGCCTTTCGTTACCACCACCCCATAACGACAAGGGTCCAAATCAGCTTCCGAAATGATGGGCTCTGGCTCAGTAAGCACATCGACGCTTACTTCGAGACAATCAAGCTCATCTACCTGAATTGCCGGAAATCGCGGATCGCGAGTAGAAGCTGAAATACCGTTTTGAATTATCTCCTGAGCAATGCTTGATGTAGTGGGTATGATAGTGCCAATGCAGCCTCGAAGCTCTCCATTCTTATGAATGGAAACAAAGACTCCTGCTTGTTGTAAAAGCATTTCATCAGGCAAAGCGTTTTGCCACTCGTCAGTAAGTTCAAGTGGTCTTCCAGTACGAAGATATGTTTCGATTGAAGCACGAGCAAGTCTTACATAAGAGTCAGCACCAGAGTCTCCTGAATTAGCAGTATCTAACCGCTCAAAAGCAGCAACTGCATAACCAACCCCAAAAGGCCCCTCGTAGCTGAAAAGTTCTGCTTGATAGGCACCAAACAAAGGTTTTTCAGATGCATGAAAACTCGCTGAAGCGTTTTTGCGCGAACTTTTCGTAGAAGAAATTTCCTCTAATGCCCCTGCCATTATCTGGAACGAACGAACTCCGCACTCCGCAGCAGAATCACATATCTGTTCATCTAATTCAAAAAGACCCCCAAGGTTGCCTTGTTCGAACAGATCACAAAGATCCTTGTCAAGCTTTGGTCCCTCAGGAGCAAACCCATAAGGGCCGTCCGCCTTTAACTTATGAGACAAATCTCCACTTGCAACAAAAACACAAGATCGACCAACTACCTCTATTGCCTCCGCAATCACGCGACCAAAGCTTCGATGAATATCAGCAGAGAGACCCGATAATCCTACGCGCACCAAACGATAGTTCGGCCTTATTCCAGCTTCTCTGTACGCTTGCTCAATGAAATACAGCGGAATAAACGTAGCATGATCCATTTTCTGATCATGCCAACTACTCGGAGCGGTCACTATATTATTTCGTTGAGCATGCTCGATAATAGCCCGACTAAGCTCGGTATCAATTCCCACTTCTAGCTGCGTTTGTGGCGCACCGAAGACATCCATATCCCCCGATAAAGTAGTATCGGTAGTCACGTGAAACCCATCTCGATATGCAGTCACATGAGGTGAACTTACCACGATAGTTTCTGGACACAAAGCTGCAATCCTACGAGCTACTTCTTTGTAAGCACTGATTGTTTGCGCTATACCTTGCTCCTTCCCACGTCCAACCGAAGGAATGATGAGCGGCGGATGAGGAACTACATACCCCGCTTTGATGCCCATACTTGCCTCCCTACTTTAGAGGAATGTCTTTGCTTGTTTAGATAATCTCGAAACCTAGACTACTCTCATCGCAGCACTACACTGGGATTGCGACGCGGTGCTGTACGCTGGTATTTCACATCGGAATAGCCCATAAGCATACATACCACCAGAGGCTTCTCTTCCAAATCCATATCTAAATACGCTTGAATATCTTCCATAGCCGCAATAGTACGCCGCAAATAACCGTTATAAAGCACCCCGATGCCCAAGGTAGTACCCACCATCTCAATCGCTGAAGCCGCCAAACCTGCATCCACAGGATCTGGAGCTTGAATACATAACACTGCAGGAGCATTTCGGAATAGATAATCTTGAGGATGTTCTCCTTCTCGTAAATTCAAAAAGTTTTGTACGCTTTCTCGAGGAATAGGTAATTCTCTCTGCTCCTCGAATGCTGAACGAAGATTACTCCATATTGTCCGCTTAAAGTCTTCTAGGCTGTCCTGGATGAACACAAAACGGCACGCCTGAGCATTCTTTGCCGTAGGGGTATGCGCTGCCGCATCAATAAGAAGGTGCAGATCATCATAAGAGAGCAGTTGCTCCTTAAATTGTCTTACACTTCGACGAAATTTTATGGTGTTGAGCATATTTTGAGTAGGAATATCAAAGGTCTCTGAATGATATTCAATAAGTTCATCGCTATAAACCGAAATCGAAGGAGCAGCCTGCGGACAAATCGCAATACAATGTCCACACTGCAGACATTCATCGCAAACATGGGCTTTACCTTGGGTTATTGATAAAACTCCAGAAATACAATCAGACACACATGCTCCGCAGCCCGTGCAGAGATCTTCATTGATGCGAATCATGGTGAACTCCTTTTAAATCGGTTAACTCTAATATGAAGCCCCTAGAAATTCACGTTTTCGAAGAGCTTAGAACTATCGAGATTACGCGTTTATCGTATTCGCCTTGATACTTCAGTATATATCGCTTCTTTAAAGCTGCCACCATAGAGAGACAAAACAACGTCATACAAGTCGCCCACCAACGTGATTCCTTGCTCTGTGGCAAACGTATGGAGCGCATCATAGGCGGCAAACATAGGATTATCTTCTGAAGAAGAAAAGTCTCCTGCAACAATTTCCGGAGTTTCTCCCTCATCATCGACGAGCATTGTTAAATCAATGCGATTAAGCCATTGGAGATAGGTGCCCGCTGGCTTCATCCGTAATCGCGACGATTCAATTCGCCTCGGTATACATTCTTCAGCACAGAAGCCTCCCGCATAATCACCTGACACAACATGAGCTTCATCAATTCGATAAGCTTCCTGAAATGTTGCCGTCCAACCTTGATTTTCGCAATACGATACATGGTCTATGAGGGAAGATATGAAATCATCTTCTTTACCCTGGGTATACGCCACCGATGTTTCGAGAAAATACTCTTCTGGACATTGAACTATCCGCCACCTATATCCTTCAGGTGTGATAGAGATTGAATCATCGAACCAAGAATCAAGTTTTTGAGCTTGATTAAGTGCCCCTTTTAGTACCTGCTGTTTTCGTTCCAATTCATTGATTTGCTTATCAATAGATTCAATTCTTTCTTCCAGTAAAACCTTTAACGACGAACTTGAAGGATTCATTAAATAAGTTCGAATCTGACTGAGTGACAAACCCGTACTTTGAAGTGCTGAAATAAGAGCATAATCAGCAAACTGGGTAAATGCGTAGTAGTTATACCCATTCTTTGCACGGATTGAAGGAGAAAGCAAATCTATTTTGGCATAATGACGCAGGGTCTCTTTTGTGGTGCGACACAATTGAGCGAACTCTCCCGATTTTAATAAAGGGTCCATACTATCCCCTCTTAATCAAGATCAAAGAATATCAAAAAGGTGCTTGACCGTGTTGTTACCCCACAGTTTATCGTAAGAATCGTCGTAAGAACAATGCGTAAAACGAAAGAGTAGCTATGAAACACTCAAAACCAGAAGCACCTGCAGAGACAAATGCTGCAGGTAATCCTCTTCCCCGCAATTGGATTTCCGTTATTGCCATTATCTGGTGCGGTCAAGCGCTTTCTATCTTCGCAACCGTAGCAGCGAGTTTTGCCGCTATGTGGTACATCACAGAAACCACCTCTTCAGCAATATGGCTCTCGTTGGCGTCTATGGCTGCGCTTTTGCCGGTTGCTCTCTTGAGTCCCTTTGGAGGAGTAGCAGCTGATCGATACAATCGAAAACATGTCATCATCCTAGCTGACGGAAGTGCTGGCATCTTTTCACTCGTTCTTGCTCTGGTAATTATGTCGGGTCATTTAAGCGTGCCGTTGATGCTTCTTCTTTTAGCTGTGCGTACCGGCGGGCAAGCCTTTCATGGCCCTGCCATGTCTGCTCTCATGCCTCACCTTGTGCCCGAGCGACATCTTATACGCATAAATAGCATGGATCAAACTATAACCAGTTTATCCACTGTCATTGGACCCGCATTAGGCATTCTCTTATACACCTTTATTGGATTACAGGGAGTCATGCTTCTTGACGCCGCCTGTGCAGCTCTTGCCTGCTGCTGTCTTGGCGCAGTTCGCATTACCTTAAATTCCCCCCATGCTTCTGAACAGAAATCAGTTCTTCAAGAAATGAAAGAAGGTTGTCGTTTCATTCTTCGCGATAAAGGATTACGCAACCTTATGCTCCTTGTCATGTTTACTATGCTCTTATTTATGCCCGTATCATCTCTAGATCCCTTGATGACCTACGAGCACTTTAAAGGTGATGGTTTTCAAGCCTCTTTAGTTGAAGCAGTATTTGGAATCGGTCTGCTGATCGGATCTGCCGCAATTCTCATTTGGGGCGGCGGATCACGACGGGTACCTTTAATTATCGTTTCGGGAGTAGTACTCGGTCTTTCTCTTGCCGCTTGTGGCTTTTTACAGTCAGATCAATTTCCTTTATTCGCCGTTCTTGTAGGAATAAGTGCTGCAGCAATCGGCTGCTACAATGCACCTATTATGCCTATACTGCAAAAACGAACCCCTGATGAAAAATTCGGTCGCGTTATGGGCATCTTTTTAGCAGGATCTTCTTTAGCTGCACCTATAGGGCTTTCTTTCTCTGGCTTTATTGCCGAAGCAATTGGCATAACTACCTGGTTTATAGTATGCGGTACGTTAGTTGCTCTCTGCTGTGCGCTTGCTTGGTTTAGTAAAAATATTCGCGCACTCGACACCAATAATGAAACAAAAAGCAATACCTAGGCTCTTACAACAAAGACTGCCTTTTGCATACGAAAAGGCAACTTGGCCTCTTCAGGTAAACTTTTACACTTAATCGCTTCAAAGTTTTCCTTCACAAACCAAGTTGCCTTATTAAACACCAAGGACAGGTAAGCACAAACCTATTTCGTTTCCATTGCCTGTTCCATAATGTTAAGTGCTTTCATAATGTTGCGACGACTGAGGGTACCAACGAGTTTCCCCTCGTGAATCACTGGGGCTTTCTTAATCTTTTTGTCGGATAGAGTACGGAATGCTAAGTCTGCGTGCTCATGCGCATCTACCGTAATGACCGATTTTGTCGCAAGGCGCATCGCATCAAGATCATATACCGACCTAATACGATCCTGAAAGCTATCGGTCTCCAGCATAATAATGTAGCTCACACCATCGGTTTGAGAAGATTCATGACGCGACAAATACTTTAGTATGTCGCCATCAGAAAGAAAGCCAACCACTTTGCCCGCATCATCTACCAAAGGAACGCCATTTGTTTCGGTTTCTTGCATAATTGCGATTGCGTCACGAATTTTCGCCGTTGCCGGAAGAGTGCTTGGGTTTGTGTTCATGATATCTGAGACCAACCAAGGACGATCAATTCCTGGAATTGCACCCGATTCCACCGCTGCACTCATGGACGTTTTCTTTTTATCGCGGACAAATATCAATATCAAAATTGCTATTACCGAAATAAGAAGCAGCATACCAATGAAAGCAAAATGACAACCGATATACGATACTTCCTGAACAGGCATTTCTGGTGGCGCATATAACGACGATAACGCCGTTAGGCTAACTACAAAAGCGGTACCCAAAGAACTTCCCACCTGTTCAATTGTGGCAATAATTGCATTACCGTGCGGAAGTTCGTTGTTGGGAAGAGAATTGATACCCCATGTATTAAGCGGAGTGATAAGCGCCTGAATACCCAGCGTAACAATGGTGTATGCAATACAAGCTAACAATAAAGACGTTGCACCACCAAGTAATACGTAGCTTATGCCACCAGCAAGCAAAACCAACGCACCCGTGACAGAAATACCACGTACACCGTATTTATCAAAAAGCTTGCCTGAAAGCAGTCCGAAAAAGGCACCGATAAGCGCACCCGGCAGCATGATGAGTCCCGAGACGGTAGCTGAAGCTTGAAGGGCGTTTTGAATATAGAGCGGGAATAATACGCTTCCTCCAATGAGTACCCCTTCAAGAAACAAAATAATTATCGCAATGATCAAAAATTCCCGATGTCTCAAAACTTGCACTTGCAAAATAGGATTTTCAAGCTTTACCTGACGACGGAAGAATAGAACAATAACGGCGAGACCTACCACAATCAGCACTATGGGCAGTATTGGCGTTGGGCTAGAGGTAGAAGTGGAAATACCATAGAGCAAGCACACCATACCTGCCGCAATAAGTACAACCGATAGTCCATCAAACGTAGTGCGGTCAAAACCTTCGAATTTTTTCAGGGCCAAAAGAGCTGCAACTACTACACAAAGAGCTAAGCAAACTACAAGAACAAATTGAGCACGCCAGCCAATACTATCCACCAGGACACCAGAAACAGAAGGCCCCATTGCGGGAGCAAAACTAATGATCAAGCCGACTAAGCCCATACCAACACCGCGATTTTCTCGCGGGAAAATAAGTAAAATAAGGGCGAACACCATAGGCATTACCACACCAGTTGCGCAAGCCTGCATAACGCGCCCTAGCAACAAAAACGGAAAACTTGGGGCACTCGCACAAAGAGCAGACCCTGCAGCAAATAGCAGCATTCCACCGATAAACAGCTTACGCGTAGAAAAGCGCCCGATCAAATAAGCATTAAGAGGAATAATTACTGCTTCAACTAAAGCGTATCCGCTCGTCAACCATTGAACCGTTGTAGCATTCACATTCAAATGGGACATGATGGTAGGCAACGCAGGTGTCAGTAACGTCTGATTCAACACCACTAAAAATGCTCCAGCGAGCAGTACCGCAATCATAGTAGTTTGCTGGCGCGTAAGACCCATGATTCATTTCCCTTTCAATCACGTCTTCAAAAACAGCTAATAATACCTAAAACACCTTGGTAACCTTAGGTCCTCCATGAGGTTTAGGCTTACGAGCGCATAAGCTCACAAGCGTAAAAAAGCTGGATAAGATGCAGGCATTTCAGCCTGTGCCTTATCCAGCTTGTTATCTCTTCTTTGGATAACTCGCCCTCCGTGCAAGCAGTTCCTATTCTGTAAGCTTATAGCGATAAGTCAAGGTCGAGTCATAAATCTTACACTTCTTTAGGGTGCTAACGGCTAAAAGACGTCCGCCAGCGTAAAGATACATCCACTTGTCGTTTGACGAAACTTCACTTCATTCTTCGTCAAAAGATGACGTAAGTAAGCGACCATTTCCACCATCAACGTCCAATGAAACGCCACAGGATAATCTTCCCAATGGCGTCTTTTCCCTTGATAGGTGAAATAATAGGTACTCGAGTGAGAAAAACGATTCGTCATCTCTGCTTCCAGTATCAATCAGCAGACTGCGTTCAGGAGTATGAATCAAGTAGGTATTTACGTAGTTTTTTGTTTGCGGGTAAAACACCGATAAGCGATATAGGTCATTCGCAAGCTGTTCACACTGCGGAGCATGATAAGCGCTTATATCGGTATTTGATTTGTTCGTTACTAAATCCTTTTCCTTATCGTAGGTATACACAATATCAAAAGGATTAACGGGAGTAGTGCAAACACTGTCTCCCTATTTCTCTAAAAGAGATCTAGGGACAATTTCGGCACTGATATCTATCATTTCATCTAGCATTAATGAGCAACCGAGGTATCTCCAGGTTCAAAAGTCGGTGCTACTGCTTCAACCAAAGCATCACCTACTGAAGACATTGAGCGTGGATAAGAAATACTCATAGTTGCAATGCTTCCTGAGCCCACATACTCCTTCGTGTATATAACGCGTCCATTAGCTTCGTATGAATACACATACCAAGTATCACCTGACGCGGTGTATCCTTCGATTCCAACGGTTTCCACCAAGCTTAAGAAACGCTCATCGAGTGTTTCTCCCGCAGAATTGTTATTTCCCCATACATCGATTCTAATTTCGTCATCGTTGTTATCTTCGATGGTAATCCCTGATCCATTTTCTGAAACATAGGGAACAAGATAGTAATTAGGATACGCAATGCTATAACCAAAACGCCCATTAGTATAGAGGGTATAACCTTCAATTGAAGATTCGCTATACGCATCAGAAGCTGTACCGCTCTGCGAACTATTTTCTGAAGCGTCGGCATCACTTGCGGTATCTTGAGAAGAAGATTGACCAGAATTTTGATCTTGAGACTGATCTTGAGGCTCAGTTCGATCAATAACGGTAGTTTTTGTTTCACTTTCGGTCGGTGTCGAATTATCCTGCGACTGATTAGGCAGCAAAAAAACGAGGGCGATTATCACCAGCACGACAATTGCTACTACCCCAATCGCAATGCCAATCTTGGCATTTCTAGAAAGTGGAGTCCTTTTGCTCGAGGCAGAAGATACTGGTGCATTTTCAGAAGAAGCAGCATCCGAAGTATTCAAAGGCACGGTTTTCTCAAAAGAATTCCCTGCAGATTCATTCATTTGGCTTTCAATCGGTGCACCACAATGATTGCAAAAACGCGCGCCTGGCTCTATTTCTTTTCCGCATGTCGTACAATACATTGCTTATTCCTCACTTGCCTGCTCGGAATCAGAGCTTTCCCGTAACGTGAATTCCCATGAACAAGAACAGGTTTCATCGGTTACATCTGGATAACAGCTCAAGCAGCGGCACTCAATTCGATCATCGATCGCTGATGCAAAACAGCTATACTCATAAATCGCTGCAAGCTTACAAGGGTGATATTCCATACCCTTTCGAGAGCGCGCCGACTGCACACGACAATCTATCACGCGATTAACAACGCGTCCCTCTTCTTTGATCACCTCACAAGTATTTGCACGATCTATAATATGAAGAGGCAACGCCTTAGCCAAACCTTCCAAACCTGGATGCTCGCCCAGTCCCAGAAACTTTTTAATACGACGTGCCTCTACAGGAGAAAAACGCTTCCATGCTTCCTGATCGTGGTACATCGCTTCATCCATGCCAAACTTGCGCTCTATTGACTGAAACCATACTCCGTCAAGTGCCACGCTATCCTTTGCATCTATTTCCATCAGCTCAAGAAGCTGTTCTTTTGTCATTGATCGAATGGTTTCATTAAGCATAAGATCCCCTAAACGTTCAGTAGAACTACTGCTTTACCGCAAGTTCTAGTCCTTCTTTATAGGCCATGCCCCTAATAATACCCGTTTCACTCACCAGTATTACCAAACTTCGACCAGACAAAATTTCCAATCAGCGAAATCAACGAAACGGCTCAGTCCACTCCATGAGACAAACGGCTCAGTCCCCTCCATGAGACTGAGCCGTAAAACTCACAATTTTGAACTACTTCTCTCTATATCGGAAACTCGATCGTCATCAAAAGCAAATCAACAACCTCACTTGATTAAGCAAAAGCCAGCTTTACTCTATTGCGGGCAAACAGTACACCCGCAAGGGCAAGAGCGGTACCTAATCCCGTGTAGAACACTGCAATAAAAATTGAAGGAGCAACTCCCGAAACACGTAAGGCAATTCCACCCGTCATCATAATCGCCATTATGATGAAAGACTTCAAATCAAAGAAGCGCCAAAAATACTGGTGTTGATCTTCGTAATTCGTGATCCGATCAGTATGCTTTTTGGTAAGCCGATAAAATGTTCCAAACCAAAATACGAGACCCACTACTAACGAAAGTGCCTCATTAAGAAGATTTGCATATCCTTCCGCATAGGCTTCTAAGCCAATATGCAAGATATTAACTCCAGCCGCTATCCACACCAATGCCGCTATTACCAGTAAGTTATTCTTTTTTACTTGCAGTGGCTTTCTCTTAGACGAAGTGCTTTTCTGCTTTTGAGCAGAGATGGCTCCCTGCTCTGAGTACGTGCTATTCTCTTTATGTAAAGTGTTTGAAAATCGAAGCATTTGAGATCCTCGTTTCACTCTGAACAACGTTCATCTGAACACTGTTCATTGTAGGAGGATCATTGTTAAACTTCACCAAGAAACACATCTTAGAGGAGATTTGCGAGTATATTTCCCTGAACTCTCCACGAAAATGTTCAGAAAGGATCTCATGATCTTATGACAGCAGGACCCGCAAAAATGCGTACAACCATTGTAGATACCGCCTACCACTATGCCTGTGAGCACGGTCTTTCGTCCTTGAGTATTCGCACCATAGCTAAAGAATGCTCGGTTTCGGTAGGAAGTATTTACAATTATTTCCCTGATAAAGCAGCTTTGGTGACAGAGGTCATACTAAAGTTTTGGACCACCATTGCTTTCTCGGAAGAAACACGAACCTGCCTTAATTACCGTGAAGGAGAAAGTCTTATAACCTTCTGTGAGCGTCTATATTCCACCATGAAACACGCGCTCGAACAATTTAGAAACAACTGGCTTGGTGAAGTATCATCACTCGATGCACGAACACGTCAAAAGGGACGTCAAGCGGAAAACGCTTGTTTCGAGCATATCTATCATAGCTTGGA
>FR896042.1:3963-14461 GCA_000435475.1 Cryptobacterium sp. CAG:338 | reverse complement strand
CTGTTCCCGACAGAAAACCAGCAGCACGAAACAACTTTACTAATTTATCTTTGCTTCAGGACGCATATGCGGGAACAGCAGCACATCCCTAATACTTGCCTGATTGGTCAGCAACATCACAACACGGTCGATGCCGATACCAATACCGCCTGCAGGAGGCATGCCGTATTCCAGCGCACGAATATAGTCAGTGTCGTACTCCATTGCTTCATCATCGCCTGAAGCTTTTTCTTCCATCTGCTTCTGGAAACGCTCCGCTTGGTCAACGGGGTCATTAAGCTCAGAAAAAGCGTTTGCATATTCATGGCCTGCAATTACCAATTCAAAACGCTGAGTTAAACGAGGATCATCTTCGAAACGCTTCGCCAATGGACTTACTTCCACGGGATAATCGCACACGAAAGTTGGGTTAACGATGCTTGGCTCACCAATCTCGTCATACAGTTCCGCAATGAGCTTACCTGCTGTCCATTCAGGCTTAACTTCGATACCATTCTTCTTTGCAAGTTCAGCCAAGTGCTCCACGGATGTATCGAGTGTAACCTCTTCGCCTAATGCGTCGGATACTATCTTCGTCATAGGAATCGAAGGCCACTCTCCCGAAAGGTCAATTACCTGACCTTGATATTCAATTTGCTCAGTATCATTTACTGCCGCATTTGCAGCTTTGATAACTCCTTCAGCAAGTTTCTTCATGCCTTCAAGGTCGCTAAAGGCACGATAAGCTTCCATGGTAGTGAACTCAGGATTATGGGTAGGATCCATTCCTTCGTTACGGAAAATTCGACCAATCTCGAAAACGCGCTCAAATCCGCCCACCAGCAAACGCTTCAAATGAAGCTCGGTAGCGATACGCAAATAGCATTCCTGATTCAGCGCATTAAAGTGCGTGATGAATGGCTTAGCGGTTGCACCACCTTGAATGGTCTGCAAGAAGGGAGTTTCCACCTCGTAGTAACCATCATTTTCCATGTAATGGCGAAACGTAGAAATAATCTTCGAGCGCTTAACAAAGGTATCGCGAACTTCGTCATTGACGATCAAATCCACATAGCGCTGACGATAACGCAGCTCTTTGTCAGCCAAGCCATGAAACTTCTCTGGCAAAGGACGAAGAGCCTTAGCAAGAAGCTCAAACGCATCAACCGCTACAGACAGTTGACCGCGTCGAGTACGCATTACTAAGCCTTCTGCACCAATCCAATCACCCAGATCAAGGTCTTTCATTTCCGCGAAGGCATCTTCACCTAATGCGTTGATTCGACAGAACAGTTGGATCTTTCCAGTAGCATCAAGCAATTCGAAGAAAATAATCTTTCCCTGAACACGCTTTGCAACGATACGACCAGCAACAGCAACACGATCTTCAGTATTTTCGCCATCGCCGAGCTCTTTATATTTTTCGTCCAGATCGGCAACATGGTGGGAATAATTAAAGGCGTGACCATAGGGATTCTTCCCTTCAGCCAGCAATGCCTCACGCTTTGCACGACGAACTTCAATAGGATCGTCTTCAATAATCTGTTCAGTTGAATCTTGCGCCATTGCTATCCATTCTTCAATACAAGCAAATCAGCTTGTTTTCTTAATCACTTACCTCAATAAAGTCTAACTGTGGTTTTAAGGTCCGCCTACCTATCAGTCTGCCTATCGTTTTTACTGAACTCTTTCAGGAAACGCTTTAGCCTACCCTCATCAAACCATCCATAACGAGCATTCTCTATTGAGCTGCTCTTAACGGACCACACAGACCGTGGTGAACCTTACAGATCTTTGTGAACCATGCAGGTGTATTACCCTTAGTGCTCGATCTTCAGGATTTTCATCTTAATAACACGACCAGTTGGTCCCGTAGTTTCCACCTCGTCGTCTTTTTTGTGACCCAAAAGAGCAGCACCTACAGGTGATTCATTTGAAATCTTGCCTTTAGCAGAATTGCTTTCTGCTGCACCGACGATAGAGAAAACGCGCTCGCGTCCGCCCATTTCAACCGTAACACGGCTGCCAATGTTTACCTTGCCAGAGCGCTTTGGAGCAGAAACAACCGTAGCCTCGCTAAGAATGCGCGTAATTTCCGCGATACGAGCCTCCATCATGCCTTGCTCGTTTTTAGCATCATCGTATTCAGAGTTCTCGGAAATATCACCAAATTCGCGTGCTACACGAATGCGCTCGCCAATCTCTGCACGTTTTTCCGTTTCCAGAAAATGCAGTTCTTCTTCGAGCTTCTCTTTGCCTTCTTCGGTCAGAATGTAGTTGTTTTCAGCCATAATTTACTACCCCTCGACCAAGCGCAGCCTTGGCCTCTTATCCTTTCTCTACCTGCGAAAGGGGCGCGCCCACGAAGAGCGTGCCCCTTGATTTACTTTCTATACCACCTAAGCTCGCCTTAAGCGTTGTTGGTTTCCTCCGTCGCTTTGGGAGCAGGTTTTGCTGAGGTTGGTTCGGGCTTATCGATAACCTCCACCTCGATTTCCTCAGGGGTGCTGTCTTTAGCCTCTTTAACCGGAACCTCTTCGGCTTCCTTGACCTTTTTATTACCGCCTAAACCTTCGCGTAAGTTCTTAACCGCTTTGCCAATTGCGGTGCCTAACTTTGGAAGATTTTTTGGACCAAAAATAATAAGAATTACGATAAGAATAATGGCAATTTCGAAAATGCCGAAAGGTCCTATTTTCATGCAAGTACCTCCACATCCTAGATGGCCTCTTTGGAGCCAATCAAAACTCAGCTAGCATTTGACCTGTGCGCCAAAATCCCAAAGAGAACACCCAGTTACTATCTTCGAGCGAGTACCTTCACTCTAGCAAAAAGAGCACCGCCTTTCGCGGAAGGCTCCCCTAGTGGTTGAAATGGTCGGGATGACAGGATTCGAACCTGCGACCTCTGCGTCCCGAACGCAGCGCTCTACCAAGCTGAGCCACATCCCGTTTTGCTAATTAAGCTCAGTGCTTTGATGGTCTTCATGGCTCCCTTGCAACACCGCCTGTTGTACAAAAAGCCATAACGATCATCGGTAATTAGCGGGTGCTATATTAGCACATATTCGCGAAAAGAACAGAGCCGCCCCGCTTCCTCCATAATTGGCAAGCGAAACGGCCGCTGTTAGATGATTAAAGGCAGCGACGCACTTTGCTGCGCGTCCTATGACGCGCTCTAACGCCTATTAATAATCGCTTAATGCGCTTCAATGCACGCTCTGCTAGCAACAAATACTAGTAACGAACATAGTACATGCCTGCATGAACAGCACTGATCTTCACCACATCACCGGTGCGAGGCGCATGAATCATTTGCCCGTTACCGATATACACACCCGTATGATGACTGTTGAGACAGAAATCACCTGGCTGAGGATTAGAAACGCGCGTCCAATTTCGCATGGTATAGGTAGTGCACCAATGGTTACCATATGTGCCTGTGATGCAATAGCCGACCAATCCTGAACAGTCAAAGGAATTAGGACCAGAAGCACCCCACACATAAGGCTTACCCAGCTGAGCATACGCACGATCAACAATTACGTTTCCTGTTACAGTTGGCGTTTTATTGTTGTCGTAGTTTCCACCACCTGACTGATTTTGTAAGGCTGCCTGGGCAGCAGCTTGACGAGCACGCTCTGCTGCTTCTTCCTCTTGACGAAGAAGCTCTTCTGCTTCAGCGGAAAGCTGATCATACGTTGCCTGCATCTCTGCAGTTGTTGCTTCAGCTTCTTCCTTTACCGCCTCTGCTTCAGCAGTCTTGTCAGCAGCAATCTGAGCCTGCTCTTCAGCTTCGGTCTTTGCTGCTTCTAATTCTTCACGCGCATCTTTAGTCTGCTGTACAAGCTCTGCGTCGTTTTCGTTGAGCTTTTCGAGCATATTCCAGGTAGTTGCGAATTCCTCAAAAGAAGAGGCACCCAAAATTACATCGACAAAGCTTACGGAGCCAGAGCGATACATGTCTCGTGCACGGTCGCCAAGTTGCTCTTGATAACCTTCGATTTCTTTTGTTTTTTCATCAACTTTTGCTTGCGCTTCTACAACCTTAGCTTCAGCTTCTTCCTGAGCCTCAAGCGCTGCATAATAATTGTTGGATGCTTCGTCCAGCTTTACTTGCATTTCTTCAAGCTGACTAAGAACCTGCTGTGCTTCGGCACGTTTTTCTGCCGAAGTTGGCTCTGCATAAGCGGAAACAGTGGGAACCATAAGGCCCACTAAAAGAATAACAGCCATTACTGCTGCAATAATTGCCCGCTTTTGTGTTGCGAATTTTGTGCTCATCTGGGGATATCCTTCCTCTGATTCGAGCATGCGTAGTTTGTTTAAGCGATAGCTGTTTTATCCTACCATGCCCCCTTGGCACACACAATATTTTCACAGCTTCATCATGGCTTAGTGGTGTTAATTTTTCACATAAGGCCTGGTCAGATTATCGTTGTTTCATTGTCACTCCAGCACAAACCACAACACCAAGTAATATCTTTTCAACTGTTTATCTATATATTGTGGTTTTGTCTTATGAACCTAATTTTTGGGTTTGCCTCCCTAATTCAGCCTTAAAAATAACAACGGAGACTTTTAATTCCGCGTTTAATTCCGTCTTCTTATACAGCAATCGACCCCAGTTTCTCGAATGTAATTACCGCTTTTAATGCCCGATTCTATTTGTCAGATAAAACGGTATAAGTAAAGCACTGCCTTTGCTCTAATACTCATTCCGTATTTCAAAACATCACCCCCAAAAGCAAGTGGGACTGAAAACTTTTGTTTTCAGTCCCACTATCGGGGTTCAGTTCAGAAGCGGGCTTTACTTATACTTGAGATT
The DNA here is from genome assembly GCA_000435475.1 of Cryptobacterium sp. CAG:338. Classification (GTDB taxonomy): domain Bacteria; phylum Actinomycetota; class Coriobacteriia; order Coriobacteriales; family Eggerthellaceae; genus Anaerotardibacter. Next base: position 9,655 of record FR896042.1, on the reverse strand, counting down.
TCCGTTTATGAGCGACTAAGCTTTATGCCAACACTGCACGCTTAGTAGACTACATAAATCATATCGGAATGAACTGCGCTGATGGTAACCGTTGCGCCAGAATGTGGAGCATGAATCATCTGGCCATTGCCAATGTAAATACCGCAGTGATGATCGTTTACGCAAATATCACCAGGCTGAGGATTGTTGGTACGCGGCCAATTCATAAAAGTACCAGTGGTACCAAGACGAGAGTGAGAACCGGTCAGGCAGTAACTTACTAAACCAGAGCAGTCATAAGCATTAGGACCAACAGCACCCCATGCATAAGGCTTGCCAATTTCAGCGTAAGCCCTTGCAACTGCAGAGCTGTTTCCACCGCTGGTTACGTAGTCGCCACCGCCACTGTTGTTATTATTATTGTTGTTGTTATTGCTATTGTTGCCGCCGCCAATGTTGCCGGATTCGATAGCCTCTTCAGCTGCCTGAGCCTGTGCGGCATCTTCGGCTGCTTGTTCCTGCTCAACTAAAGCAGCTGCCTCAGAGGAAAGATTGTCATAAACAGACTGCATTTCAGCAACTTTAGCATCTGCAGCATCAGCTACCTGCTTAGCTTCTTCCGCCTTATCGGATGCTACCTTTGCTTGCTCTTCAGCTTCAGTCTTAGCTGCTTCGAGCTCTTCACGAGCGGTCTTGGTCTGCTGAACCAGCTGAGCATCATCCTGGTTTAAGTCTTCCAAGATGTTCCAAGTTGTCGCAAAGTCTTCAAATGAAGTTGCGCCAAGGATTACATCCAAGAATGTTGTAGATCCAGAGCGATACATGTCACGAGCACGATCACCAAGCTGTTCCTGGTATCCCTGGATTTCAGTAGTTTTTTCTTCGATCTGCTTTTGCGCTTCTTCTACTTTAGCTTCAGCATCGAGCTGCTCCTGCAAAGCATTCTGATAATCGCCGCTAGCTTGATCGAGCTCTGCCTGATAAGCATTGAGCTGCTCGAGTGCAGCATCCGCCTCTGCCTGAGCCTGATCTGCGGGGCTTGCAAAAGCACTTGATACCGGAATGGCTAAGCCTACTGCTAATACCACCGCAAAAAAGCCAGATAAAACGGCTTTCGCGTTGAACTTACGTACTTGTTCAGCCATATAATTTAGCCTCCTTATGCTCACCATTCGCTTTACTGATTGCGTTACTTATTTCAAATATGCAAAGCGTGAGCTTGGTTCATGGTAACAAAAGGTCAACGTTCAATCAAAATAATGTGAAGATGGACTTCATAACACCAGTTCATAGCGTTTCTTTTACTTTTTGTGCTCTGCCTCGTTTTTAGCGATCTGCTCTCTGACATACTGAAGCTCTCGCTCGTAGCGCCGTTGCGCTTCCTGAGCTCCGAACGTCTGTAAATTATCAGGGGAGGCAAGCTTAGCTTCAAAACGAAGTCCCTTGAGCGAGGCAGCCTTTGCCTGGATAAACAAGAAAGCAAAGCCAGCGACACCAGCCACTAACGAAGCAGCCAAAATTGCCACTTTCGCAATCATTATGTCATCAGGATTTACAAAGGCTAAATTCGCAACAAAGATCGCCATCGTAAAGCCTACGCCACCAAGAAGTGCAGCACCCAGCATATGAGCCCAATTAACGTTTTCAGGAAGCGACGAGAGCTTCGTTTTAACAATTAATACACTCATGAGCATGATGCCTAAAGGCTTACCAATTACCAACCCGAAAAATACTCCCAAGAAAATTGAATTGCTCACAATATCGCCTACGGCGGTCTGAGTGAACGCCACATCAGCATTGGTAAGCGCGAAGAGAGGCAAAATTGCAAAATATACCCAAGGATAAAGCTTACGCTCCAGACGCGTTGCGGGCGGAACTACGTGACGCGCTACGCGCTCTAAACGAGATACACTTGCCAAATAATCCGCCTGGCCAATGACAGGCTCATCGGGCGTAAACGTTTCGTGAACCTCTTTTACGCGTTCGCCCGACCAATTTGCAAAGCTCTTCAAATCAACGCGAGATCCCGAAGGAATCACGAAGGCTAAAAGTACGCCAGCAATTGTCGAATGAACACCTGACATAAATATGCAGTACCACAAGACCGCACCAACCAGTAAATAAGGAATTAGAGAATAGATGTGGGATCGATTCATAATAATGAGAGCAATGAGAACCACAAGTGCTGCCCCAAGCCACATCAAAGAAGGACTCTGACCATAGAAAATAGCAATCACCAAGATCGCTACAATGTCATCTGCGACAGCAAGGGTGCTCAAAAATACTCTTACGCCCGCTGGAACACGAGATCCCAGGAGTGCCAAGATACCCAAAGCAAAAGCAATATCTGTAGCGGTAGGAACGCCCCACCCCATCATAGTGTCTGGATTTCCCGCATTAAACAGCAGATACACCACGATCGGCATCATGACACCGCCAAGAGCTGCACCAACTGGCAAAATTGCCTGACGGATATTCGTTAATTCACCGACCGTCATTTCATACTTTATTTCTAGGCCCACCAAAAGGAAGAAAATCGCCATCAGGATATCGTTAATGATATGCGCAAGCGACATTTCCGCATGAGCATCACCAAACCCAAGCGTTACCTCGGTATGCCAAAATTCGTAAAACCCTTCATGAAATGCCGTGTTTGCTACAATCAGCGCAATAATAGCGCCAAGCAGCATGACGCCAGCGGCTTTTGTGGTGGAATGAGTAAGCTCTACGATTTTATGGTACCGACGCTGATGGCCTTCTGCCTCTTTGATAAAAATGTCGGATTCGTGATGATGATGCTGAGCCATACAAGAGACCTTTCGTTTAAAACAAGGGCATACCAAGCCTAACATCTTTAGAGGTATCTGTTTTCCTAGAAATACCAGAAAACGAGGATGTTTTCTGTTTCTTGTTAAGAAGCTGACAAAAAGTAGCTCCTTCAAAACATGAACGCGCTCAAATTCTTCCCACAATCTGCTCAAAGTGCGCTAGACTGATAGATGAAAACGGTAGACGAGGGGAATTGGAAAGCCGTTTCCAACTGGGAGAATCAATTGCATGCGCGTTATTTATATCGCTGCTTTAGTTTCACTCACTCAAGAATACTCGGCACCCACTCCTCAAGTCACATCGTAATATTGGTTCCAGTATGAGAGGTGAAACTATGGATATCACCATCACCGGTCGTAAAATGCCCGTAACTGAAGCTTTGCGTGCTTATGCAGAGGAAAAAATTGGTAACTCCATGAAGGTTATGGATATCGATCCATTAACAGCTGAAGTTGTTCTTCATGTCGAAAAGAATCCTGCTAATCCAACCCCTGCAACCTGCGAAGTAACTATGCGCGCTCGCGGTCATATCATTCGTGTAGAAGAACGCGATGAAAATATGTACGCTGCTATCGATGTTGCTGCCGCAAAGGCACTTCGTCAGCTGCGTAAATACAAGACTCGTGTTATCGACAAGAAGATCGCTGATGCACCTGTTGTGGACAAGTCCGCTCCTGCAGCCGAGCTTGACCTTGATGGCTTAATGGCAGAACTTTCTCAGGATGACGAAGTAGTTCGCGTAAAAGATTTGGTACTTGATCCTATGACCGAAGAAGAGGCCCTTATCCAGATTGATCTCTTGGGTCATGACTTCTTCGCTTACATCGATCGTGATACCAGCGCTTTCTGTATTCTGTATCGCCGCACCAATGGTGGTTACGGTCTGCTCAAGCAAACCGAAGCTGAATAATCGTTATTCAGTCATACCGTCTTATTCGAAGAGCCCTTACTGGGCTCTTCTTTTTGTGGATTACTCCTCCTTTTGCAAGTCGCCCCTCCTTTTTTGCCCGCTCCTCTTTTTGACCCATCCCTCTTTGTGGGTCGCTCCTCTTTTGCGAGAAATACGAAAAAGGGGATGGCAGGTTTTTCCAAACCCACCATCCCTTCGAAAAACGAGCAAACTTTGCCAAATTGAGCAGTTGAGTGCAGAAATCAGGTTTGTCTGCAGCGCGCAATTAGCTAATCCGCATTACCTTCTGCAAAACGTGCCAAAAACGCCTTGGTGCGCTCGTGCTTAGGATTACCAATTACCTCTTTAGCAGGACCCTCTTCCACAATAACGCCGCCATCCATGAATGCCACGCGATCTGCTACATCTCGAGCAAACGCCATTTCGTGCGTTACGATAACCATAGTCATATGCTCATCAGCTAATTCTCGAATAACACGAAGCACTTCCTGAGTAAGCTCAGGGTCAAGTGCCGAGGTAGGCTCATCGAAGAACAGCACATCGGGATCGAGTGCCAAAGCGCGCGCGATAGCCACGCGTTGCTGTTGACCACCCGAAAGCTCACAAGGAACCATATCTTCCTTGCCCGTCAGCCCCATCTTGGCTAAAAGCTCGCGACCTTTAGCAAGTGCTTCCTCTTTGGGCTTTTTTTGAACGCAGATAAGCGCATCGGTCACATTTTGAAGAACCGTGTAATGCGGAAATAAATTAAAGTTCTGAAACACTAGACCGTAGCGTTTCTTCGCTTGCGCCAACACATCCTTGCCGCCATAAACTGCTTTTCCATTTACTTCAGATGCCGTCACCACCTGTAAGTCACCATACGACAGTGATCCAGCATCAAGCGTCTCTAATAAGGTCATGCATCGCAGAAGTGTAGACTTGCCACCTCCCGATGGACCAATAATGGATAGAACATCGCCCTGCTCAACGGTCAAAGAAATATCTTTCAATACTGCATTGTTGCCAAATGCCTTTTGTGCATGCTGAAGACTAACAACTGGCGTATTTCCCATTGTGAAACCTCTTTTCTAAAATCACCCAAGATCTTAGTCGTGGTAGTAGGCCATCTTCTTTTCGGCGCGACCAATAATGAATTCGATGAGCAAGCAGAACACCCAGTAGATGAGAGCTGCTAACGCATAAGGAATCATCGACACCTCACTTGCGGAGATCGCTTTTGCAACCGAGAACATTTCAGCAATGCCCAAAACAAACGCCAACGACGTATCTTTAACCAAGGTTATGATCTCATTGCCCATTGCAGGCATAATCCGCTTAATAACCTGGGGCAACACGATCTTAAAGAAAGTCTGAGAGCGCGAATAACCCAACACCAGAGCCGCTTCATACTGCCCCTTCGGAATGGACTGCAAGCCAGAACGATAAATTTCGGCAAAATAAGCTGAGTAATTAAGAATGAAGCCTACCGCACAAGCACCATACTTCCAGTCGGTGTCCATCGAGATTCCGAACAGATAATAAGGCGCAAACATAAAGGCCATCAGCTGCAACATCAAAGGCGTACCGCGCAAAATTGAAATATAAAACTGAGCCACCAGAGAAAGGGGCCTAAATTTAGACATGCGCGCAAGCGCCACCACAATACCAAGCGGAAGCGATCCCACCAGCGTAGCGACAAAAATCCAAGCAGAAAGCCCTAATCCCTCGAGCAAGGCTCCCACCATGACGCTCAATTCCATAACTATCCTCCCTGCACACTTACGTATGCCGATAGTCGAGATGCCAGAATTCCTATATCCTGATCAATTTCGCCCTATCGTCCTATTGTTTCTTGCTTCTCATTCGTTAGATCTAAGCACTCGCTCCAAACGACCCAGTGCTCACGTCTGCCTGGTGTCCGCGTCTACCCAGTGCGCATATCTACCCAGTGGTCACTTCTGCCCAGTGCTCACATCTAACAACTCAGAAACG
>FR896042.1:3675-3929 GCA_000435475.1 Cryptobacterium sp. CAG:338 | reverse complement strand
AGGGTTTCCCTCCGCCCGGTTTACCTGTATTCTGCCCTAGTTGCAGAACTACTCAATTTGTCTTACTTCAATACCCAGTTTTCAATATTCATGCCGTAATCAGCATATTTGTTGATGAGTTCTTCTACCGTACCATCCTCATACATTTCCTTTAAGGTGTCGGTTACCTGCTGAGCCAACGCTTCGTTGCCCTTCTTGAAACCAACCGCATAGTGCTCAGAACTCAGTGGCTCTTCGAGCATAGTATAGGTACC
>FR896042.1:0-3661 GCA_000435475.1 Cryptobacterium sp. CAG:338 | reverse complement strand
AGGTACCCTCATTCGCGGACATCTGATACTGCGCGATGGAAAGGTCACAAGCAACTGCATCTACCATGCCAGATTCAAGCTGCATAAATGCATTGTTGTAATCAGAAAGAGTCTGGAGTTCTGCAAACGTACCAGCGAGTTCTGCCTGGTCACCCTCGAGAACATCAAGCGCTGCAGAGTCTACCTGCGTAACAACCGTCTTGTCTGCAAGACCTGCAAAATCAGTAATGCCCGAATCAGACTTCACTACAATAACTTGCTCGTTAAGCATGTAGGGCTCTGAGAAGGTGTAGTCGTCTTCACGACCCTCCATAGTAAAGCCATTCCAGATGCAGTTAATGCTGTCCTGATTCAACAAAGCATCCTTTGCATCCCAATCGATAGCCTCAAGCTGAAGTTCCCAGCCATTGCGGTTAGCAACTTCTGCAGCCAAATCCAAGTCGAAGCCAGTTGGCTCATTGTTCTCATCCATAAAACCATAGGGAGGGTAGCTATTGTCGAAGCCAACGATAAGCGTGCTAATGTCAGCAGACGTATCTTCGCTCGATTCTGCTTCCTCATTAGATGACGAACAACCCGTAAGGAGAACAGCCGACAAACAAGCTACGCAAGCGAATGTCAGCAAGATAAGTAATTTCTTTTTCATGAATACCTCGCTTCATGGTGTACCAATACGTTTCGCCATCTACGAGTATGTTCCATTGAACGTTTTACCCTCATGGCGCTTTAGCACTCTACCATACTAAAGCGTTGTGAGTATACCACAGTTCGCACTGGTTTCGAAATTCACGCTTAACGGTATGTTTCTATGAAAAAACGGCTGAATACCTTTACCGTTACTACTCCTCTGTTTTTAAACTCTTTACTCCAAGTTTTTAAACTTTTGCAAACTAAAAAGCTTTCCTAGGCAAACTGAATCAGATTCCATAAATTAGACCTACCAAAGCGCCCCACACACGACTACAATAAGCGCACCATGAAGAATTTACCTATCATACGAATGGCTACCGTTGCCGATGCTGCTGCACTACGGGAGATTTATCTCCCCTACGTTCGCACTACTGCAGTCACGTTCGAATTAGAGGATCCTACGCTTGAAGATTTCACTGAACGCGTACGCAAAACCCTCGAGCGATATCCTTATATCGTCGCTGTTGAAGAAGGAGAAATTGTAGGGTACGCCTATGCTTCCGCATTCCGCCCACGCGCAGCCTATCTTCATTCCATCGAAACCTCGATTTATATGCGCATGGATTATCGCGGTAAAGGGGTTGGGCGTCGGCTATACGAAACACTCGCCAAGCTTTTAGTTCTTCAAAATGTCTTCAACATGGAAGCCTGTATCGCTCACTGCGACCCTGCTGATGAGTATGTCCCTGCCACCAGTCGCCTTTTTCACGAACGCTTAGGTTTTAAGCTGGTAGGTAAGTTCAATAAATGCGCCCATAAGTTTGGTCGCTGGTACGACATGATTTGGATGGAGCGAATTTTAGGCGATCACATTGCTGATCCCCAGCCTTTTTTGCCACTTCCACAAGTTGATCCAAAAAAAATTGCCGAAGTATTAGAGATCGCCTAGGGTTAAGTTTTGCTCGGGCGATGCCAGGCACACCGGACGATGCCAGACGCACCGGGTAATGCTAGGCGCATTGAATGATGCTAGACACACTGAGCGACGCTAGTCACATTGGACAATGCGAGGCGCATTTAGCTACGAAGTTTCGAATGCACACTTACGATTGCAATAATCAACACAATAATTGCGCATACCGCAGAGAACCCAAATCCCAGGTGATACCCCATGGCGGCAGACCCCGTAAGAGGGCCAATCACCACAATTGCACACACCATAAGCGCCGTTCCCAATGAAGCAAACGCTTGGCGAACCGCTGTTCCAAACGAAGAAGCATCGGTCATGAACCATGGAGGAAGCTTTGCCATACCCCAAGAATTTAAGGGACCAATAAGACCTGAAACTCCTGTAGCACGGATGCCCTGCATGACAAAAATTACCCAGTAAGGCGTATTTTCATCAACAAACGCCATCATGGTAGCGCCGAGCGCCAAAAAACATGATGCAGCAACAACCACTGGTCGTGCTCCGATTTTATCGGTCAAAATACCTGCAAGGGGGTTAATAAAAAATGCCGCAATCGTTCCAGGGAGCAAAGCAAGTCCCGCCTGAAACGCACTGCCACCCCATAGGTTTTCTATGTAGAGCGGGATAATAAGCGTGATTCCCATAAAGCTTGCATAGAGAAAATTACTTGCCCAGAAACTGACACGATATTGTTTGGAGTGGAAAATTTCCAAATGAATGAGCGGATACTCTATCCTGCGCTGTCGCCTTATAAAGAAGATTAAAAATATTGCACCGACAATAACCGGAGCCCAAATAAAAGGACTGGTAAATTCGTAGCTTGAAGCATTCGAGAATCCTAAAAGCAATCCGCCAAAGCCCAACGCAGACTGCAGCAACGAAATACCATCAAGACGCATCTGACTATCCTCGGGAGGAGTCTTCTTAATTACCGCTATCGCCACCAGCGTCAGTAATAACGAGCAGAAAGCGAGAACCACAAAAAAGCTGCGCCATCCTGTTGTTTCTAACATCCAGCCACCAATAGTAGGACCAATATTTGGCGCAAACCCCATCGCAATGCCCGAAATACCCATAGCAGTTGCCTGACGTTCGGAAGGAACCGAGGTCATAATAAGGCTCATCATCATAGGCATGGTAATTCCTGCCGAAATTGCCTGCAGGACTCGTCCCGCAATCAAAAGACCAAAGTTCCACGCCAAGGCATCAACAACGCCACCTAGCACAAGCAAAACAAGCGAAGCGATAATGACGTTCTTTAAAACAAAACGGCGCATAAGATAGGTAACAGCAGGAACGGTAATTCCAAGAACAAGCATGTAGAGCGTGGTTACCCACTGGCCAACACCTGCGTCAACGCCAAAGTCCTGCGCCATCCCCGCAAACATAGAATTAAGTGCTGTTTGAGACAAATTACCAAAACAGGAGCCCAGCATAACAATGGATACAAGCAAAACGACGTACTTCATATCTGTTTTCTTGTTATCCATTCTGGCTTACCCCGCATCTTGCACACTACAATTACTCAACAATAAGCTAATCTTACTAGTCTTCGCATTCTTGCATTTAGTATCTTCGAATACCAGCACAAAGATTTTGAAGGTAGCGTTTTAAGCGTGAACAGAAAAGACAAACATACCTCAGATCAAACCCGACGCAAACAGTGCATCAGTTGGATTGCGGTTATTTGTATGGGTGTCCTTATTTTTTGGATGTCAGCCAATTCCGGCAGCACCATAAATGAAGGGTTAGGCATTATTTCAAGCATTAAAACCTTACTTGCAGATGCCGCGCTGGCACTTTTTGGACATGCCGTAGACGTTTCTCCTGTTGGTCATTTTGTTGAGTATTTTATTTTTGGCATTCTGCTCTGCAACGCTTTGCGTTTTTCCGTTCCGCTACCGCGCGCAATATTTTTTGCGCTCATTTTGGGTAGTGCCTATGGCGTAACCGATGAAATTCATCAGCTTTTTGTACCAGATCGCAGCTGCGATCCACTTGATTGGCTGGTAGACACCGTCGCGGTATTTTTAGGAGCAAGTCTTTTTTCTTTGATTAAAT
>FR896041.1 GCA_000435475.1 Cryptobacterium sp. CAG:338 | reverse complement strand
TAGCGCCTGTCGATACTCGTTCGGCAGCTGATACCCGCTTGGCAGCCGATGCTCGTTCGGCAGCTTCAACCAGCTCTCCGAGATATACAAAGTTTGAAGTGTGATACGCCTGCAAGACAGCTGATTGCCACTGCTCACTTGCGCAGCTTTCGCTTAACAGGTCGCGAAGCACCCCAGCAGATCCTAGCGCAATCGTAAATTGCGTCAGCCCGCACTCTTCCAGCGCAGAAGCAAACATGCTCACCAATTCGAGGTCTGCTTCCCTTCCAGGAACTCCTAGACATTCTGCACCGCACTGTGTAAGTTCGCGCGCAGCTGCTTCGATCGTTTTTTCGCGAAAAACGCGCTGAGTGTAGCGCAAACGAAGAGGTTTCTCGATGCCTCCTGACGCTTCACTTCTCGATGCACACATACGGGCCACTTGCATAGTCACGTCAGGACGCATAGCAAGCAAATCACCATGAGAATCAAAGAACTTGAAAGGCGCTTCAGGAACGTGACCGCCAGCCTCCATTACGTCTAAAACTTCGAGAGTGGGGGTTTCTACTGGTAGATAACCCTTTGCAGCGAAACACGCCTTTACTCGAGAAGTAAGCTCTTCGCGAACCAGGGCTTCTTCGCTCACTACATCGCGAAAACCGACTGGAGTAACGTAATTCATAGAGTTCTTCTTTCTCCTCATGATGCTCCAAAACAACTTTTCCACTTGAACCTCACAGCACAAAGGCGATGCAAGTGCAGGCAGACACAATCGCAAAGGCAGATGCAAACGCAAGCGCTAGTGTATGGGTATGCGCGTGTGTATACGCATGTGCAGGTGCGTGCGCAGGTGCAGGTGCATCTTTGCGATTTAACCGCGCAATGCGAAAACACGTGTAAGTGCAAGCACAAAGGCAAGTCCAAGCGCATCGATACTTTAGCACAGTAGAGTGATAAAGTGCATTACATTTTTGTTACTGTTTTCGGTCTTCATAGAATACTCTTAATCTGTTTCAGCTATCGAAACAGGTGAAGTTTGTCTGTATGCGCTTCAATTTCGCCGGTCAGTATCAGGTATTATGGAAATAAAGTAAACAAGGGGGGAAATTATGTTCGAGAGAAAGACCACCTACACTATTCCCGAAGGATATCGTGAGCACATCGAGAAAACCGCACCCACCATCAAATATCGCGGAAGCACTTCCATCCACCCTGAAGCTTACATTTCAGATACGTGCTGGATCGTAGGAGATGTGCGTATTGGATATCATGCGGTAGTAATGCATGGCGCCTGCTTGCGTGGTGACTGTGACTACATCGAAATCGGTGCCGAGACAAATGTGCAAGAGAATTGTGTCCTACATGAATCGGAAGGCCAACCTATTATCATTGGTGAACATACCACCCTTGGTCATGGTTGCGTTATTCATGCTTGCGAAATTGGCGATAACTCCCTGATTGGAATGAACGCCGTAGTACTTAATGGAGCAAAAATTGGGAACAACTGCGTAGTTGGCGCAGGTTGTATTGTTCCTGAAGGCATGGTGGTACCTGATTATCACATGGTTGTTGGAGTGCCTGGCAAAATTAAACGCGAACTCACCCAAGAAGAAGTAGTAAATATCATCGAAAGCCTTTCTGAAGGAAATTTAACCGAAGCAACACGCATGTATGCCGAGGGACTTGTATTCCATCCTAATGAGGATTTACTGCGCAAGATCGGTGCTCTCTAAAATCGGTACTCTCTAAAGTAAGTTCTCGGGCTCGTTCCAGGGGCACGCTTCTCTTTCTACACGCAAGAGATTTCTCTCACTCGAGAGTCCAGACGAGTATAATGGCAGTATAGGTAGGGAATCTGAGGGGGCGATTCACGATGAGTTTCAAAAACATTCTCGTGCCGTACGATAATTCCGAACATGCTAAAAACGCATTAAAGGAGGCTATTGGGCTTTCTGAAGGTGTTGAAGGTGTTGCGATCCATGTAGTAGAGGTTGCTGCTCCTCCACAAGATTTAGTTTACAGCAGCATTAATCAGACTGGCTTTGGCATGGGTGTCTCCCTTACTTCCCAGGAAGATTTCGCCCATGTAGTAGAAGAGCGCAATGAAGAAAGCGACCATAAGCTTCAAGATGAAATAGTTTCTATTGTTGAAGGTTTCGAAGGAGAACTCACCGCTGAAGTGGTATTTGGCATTTACACTATCGAAACTATTATTGATGCCGCCAAGCATTACGACTGCGACCTGATTGTAATGGGGTCACGCGGGCTCGGTGCAATTCGAGGAGCCATTGGCTCGGTTAGCTACGGCATTTTGCGCTCGGTTGACATTCCTGTCTTAGTCGTGAAGTAACCACTGTTTAAATGCAGTAATTGCTACTTAAATTGACCATCAGATTGACGAACCGCAGAATAAAACGCTAACTCATTAAATAAAAACCTCGGCGCAAATTCGTAAATACTCGATTTATCAAATACGTAAATACTCGATGTATCAAATAAATACGCGATGTATATGTATACATACAAATGCACGAATAGGTAACTACGCCGTTGTGATTGAGCAATATAAATGCGTAAATGCACCGTTGCGAGTGTGCAAATGCAGGTGCATAAATGCAACCTAGAAAAGTACCTCAAGGAATTGAGGTACTTTTTTCAGCTGTAAGTCCTATTTTGGCAAAATCTTAGCTTATAGGGTCGATAGCATTTTTCTATTTATTCAATATCGGAATAAAGCTAGTTTTTTACTCATAATACGAATGCTTATAGGCAAATTTAACGCATAAAGGGTCAAATCTCTATCGATCCGTCTTCAAAATTTCAAACAATGAAACCCGATAAGCACCGAACTTGCCAAAAAACTGCTCACAATGGCATCTTTTGCTTTAGCGACATTATTTGTTATTGACCCAAAGCGGTATCTGCTTGTTATTTGCCATGATGAACCCAGTAGATGTGTGAATCATGATAGGAATTTTTCTCTTTTATAGTAAATCCATTCGCTAGCATAAAAATATGAAACTTTATCTTGGACATAAATCTGCGCTCGATTACTGGTGCTGGAACGATGTTCCCTCTAGACTTCAAACGCGCAAAATACAAAACGTTGCCTTTTCAGCCCCACTTCAGACCTGATTCGTTTTGCTCAAGCAGAATTAGATCCTCACAAAACCCCTTTTCATATAGTAGTTGCCCACGAAAACGACAAGCGAAATCTAAAGAATATCTGCTGCCATTCAATTAGCAACCCTATCCCGCCCTATTCGTTTTTTAGGCACAGTGCTCACGTAGCCGTAAGTTCCCCTGAGGCATGTTTCCTGCAATTAGCCTTAACTACAGATCCTATCAGTTTGATATATATCGGTTGCGAGCTGTGTGGAACGTATTCGATAGATCCCATTTCAGGAGAAATACTAAACAGAAGGCCGCGAACCAAACTTGCCTTTTTACATGCGTACCTAAATAGAGCAGATCGAATTCGAGGGTCGATAAAAGCGCGAAAAGCCCTTACACATATTTTGGAAAATTCCGCCTCGCCAATGGAAACAAAAATAGCTTTACTTTTGAGTTTGCCTACCTCTATGGGTGGGTATGGAATTCCGCAACCTGAGCTCAATGCTCAAGTTACTCACTCTTTTTCTGGCACAAGGCACCCCGAAAGATTTCGATGCGATCTGTATTGACCTACTGTAAAACTAGCCCTTGAATATGACAGTCATCAATACCATGCCAGCAGCGAAAAAGTCGTTTTAGACTCAACAAGACGCATGAAAATAGAATCCGAAAAAATACATGTTCTTTCTGTCACCAAGCAACAAATCTACAACCCATACGAATTCGAGAAACTTGTTGGTGTTATCGCCCGATATCTTAGTCATAGAATCAGAATTAATCGGAAAGATTTCAACCAAAGAAGGCAGCATCTTCGTGCAAAATTAGGATTTCCTGGATAGACTTGGCGAACAAAGATTAACTTAGCGTAGTTCAACAAAACGTTTTACCGTTAGATTCCTTCAATCCGAAATAGCAGCTTTCCGCAAGATGCCTTTCGTAAAATAATTTCATCCTACTGTCAGATGCTTTGCCAAAATACTTTCGTCTTGTCGCCGGATGCTTTAGTCAGAATATTTTCATCTTGTTGTCGGATGCTTTGTTAAAGCATTTCCGTCTTACCGCTGGATACTCCCGTCTTACCACCAGATGGTTTTCGGCGATATATTCCTGTTATACCGTCGGGTGCTTTTGACAAAATATTCCCTCTTATCCCTAGATGCTTTTCAGTTGAATACTTCTGTTCTACTACCAGATTGCTTTTGTCGGAATACCTTCGGCGTAGGATAAGCCATGCATATTATCAGCCAAGACCAAGCCACACCTGCAGAGTGGGAATCCAACCACCAATAAAGACAATAAGCATTAAAACAGGAATGCCGTACTTTACCCAAAGGCGCGCCCATACAGGGAAGTTGATACCAGAACCGCTATTCGCCTCAGAGATAAAATTATCCCATCCCCAACCACGCTTGGTAGTGCAGAACAAGATAAAGACAATGCATCCAATTACCAAAATATTGTTAGATAAGATAAAGTCTTCAAGCGTCTGAACATCGCCAATGCCAGGCACGGAAAAACCTGACCACAGGTTATAGCCCAAAATACAAGGCATCGAAAGCAACGTAAGTATTGGCGCATTAATAAATACAGCTTTCTTTCGGGTCATGTTCCACTGGTCCATCGAAAAACGAAGAATCGCCTCAAACACGGCGATGACCGAAGATAAGGCTGCTGCCGCAACAAACAAGAAGAACAATGCTCCCCATAACTGTCCAAAAGGCATTTGCGCAAAAACATGAGGAAGCGTCAAAAATACTAGGCCAGGACCCGAATCAGGGCTTACTCCATAAGCAAAACAAGCAGGAAAAATAATCAAGCCTGCCATAATTGCAACCAGCGTATCTAGTAAGGCAATATTTGCGGCTTCGCCCGTAAGCTTCTTCTCTCGTCCTAGATAGCTGCCAAAAATGGACATGGATCCTACGCCAATTGAAAGCATGAAAAGTGCCTGACTCATAGCAGCAAAGACAATCTGCGGAAATGTGGCATTGGGATTATTAAAAAGATTATCCAAATTAGGCAACAAGTAGAATTCGAGACCTGCTTGCCCGCCTTCGAGCAACAACGAATGCACACAAAGGATTCCCATGATGACGAAGAGCGCTGCCATCATGCCTTTTGTAATTCGCTCAATACCTTTTTGAACCCCTAGAGCGCACACCCCAAATCCAATAGTCATGACCAGCAACATCCAGCCCGTCATCTCAAAAGGATTAGCAAGTAAGCCATTAAAAACACCTGCGATATCTGCCGTAGGGCCCAGCTCGCCAGTTGCCGTTTTCAAGAAATATGCCAGCGTCCAACCGCAAACCACGGTATAAAACATCATAAGCAAGTAGCAACCAACAAGGCCTAACCACTTAAAGCGATGCCATTTTGACCCACGAGGTTCAAGCGCGTCAAAGCTACGAGCAATAGAGCGATAGCTCGCACGGCCCATGGCAAATTCCATAACCATAATTGGCAGCCCCAGAACCACTAGAAAGAAAAGAATAAGAAGCACAAACGCCGCTCCACCATATTCGCCCGTAATATAAGGAAAACGCCAAACATTGCCTAAGCCAATAGCGCATCCAGCACTAATTAAGATAAAGCCTAAGCGACTCGAAAACTTTTCACGACTATCGTCGGTTATTTTTTTGGTTTCT
>FR896040.1:10119-34212 GCA_000435475.1 Cryptobacterium sp. CAG:338 | reverse complement strand
AGAGCGTCTTGCGGGTTCTCTTCGTCGTGCGGTTCAGGGTGATGTGGACAATGGATCTATGATGGCAGGCCAGTCTGCATGCTTAGTTCATGACTGCAAACCTGCGGTAGAAATTGTTACCGAGCTTGTATCTCAGGCAGAAAAGTGGGCAGCTTTTGGTTTGCAGGAAATGGCGGACAAGAACGCAACGCGTGCCTGGAAGTAGGGATGAGCGTAATGAGTGTATGGATGATGCCAGGGCAAGGAGCTCAAAAGGTTGGCATGGGTGCTGATCTTTTGGTTTTGCCTGAAGTGCAAGAAACTTTCGAAATGGCAAAAACAGCAACAGGAATTGATCTTGTTGCTTTGAGTAAAGAAGGCGATGAAGCGCAGATTAACGATGCGCTTAATTCTCAGGTTCTTACCTCGGCTATTTCGGTCGGTTTATCACGTGCTCTTTTAGCACGTGGTTTTCAACCTGATGTCATCGTTGGCTTTTCTTTAGGTGAAATTAGTGGCCTTATGGTTTCGGGTATTCTCTCTCTTGAAGAGGGTTTTGCGCTATTAAACGAACGCTCACATGCTCTAGCGGCAGCTTGTAAAAAGAATCCTGGTGCTATGCTTGCGCTTTTGGGCGCAACTCATGAAGACGCTCAAGCAGTTTGCGATGCTTGTGCTGAAGGTGAGGTGCTGGTTAGCGCAAACTACAATGCTCCAGGCCAGGTTGTAGTTTCGGGTAGCGTTGATGCAATTGATCGCGCAGAGGCGTATTGGAAAGAACAGTCCAAGCGTTGTTCTCGTTTGCGCACAGCCGGTGCGTTCCATAGTCCTTTAATGGAAGAGGCGGCAGCACGAGTTGAACAGTTCTGTAAAACGCTTTCTTTTATGCCTGCAACGTATCCACTGATTTGCAATACCGATGCGAAGCCTTTCGTGGTAGATGAGGCAGTAGAGCGCTTGTCTGCTCAGGTAAAAAGCTCTGTTATGTTTGAACAGAGCATCAGCGCTCTTGCTTCTCAAGGAGCATCTGAATTTATTGAAGTTGGCTTTGGTGGCGTACTTACCAATTTGGTAAAGCGTATCGATCGAGGTGTTACGCGTAAAAAGATTGGTACCTATGCCGAATGGGAAAAAGAGTTAGCCGAGCTTACTTCTGAAGCAGAGCAGACTCAAAATAACAACTAGAAACTAGGCAACTAAAGGAGGTTTGTATGGCTGAAAAACAAGAAACCCAAGAACAAGTTGCACTAGTAACTGGTGCAAGTCGTGGAATTGGTGCAGCTATTGCGCGTGCACTTGCAGCGCGAGGATGCAATCTTGCGCTCAATCATTCAAGCGAACACAGTGCTCAGGTATGTGCTGAATTAGCAGACGATCTTCAGCGTGAATATGGTATTAAAGCTGTCGTATTTTGTGCTGATGTTTCTAGCTTTGAAGCTGCAAAAGAAATGGTAGAAGGCGTTCGTGAACAGCTTGGTCGCATTGATGTGTTGGTAAACAATGCGGGGGTAACGCAGGATGGTTTGCTTGCCCGTATGAGCGAAGAAGCTTTTGATAAGGTTATTTCGGTTAACCTTAAAGGTGCCTTTAATTGTATGCGTCATGTTGCGCCTGTCATGATGAAACAGCGCAGTGGTCGCATTATTAATATTTCAAGTGTAGTTGGACTTTATGGCAATGCTGGTCAGGTTAACTATGCTGCCTCTAAAGCGGGTATTGTTGGTATGACTAAGAGCGCTGCTAAAGAATTAGGTGCGCGTGGCATTACGGTTAATGCGGTTGCACCAGGTTTTATTGATACCGATATGACTCGAGCTTTAAGCGAAAAAACACGCGAAGGCGTTGTTTCTCGTATTGCTTTGCGCGAATTGGGAAGTGCTGAAGATGTAGCAGGGGCAGTCAGCTTTTTGGCTAGCAATGAAGCTCGCTACATTACGGGTCATGTTTTAACAGTAGATGGAGGATTATCGCTATGAGTTCACAGAACAATACGATGACATTGCATCGTGTCGTTATTACCGGTATGGGTGCAGTGTCTCCTGCTGGACTGGGCGTGGAAACTCTGTGGTCAAAAGTTACCAGTGGTGAGTGTTGCTTGTCTTTGTTCCCCGAAGAACGCCGCGAGCAGTTGGGCGTTAATGTAGGTGGTTCCATTCCTAATTACGATCCTCTTGAGGCTGGTTTCACCAAGAAAGAATCTCGCCGCTTTGCTCCTTTCGTTCAGTACGCTATCTTGGCTTCTGATGAGGCTATGGCTCAAGCTGGTATAGATATGGAAACCGAAGATGCCGACCGCTTTGCTTGCGTGTTTGGCTCTGGTATTGGCGGACTTAACATGTTTGAGCATGAATCAGTTGTTCTTCATGAAAAAGGCGCTAAGCGTGTAAGTCCTCTGTTTATTCCTACGATGATTTCTAATATGGCAGCAGGCAACTTGTCTATTCGCTATGGATTGAAAGGCGATTGCCTGAATATCGTTACCGCTTGTGCAACAGGCAGCCATTGCATTGGTGAAGCATACCGCCTGATCCGTTTTGGTTATGCAGATGCGGCACTTGCGGGTGGTAGTGAAGAAGGCACTGCAAATATGTCTTTGGCTGGTTTTGCTAACTTGGGCGCGGTAACTAAATCCGATGATCCAAAGAACGCTTCCATGCCTTTTGATGTTCGCCGCAATGGTTTTGTTCCTGGCGAAGGTGCAGGTGCGGTAGTTCTTGAATCGCTGGAGCATGCTCAGGCACGTGGCGCAAACATTATTGCTGAGGTTACGGGCTTTGGCTCTACGGGCGATGCCTACCACATTACTGCCCCTGAACCTAGTGGTGAAGGTGCTGTTCGTGCAATGAAGCAAGCTTTAGCTGAAGGCGGTTTTAGCGTAGATGATATTGGTCATCTGAACGCACACGGCACAGCTACTCCTGTAAACGATAAGACTGAATCTGCTGCCTGGAATGCCTTGCTGGGCGATCGCGCAGCAAAGATTCCGGTAACTTCAGTAAAGGGTTGCGTTGGTCATATGCTTGGCGCTGCTGGTGCAATTGAAGCTATCGTGGCGGCTCTTTCGGCTGCACATAGCGTTGTTCCTCCTACGGCTGGTTTTGCCAAGGCGGATCCAGAATGTCCTGTATTGGTACCTACCGCTGCTATGGTGAATTATGAACAGAAGGTAGTGCTTTCTAATTCGCTTGGCTTTGGTGGACACAATGCAACGTTGGCTTTGTCGCCCTTTGTTGAGGAGCGTGCATAATGGCTGACGAAAAACAAACTGTAAGCGATGCTTCTGATAGCGCAGCCACGTCTGTAGAATTTCCCTGCGAAAAGGAAGGCGTTTTAAAGCTCCTTCCTCATCGTGATCCCTTTGTTTGGGTAAGCCGCGTTTTGTCTTGCGAGCCAGGGCAGAGTGTTGTTGCCGAACTGGATGTTGATCCTGAACTGCCGCTATTTGCTGGTCATTTTCCTGGACATCCCGTTCTTCCAGGCGTAATTTTAATGGAGGCGCTTGCTCAAGCTGCAAGTATTTGCGTGCTTGTTCAGGATGGCAAAGAAGGATCTTTGGGATATTTAGTAGGTATCGATAAAGCGAAATTCCGCAGAACCGTACTTCCTGGTGAAACGGTAACCCTCAAAGGTACTATTACTAAGAATTCTTCACGTATGTGCGTTGCTGAAGTTGAAGCAAGTGTAGATGGGGAAATATGCGCAACAGCAGTACAAAAGTATGTTATTGCGCCTGGTAAAAACTCAGAGGGAGGTAATCAGTAATGACTGCAGTTCAGCAGAGTACGCAGGCAGCAGTAGTAACTGATGGTCCTACTATCGTATATCAGTTGCCAATTTTGGCAGAAAAGCTTGATGGTCCTTTGTTGGTAGTGGGATATGGCTCACCTATGAAGGCAACGGTGAAAGCGTGTGTAAAAAGCGGTTGTTCTCAGATTTGGGTAACAGGTACCGACGATAAGGCTCGTGCGTTTGCTTGTTCGGGTGCTGCGCAAGTGGCATCTCTTGGACCTAAGTTCGATGCACGTTTGTTCTCTAATGAATATGCCATTATGGATGCGGTTCGTAAAAGTGGCGCATCGGTAATGCTGGTTTGCAATCCAGAAACTGCCAATAGTCCTCTTCTTCGCATGGTGGCACATCAGGCAGGCGTTCAGGTGCTCGGTCCAATGGATAAGGATCGCACTCACACTATGTGGGCAGAATGCGCACCTGATCCCGATTTTGGGGATTATGAGGTAACCTGGCGTAAATGTCCTAAATGTAAGTTGAACCATGACGAAAAGCCTGTTTTGGCTACGGGTGGCGTTTGTCCTACCTGTGGCGAGTTGTATCGCTTAACGTCTGATGAACGTCTTGAATATCTTTTCGATAAAGACTCCTTCGAGGAATGGAACACGGGTATTCCTGAAACAGATCCGCTCACCTTTCCTGACTATGATGCAATTATCGAAAAGAATCGTACTAAGAGTGGCTTAGAAGAAGCGGTTCGTTGTGGCTCTGCATACTTAAAGGGTCGCAAGGTGGCTGTTTGTATCATGGAGTCTACGTTTATGATGGGCTCTATGGGTTCAGTTGTGGGTGAGAAAATCACGCGCACTATTGAACGTGCAACTGACGAGCGTTTGCCTTTGATTATTTTTACCGCATCGGGTGGTGCTCGTATGCAGGAAGGCCTGGTGTCTTTGATGCAGATGGGCAAGATTAGTGCTGCGGTAGAGCGTCATAGCCGTGCAGGCTTGCTCTATATTTCGGTTATCACCGATCCTACCACCGGTGGTGTTACGGCATCATTTGCAACTCAGGGCGACATTATTGTTTCTGAGCCTCATGCGTTGATTGGTTTTGCTGGTCGTCGTGTTATTCAAGACACCATTAAGCAGACTTTGCCAGAAGGCTTTCAGACGGCGGAATTTGCTCTTGAGCATGGCTTAATTGATGCCATCGTAGAGCGCTGTGATTTACGTGATTATCTTTCCGATGTGGTAGATATTCATTGTGCAACACAGGATCTTGAGGAACTGCCAGCAGGCAAGGGCAGTGATGGAACCATCCGTTCTGTTGTTCGCGCTGCTCGAGAAGCTGCGGTTTCGCGTACCGAATCAGAAGAATCTGCCGAACAGTCGGGCGCTGGAAACAACCAAGGCGCGGGTGCAGCAAAGACTATTCCTGCAAAACAGGGCGGAAATCCCTTTGCTCGTTTGTTTGGCAGAGCAGGTGCTGCACTTTCTGGTGATGAGTCATTCCCACTTAAGCGCGCGTTACGCAAACGTGGCGTAGCTGATGCGCCTTCCATTCTTCCTATGAAGAAGACCGAAGCGGGATCTGATGGGGACGACAACCCTGCATGGGAAAGTGTTTTGCTTGCTCGTAATGTTCATCGTCCTACCGCTCAGTACTACATTGATCATATTGTGGATGGCTTCATCGAGCTTCATGGTGATCGCTCATTTGCAGATGACGGTGCAATCGTGGGTGGCATTGGTTGGATCGATGGCATTCCTGTTACGGTTATCGCAGAAGAAAAGGGTGCAGACCTGCACCAGCGTATTGCGCGCAACTTCGGCTGTCCTCAGCCCGAGGGTTATCGCAAGAGCTTGCGTTTGATGCGTCAAGCAGAAAAGTTCGGTCGTCCTATTGTGTGTTTGGTGGACACGCAAGGTGCTTTCTGCGGTATGGAAGCAGAAGAGCGTGGTCAGGGTAATGCAATTGCAGACAATCTGGTTGCTATGTCTGGCTTTGGCGTACCTGTTGTATGCGTAGTTCTTGGCGAAGGTGGCTCAGGTGGTGCTTTAGCGCTTGCTATGGGCAATCGCGTAGCTATGCAGGAGCATGCCGTTTATTCAGTTCTTTCTCCTGAAGGCTTTGCTTCTATCTTATGGAAAGACCGTTCTCGTGCTGCAGAGGCAGCGGCAGTTATGAAGATGAGTGCTGCTGAGGCTTGCGAGATGGGCTTGATTGAAGAGGTATTAAGCGAAGGTGAAAAGCCTGCGCATGAAAACCCTGAGCAGGCAGTGGTTGCTGTCCATGACTTTGTGACGCGCTCCCTGGAGGAATTGCTACCAATGACTTCCGAAGAGCTTCGTCAGCAACGTTACGAGCGCTTCCGCGCTTTCTAGGTCGATTTAGGCCAATCGTGCCTAATTTGCCGTTTCCCCTTCTATTTCCTGGAATTTTTTTCTTTAAGGAAGATGCTTCTAGTTGATACAAAAAATCAGGCAATCGCCCGAAGGTGATTGCCTGATTGCATTTAGATCCGAATTAGTGGAGCAAGATCTTATTTGGTGGAGCGAGGCTCATTTTTCGAAGCGAGATCCGATATGGTGGAACGAGATCTCATTTGGTGAAGCGGGATCCAATCCGGAATACTCGCTCGATGTATCTTAGCCCAATCCAAGCCATGTCATTATTTTTGGCGCATAACCCATGATGAAGATGATAATGATCAGTACAGGAATGCCATAGGATACCCAAATGCGGCTCCATGCGGGAAAAGCAATACCTTTGCCCATATTTGCTTCTATAACAAAGCTCTTCCAGCCCCAGCCATAACGACGTGTACAGAACAAAACAAAGATCAAGGAGCCCAAAGGCAGCATGTTGTTGGATACGATAAAGTCTTCGATCGATTGAATATCGCCAATAGCAGGGATAGTAACGCCAGATAATACGTTAAATCCGAGCGCGCAGGGAAGGCTCAAAATGATTACCAAAACACCGTTGATAGCAACTGCTTTTGAACGGGACATATCCCATTTATCCATGCACCAGCTAATAAGGTTTTCGAAAACTGCGATAACCGTGGAAAGCGCCGCAAAGCTCATGAATACGAAGAACAAAGCACCCCAAAGTTCTCCCAAGGGCATTTGAGCAAACACCAATGGCAAAGTTACAAAAACCAAAGAAGGACCAGAGTCGGGAGTTACTCCGTAAGCGAAGCATGCGGGGAAAATAATCAAACCGGCAAGAATGGCAACAACAGTATTAAGAGCTGTTACAGAAATTGCTTCGCTGGTTAAGCGACGCTCACGCTTAATGTAGGAGCCAAAGATTTCCATTGCAGCAATACCCAAAGAAAGCGAGAAGAACGCTTGTCCCATTGCGGCATAGGTTGCCTCACCGAAGGTCGACCATCCGTTTTCAAACAAGCGAGAGAAGTCGGGAATCAGATAAAAGGCAATGCCTTCGGCGCCACCTGGTAGTGTCATAGTTCGTATACACAGCACAATCATGACAACGAACAGAATCGCCATCATCCATTTTGTGATGCGCTCAACGCCCTTTTGCAGACCAAGGCTGCAAATAGCAAATCCAATAGCAACAGCAGCTAACATCCAGCCAATAAGTTCACTCGGATTGGCAAGCATTGCGTTGAAGACATTTGCCGCCACTTCGCTTCCGCCACCATTAAAGGTTCCTGTTGCCATCTTTGGAATATAGGCAAGCATCCAACCTGCCACAGTGGTGTAAAACATCATCAGAATCATGCAGCCAATATAGCCCCACCAAGAAAACCAGTGGAAACGACGTTTTGGCTCAAGGATGTCAAAGGCTTGTGCAGCACTCTTTTGAGCAGCGCGACCTACCGCAAATTCCATGACCATAACAGGTAGGCCTAGAATTACCAAGAAGATCAGATATAACAATACAAATGCGCCGCCACCATATTCACCGGTGATGTAGGGGAAACGCCAAACGTTACCGATACCAATTGCGCATCCAGCAGCAATAAGGATAAATCCAATACGTGAGGCAAAATGCTCGCGAGAAGAACCAGCATTTGCTGCTGTATCAAATGCTTTATTACTCATGGTTCACTTTCTCTTTAGTCGGGAACAGAAACGTTCAGAATTTTACCACTTTGCAACAGTTCTATGATGAAGGTATTGGCAGCGAGTTCTGCATCCCAGATTTCGGTCATGACATAGAAACCTGGATGTTCTTTGGCATACGTAAGTGCCGTGTCAACACATTCGGTTAAGTCGTTGCTTTCGATGCGAAATCCTGTGTAGGTATCTTCGGGAAGGTATTCGATTGTTGTTTTATTGTTTGGTGTATCAATTGCAGGCATATCAACTCTAGATTTGCTGGGATACAAATCAACCGCTACATACGCTTGGCACGCAGGTGCTTTTTCGGTTGAAGTCGTATCGATAAGTAATCCCTGAAAGTAGAGCGGCGTTGTGTCGAGTTGATCGGCAAGCTGATAAAGATCGCTCATGGTTTTTAAGTACTTCTTTATTTCAAAGGCACGATTAATATCCCAAGGTTTGGCACAAAAATAGTGTGAAGGCATTGTCCGTGTGTAGGTGTTGGCGCAGTGGCGAAAACTGTCTTGTTGCTCCATCTCTTCTAAATATGAATTGATCTGAAGAAGCGACTGATGTGCTCGTTTCATCTTTTGTTCGGCAAGCTCAGATCCTTCGATAAGTAATTGACGCAAATCTATGGTGCCTTGTTCGGTTTGATAATCAAGGATGTGTTTAAGCGGTATGCCAAGTTCTCCGCAGGTCAATATCACATCAAGATCGAAGAGCTGAGCAGGTGAATAGTAGCGGTATCCACTTTGTGGGTCGATGTAGGCAGGATTGAAAATGCCCAGTTTTTCGTAATAGCGAAGTGCTTTTATGCTGACGTTTTTCAGTTTTGCTGCCTCGCCTATTGAAAGAAGTGAATTTCTCATGATGACTCCTTGACTCTACCCTTGGGGCAGAGTTTAGCATAGCAATTCGAAAAAGCAGGCAATTGAAAACTGTCTTTAATTGCAAAGCGGCGTCTAGCTTGGCACTTGAATGAAAGCTGCCTTTTGAAAGTGGAATTCGTAAAGGTAAAGCTCATGAAGACGAAGCTCGTAAAAGGCAAAGCTTGTAAAGGCAGAGCTCGAGCCGAAGAAACAACGCCTCGATTTGAAAGGGTAAAAATGAATCCTTATCTCATGATAGCCATTGCGGTATGTGCGGAGGTGTTTGCTGACTCCATGCTTAAAGCGTCGCAAGGTTTTAAATACAAGTTGCCCGTTGTGGGTATCGTTGCGGGCTATGTCGTCGCATTTTGGTGTATCTCGCAGGTGCTTATGATGTTGCCTCTTGGACCTGTCTACGCTATCTGGACGGGTGCAGGTATTGCTCTTACTGCAATTGTGGGTGCCATTATTTGGAAAGAGGGATTCAATCTGAAAAAGATTGTTGGACTTACTTTAATTATTGGTGGCATTGTTATTTTGAAATTAGGTGTCTAATCATGGGAAGTATTGAAACATTCCAAAACGAAAAAAAGCAGGAAATCAAGAAACTAAGTGCATCTAAACGATTCTGGTTTTTGCTTTTAGGTATTTCGATTGTTTGCGAAGTGATAGCAACGATATCTTTGAAAATGGCAGAAGGTTTTACCGTGCCAGTGCCAAGTGTTATCACTATCGTGGGTTACTTGGCATCCTTTACCTTACTGGTTCGCATCCTTGAACACATGCCACTTGGTTTGGTCTATGGCATTTGGGGTGGTGTAGGATCAGCACTCACCATGTTGGTAGGTGTGCTTGTTTGGCATGATCCGTTTACTCCGCTGACTGCTTTAGGTTTAGGTCTTGTAGTGGTAGGGGTGTATTTCCTGAATACGGGAACTGACGAACTTGAAGCTCGAAAGTCGCAGGAAAAAGCGCAAGAGGCGCAAAACGCCTAGGATGTGCAGAGCGCGTAAGATTTGTAGAGTGCATAGAACGCGTAAGGTTTACAGAACACACAGAACGCGCTGAATGTATAAAGGCAACTAAGCTATCCCTAAACTGCCCACAAAGGAAACGATCGCAAACCATATAGGTGGCACGAATAAAGCGGGTAGCATATTCATCGTGGGTATTTCTTTAATCTTTAAAAGATTGATGCCTGTTGCCAAAATAAGCAGACCACCCACGATGCCAATTTCTGTCATAAGGCCACCGCTCATATAGGGAGCTAAAAAACTCGCCAGCAAAAAGATGGTGCCCTGCCAACAAAAGAGCACTACTGCGGCAAGCGCAATGCCAATACCAAATGTGGCGGCAAGAACGATAGAAGAAACCAAATCGAGCGTTGCATTCGTTAAAAGAAAGGTTTCATCGCCATAGAGCGCGCTGTTGATTGGACCTAAGATAGACAGTGTTCCCACGCAGAAAAGCATAATGGCAGTAGAAAGTCCACGAGCAAATTCGGTGCCGTTTTTTGCTCGTTTGGATACGGCCTTTTTGAAGCGTTCTTCTAAATTCAGCGCAGTTCCAATTACCGCACCAAGTGCCATGCTTACGATAAATAAGACAGTGTAATTGCTATTCGGTATATTTTGAATAGCAGCATTCAGACCAAGCCCGATAGTAGCAACGCCAAGTGAGGTGAAAATAGCTTCCTGATATTTTGGCTTTAGCCCGCGTTTAATTACGCTACCGATAGAACTTCCTACAAGAATGGCACACGCATTGATAATGGTTCCTATCATGCGGTGGTACTCCTTTCTTGTGGGCTATTTCTGCGCGTTCAAGGTATTTAATAAATCTTACCGTGCATTCGCTAGTGTTTGATGGCGCAAATACTATTACCGTTTCAATGCTGTGTTGTAGTAAATGCGTAGGTTATTTACCGTAGCGCAGATAATTCTAACAAACGTTTCTTTTACGTGAATAATCTACCGATGAACTATCGATGTGTTGCGTTGGTCGGTTTTCTATTACACTAGTTAATACATGCAGGGGTGCCTTGGATTTGCGAAAGGCTGAGAGGGCAAAAGCCCAACCCTTTGAACCTGACAGTTAGTACTGGCGTAGGGAGCAGATTCTTAGGTTTTCTAGGAGCGCTGTCTATGCAGCGCTCCTTTTTGTTTGGGTCGCAGCATGGAATTAGGAAACGTCTAATGTAAGGAGAATGCGGTGATTGAATCCGAACAAATCAAGCAAAACATCGTTAAAGCAGTCGAAGAAGTTCGCGCTACTAATCCTATGGCAGGATCAGTAACCAATACGGTGACGATTGACTTTGTGGCAAATGCTCAACTTGCGGTGGGTGGATCGGCGGCAATGGTATATCTGCCCGATGAAGGTGAATGCTTAGTTGCAGCAGGGGGAGCTGTGTATCTTAATATGGGTACTCAATTCCCTATCTATACCGAAACCATTCCTCGAACTGCAGCTGCAGCGTTTAATGCAGGCAAGCCTTGGGTAATTGATCCTGTTGGTATTGGTATCGGTCAGCAGCGCACTGATTTGCTGCTTGAGGTAAAGCAATACAAGCCCACGATCATCCGTGGTAATGCTTCAGAAATTATTGCTCTTGCGGGTTTGTGGAATCTGGAAGGCACTACAGAAGATCTTTCTCGTGCCCGTGGAGTGGATAGTATCGATGAGGTTGCTACTGCACGCGATGCTGCGGTTGCGCTAGCTCGTTACACAGGTGGCGCTGTCGCCGTATCGGGGCAAACCGATCTCGTCACCAATGGCGAAGTAGTAGTGTATTCACATGGCGGATCTTCTCTTATGTCGAAAGTGACTGGTTTTGGATGCTCGCAAGGTGGAGTTTTGGCCGTGTATGCTTGCTCTGCAGATCCTTTTACCGCAGCGTTAGCGGGTGTGGCGCACTACAATATAGCTGGAACCCGAGCCGAACAGAGCGCAAGTGCTCCAGCAAGCTTTAAAGTTGCGTTTATTGACGAGCTTTATAGGGTCTCACCAGAAGATATCGCAAATAATCCCTTTGAGGTGGAAGAGGCTTAAATGAATACTTTGGTTGCTGTTGCTATCGCACCGTTTGGTGTGGGAGATGAACTGGCAGAACACGTTGCTGAGGTAGTGAAGGTAATTCGTGAATCGGGATTGCCAAACGAAACTCATTCCATGTTTACCGAAATTGAAGGTGAATGGGATGAAGTTATGCGCGTGGTGAAGGAAGCTACGTTTGTCTTGGCAGAAAAAGGTATTCGAACCGAAGTTATCTTGAAGGCTGATATTCGCCCGGGTCACGAAGATATGATGCATAAAAAAGTTGCCGTAGTAAATGAACTACTTGGCGAATAGCGTAAGTGGTCGGACTACTTGCCAATAAAGCGCAAGTTGTTCTGCTTATAGAAAAACTTGGCGAACAGAGTGGCTAACTAAAAGGTTAGGTAAACGCAGACCGGCAGATGAACTGTTGGTTAAACAAGAAGGAATAGGGGTTTCCGTGAGAAACGCACTTGATATTTCAGCTTATTTAGTAATAGGACCAGAAAACACTCTTGGAAGGCCCGTGGCGGATATTATCCGTCAAGCGCTGAGGGCAGGCTTTACTTGTGTGCAAATTCGTTCGAAGGAATGTTCAGCACGCGATTTAATTGAATATACCGCCCAAGCAGCTCAGGTTATTTCAGAAGAAGGAAAAAGCGATTCAGTAGCGCTTCTGGTTGATGACCGCTTGGATGTAGTGCTGGCGGCACGTGAAGCGGGAGTAAAGGTGGATGGAATCCATGTAGGGCAGACCGATATTCCCGTTGAAGTGTGCCGAAAGCTACTGGGGTCCAATGCTATTGTTGGCCTTTCGGCGCGAGCAGATGAAATGTTAGAGTACGTTAAAACGGCCGATATGAGTCTTGTTGATTATTTAGGGGTGGGGCCCCTGCATGAGACGCCTACCAAAAAGGATTGTGGTCGCAGTGCTGATGGCACTATCATCACGAAAAGCATCGACGACTTGCGTGAATTAGCTCAGGCAAGTCCGGTACCTATTGTGGTGGGTGGTGGCGTTAAATTGGTTGATATTCCGCTGGTGAAAAGCACGGGAGTAGATGGCTTTTTCGTAGTGTCTGCAGTTTGTTCGGCGGATAATCCTTACGAAGCAGCCCATGCTTTAGTAACAGCGTGGAATCAGGCTTAATGTAAACGAAAGGTAACTATTTGTTTTGATACTTAACGTATGGTGTAGGTTAGGACTATAGTCAAAGCACAGGGAGTTTATGCGAGTAGCAAATTGAACTCTGAGCAATATAAGGACTTACGAATAGTGTTGCTTAAAAAACGACAATCAAATTAAGTAAGTTCTTCAAAGGGGGAATTGTTATGCCAGAGGAAATCATGCCCTATAGGTTTTCTGGAAGAACCCAGCTTATGGAAGTTTCTCCAGGGGTATTTTCAGTTGATTTGCCCACACCCTTGGCAATAGGATCTACCAATTCTTATATTTTCAAGGCTGATGGCATTCACGATAAGGGACGTTCGCTTATTGTGGATGCAGGTTGTAACACGCCTCTCACTAAAGAAACGTTTGATAAAGCCTTAGCATCCTTAGGCATTTCTTGGGATAACGTTGATGTATTTATCACGCATTTTCATTGGGATCACTGTGCGGGAATTGATCAAATTTGGCGGCCAGGGATGACGGTATACGCAGGGGTGCAATCCACGAAAGATCATGGAACTCCTGTAATGGCGGCGCGTGAATTGGGTGAAATTGAGCGACGCACCAGTGAGTTTTTTGAAGTGGGAGATGAATATGATCCTGCTTATTGGCAGCCTATGACCATAAACGGAGAAAAAGATATACCCTTAACGCAAGTTCACGAGGGCGAGATTATTACTGTTGGAGAATACGATCTTCAAGTTTTAGAAACTCCTGGTCACGACCTGCATCATGTGTGTCTCTATGACGAGCGAAAGAAGCTTCTTGTGGCGGGCGACCAGGTTTTGTATAGCATGAATCCGCCTATCATGATGGAATCGGATACGGAAGATCAGCTGGGCATTATGCTTTCAACCCTTGAACGTCTTGAAAGCTTGGATGCTGATCTTGTATTGTGCGGCCACGGTGAAGAGGGCAGCAATTTGTCGGCACGCTGTGCAAAGGTGATCGACCATTATCAGAGGCAGCTTGCTTCATTTAAGAAAGTGTGCCTGGATTATTCTGAATGCTGTGATGTAGGCAAGCTTTCTTATTATTCAATCCATGAAGGTAAGCGTACTCCTTGGGAAGAGCGCTTAATATTTGGTCGTCGTGCCTTGCTAGCGCAGAATATGGCCTATGCTGCTCACTTGGTAGCAGCGGGTGAATTGCCTGATCAGTACAAAATAGTACCTTTGCGCTAAAAGACGTTCTAAAGAAGTGTTTAAAAATGCAGCTGCAAAAGTGTGGCTGCATTTTTCTTGTTAGGCTGCTTTTGCTTGAGCAGTTTTGGCAGTATGGAGCGCTGCGGCTTTTTGAAAGAAGAAGCGTACAAAGCAGCCTAAAACAAACAACGTCATAAGACCAGCAAATATCGTTTCAACGTAAAATATGGCATTGCAAATCCAGGGAAGCTGTAGTCCTTGAGTGTTTAATACGGCTAATGCATTACCCAGCGCGGTTGCGGTAATAACGAAAGGGAAGGTCATTGCTGCATAGCTGGGGAAAAATCCACCGCGTAAAAATTTGGGAAGTTGGGTAAGTACCACCACAAACAAAAGTTGTGCGAGAACTTCAAGCACTGCAACAAATAGTATGTTTGGGTTGCTATAAACCGCTAGGTATCCAGCTAATGAAAGACTCATAGGGGCTGCGTAGATGCAAAATGTTGGTGCGGCTCCTGCTGTTAAAGATAGTTTTGCATGACGTGCGGTAACCAAAAAGAGCAGCGCTATGTAAGCGATAAAGCCAAACCAGAAAAGGCCCTGGCCGATTCCTGTTAGTTCAAGGGCGGGGCTGGTTACCGATCCAACGATAATGCCCACATAGCAAACAAACCATGTGGCAAATACATCGCCCAATTTAAATTCAAGAATACGTTCTTTGGTAAACCAAATCATCAATACAAATTGACCTATTACAGCAGCAAACCAAACAATACGGCCAATAGGAACCGAAAGTATTGCTAGGTACGTGGATAATTGCATGTAGGTCATAAAGAATGTTCCGAAAACCGCTGCTTGTACCGGTTGGTGGAGATCGGCAGCTAGCGCCTTGCGACATACGAGAGCTTTTATAGTTACCAGTGCTATAAGGATTGCACTTATTGCCGCACAGACTGCTTCTATGCCAGGAATATAAGGTCCAGTAAGTTTGCCTGTTGCAACAACGCCTAGAGCAAGTCCAGCGGTAGGTACAGGTACGTCTTTAACAAAGGTGCGAATCATTAAAGGGAGCCTTTCTTTAGTTTATTTAGTTAAACAGTATGAAGGCTTTGAAGTAAAATAATGTCTAATGATTACTTTGAATACCATAAGGATTTCTTATGTTAGATTGGCGTGTTGATACGTTTCTGGATGTATGTGAAACCTTGAACTATACCCATACTGCGGCTCGTCTTAATATCACGCAGCCTGCGGTGTCACAACATATCGCTTGGTTAGAAAAGCAATATGAAACACCACTTTTTAGTCGAAAAGGGCGAACCCTAGTTTTAACTGATGCGGGAAAAGAAGTGGCAGAAGTACTGCTATCTCAAAGAAATGATGAAAACCTGTTAAAGCAAGAATTATCAACGCTTAATTCGGGGGTAAGCAAACTTGTTATTGGAGCAACGCTTACTGCAGGAGAATTTATGCTCGCACGTCCGTTGGCACGTTGGTGCAGTGATCATCCTTTGGTTCAGGTGCGTGTTGTCATGGCGGATACGGCAGACTTGCTTTCAGACCTTGATAAGGGAGCTATCGATTGTGCACTGGTTGAAGGTATATTTGATTCGACTAAATATAGCTTTCGTGAATGGTCCTATGAGCAGATGAAGTGCGTCTGTGCATGCGGAAGTAAAGTTGCTATTGGTGCTTCTAAAGTAGATAGCGGTATTCTTGCTGCAAACAACACTCCCTTGCGTTTTCGCGACCTCTTGGAAAACACGCTTATCATTCGTGAACAAGGATCAGGATCACGTGCTGTGTTGGAAGCTTGCTTAGCGCGAAACAATCTTGTGCCCGAAAGTTTTAAACGAGTAATTGAAGTTAAGGGTGTGGGGCTTGGTCTTGAAATGGTACGTGCGGGAACAGGGATAACGTTTGCTTATGAATCTGCGGTCTCGCATCGTCTAGCGCAAGGCGAATTACACGTGATAAGTGCCCAGGGCATTTGTCACACCCAAGGTGAATTGCAAGAAATTAAGCTTTGTGAAGAAGGACTGGGACATAGCATTTGCTTTGTTTGGAGACGAAATTCCTTTTTTGAAAGACGTTTTATACAGCTTTTTGAAGAGTTGCAGCATCTTTTGCCTACGTAATGCGAATCTCTAAAAGTTTTTGTGCTTCTTTGTCTCTGTCAATCGAAGCGCATGCACGAGCAAATGGTTTGTTATGGGGATCAAGACATTGGTGAATCGGAACTGAAACAGGGTGAAAGAGTAATTCAAGGTCCTTTCCTTCTTGGGTTGCTTTATGATTCAGTTCATCAATTAATAGTTGATTGATTTTGTACATTTTCCCCGATAAGCCTACTCCGCAAAATAAAGGAATTGAGCAAGTGGAGGGTATTTTTTCTGGCGCTTTTTTGCAAAGGAAATTGATCACTCGGATTTTAAGTCTGTTTTGCCAAGAAACTTCAGATAAAATACCGGCATTTTTATAAACAGACAGGTTTTCAGTTGGAATACGCATACGGACAAGGTTAGCCTGACATGCTGAAACAGATGCAAGAAGAGCATCGAGGACCAACGGTATTGCGTGGACGTGTTGATGGGTGTCAAGGGAAAGTTTTGTGCGTTGTTCAGGAAAAACTTTTAAATAGCGATTTATCTGCGCAGAGCATTCTTTAACGATAGCGCGATAAAGCTGTTTGCGGTAAGGACTCAAAGAGAGCAGAAGTAAGGTAGCGAAATTATTTTTGAACATTCCTCTTTTGTCAACGAGGATGGGGATTGTATTGGCATCAGCGCAGGATGATGGGCCTTCCACAAGATTGATATGAAGAGAAAGAGAAATTTCGTTTCGTTGTACAAAAGGTTGTATAAGCTTGCAAGAATCTATGAAATAAGGGCTATTAGTAAAGATACTAATCGAATTCAGTGTTCCCTTGCCGTTGCAAGAAGAACTTAAATTCAAAATGGCTTTTGCTTGTTGTTCGCATATGCCGAAATCATCGGCGTGAATACGCATTTTATCTCCTTTATCCCCTTGAAAGCATAGGCGTTAAACAAGAACCTTACATGGAGGTAAGGTAACAAAATGGATGCGTTCCTAGTCATTTTTGGTAGCTTGCTTACCTCTTTGTAACAGAGTGTTTCAATATTTCTTTTCGAAATAATACAGTGATACATTGGATGCGTTTTAAAGGTTCCAAGGAAAGCGCTGTCATGGATTTTTCTTTGATCATTCCGTGTTTTAACGAGGCAGAAAACGTTGGACCCTTTTTTAGGTCTGCTTGTCGTTGCTTTGAAAAAACTGAATATACGTGCGAATTCATATTTGTAGATGATGGAAGTACGGATGGAACCTTTGATGTAATATGCCATCATATTGCGGAATATCGAAATTACGATTGTGCGGATTCAAAAGCAACAAGAAAGGGAACTCTTTCATTTAAAGTGGTTGAGTTTTCTCGAAACTTTGGAAAAGAAGCAGCTTTCTTTGCTGGTCTTGAGCGGGCTGAAGGCAACTATGTTGGTTTTATAGATGCAGATATGCAGCAAGATCCTGAAACCATGCTTACCATGCTTGATATGCTTTGTGCAGAGTCTGAGTATGACTGCATAGCTGCTACTCCAGAAAAGCGTGAAGAGCCACTTTTGATCCGTATGTTAAAGGGTCTTTTTTATAAAGCATTTAATCATGTAAGCGAAACGAAATTACTTGCAAATGTAAGCGATTTTCGAGTATTTACTCGGCAGGTAGCTCAAGCACTTCTTTCGCTACATGAACGCTATCGTTTTTCTAAAGGGCTATTTTCATGGGTAGGATTTAAAACAAAAGTCATACCGTATGAG
Source organism: Cryptobacterium sp. CAG:338 (assembly GCA_000435475.1). Classification (GTDB taxonomy): domain Bacteria; phylum Actinomycetota; class Coriobacteriia; order Coriobacteriales; family Eggerthellaceae; genus Anaerotardibacter. The sequence goes on along the minus strand of FR896040.1, from coordinate 16,365 downwards.
ATGCACCAGCGGTATGCGGGAAAATCAAAGTGGTCAATTCGTAAATTGTTTTCCTATTCTTGGAATGGAATACTGGCATTTTCTACGTTTCCTTTGAAGATTGTTATGGCACTTGGGGTTATTTTGACTTTCGCTTCACTTGGGCTATTCGGTTTTGATGTATATCAAGCTATGGTTTGCAATGATGAAATATCGATGACCATGGTGCTGTTAAATGTTGTTTTATTACTGAGCGGAATTCAGATGTTGATTCTTGGGGTGCTTGGAGAATACATGGCGCGCGGCTATATAGAATCAAAACAACGGCCAATCTACATTGCGCAACAGGAAGTTATCAGCAAGGATACTTCAAAGGAAGCGAGTGAATTAGAACAGGAGATACATAACCGATCCAACAGAGTGTATTCTCTACCAGCCGCTCAACCTTACGGATCAAGTACTCTTTTATTTGCTTATGATTCCGCTAGTAAAATAAGGCGGATTTAATGTCTCAAGTTATGGACGATGTAGAGCCTCGCTTTTCTTGCGAAATATTAAATAAGCCCTTAACGCACGGCGTGTTTATTGCGGTGGGGTCACTATTCTTATTGCTTACTGCATTTCATGGGGATATTTGGTTTGACGAAAGTTACTCGGTAGCTATTGCTTCTCAATCCTTTTCGGCAATTTGGACTTATGGTTCTTGTGATGTTCATCCTATATTGTATTACTGCGCTTTGCATATTTTGTATTTGATAGCCGGAGTTGGCTTTGGCGCGAATACGACGACGCTTATTGCGGTTTATCGTGTTTTTACTGTCTTGGGAGCGATTACATTAGCGCTCTTGGGCTATACCCATATAAGAAAAGATTTCGGAACCAAAACGGGTGTGTTCTTTTCTCTTTTAGTTGCAGGTATGCCTTTCATTGCGTTTATGGCTGTAGAAATTCGCATGTATACCTGGGCTATGTTTTTTGTTGCCGTGTGTTTTGTTTATGCGTTACGTATTATGCGTACGGCGCCACAGAAAGCGCCAATACCCCTGCATTGGTGGATTCTTTTTGCCTTGAGCAGTTTGGCAAGTGCGTATTTACATTATTTTGCTGCTATTGCTGCTTTCCTTATAAATCTTTTACTGCTGATCCGATTGATAAATTGTGTAAGAAATAAAGACAAGAGCACTCTTAAGACAAGTTGCTTGGATGACGAAGCTGTTGAACAAAAGATAAGTAAAAAGAATCTTCTTACTTTTATAGTCTGTGCTTGTTTACAGATTGCAGCCTATGCTCCTTGGTTATGGGTGCTTGCGAATCAAATTTCTGTTGTTTCAGGTACGTATTGGGCAACGTTTTCTTTTCCTCATACCGTATTTGAATTGTTGGGATATCCCTATTTGACAAGCACTATTATGTTTGCGCTGTTTGGCAGCTACGGAGTAGTAATACAGGTTGGTACTGCTTTACTGTTGGTTCTTTTTTTGCTTGTGCTGCTCGTAACAGTAGGGCGAATTATGCATACCGCAGCTTTTAATGACATGGTTAAACATACTGCGATTTGCGGAATCATTGTATATGTTGGTGTTTTAGCAATTGGCTGTGTTGCTTCTTTACTGATGGGGCAGCTTATTGTTTATTATCGGTATCTTTCGGTTGCATTAGGACCGTTGGTTCTTTCTCTTTCTTTAGTGTTGGCATATACGAAGCCAGGTATTTTGGTTAAAGCGTTTTTTGCGTTAACGATACTGATTGCCCTTATTAATCAGGCACTGCTTATCTATGATGACTACAGCTTAGAGAATCAAAAACCACTTACTAAGTTTGTTGATGCGGTAAGTAGTTGCGTGGAAGAAAACAATGCAGATGAAAGTGGGGCAAATGGCAGCACTTCTGAAAACGATGGGAATTGCACTGGTAAGTCCGATAACGATAAATCCGATGCTCTTGTACTTTCTTCCGATATTGGATTTATGGGGGTTACATCAGTTCTTTATCCTGAAATTGATCAGACTTATTTGGATTGGCAGCCAGGAAACTGGGGAACTGCCTATAGAGTTTACGAACCTGCTTTGAGAAGCGTGAAATCTTGGGATGAAGCCCTAAAGGATTATGAGGGTGAATTCGTTGTTATTGGGCAAACGCGTAATGGTTCGATTCCAAAGGATGTTTTAGATATTGCTGCAAAAGATGGAGTAGAGAAGCTTTCAGTTGAAACCTATTATCGCCCCTACGAAAGAACTTTTTTCACTATTGCGATTATGAAGCGCTCATGGTAAAACGATTCATCGCTTGATAACTCGCGACACATTTTATTTTGCAAAGAAAAGAAGGCTGCACGCACAAATGCATGCAGCCTCTTGTTTGCGGAATATCCTTTTGATCATCACTTGATTTAAAGTGTGATCAATTAGGAGGTTTAGTGTCGAGCTTAATTCGTCATGCGATTTAGCCTCGACAGACATAACAGCTAGTCAAAGAACAGCTATTCTGTCTTACTTGTTCTTGTACTTCTTAACCAGCTGACGACCTGCAATGTAGTCCATGATTTCGTTGGTACCACCAGCGAATTCGTAGCCCTTAAGGTCGTTCCAAATGCGGCCAGCGCTCATTTCCTTGGTGTAACCGATGCCAGCGTAAATGGACAGAGCATGTTCTGCAACCTTGGTAAGATTCTTGCAGGCATAAGCCTTAAGCAGTGCAGATTCCAAACGAGTGGACTTGCCCTGGTCGAGCATAGTGGTTACCTTGTACAGACGAGTACGTACGTTGTCCAGAATGGTTTCCATCTCTACCAAGTGCTGCTGAATTGCAGAAAGATGTCCGATTGGCTTCTGGAAGCAAATACGCTCGGAGCAGTAAGGACCAACTTCGTTCATTACTGCCTGTGCCTGGCCAAGAGCCTGAGCAACAACGAGGCAGCGTTCGAACTCGAGCTTCTTCATGAGAAGCTTCCAGCCTTCGCCAGGTTCACCAAGACGCATGTCTTCAGTAAGAACAACATTGTCAAAGAAGCAGTCAACGAATGGTACGATCTGCTGACCGATCTTCTCGAGTCCGCCATAGGTATAGCCTTCGATTCCGTTTGGAACCATCCACAAGGAGTACTTGTCGTTTTCGTAAGCAGGATCTTCATCCTTAGCTACTACGATGGTGTAAACGGAAAGGTGAGCCAAGGTAACCCAAGTCTTCTGGCCATTCAGGATGTAGGTGCCATCAGGCTGCTTTTTGGTTACGCAGGTCATAGCGTTGTTGTCGGAACCAGCACCAGGCTCAGAAATTGCGGTAACGGCAACGCTGGTGGATTCTACGTTGTCAACAACATCCATGATCTTTTGCTGCTGTTCTTTGTTGCCGAATTCGATAACGTCCATGATGGAGTTGAAGTCGGTCTGGAAAGGAAGTACGCAGCTGGTGTACTCGTGAAGCTTTTCCATCAAAGCAACCAAGGTAAGCTTGCTGCAAGGAATGCCGCCAACTTCTTCTGGCAAGCCAAGGTGCATGAAGCCAAGCTCGCGGAAAGCCATAGCTGCTTCAAGGCTGATGTGATGATCTACTTCGTAGTACTGCTTAATAAGTTCAGGAGTAAAGTACTTTTCAGCGTATTCCTTGGCGCTTTCGAAGAAGAGCTCCTGATCAGAAGTGAAATCAAAATCCATATGGACTCCTTCCTTGTATTATGTTTCCCCCTACGAGGTATTGTACTTTTATTCTGCTACAGAAGATTATTCCGTCTTATATTACTTTTAAGGTGCATTTATTTATTTGGGTTATACATTGCTTAAAAGTACTTATAGGTTAAGAACCTATGAAAAATTCTCATAGGTTCTTAAGAAAGTGTGCATTTTTGTTGATCATTTATCAGCTCTATGACCGCTTTTGGAGTAAGGGCTGCTATAGGCGCATGGAGGATTAGTTTTTTATCGTTGGTAACTAAGTAGGTGACATTTGCACGTTGGGCTGCAGCAATTATAAGGTTGTCTTCAAAATCGCCATGAATAGAACGATATTTCTTTGCTAGCCATATATCAGATTCATCTAGACCAACTGCGGTACCAAGTTTGTGAAGAGTATCAAGTAGCTTCCAGGAAATCTCAGAAATCGCTTTGGCGTTTGTTTCGGAAAGCGCGTTTGATATATCGCGTTTAAGCTGCAGAGAAACTAGGTAATAAAAATCTTTTATGGTGCCCGCAGAATAAAACAAAGGAATGTTTTGCTTTATTGCAGTAGTAACGAGTGCTCGTGCCTCTTTGGACTTAGGGCGTCCTTCGAAAAAGTTATCAATCCAGACATTAGTATCTAAAAGCAAAGTTATGCTTTTAGATGAATGGTTATCTGCTGGCGATATGCTCATTTACTTCAAGCTTTCCTCGTAATCATGTGCTTTGTTTTCATACATTGCTTCACGAAGCGTTTCATACGATGCAGTATTAAGAAAACTTGTCGATTCAGAATCTAATAATTGGTGTAGCTGTTCAATTAATTTGTCTGATTCTTTAATGCTATTCAGCTTCTTCTCTACTAAATCATCAGGATGAAGAGGACTTGCTTGGATAATGGTTCCTTCAAGAATATCTTGTAACAGTTTTGGATTGTGGCGCAGCTTGGCAGCGAGTGCCCAGAGCTTTCTAGCTGCCTGAGAAGGGGAATAGCCAGCATGAGCCAAAGCGGCGTCTCCTTGGGTTTTTAGGCTTGTTTCTAAGCGCACATTCATTTGTGTCATGTTTGATTCCATGGCTTCCTCCTCATGCTATACAGTATAGCATGAGGAGTGACAAATAGATGGTTTTAAGAGCTCCCGTTCTTTTGTTGATCAAGAAAAGATGAGGTTGCTTAAGGATTAGGTTGCAAATCTCCCGACCAGGGAACCATAGGATCTGCCTGCGAGTCGCTCCATATTTCAAGGTGGGCAGTCCTATCTGACCAGGTGAGGGAATAGGAGCCAGCGTTAACAGGGCTGTAAGAATCATCGCAGGTGAAACTACCGTTTTCTTCTGGGAATATACTTCCTGAGGGAACGTAATAAATGTCTCCTGAACTTAAGAGTAAGAAATGATGTTCAACTATTAATACCCGATCTCCTTGATTGCTTGCAGGTTCGAGCAAATAAGGTTCATCAACTACAAAGACTAGTGCGCCACACAAAAAGGTGCACGTTGCTACAAAGGTGCATAGTGCTGATGCTAATGCGCGTCCGATGCGCCAAGGAATACTTCCGCGTTTTTCTATAGGTCGCAGGTATAATGCGATAAGTAGCAGCAGGGGTGAAGCACACGAGAAAAGCAATACACCTAGTAGCGGCAGATTAACTATTGCTACAGGTCCAATTACTAGGGGATTTATTTCAAAATCGATAGACACCAAATAGGTAAGGAGTATTACTGCACCAAGACAGAGTATAAAACCTGTATAGCGAACAATTGTTGAGCTCCGTTGAAACCGTTTGGGTTGTGCTGGTGAATCTGACATTAGAAAATCTTTCTCTTAGAGAAAGACAATTGTAATCATGTGCCATGAAAAATTTGTGACCCCTATTTAGTGATCTCTGGATTCCTAGTTATCTCTAGTTGTTTTTAGCTATCTACGGCTAAAAACAACGAATGCAATCTAACCGCTTGCGGAAAAACGTAGCACCTTCTATCCGAATGCTTCTTTAATGCTACTTATTTGGTCGTATATTCGAGATAGCAGCTAGAGAATAGTACCTATGTTGCGACGCGAAAAGTCATGTTGCAACATTGAAAGCGCCAACCAAGACAAACAAAGCGCATGGATAAATTAGGATGAAATAATTCAATTTAGCATGAGGAAAGAGGCGTTAATCATGGCAGAAACACTGAAACTTGCAGTTCCCACGATGGGTAAAGCGGGCCTTAACGCGCAGCGCAGTGGACATTTTGGTCACTGCGATTGTTTTACCCTTGTTGATATTGTTAATGGTGAACTTACTAATGTATCTGAGTTGGATAACCCCCCTCATGAAGAAGGTGGCTGTATTGCCATTGTCGATCTGCTGAAGGAGCAAGGGGTACAGGCTATTGCTGCTGCGGGCATGGGCATGCGTCCGATGCAGGGTTTTGCAAATGCGGGAATTGCGGTGTATTACGATGCTGAGCATCCTATTGTGGGTGATGCAGCAAAGCTGGTAGCAGAAGGCAAGCTTCCGAACATGACTGCCGATCAAGCTTGTCAGCACTAATGTAATTATCGGTAAACTTGCAAAACCTAGTAAGTTAATAGATTTGTAATCTGTACTAATACTTTTGAAGTAGT
>FR896040.1:1997-10104 GCA_000435475.1 Cryptobacterium sp. CAG:338 | reverse complement strand
TTGAAGTAGTGTAAGCCGCCTCGTTTTGTATGGGCGGCTTACATCGCTTTTCGAAATGCGAACAACAATTGGCTCAAATTCCTCTTAATGTAGCTCTGCTCGTTTTAGAAAAATGCTGAAATGTATCCAAAGCAGTGATTTTTGTAATTAAGCAAACTAGATGGCAATAATATAGACAAATATTGGGAAATCTAGCTTCACTAAGGGAAATTCGATCCAAAAGTTTGAAAAAAAATGAGATCTTTTTTATTAGAATAGATTTTAGAGAACTTTATTCCGCTAGGTTGCGGAGTGCTTCTGCGCTATCGGCAGAAGTCATGCTGAATGAAATGTTGCCCAGCACCGTCATGCTAATTCGAATCGTATCAGAGTTTTCATAGGTGGTTATTTCGAGTACCTTTTCTTCGGAAACATCAGATTCGTCTTGACCGAGCTTGATTGTTTCAGGTTGCCAAAGCTCGAAGATATATTCTTTAGGGGCATCGGGGGTAATGGCTATTGAGTTTTCTTGTGAGAGAGGCATCAGAGCTTCTTCGATGGCAGTTTGGTCGGTAATTTCTTTTATGGTTTTACCAGTTTTAGGGTCGCAAACTACTATGCGAGTTGCTTTTTCGAATTCGATACCAGCTAACATTTCTGCAGCATCGGCAGAATCTTCAGCCGCGTTGGCTAGGCTATCGGCTGCTTCAGTGGCTGAAGATTCTGCGTCGTTAACCGAATCTTCATTAAGGGTAAAGTTGACGGAGCACCCCGAAAGCAAAAAGGTTGCTGCCAGAAGGGGAGTAATGAGCAAGGCTGCAAACGTGTGCTTTTTTGCAATCATGACAAGCCCTTTCTGGTGAGGTTTTGTTTCTGGTGGGCACGCTTAAATTGGTAGTGGATGAACTCTAAAACTGTAACTTAGTTTCTATGTCAATTATGCACGAATGGCATAGAAAAACGATACGCAGTCATAGTGACTGTTGAATTACTGTTACAGTCCTTTTATTGCTTGGAATATTAGATAAGTTGCCATAAATCCATTTGAAAAATAGTTCCTTTTGAAAAGTACTGATGCTCGTTTTGATTTAAGATAACAATACGCCTCTGACCAGGGGATGCAACTGGTGGTTGCAACTTAAACGTTACAAATGCAGCTCGCTAGTTGGTAGATTAAAGGTATCTGCTACCCTTATTCTGGTTGTGCCGGCAGGGAAGAAAGATTCACTTGGCTGTATTTCTCAATACTGGTCAAATAGAACTGCTTCCTAATTACAGAACAAGCGACCGCCAAGCTAATGCAAACTCGGGCACCACTGCTCAAAACACGAAGTATTGAGAACAAAAGAAGGTTCGAGTTTTACAGGCGCACACTGAAAGGGATTACCATGAGCTTTCGTGATAATTTGCAACACTTGCGTGCGACACGCAATATGACTCAAGAGCAGCTTGCGATGCTTCTTGGGGTTAGCCGGCAATCGGTTACCAAATGGGAAGCAGAAAAAAGTTATCCAGAAATGGATAAGCTCATAAAAATATGCCAGTTGTTCGAGTGCTCTTTAGATGATTTAGTGCAAGGTGATTTGACTTCTCGTCAACCACAAGCAGAAAAGGCAATTCCCGTGGGGGCACCAACGGATGTGTGTGGCTACGATACGCACCAACGAATGCTTGCCTGGAAAATTCCTACAGGAATCGCAGTTATTCTTATTTTTGTTGGCATCGCAATGCTCCTGGAGGGAACTGTTACTCTTTCGGATTGGAATGGTAAGGATGGTTTGTTTGTAATTCTGGTGCTTATAGGTACCTTGATTGGACTTGCTTTCCTTATCCCAGCAGGAATGACTCATTCTGCTTTTGTAAAAGCTCATCCTTATATTGAAGACTTTTATACCGAAGAGGACAAAACGCAGGCCCGTAGTAAATTTACGTATGGTCTCATTGGTGGCATTGCCTGCATTTTTGTAGGAATTGGCTGCATGCTTATTATGGAGAGTAATCCTGAAACGGAAGGTTGGAGCTACTTTTTCTTACTGTTCTTCATAGCTCTTGGTGTGTGGAATATTACCCACTATGGAATATTGCTTGGACGCACCAACGTTGCCGAATATAACAAAAACGTTGCCGATGAATTGGAAATGGAAGAAATCGTAAACTCTCAATTAGATGCCGAATTAAAGGAAACTCTTATACAGAAGAAAAAACGTACTTCCAAAAAAGGTGCTTTGTGCGGAGTCATTATGATCTTCTTCACGATTGTTGGTCTTGGATTGCTGTTTATCCCGATTCTGTCTTCGCCTGATCCTTCAAATTTTCAGCCCGAAGGAACAACTGCAATGTGGTTTTGGCTAGCTTGGGTTGCCGGTGGGCTTGTATGCGGAATTGTAAGCATTATGATGAATGCATTCGGGAAAGACGACGAGTAGGTTATGGATTCCCTAGATTGAATGTGACCTGCTGTGCTCATGCTTACCATTGGTATGGTGTTAAGCATTATTGCTCTGGTTTGCTTTCGCAGAGCTTATAATGCGTTTAGTAAAACACAGGAGCGCTAAGGCAAGTAAGAAATGTTTGATGGTTTGCCGTGTTCGTTTTCGTATAGCTTAATGGCTTGCTGTAGCAAAATTCTGTATAACTTAATGGCTTGCCGTAGCTAATTTGCGCAGAGCTGTTTTATTAAGTACTTCAACTGTTCCGCGGGAAAGGGACACTAAGCCGTCATCGGCAAAACGTTTCAGCATACGAGAAACAACCTCACGCGCACTGCCTAGGTGGTGCGCTATTTCGTCATGAGTAAGCTGGAGCCTCTCTGATCCACTGCGTGCAACTTCATCCAAAAGAAACACCGCAAGACGCTCGTCAAAACTCATGAATAGCACCTGTTCCATGACCCACATTACTTCGCTAAATCGTTCAGCGGTTTGGCGATAGGTGAACGCTTCAACATAAACGTTTTCTTCGACGAGTTGCGCAAAGAAAACGGGATCAATGATAAGCAGTTCAGCATCAGAAGTTGCATCTAGAAACACATCGAAGGTAATCATGGTAAGCGCACACGATGCTGCTAATACGCAACTTTCCTGTTCACCTACACGAAATAGGGTAATTTGTTTTCCTTCATCAGAGAGCATATAAGCACGAAGGCTGCCCAATAATACCAGCATGACACCCGCTGGGGTAGAGGGATTGCGTACTTGATCTCCTGCAGAAAAACGCGCGTATCGGGTATGGGTTACAACGGCTTTTTGCTGTTCGGCCGAAAGGTTAATCCAAAAGGGAAGGCGCTGAGCAAGCAGCGCCTGTAAGGTTTCAAGATATTCAGTTTGGTTGTTAGCTTGATAATTGCTAGCGTTGTTCATCTTGATGCTTTCTTTTTTGAAAGGTGCGGTTAGTGCCTAAGGTATGCCTTACGTTATGTTTTAATTTATGCCTTAAGCCCGCAGTCACCTACATTCTTAGCGTCTGCATTTCTGTCAAGCTTTAGAGCCTGATAGAAATTGTAACCACCTGCAATGTTAGTGCAATCAAAGTCATTTTGCTTCAAGATGCGGCATGCAATATAGCTGCGAATGCCTGTTGCGCAGTGTACCAGCAATTGTTTATCGCGCGGTATTTCATCCATCTGCTCACGGAGGGAATCTACAGGAATGTGAAGCACGGGATTCAAAGTGTTTTCAATGTGTCCCCGACTAAATTCTGCGTCGGTGCGGGTATCCAGAATAACAACGTTCTCATCCGTGACAGCACGATCAAGTGCTTCATCCCAATGAATTTGATTAACGGTACCTTCCAGAATGTTTTCTATCACATCCCCCGCCATGTTAACGGGGTCCTTGGCGGACGCATAGGGCGGAGCATATGCCAGATCAATTTCGGTTAAGTCGAACGCGGTCATACCTGCTTTAATAGCAACTGCCAATACATCAATACGTTTATCCACTCCGTCTACCCCGATTATTTGAGCGCCAAGAATGCGCCCTGTGGGGCGCTCAAAAAGCACCTTCATGGTCATGGCGTGTGAGCCGGGATAGTAAGTAGCATGCGAAGCGGGAGTGATAATAATACTGTCGAAGTTAAGCCCTGAAGCGGTGGCTGTTTTGGTGCTTAAACCGGTGGTGGCAACCGTTAAATCAAAGGCTTTCATTATCGAAGAACCAAGCGATCCGGTAAAGCTTCGATCGATGCTACATATGTGGTCAGCCACAATACGTCCTTGCTTGTTGGCGGGCCCAGCAAGAGCAATGTGTGCACTTTTTCCGGTAACTACCTGGGTAGTTTCTATGGCATCGCCAATAGCGTAAATGTCAGGATCGCTCGTAAGCAGGTGTTTATTGACCTTAATAGAACCCTTAATGCCTAAATCGAGCCCAGCCGCTTTCGCAAGATTGCTTTCTGGAGCAACGCCAATAGCAAGAATTACCAGATCTGAAGTAATGGTTTGCGCGGTAGCTCCAATGTCGTCACCTTTGTCTTTAAATGAGGTAGTAATACCGCCAGAAATGCTATCGCCGGTTTCGGTGAATCCTGCTACATCGGCGCCGAGCTTAAGTGTAATGCCCGCTTCACGCATGCGATTATGAAGCAGGGAAGCAATATCATCATCAAGCGAATGCATAAGGTGGGTGGGGCGTTGAAGCACCGCAACGTCCATGCCGCGATCAACTAAATTTTCTGCCATTTCTAGGCCAATGAAGCCGCCTCCTACTACGGTAGCACTAGTAGTATGGGTTTGCTCAATGAAGTCAGCAATTGCAAAGGTATCTTCAACGGTGCGTAACGTGAATACACGCGACGATTCTATGCCGGAAAGATTAGGCATAATAGGATGAGCGCCAGGGGAAAGCACCAGCTTATCGTAGGTTTCGGTATAGGTGTTTCCTGTTACTAAGTTACGAATTTCTACTTCGTGGGCTTCGCGATTAATTTGGGTAACTTCTTGATCTACCCGCACATCAATATTGAAACGCGAACGGAAACTTTTAGGGGTTTGAAGCGTTAACTTGGCACGGTCGGTAATGGTGCCGCCAATATAGTAGGGAAGTCCGCAGTTTGCATACGATACGTAATGGGTCCGTTCAATAATGATAATTTCTGCTTGTTCGTCCAAACGACGAAGCCTGGCTGCACACGTAGCGCCACCTGCTACACCACCAACAATTACAACTTTCATTTCTGCTCCCTAAAACACAAGAAAACTTCGTATAGTAAAACCACAGTGAACTATGCTTTTACGAAGTAAAGATTTGTTTCGTGCCTTCGATTTGGTAGATTCGCACAAAACCAAGAACTCAAAACTCGAACTGCCTTGATCGAGCTACTTTGATCCCTTAACGGTTTCGCCGCGCCATGAGCCAATGCCACCCATGTTCTGTACATTTTCGTACCCTTGTCCATTTAGATAGCGGCAAGCATTACCACTGCGTGCGCCGCTTGCGCAATATAAATATAAAGGGGTTGATTTATCCGTAACTACTTTGGTAATGGCATCAATCCTGTCTAAAGGAATGTTGTGAGCTCCCTTAATGTGGCCTTGTGAAAATTCGCTGGGAGTGCGTACATCCACGATAACGGCACCTTTAGTTTGGCGCGCTTCTTCTACAAGGGTGTTAATGTTGCCGCTTGCGCCGCCTAAAAAACTGAATAATCCCATGACTTCCTCGTTTCACGCGTAGGATATTGTTGTTATCTGTATTGATAAACAGCATAAGGAATTCTGCGGGAATTGTCGGTGATAAAGTCACATTAGAATTATTTAGAACCATTTAAGCTTTTTGAGGACCAACAGTAACACCGCAAGAATAACGGCGGCCATTCCAGTTACTATGGCAAAACCATAGGGGGAATCCGACAGCGGAATACCTTCTAAATTCATGCCAAATAAACCGCCAATAATGGTGGGAATACATAATACCAAAGTAAGCGTTGCCACTAATTGCATGGTGTGGTTCAAGTCGTAATCCATTATCAAACCAAAGTGATCAATTGCAGAATCTAAAATTCCTGAATAAATTTTAGTAGTTTCAAGTGCCTGCTGGTGTTCCACGATTACATCATCGAATAATTCAATCAGATCCACATCGCCCGAGGCAGCAACATAGCGGCGATAGCGTTCGAATACCGTATTGTTGGTTGCAAGGGACGTTTGAATGTATACGTAAGAATCGTTCAGAGCGTAGAGTTCTTCTAACTCTTTTCGAGTAGGACGCTCTATTGAAGAGGTAAGCGAACGGCGGCGTTTGTCCAGCGCCTGAAGCGAATTGAAATATGCTTGCGATGAAGCGATTAAGATGTCGCTTACGAACTGCTGCGTTTGGCTGGTGGAATGTAAATCTTCAAAGCGCGTTTTAAGGATACGCACCAAGGGTACTCGGTAGACCGAACAAACCGAAATTACATGGTCGCGTGTTTGAAAAATACCTATTGGGATGGTTTTGTAGCGCTTTTCGCCTGACGATTTGTCATGCAAGGGTGTGTCCACAATGAACATTACGTAGTCTTCATTGCGTTCAATACGTGAAATTTCTTCCAAGTCCAAAGGGGCAGCGATGTCGTCTTCATCGATATGGAAGCGCTGGGCGGTTTCTTGCAGTTCTTCGAGGCTAGGTTCAAAAAGAGCTATCCAACATCCTGGTTGTTCAGTAGGAACACGAATGAGCGAATTGCTTTTTTCTTCTAGGATGAAGTATTCGATCATAGGTGCCCCCTCTATAATTCTTGGCAGGTTTCGGTAAGTTTTTAAGTCGCCATTTGCGATAACGTTTAGATTGGCATCGCGTTTGGTGGTTAAAGATTTTAGCTTTCAAACACTTTATTTTTACAGATTAGCCATCTGTAAATGTTAAACCTATCTTATTTATGTTTGTCAGTCCATGGTGAAGTGATGTATGTTTGTCGGTCTGTAGTGAAATAAGGTAAAGATATTCGAACAAGAAAAGAACTCGCCGTTTATAAGCGGTGAGTTCTTTATGGTAGGTATGATAAGCAAGTTTATGGTAATGCTAGTGTTTAGATTAATGCCAATGTTGGCTAGAATTCGCGATGTTCGTAGAGCTTAATGGCGACCATCAGGCTTACTGCGTAAAGAATTAGTACCACAATAGCAGCCCCTATCATAAGGTAGATGAATGCTGCGTCGTTAGTGAAGAGCCAGGTAATAAAATCTGGTACATAAGCAGCAAGAGGACCTCCTTCATTAAAAGCAGCCATACAAAGCAGGAACAGTACAACACCAACAACGGGAACATAACGAGCGCTTTTTGTAAGACCTACTTTTGCCACGATGGGCAACGTTATGGCTGCCAAGAAAAGTGCCATGCTTGCACCGGCGATTGAGCTTAATACAATAAGCTCAGGAGGATTGGTGGCAAGACTAAGCGTGGAAAGAAATTCACCTGTTGGGCTGGTATAGTTCCAGGCAGAACCAAATTCGGCACCATTTTGCACACCAATAAGGCTTACGACAAATCCAACCAAGTACGAAACTGCAATTCCTATAAGAACTGAAATAAAGGCGACTACTAAAAGGCTTGCATAGCGACCAGCCATAATATCCTTGCGTGTTGAAGGAAGGGTTAGTCGAAACGATTGCCAATCGTTCATTTCATCGTAGGTAGCAATAGAAAACAAATAGAGTAGGGGAATCATTGCTCCAAAACAACCGCCAATAGGGGCTAAGGTGTTGTTCATCGCAAGGCTTATTACGATAACGATAATGAAGCAGGTTAAAAACATCTGAAGCAGATTGCGACGCATAATAATAAGGTCAGACAAAATCATGGTTTTCATCGGATTTCTCCTTTCAGCATGAAGCGCATGTAGTCTTCTAGGTTGGAGCGGTCGCACGCTACTTTTGGCATGGCTTTGGTAAGTTTGATGCGATCGGGTACAAGAATGTCGGTACTGTAAGAACTGCGAATAATACGAAGGCTTTGCGGCTCGAACAGTTCTTTTTGCAAAAGCTCTTCCACTTCAGCAGAACGGCAATGGGCAATGCCTGCCAAATCGCATATTTCGTCAATTTCTTTGGTGAATACGTGTTTTCCTTCATTGACGCACACCACGTAATCGGCAATTTTTTCCAAGTCCGAGGTGATATGGCTCGAAATAAGAATGCCACGGTGGTCTTCGG
>FR896040.1:0-1978 GCA_000435475.1 Cryptobacterium sp. CAG:338 | reverse complement strand
CTTCGGTCATGTAGTCACGCAAAAGGTCAAGTATTTCATCGCGTGCGAGAGGGTCAAGGCCCGCAGTGGCTTCATCTAGGATGAGCAGATCGGGATGATGCGCCAAGGCAAAGGCAAGTTGAAGTTTCATGCCCATACCGCGAGAAAGAGATTTAACCGAGGTAACTTTGTCGAGCTCAAAAGAATGGATAAGCTCTTTGAAATACCTTGCATCCCAGGCGGTATAGGCTGCTTTTCCTATTGCAGCAATATCGGCAAGGCGGCAATCCGATGGAAAAGGTAGGGTATCAAATACTACACCAATGCGCTGTTTTTCCTGGTTGGATAGCTCGCTGCATTCTTTACCAAACAGCTCTATTGTTCCTCCATCGTGATCAATAAGCCCCAGGATAGACTTGATGGTGGTAGTTTTGCCGGCACCGTTGCTTCCAATAAAGCCAGTAATACCTCCATCAGGAACGGTTAGAGAAAGGTGGTCAAGAGAAAACTGGTCGTAGTGTTTAACCAGATTAGTAACTTTTAAAATGTCAGACATGGGAACAATCCTTTCGGATAAGTACCTTTTATGCACCTGCTTAAATGAGATATTGTGAATTTGATTAAAGCAGGCGGCTTTTGTACGGTTTATTCGACTGATATCTTTTGATAACCCGCTCGAATACGGGTTTATTCGTCTTTAAGATTCTGCCAAGGTATCCAAAATATCATGCAATTCAGACAGGCTTACGCTTGCGGTTTCGGCTTCGTGTAGTGCTTTTTGCAGAAGCGATTCAATGTGGCGTAGTTGCTCTTCTCGAAGTAGTTCTAGGTTTCCGCCCGCAACAAAACTTCCTTTTCCTTGTCGCGTTTCAATGAATCCTAGTGTTTCTAAATCAGAGTAGGCACGCTTAGTGGTAATAACGCTTACATTAAGATCGCTTGCAAGAGAGCGGATAGAGGGAAGTGCTTGCCCTGTAGATAATTCTCCGGATAATATGGCGTTTTTAATCTGCGATGATATTTGTTCGTAAATGGGCTTATCGCTTGAGTTTGAAATGATGATTTCCACGTTCGATGAGCCCTCCTTACCTGCTATCTATTCTTATGCTCAAATAGCTAAGCGAAGAATAGTTTGCCTTTACTAATAGTCCGTTGCTAATTCACTGCTAGCTTGCTGTTAAACAGAGTTTCCGGAGAACCCTGTTTTGAAGGATCGTTTCAGTGTCGTCCTTCTACAGTTTGTTTGGATCAGGTGCGCATCCGAATTCAAACTAACTGTATATATCATGATGTATACAGTATATACACACTATACACAGTTGGCAATAGGAGATTTGAAAAATCTGCAGCTTTAGAGAATAGCGAGAGGTGTTTTTTTGCGATTTTAAGGGGTACCCTGCAGAAAAACCCAGAAAGTGAGAGGGTTGCATTGGAGTCAAAAGCCAGTAACTACACAAATCAATAACAAATATCCAATAACAAGCGTATAAAAACGCACATTTATGCCTGTATTGACAAAGTTCTTTGTGCGAGTCTCTCCCAAAGCGGGTTTTTCTGCAGGGTGCCTTCGTTTTTCCGATAAAAACATTGCAGCGCAAAAATGAACGTGTTCATAAAGTGCTAGAATCGAGTCAGACATTAATTCCGAAACAGGGAGGGGTTTGTATGACGAAAAAAGTACTTTTGCTCTGCGGCGATTTCACCGAGGACTACGAGACCATGGTTCCTTTCCAGTCTTTGTCCATGCTTGGCTATCAGGTAGATGCGGTTTGCCCTGATAAGAAAGCTGGTGATGTCGTCGCGACAGCAGTTCATGACTTCTTGGGTGAGCAGACTTATACCGAACTTCGTGGTCATAACTTTGCTCTTACTGCTGATTTTGATGCAGTAAAGACTGAAGATTACGAAGGCTTATTCATTACGGGTGGTCGTGCTCCAGAATACATTCGCCTGAGTGCTCGTGTTATTGAAATCGTTAAGGAATTCTTTGCAGCTGGTA
>FR896039.1:3636-58356 GCA_000435475.1 Cryptobacterium sp. CAG:338 | reverse complement strand
CTGTTTCACGGGAAACATATAGTTTTATCAGCGTTTATTCCTGATCAAGTAAATTCATCTGATCTTTCGATGCATGAGTTTTACTTGCCTTCTTATCATTCGAAGTAGCAATTGCAACAGCCGTTACTCTATCTTTATCCGCTACATTCATTACATGAACACCTTGAGTAGAACGTCCAAGTTCTGAAACGCCCGATACCGCGGTACGAACCACAACACCCTCTTCAGTGATAATCATGATCTCATCTTCAGGATCCACAATCTTCATTGCTGCCAGAAGGCCTTTCTTAGGTGTCATAGTGATAGTGTAAACACCCTGACCACCTCGATGATGTTCTGGATACTCGGAAATTGGGGTGCGCTTTCCATACCCCAGTTCAGTAATAACGAACAAATCGCTACCTTCGTGGGCGATCTCCATACCAAGAACACGTGCATCCGCATTAACCGTCATTCCGCGAACACCCATTGTGTCACGTCCCATAGCGCGTACTTCTGATTCATCCCACATGATTGCTTTGCCCGCTGATGAAACCATGACAACCTTTTCACCTTCAGCCACACGCTTAACGGAAATTAGCTTGTCATTTTCTTTCAAGTTAATAGCAATTAAGCCATCACGGCGCGTGCGATCATAGAGCTTCATAGAGGTCTTCTTAACCATACCTGAAGCAGTCGCAAACATGAGGTATTCATCTTCGGGGAAATCTTTCGTTGCGATAACCGCAGCAATCGTTTCTCCCTTTTCCAAAGGCAGTAAGTTTACGATCGCGATGCCTCGTGCATGACGAGATGCTTCAGGGATTTCGTACGCTTTAAGACGATAAACCTTACCGAACGAAGAGAAGAACAACATGTAGGCATGGGTGGAGGAAATAAAGAGGTGCTCAACAAAGTCACTTTCTTTCAAGTTCACTCCCTGCATACCTTTTCCGCCACGTTTCTGCTGGCGATAAGTAGCTACAGGAAGACGTTTAACGTAACCAGCTTTAGTAACCGTTACCGCAACTTCCTCTTCTGCAATAAGGTCTTCCACATCCAGCTCTTTTACCTCATCGGTGATTTTTGTTAAACGCTTTGAATTGTATTTTTCTTTAATTTCAAGCAATTCATCTTTAATAATTTGCTTAAGCAATTCTTTATCAGAAAGCACACGTTTAAAGTACTCAATCTTTTCACGAAGTTCAGCTAATTCTTGTTCAATCTTTTCGCGCTCCAATCCAGTTAAACGGCGCAATTTCATTTCGAGAATTGCTTCGCTTTGCTTTTCGGAAAGCGAGAACGATTCCATCAAGGAAGTTTTAGCTTCAGCGTCAGTTTTTGAAGCACGAATAATGCGGATTACTTCATCAATATTATCAAGTGCGATAACAAAGCCCTCTAAAATATGAGCGCGTGCTTCAGCCTTGGCGAGATCATAACGAGTACGGCGCTCTACTACTTCCTCTTGATGGAGAATGTAGTAATGAAGCATTTCTTTCAGAGAAAGAGTGCGAGGAACGCCATTTACCAAAGCAACCATATTGCATCCAAAGCCCACTTGGAGCTGAGTATGCTTATAGAGCTTATTGAGTACTACCTGAGGAATCGCATTTTGTTTCAGGTCGATAATGATATCGATACCATGGCGATCGGCGCCGTCATGAACATTGGAAATTTCAGGAAGTTTTTTATCCCTAATTAAGTCAGCTATTTTTTCGAGAAGCTTGGTACGATTTACCTGATAGGGAATTTCAGAAACTACGATGGATTTCTTTCCATTCTTCCCTTCTTCAATACGGCAGGTTGAACGAATCGTTAAACTACCACGACCTGTTTCATAGGCCTCACGAATCCCCTTGCGACCCATAATGATGCCACCAGTAGGGAAATCTGGACCGGGCATTACCTTTAAAAGGTCATCAACTGTGCAATCAGGGTTATCCAACATGAGGCAAGTAGCATCAATTGCCTCACCAAGGTTATGGGGAGGGATATTGGTTGCCATGCCTACCGCAATACCCGAAGAACCATTTACGAGAAGGTTAGGAAAGCGAGCAGGTAAAACTACAGGCTCCTGCAAACTCTCGTCATAGTTAGGCTGGAAATCAACCGTCTCTTTGTCGAGATCTCGCAAAAGCTCCATGGCAGGTTTATCGAGACGTGCTTCGGTATAACGCATAGCAGCTGCCGAGTCACCGTCGATAGAACCAAAGTTACCGTGACCATCTACTAACGTCACGCGCATGGAGAATGGCTGCGCTAAACGAACCATAGTGCCGTATACCGCACTATCACCATGAGGGTGATACTTACCAATTACGTCACCAACAGTACGAGCAGACTTCGCATGGGGGCGCTTAGGGGTAATACCACTTTCATTCATCGCGTAAAGAATACGACGATGAACTGGTTTTAAGCCATCTCGTACATCAGGAAGCGCACGAGAGACAATAACACTCATCGAATACTCAAGAAAGGAAGTTCTCATTTCCTTACTGAGTTCAGCAGGAAGGATAGTAGATCCCGTAAGATCCATTCCTTCATCTTTCTTTTCAGCCACGAAATAAATCCTTTCTAGAAGTCTAGGAAACGAACATCATGTGCGTGTTTTTGAATAAAATCTTTACGAGGCTCAACCTGATCCCCCATCAATTCACTCACTACACGCTCCGCCTCAGCAGCATCTTCAATACTTACTTGAAGCATGGTGCGCTTTGAGGGTTCCATGGTGGTTTCCCAAAGCTGTTCAGGATCCATTTCTCCAAGACCCTTATAACGCTGAAGAGAAATGCTATCGCGATCAGGTATTTCTGCTAAGCGATCCTGAAGCGCTTGATCGTTAAAGATATATTCCAGTTTCTTGCCACCCTTTTTCTTTAAGCCATACAAAGGAGGCTGAGCGATATAAATATAACCACGTGTAATAAGCTCAGGCATATATCGATAGAAGAAGGTTAGAAGCAAGCAACGAATATGAGCGCCGTCAACATCAGCGTCTGTCATGATAATAATGCGATGATAACGGGCTGCATCCGCGTTAAAATCTTCGCCGATATTAGTGCCAATTGCCGTAATCAAACTTGAAATGGTGTCTGAGGATAAGGAGCGATGAAGCCCCGCACGTTCAACATTGAGAATCTTTCCTCGCAAAGGCATGATCGCTTGATACTTACGGTCACGCGCCTGCTTTGCTGAACCACCTGCAGAGTCACCCTCTACAATGAAAATTTCAGATTCGGCAGGATTTTTTGAAGAACAGTCAGCTAATTTACCGGGAAGACTAAAGGAATCGAGAACACCTTTACGACGCGTCATATCACGCGCTTTACGAGCAGCCTCTCGAGCTTTCATTGCCTGGGATGCTTTATTGATAATACGCTTTGCTGGGGTAGGATTTTCTTCCAGATATTCTGCAAGCCCCTTCATGACCGCCGTCTGAACAAGGCCTCGAATCTCAGTATTTCCTAACTTACCTTTAGTCTGACCCTCAAACTGAGGCTCACGAAGTTTCACTGACACAATTGCGGCTAAACCCTCACGAGTGTCATCGCCTGAGAGGTTATTATCTTTTTCTTTCAGAATGCCTTTACTGCGCGCGTAATCATTGATCGTACGTGTTACCCCTTGCTTGAATCCATCAAGATGCGTACCTCCATCAATGGTGTGAATATTATTTGCAAAAGACATCACTGAATTTGAAGAGTAAGACGTGGTCCACTGCATAGCTACTTCGACCATGCCGTTTTCGTTTTCCGCTTCAAAATAAATAGGTTTATTGAGGGTTTCTTTCCCTTGATTAAGGAATTTTACGAAATCCTGCAATCCGCCAAGAGCATGAAATACCTCATAACGAGGCTTGCCCTCATTATCAAGATCGCGCTCGTCAGTAAGGGTAATCTTTAAGCCTTTGTTCAAGAACGCCATTTCACGGAAACGTGCTTGAAGGGTAGGGTAATCAAATACCGTTGTCTCACGAAATATTTCTGGATCAGGCCAGAACGTTACCGTAGTTCCCGTGTGTTTCGCTTTCCCTATTTCATGCAGCTTTTCTTTAGTTTTACCGTGATCGAAAGAGATTTCGTACTCTTCCCCATCCCGACGAACCTGAACCACCACACGAGTAGACAGTGCGTTTACTACTGAAACACCAACACCATGAAGACCACCGGAAACCTTATAGCCTTCGCCACCAAATTTACCACCTGCATGAAGAATCGTTAGAACGACCTCAACAGTAGGAATTTTCTCTTTAGGGTGTTTATCGATAGGAATACCGCGGCCATTATCAACAACGGTAATTGAATTGTCCTCATGAATAGTTACATTAATGGTGTCACAGAATCCAGCTAACGCTTCATCAACTGAATTATCTACAACCTCGTAAACAAGATGGTGCAAGCCTCTTGGACCTGTTGAACCAATATACATACCAGGACGTTTACGAACAGCTTCCAAGCCTTCCAAAACTTGGATATCCTGACCACTGTAATGGCCACTTTCTGTTACCACAAATTCCTCCTCTTCCATAAATTTCAAAGCGCTTCTCAAAGAAAAGCGCATAAGAGGGCAGTTTTCCAAACGTCTATTATAACAGATAACTAAAGTACTTTATAAATTTCTAGCGTTTACAGCGTTTCTAAGCGTTTCTGACGGGAGAAAACACATTCCTGTGATGTTTTTTATTATTTTTTATCACTATTTTGTTTTTGGGCCTTAATTGCTTTTTTAAACGACGCTCGCAATTTTCCCTCAGGAATATCTTTTAAAAGTTCGTCTATTTCATTTAATTCTTCTTGAGTGAGTGCGTGAGCTGTTCTGTATTCCTTATTATGATCTCTCAGTTCCCTAAAAGGATATTTATCTTTATAGACACCGCGAGAAATACGTATTTCAAATATATCGATTACCACTTTAAATTGCTCGCGATATTTTAGACGAATCAATTCTCTCCGAGCATTGAGCTCCGCCGCTACCAATGAATTATCAACATACACTACAAGATCAAATATCTCTTGAACTCCATAAGGCGGCTTATTAGAAAGTGACTTGTTGGGATTGCCGAGCACTTTCTTATCAGCGTTATATATTCCGCTATTCGAAACGGTTGTCGAACTTGATGAATCAGTTGAATTTTGATCTGAATAGGTATTTTTTTCTTTGCCGTTCTTATTAGATTGCCCTAAAGGATCCTTGTGACGAAGTAGATAAACTGAATTCGTGTGATCCAAAATATAAGGATCAACAACTTGAGAAAATTGCTGATGAATTTTTTGTATTCTTCGGTTTACTAAAACTTTCTCCCTAACCTTTTCAGGCAAGGAATGATAAAACGCATTGAAAGAATTCGAAACCGGTTTTAATGAATTAGTTCGTTCGTTGTAAATATCAGCTAAATGACGCGGATCACGAGAAGAAGCCCATTCAGGATGATCAACCATAAGAAACCACTCCATCAAATCCAAGTTCCACAATCCGCGCCTGTTTTTTTAAACTCTCGTCAAACATTTCGGAATTTGTAGCTGTAATAAAAGTCTGAATTCCCTCCGATAAAAGTGAAAAAAGTGCCGATCTGCGATCATTATCGAGTTCACTCATAACATCATCAAGAAGGAGAAGAGGATTTTGTCCTAATTTCTCCTTAATTAAAGCTACTTCAGCCATTTTATAACTCAAAACCAGTGAACGTTGCTGTCCTTGGGAAGCGAAAGATGAGGCGTTTCTCTTATCTAAATAAAACTCTATCCTATCTATTTGCGGACCATAGAGCGACATATGGCGCTCATGCTCTTTCGGATAATCGTTTTCCATTTTCTGTAAAAGTAATTCTTGAGCAGTATGACGATCTACCCAGGCGTTTTCTTGGTACTCTTCCGGATTAGCTTCCGCTCGTTCCCAGGAAGGTATATACCTTATCGAAACCTCCTCACGACCAAGTGATAATTCATAATAGTAGTCTTGGATATAAGGAATTAACGATGTTACCAACTGGGAACGTAAATGGTAAAGCTGTGCGCCAATTGATGCTAGTACCTCGTTAATACTTGAAAGGTATTCGTGCGGCATCTCCTGCTTAAGGCAGCTATTCTTTTGACGTAATATCTTTTCGTAGTCTTTCCGAACCGCGTTATAACCAGATGAAATCTGCGATCCAAGTAGATCAAGCTGTGTACGTTTAACACTTTGCGAGCCCTTAATAAGATTTAAATCATCAGGACAAAACAAAACTGAGGGCAAAATACCACGAATTTTATGAGCCTGCTTCTTTTTCCCATTAAGATAAAAATCTTTATGGTCTAAGCTACAGCGAAGCTCGACCTCTAAATGACGGCCGTCTCCCTCAAACACACTTTTAAACCAGCTATTTTTCTCTCCACTATGAATCAGATGTAAAAGAGTTGGATGACGGAATGAAGCAGCTGCTGTAGTGTACTGAATTCCTTCTAAGAGATTTGTTTTACCTGTAGCATTAGGACCAATAATTAACGTAAGCATTCCAATTTCATCAAGCTTTAACTGATGATACGAACGAAAATTATTGCAATCTATCGCGCTTAAGATAAGCCCCATAAAAGATCATCCAACACTTAGTCTTGCTCTATACACGCACAGGCATAATCAAGTAAAGGAAATTTTCTCCTTCTGTAGCGCGAAGAATTCCTGGTTTCATAGAGCCAAAAAGATCCAAATGAACTGCATCAGTAGTTATAGAATTCAAGCCATCCAACAAGAAAGAGTAATTAAAGGCTATATCTACTGATTCTCCCTCAATTTCACAAATCAAATTCTCCTGTGCATTACCAATATCTTGAGAATTTGTAACTAAAGTCATAACACCGGATTCGGCATCAACTTTTATCTGCACAGGAGAAACTTTGTTACTTAAAAGAGAGACTCGACGAACCGCATCGGTAAGCGCATGAGTAGATAAAGTAACTCGGGTAGAGAATCCATCTGCGATTAATTGTTTGTAATTAGGGAAAGCACCTTCAATTCGACGATTAATAAAAGTCGTGTCTTGATAGGAGACAATTATCTGATTCTCGCTTAAAGCTAAAGTAATAGGCTGATCTGACTGAGGTAATGAGGCAATATCGTTCAAAAATGAACCTGCAATTACTGCTTCAAATTCTTCTGGACAAGGTTGACTAAGTTGAGTTTCACTCACCGCTAAACGATACGAGTCAGTTGCAACCATTTTGAGTTCATTTCCTACACAGGAAACCAACACGCCTGTTAGCACCGCACGAGTTTCATCATGAGAAACTACTTTTGCGGTCCTCTTTACCATGGTTGAAAATGCCGAGAAAGGAAATTGTGCTTCCTGTTCAGCTTCTACCTCTGGAAATGCAGGAAAATCAAGAGGATTAAGCGCTTTAAGTGAAAAAGTGATTGTATCACAGAAGACTGAAGCTGTTGCATCGTCTGATTCGATTCTTACAGCCATATCTGGCAAGTTTTTCACGATATCCAAAAAGAGCTTTGCAGGTACAACTGATTCACCTTGCTCTTCCACCAAGGCGGGACAGGTTACTTTAATAGATAGTTCTAAGTTGGTTGTTTGCAGTGTCAAGCTTCCTTCTTCTGCTTTGAGATAAACTCCAGCAAGGATTGAAAGCGTTGAGCGAGTAGAAGAACCTTTTACGCATACTGATAGGGCATTTTGAAGTTCTGATTGATTGATACTGAATTTCATTAAAGCTCCTCTGATACCTCTTTAGAACTGTTGCGTTAATTTATGATACCCGTTCTTGATGTTTTAACCTTCCATCAATTCAGGATTTACTCTTTTGGATTTCCCCTTTATTTTTTCTTCTTACTCTTCTTAATTAAATACTAATCATAGAAGTAATAAGCAGCGTTGATTTGTTGATAACTTCTTTTTTACCTGGTCAGTATTAATAAAAGATGGGGTATAAATCATGTGGATTATCCCTCTTGTTTTCCCCGTGGAAAAGGTGGGGAAAACCTTATTAACATTAATTGCTAGTTATCCCCAGTACTTTACGGTATTTATGCACGTCTTTATAAGGGTTAAAACAAGGATTACTAGTAGTTCTTACTTGGTATAAATTCCTGCATTTAGTACTGTTGGATACGAATCTTTTCCCGAATAGCCTCGAGTTCTTCGCGAAGATTACGGTCTTCTTGGAGTTGGTTGGAAATTAAATCGCATGAATGCATAACTGTTGTGTGGTCACGGTTAAATGCATTACCAATGTTTTTTAGGGTAGTTTCAGAAAGCTCTCGACAAAGGAATATTGCAACCTGTCTTGGGTGTACTATTCGGCGTTCTTTCTTTTTTCCTATTAAATCCTTATGCGCAACACCATAGAAGTCTTCTACGGCACCTTGAATCATCTCGATGGTAATACGCTTTTTTCCGCCACCAATAAAATGATTTCCTAGAAGTTCCTTGACACGACTTTCTGATAGTTCATGCTCTTTGTCCATTTTAAGCGCAAAGATAACATTGGTAATAGCGCTCTTTAATTCTCGGATGTTTGAGCTTGAATTGTCTACGATATAGTCGAGAATGCTATCTGAAATAGTGAATGGCAGTTCTTCTTCATTTTTGTATTCCGCAATGAAACTTTTAATAATGTTTCGTTTGGTTTCGTCGTCTGGTGGTTGGATATCGATCGTAGCGCCAGAGTTAAAACGGGAAACATATCGTTCATCTAAGTCAATATTTTTTGGGGCACGGTCAGCAGAGAAAACAAACTGTTTTCCTTTAGGGATCATCTTGTTGAAAATACGAAATAAGGTATCAAGAGTTCCTGGCTTTCCTTGTAATCCCTGGATATCATCGATAAGTAATACGTCAGCTTGCTGGAAGAAATTTTCAAAATTCTTAAAACTTTGCTTATCAACATTTTTCTCTATTGCAGCATCTGAATAGCGATTTACTAACTCCATTGAGTCGATATAAATCACTTTAAAGTCTTCGTATTGCTCATTGATGTAGTTTTTGATTGCGCAAAGTAAATGGGTTTTACCCACACCACTTCGTCCGTAAATAAATAAAGGATTAAGTGCTGAAGAGCCTGGTTTTTCGGCAACTTCAACAGCCATTGAATAAGCCATCCGATTAGAATCACCCATAACAAAAGTCTCAAAGGTGAGACTATTGAGGCCTTCTACTCCCCTTTGTTCAGTTTTATCTGATGAGTTATGCCGGATATCCAATTCTTCGTTTTTAGGGGAAGAGTAGGTGGTGAGGTTATTGTCCCTGTAAAAAGATGAGTCCTCTCGCGTTGGTACGTGAAGGGAATTTAGTACCTCTTTTTCTGGAGTACTATATCCGCCTTGATTAATAAAGGGTGCCTCCCTTTGGACACTTGGTGTAGGGGTTGGCGTTGGTTGTGCTGGTGTTGGTTGATGGTGGACTGGAGCTTCCTGGCTTACTGTTGGGGCACTTTCGGGAAGTGGCGCAATTGGGGTAGAGGTTGGATCTACTTCAATTTGAACAATAAAATCCATTCCATACATATCATGCAAGGCTTGTTGGATATCTTTAATGTAGTGCTTTTCTATCCAGTCTTTAATAAAACTATTATCCGAGGTAAACATTACAAAACCCTGGCTTGCTGCTTGAAGTTGCACACGAGAGAAGAATGCATCTATTTGTGATGCATTCACATTGGGATACGACTTAATTTGACGTATAAGGTTTGTCCAGAGTTCTGTTAAATCCATTGTTTAGTTATACCTTGGGTTCTCTCATTACGATTAGCATTGCTGTGCTTTAAGAAATAATTATATAGAGTTCTTTGGTCTTTAGAGAGAAAGTGCTACTCGTTCTCCAAAAACAGTCAGTTTTCTTTTCTTATTGTTCTTTTCTACAAGCTTTTGTTCTTCCATTTTAGATAAAGCGGTATGGATACTTGCTACTGCAATACCGGTAACTTTATTTATTTCGGTAATTCCTAGGGCTTTATCAGGAAGAAGAGCCTGGAGTATACGTTGTTCGTTTTCGGTTAATTCAGGTATATCAAGCTGCGGTTGCTCGTCGTGAATACTTCGAGATGCTACTAAACTTATAGTTACAACTGATCCTTTATTAATGTTGTCTTCGATTTCTATATATCCATGGGTTGTTTCGAGATAGTCCTTAACAATTGGTAAGCCGGATCCAACTCCACGAATATACCTTTTCATGGGTTCAGTAGCCGATGAGAAACCTGGTTCTTGTACTAAGTCTTTATGAGCGATACCTGGGCCCTGATCAGCGAAGCGTATAGTATTTCCTTTATCCATGATCGATACGACAATTTCTTGAAATTGTGCGTGGATGAAATTTTCTGATACTTCACGGATGACTGTATAGGGAATAATCCCTCCTTCTTCTTTTGCGTTCTTGTAGGTAAGTGACGCAATGCGCTCGATATATTCGTGGGTGGCAGTACCTTGTATCTCGATTACGCGTGGAGCGGATTTTAAGTCGTCATAGATTGCTATACGGGCTGGAGTTGCAATATAAGAGTAATCAAACGCTTCGTTTTGAGTTTGATTGTCTAGGGCGATATTAGGTAAATAGGCGGCATGAGATATAGGGGCCGTATGAGGTGTCTGAGTAAACTGTGCTGCTGATGTTGCAATAGCTGATTGATCCACTTTACCTGCAGGGGGTGTGTTGTTTCCTGGGGTTTGATTGTTGAGGTGATTTACCTCAGTTGTATTAGGTGTATTTATTCCGTTAGTTCCTGTAGGCATGGCATTCATTTCAACACCTGGATTCCCTATGTAATATGCAGGATATCCAGGGTTCTGCGGTATGCCTTGCGGGGGATAATAAGCTTGTTGAACTGAAGGGCTCATATAAGCTTGTGGGGAATAGTATGGACTTTGATTTTGGAATGGCGGCACTCCCCCATTAACGGTATAGGCATAAGGTGGCAGTTGAGGTGAAGATTCCTCCACTTGAGCATTATTAATTAAGATCTCTGGATCTTCTGCCTGAAGGTCTGAATGAGTATGTGGAGTGTTTTCTGGTGCCATGCTACTTTTTCGGTTCGTTTTCCAGGAAAGATGAAAATAGCTCAGTTATTCATATCTCGAAATGAACAAACCGAGCATCTTTTCGTTCATATTTTAGTCAGCGAGTCAGTTTTTTTCAATTATTCACTCAGTTTTTCCTATATGTTTTCGGAGTTTTCAATATTCTTTCAAGAAAATGTGGAAAACGTTGAAAATGAAAGTGAAAAAGATTGAAAAACTGGAATAGGAATATGGAAAACCTTTCCCTTTCTTTTGTTAACTGATGTTAAATCGGACGGAGAAATATCACTTCAGCAATAGTGATTCACGTGAAACCCTTGTTTTGTAAATTCAAGTATTGCATTTCTATCCACTCTATGCTTTAAAGTAAAACACCAGTTAAAACGCATATTTCCACTTTTTAAATGATTTGAGTAATAGTTTTTTATAGATTCCTTCTTAAGTGAATTTCCTGAACGAAATTGGAATGTTGATTTGTTATTTAGTTTTACAAAAACACCAGGTAAGTTATCCACATTATCCACATTGATATACCTTAAAAATGTGGATAACTAAACCAAGATAGGGAAAAACGTAGGTAACCTATGCTTATTAATAGGTGTAACTAAGGCAAATTTATTTATTCTTTCCTAGAATGAGGATGAATGTGGTTTCAGATAAAAATTTAGGATTCCTGGACTTATTTAAGGGTTCAAGTATTAAGACCTGTTGATTTTTTTTATGACAGCGAGGCAGCTAAAGAAAATGAGGTGATTTGAGCCGACAAGGCAATTTGAGCTGACGAGATAATAGCTTTATAGTTTCATGAAAAAACCCAGAGCGTCGTTTGTAGTGTATTACGTGGATGTTATGTGGTGACATGGATATAATTACCGCTTTTCGGAATTCTATTCTTGACTGTATATTTCCATATCGTACAATTTCAAAGTTACTGTAAATCTGAAAGGAAAACGTACATGAAGCGCACCTATCAACCAAACACCCATAAGCGCGCCAAGACCCATGGCTTCCGTGCACGCATGGCTACTAAGAGTGGTCGTGCTGTTCTTTCTGCTCGTCGTGCTAAGGGCCGTAAGCGTCTTGCCGTTTAGTTTTTCTTGTGAGATACCGTGTTAGGAACTATTAAATCTAGCACTGAGATCTCCTACTTGTTCTCGCACGGAAAACGACATGCAACTCCTTATATGACAATGATCGTCTATCAAGGGGATACCCAACACGGCCCTAGTGGCCGTGTTGCTTTTATTGCAGGTAAGAAAAACGGAAATGCTGTTTGGCGGAATACCGCTAAACGAAGGATGAGAGCAGTATGTCATGATCTTGGTGGTCCTTGGCAGAATTTAACTATTCTTTTTATTGCGAACCGCAAGACGACAAAGGCTGAATATACTAAACTGCTTTCAGCATGTAGAAAGGTTATAGATTCATACGAAGTTAAGGCATGATAGCTATGAAGAAATTAATCGTTTTTGTAAAGGCTATCCCCCAGCAGCTTCTAATTCTATTGATTAAGTTTTATCGATTAGGAATTTCTCCTTTATTACCTGCAACCTGTCGGTTTATCCCTACTTGTTCGCAATATGGGTTAACAGCAGTAAAAAGATTTGGCTTTCTTAAGGGTTTGTACCTTACGATCAGAAGGATTCTTAGGTGCAGGCCTGGTGGCGGCAGAGGATATGATCCAGTTCCGGAAGAATTTCACTTTCGGATGAAAAATTATAAATAAATCGAGTGAGAGGATTTCAGTATAAATGTGGGAGGCATTTAAAGACGCCATCTTCTTTTGTATTCAGTTCTTCTATAACTTTGTAAGTGACTGGGGTCTTGCGATTATCATCGTTACTTTGATTCTTCGCTTGATCATGTTCCCTTTCATGCAAAAGCAGATTAAGTCATCATATAAGATGCAACAATTTCAGCCACGCATGCGGGAGATACAAGAAAAGTATGCAAACGACCAGCAGCGACAGGCTGAGGAACTTCAGAAGGTATATGCAGAGATTGGATTTAACCCCATTACAGGCTGCCTTCCTTTATTGATTCAGATGCCTATCTTTGTTGCACTTTTCCAAGTTTTACAGGAAATGGGCGGAAGAACAGAGGGTATGATTTATTCCTTCTATAGCATTCTTCCTACTCTTATTGACTCGCCAAGTGTAGTATTTAGTCAAGGGTTCATGCAATTTATCCCCTATGGCATTCTTCTTTTACTGTTCGCCTTCTGCACCTTCCTTCCTTCGGTGCTTCAGCAACGAGGAACAAATAATCCGCAGAAGAACCAAATGCTAATCATGATGGGTATTATGTCCCTCTTTATGCTTTGGCTTGGTTGGACATCTCCTACTGGTGTATTACTATTCTGGGCTACTTCTTCAGTTTTCGGCGTTCTTCAGCAGGTCATTTCAACGCGAGTATTTAAGCGTCAGGATGAACTTGTAGTAGCTGAAGACACTACCCCAAAACCTGTTGAGGTTGATGTTGTTCGCAAAACAAAAAAGAAGCGTCCTACTAAGAAAAGCAAATAAAACATTTCTAAATATTTTTACCGTCTCCTCCCCTTCCTTTGTGAAGGGGAGATTTGAATGTAAGGGGTTTTTATGACTGAAGAAACGTTTGAAGACAATATTATTGAAGAAGATTACGATGATGATCTTGATTCAGAAGAATCTGAAGTTCATATCTATACCGATGAAGAAGTAGATCATATTGCTGATACTGCGATTGCGGCAATTCAGGATATATTGAAGTACTTCAATGTTGGGGAAGTTACTATTGATGAATATGAAGGTGATGAAGGGGAATTAATTCTTGATATCACTGGAGATGATCTTGCAGTCTTAATTGGTCGTCATGGTAAGACCCTTGACGCGTTGCAATTCTTAATTTCTTCTATTACTTCACGTACTGTTGGTTATCGTTATCCTATCGTTATTGATGTTGAGGGGTATAAAGGGCGTCAACGTCAGAAGCTTGAAGATATTGCTCGTAAAGCTGCCGATAGGGCTTTTAATCAGGATCGCAGCATAAAACTTCGTCCTATGACTCCATACGAACGTCGACTTGTTCACATTGCTCTTCGAGATGATAGCCGTGTTGAGACTGTTTCTGAGGGTGAAGGACGAGCCCGTCGTGTTGTTGTTATCCCTCGATAATGTTTCACGTGAAACATGCTAAGGCTTCAGAATGGATAAGATTAATTCAACTCTTTCAATCGAGCAGCGTGAGCTGCTCGATTTGCATTTACGCTACGTAATAGAAGAAAATAAAACAACAAATTTAACAAGAATCACTGATTGGGAAACTGCGAAAATATTGCATGTTGAAGACTCCTTAGTTGGAGTTCCCTTTATTGAGAAGGCACCACAGGGTGATTATTTAGATATGGGAACAGGGGCAGGATTTCCTGGTATTCCTATTGCTATTACAACTGAAAGAAAGACACTCCTTGCGGATTCGGTTGGTAAAAAGGTTGCTGCCTTAAATCGAATGATCACTAAACTTTCTCTTGAAGAAATAGTTTCTACCTTCCAGGGAAGAATTGAAGATCTTGCAAAAGATCAACCTGAATACTTTAGTGTTATTACAGCACGTGCTTTATCTTCGCTTTCGTCTTTACTTGAACTTGCATCGCCGCTTCTTATAATGAATGGACATTTGATTTGCTATAAATCTCAAGATATAGATGTTGAATTAATGCATGCAAAAACTGTTTGTAATAAATTCGGTATGAAATTTAAAGAGGTACAAAATTTCACTCTCAGTGATGGAGCAACTCATCGCAGTATTGTGGTATTTGAAAAAATTTCTAAACCAAGTATTTCTTTACCTAGAAGAGTTGGCATGGCTCAGAAAAAACCTTTCTAGTAAAAAGATAGTTTCAAGCTAATTCCTTGGTCTTTTCTATTTAACTAAGAGTGAAGAGATGATAGTATTTTCAAGTGAAATTTATTATTAAACTTCCTAGCTATATCGAAAGAGATGTTTCACGTGAAACATCTCTTTTTTATAAAACCAACTTTCCGATTATTTCTTGTGAGTAACTACTCATGCGTTAAATAAAGTATCGTTTACTACTTGATTCAGTAATTGACTTTTCTTTTTTACCTTACTGTTTCACGTGAAACAGTAAGGTAAGTAATTAATGAGATAAGTCTGTTTTGGATAAAGGAATCTAATATATGTTTCACGTGAAACATATATTAGATATAATCAGTTCGATATCGAGGAAAGGAATATTCGTGGGATTATTCGGTAGTCGAAAGAAATTTAAAAATAACCCAGTGGCTCCCGTTAACGAATCAAAATCTCAGGTATTGTCAAAAGAAGAAAAGCAAACAACTTTTGATGAGATTAATGAGCATGCAGAAGTTATCGAACGAGAAGTAGACACTACAGAAGCCGATATTTCGGAATCTAGTAACGAAAATCAGATAGCTGAGAATACTGAAGAAACGACAAAAAGTGAAGAAGTTTCTGAAGACGATGTCGTAACAGCTCAATATGTTCCTTTCACTCAAAAGCCACCAGTTACCCACAGTATTGGTCAGACTAAAATTTTGGCAATTATTAATCAAAAAGGTGGCGTAGGAAAGTCAACCACTGCGGTAAATCTTGCTGCTGCGTTAGGTGCTATGAATAAAGAAGTACTTCTTGTTGATTTAGATCCGCAAGGTAATGCAACAAGTGGTTATGGAATAGATAAACGCGAGCTTGATGGCTGCGTGTATGATGCACTTCTAGGAGAAACACCAGTAGAAGAAGTTATCTTAGCGTGTGTTGGTAAAGGAGTAGATGTTTTACCATCAACTATTAATCTTGCTGGTGCGGAAGTAGAGCTTGTTAATGAAATGGCTCGAGAAAATCGTTTAAAAAGTGCTTTAGGAAGCTTACGAGGTCGCTACGATTATATTCTCATTGATTGTCCTCCTTCTCTTGGATTGTTGACGATAAATGCTTTAGTTGCGGCGGATAAACTACTTGTTCCTATTCAATGCGAGTTCTATGCTTTGGAAGGTGTGACAAAACTTCTTGATTCGATGAATCGTGTCAAAAAGATGCTTAATCCTAGCTTGGATATTTTTGGCATTGTGATGACTATGTATGATTCGCGCACCAATTTATCTAATCAAGTAGTAAATGAAGTGCGATCTTTCTTTGGTAAAACGGTATTTGAAACAATGATTCCCCGTACAGTAAAGTTGTCTGAAGCTCCAAGCTATGGACAACCTATTATTGAATATGCTCCAGATAATAAAGGTACAGAAGCTTACAACGAACTTGCCCGAGAGGTGATTGCCCGTGGCTAAACAAAAAAGTGGTCTTGGAAGAGGTCTGAATGCGCTATTTGACGATAGCTCACTGAATCATTCACAATCAGCCACGTCAGAAAAGAAAGAACAGAAGAAAGATATTTCTTCTGAAACTAAATCAGCAGATATTTCTACTAAGCAAGAAAATCAGGATAGTTTAAATAAAGCTGGAACTCCTTCTGATGCTGCGCCTAAAACATCTTCTGATATTTATATTTCAGAAGATGCCATTGAGAACGCAAAAGTAGTTTCGAGGGATGCTCGTCCAAAAAATTCTGTAAGAGAACCTATTTCTCAAAATAGACCTAGAAGTATTTTCCAACATAAAAGTACGAGAGAAATCTCTAATCGAATTAATTCAGCTGGGTACACAAATCACACTGGAGTAGTATCGGATGTTCAAAATGGAGCTGGAGTAAATTCACCTAATACCAAGAACCAACCACAAAAAACAACAGTAGCAGCTTCTCCAGTGGTGGATAAAGTTCTTCACACGGTAAAGCCTAAGGAAGAAAAAGGATCTACGGGAGTGGTTGCACTTGATAAGGTTCAACCAAACCCTGATCAACCGCGCACGAACTTTAAACCTGAAGAAATTGAAGAACTTGCTAATTCAATTAAAAAAGAGGGATTGTTGCAGCCGATTTTAGTACGAAAAGTTGGAGAAAATTATCAAATAATTGCAGGAGAACGACGTTGGCAAGCCTGTAAGAGCCTTAATATGAAGGAAATTCCAGTTCGTTTTTGGGCAGCAGATAACGATAAGGCCTTAGAACTTGCGTTAATTGAAAATATTCAGCGTACTGATCTTAATCCCATTGAAGAAGCTTATGGTTATAAGCGATTAATGGAGCGTCGTGGGATGACTCAGTCCGAAGTCGCTCAAACAGTATCTAAAGGCCGCTCAACAATTGCTAATGCTTTAAGACTGCTTGACCTTCCTGAAGAAGCGCAGCAGTTATTGTTTGAAGAGAAGATTACAGCAGGTCATGCTCGTGCAATATTATCAATCCCTGACGTTGAGGGTCGTAAAACCTTAACGCAGAAATTAATAGATGAAAAATTAAGTGTGCGCGAAACCGAAGCGATTGCACGACTTTTATCTGGAAGAGCTCAAGCAAAAGAAACTGGTAAAAATAAACGAGTTCCAGCTCCAGCAAGTTTCAAAAAAGCCGCAAGAGGCTTGACTCGATTCTTATCAGTACCCGTACGTGTAAAGACGGTACAAGGGAAAAATAAAATTGAGATTCAATTTAAAGACGAAGCTGAATTAGAGAGAATTCTAAGCTTAATTGCAGAAAATTCTGAATCTAAAGGCGCTGAAAAGGCAGAAGCTTAATAATTCGAACTTTTATACCTTAAAGAACAAGATCGGGGCTCACAGAGGATTCTGTGGCCCCGATTTTTTAATCATTACGAGTAATTCAGATAAAGTAAGTTACTACTTAGCCAGAAGCCGCATACAAGTAAGTAGCTTAAAGTTTTAATTTGTTCTTTAATTGTCCACAGGCTCCGTCGATGTCGGATCCTCGTGAATTCCTAATAGTGCATTCTTTTCCATGAGATTGAAGAGTTGAGACCCAAGAGTCAAGTGTCTTCTTATCGCTCGGGACAAATTTACTTCTCTCGATATGATTAAGAGGGATAAGGTTGATATGGCAGAGAAGGTTATCGCAAAAAGAAACTAAAGCTTCAAGATGTTGGGGAGTATCGTTGATTGAATCAATCATAAGGTATTCAAGACTTACGCGACGACCAGTTTTTTGAGTGTAGGTAACCAATTCATCTTTAAGATGCGTTAAGGGCATCTGGCTACAGCGAGGCATTAAATAATCACGTGTAGATTGAATAGCAGAATGCAGAGATATCGCTAAAGTAAACTGCTCTGGTTCTGTGCTAAGTTTTCTTATTCCGGGAAGAATTCCACAGGTAGAAAGAGTTATGTGACGAGCGCCAATTTGGAGACCATCTTTGCTATTTAGATAACGTAGGGCATCGATGACTGAATCGTAATTATGAAACGGTTCACCTTGTCCCATAGAGACAACATTGGTCACTCGATACCCGAAATCATTCTGAACAGCAAGAATCTGCGCAACCATTTCTCCAGAAGATAAATTCCGAGTGAGACCCTCTTCCCCCGTGGCGCAGAAAGCACATTGCATAGCGCATCCTGCTTGTGTTGAAAAACAAACCGTTAGATGTTTGGGTTCATCTTTTGAATTCTTCTTAGAAAATGAAGGTATTCCAACCGCTTCAACTTGAGTATTGTTGTCGAAAACAAACACATATTTTCTCGTGCCGTCACGAGAGATTTGTTTGTCGAGAATTACCAGAGGGTTAAGCGGACATTGTGAAGAAAGTTCTTTACGCAAAGATGCCGGAAGATTAGTCATCTCTTCATAGGACTGTGCAAAATCTCGGTAAAGCCAAGTAGCAAGCTGTTTTGCTCGAAAGCTCGGTTGATTAAAATTATTAAGAAGTTCAGGTAGTTCTGAAATGTTGTATGTATAGATTGATTTATTCATACCGACATTATACGCAAGGAAAACGATACAGATTAAAAGGAAATAGTAAGTCTCTATATGTCCTTTGCTATACTCACGAAGAGCGCAAGATAGCTCAGTATCTAATATCAAAATAATATTGAATGTTAGTTCTGAAAAAAGCTACTGGTGTTGGTTAAATTATTTATCACGTTTGAAAGCGAGAATTATGTCCTCTCAACGTAAGCCTGATTCGATCAAAGTTGCTTTACTAGCTGGTGGAAAAAGTGGCGAAAGAGCTGTTTCTTTATCTTCGGGTAAAAGTGTTGAACAAGCATTAAAAGCCGTAGGGTTTCAAGTAACATTGCTTGATCCATCAAATAAAGAGGATCTCAAAACCTTAGTTACGAATACTTTCGATGTGGCGTTTTTGGCTTTACACGGTAAAGGGGGAGAAGACGGCACTATTCAAGGATTCCTTGAAACGGTGGGAATTCCTTATACCGGTTCAGGAGTTTGGGCGAGTGCAACTGCCGTGAATAAAATCACTTCAAAATTCTTCTATCGTGAAGCTCAAATTCCAACTCCTGGGTCTATGAAATTAAATACCCCTCACACTTCAAGCGAGGAAATAATCTCTCAGGTAGGACTTCCTTGTGTTGTTAAAGCGGCAACCGAAGGTAGTGCTCTTGGGGTGTATATCTGTAATACTGAAGAGGATGTTACTCAAGCGGTGGAGAAGGTATTCACTGTTGATTCGTCAGCTTTTGTAGAAACATTTATTAGTGGAAGCGAATTTACCGTGGGCGTTTTAGGAAGCGATAACCCACAGGCGCTTCCTGTGATAAAAATTATTCCCGTCAATGAATTTTATGACTACGAATCAAAATATGCTGAAGGAGGATCTCAGCATATTTGTCCTGCACCTTTAAGCGATAAGGAAACAAAAGAGGCTCAAGAGCTTGCCCTAAAAGCGCATCAAGTTTTGGGATGTCAGGGTGTTTCAAGAACAGATTTAATTCAGGATGAAACGGGTAAGTTTTGGGTTCTGGAAACTAATACGTTACCAGGAATGACTCCTACTTCGTTATTGCCAGATGCAGCTAAAGTAAGCGGAATAACTTTTGAGCAGTTATGTACCAATATGGTATTTGAGGCGTTAGATAAAAATCAGGCACCTTCATTAGGATAAGGTGCCTGAAATTAAGGTAGAAAATATTTGAAAAGAGAATATCTAAAGTAAGCAGACACGAGGGTGATGTAACGATAAAGCTAATTCTTAGAATAACCCACAAGAGTGGAGGCCGAAAACCAAAAGAGCAACAAGTGCTAAAAGGAAAATCCAGCTCGCAATAGTGCACCCTATATTACCTTTTCTTGCTTGCTCAACAAGTGCTTCAGTGCCGGAACGTTCAGTTTTAACCCAAGCGGTCCCTTTTTCTTTTTTAGGTAAAGCAACACGATCG
The DNA here is from genome assembly GCA_000435475.1 of Cryptobacterium sp. CAG:338. Lineage (GTDB taxonomy): Bacteria > Actinomycetota > Coriobacteriia > Coriobacteriales > Eggerthellaceae > Anaerotardibacter. The sequence goes on along the minus strand of FR896039.1, from coordinate 38,115 downwards.
CTAGGAAGCCAAACGCCCTGAGTGTCAATAATTTTCTGCAGTGAATCTGGACCAAGTTTAACCTTAGGTCTAACCCCTTTACTAATTTGTTTTCTAATTCCTTCCACGAAAGTAGAAAAAGCAGATTCATATGCAGGATCGTAGGAAATGATTACAACCTCACCCCAATATAATCCAGGTTCAGGTTGTTCAGAAAAAGCAACGAGCGCTAAGATAGCAACAGTGTTCCAACCTTTTGCTTTACAAAGATCAACTTGTTCAGCAACCTTTGGACTTAAATAGCCCATTTTTTTACCGAAAGGATTAACAATCCATGCTTTATTTGAATCAGGAGTAATTTCGTGATCAACCGTAAAGGTGTCACCTACGATATTATCGGCTCCTAAAAACGCGGCAGCTGCTTCTTTGTCGACTGTATCGAATCGCGCATAAGTTGCGAAGTAGCCAATCTTTGCCATAGTTTCTCCTATAAATATAAATATTAAGATCGTACTGAATTTTATAAATGATAATCTTACTGCCATGGAAAAACAAAACTCACAACAGCAAATAACGCTAGATACCTATATCTTAGAGAATACTCCCCAAAGAACCCTTGATCGTTATCATGGATTAGCTGAGTATGCTAAAACTCATGATTTCGGTGTTCTCGATGAAGATGTAGTAGTAATTGATACTGAAACAACGGGTTTTTCTTTTAATCATGATGAGTTGATTCAGATAGCGGCAGCTCGTATGGTTAAAGGTGAAATTACGGAATGGTATATTACATTTGTTAACCCTGGTAAACAAATTCCTGAGGATGTTGCTCATCTCACTAATATCAGTGACGAGGACGTGAAAGATGCCCCTAGTCCTGACGAGGCACTTCAGAAACTTGTCGAATTTGTTGGAGATTCTGATCTAGTTGCTCATAATGCAAATTTCGATCGTACTTTTGTGACTAAGAATCCTGCAGGCGAGCCCTTAAAGCAAAATAGATGGATCGACTCTCTTGATTTAGCTCGAATTGCTCTTCCTCGCTTTACTTCTCATCGATTATTGGATCTCGTACGTGCTTTCGGGGGTCCCGAATCAACCCATCGTGCCGATGACGATGTTGCTGCTACTTGTATGGTGTATCGCGTATTGTTGGCGGCGGTAGTAACACTTCCTCAGTCTTTGATTTGCGCGATTGGAAAAATGAGCGAAGTGGAGGAGTGGAACACTGCGTATGTTTTCCGTTCTTTAGCAGATCATGAAGTATGGGAACAAACCGAAGTATCCGCATATAATCTTCGTAAGTATCGAAAAGAAACATTAACTGAAGATCTCAACCCTGTACGTCCCGACGCAAATAGTCCTGCTAGCGGGGTATTTGGAGAAGCTGTCGTTAATGGAGATACCGAATATGCAGATAAGAATCAAGAAATAGCTGTTTCTACTATTCCTTTAACTGCGGAAAGTGCGGAAAGCCAGCAGAATCCCGAAAACGATTTAGATAGTAACCAGGAAAATATAAATGCGCCGCGCGTACTGTCTTTTGTAGATAAAGAAGTAATTGCGCATGCCTTTAGTCCAGAAGGCCTCCTTGGAACATTGTATGAGGACTATGAAACGCGTGAAGAACAACGGGAGATGGCATTAGCTGTCCATAAGGCAATTTCTCAGTCGTGCAATCTAGCTGTTGAGGCTGGAACCGGTGTTGGTAAATCTATGGCGTATCTCGTGCCCTTAGTGTATGCCGCAAAGGAAAACGGAATAACGGTTGGAGTTGCAACTAAAACAAATGCGCTGTTAGATCAGTTGGTCCACAAAGAACTCCCCTTGCTGTCAAGTGCCTTAGGAATCACCTATGCACCTTTAAAAGGCTTTAACCATTATCCCTGTTTAAGGAAAGTTGAAACCCTTATAAACCAGGGTCCAAAAACAATCATTTACAAAAAGCAGCCCCTTAACCAAACACCATCTCTGGCAGCACTTCTCTCTTTTATTGTGCAGAGTGACTACGATGATATCGATGCGTTGAAAATAGATTATCGGGCAATTCCTCGAAAACGCATCACTACATCAAGCGCTGAGTGTTTAAGAAGGAAATGTCCGTTCTTTGGGCGATCTTGCTTTGTTCATGGCGCACGAGAACAAGCCCAACGTTGCGACGTGGTAGTCACTAACCATAGCTTACTTTTCTGGGATACTCGATTTGAAGGAGGACTTTTACCTCCTATTCGCTATTGGGTAGTAGACGAGGCTCATGGCGCTGAAGCAGAAGCTCGGCGTGCCTTTTCGTTGTCTACTTCGAGCAATGAAATTATGACGTTAGTGAAGCGTGTAACTGCTGATTCCGCTTCAGTTAACGTACTTACCCGAGTAAAAAGAAGTGCTCAAGCTCCCGAGGAAGGACAAGCGCTCTATGACGCTTTGATCGCAAAAGCAGAAACTACTGCAGGGGCATTTTCGATCGCTGCGGAAGAATTCTGTTTGAGCGCTAAAGATCTTCTTGTGTTTGATCAGAAATCGCGTTCACGAGGGTATGAATGGTTTGATTTATGGCTAAACAGCGAAATTCGCACGAGTGAAACATATCAAGGAGTAAGAGAATGTGCTCGCTCTTTGTATAACACGTTAGAAAAACTCATTAAAGCAACTCGTGATCTTGTCGCGTATGCCGAACAGATGGATGATACCTCTAGTGCTCAGCGTGAGCTTGCCCTTGTTGCGTTGGAACTAAGAGAGCTATACGAAACGTTTGACATCATATTCTTCCATGAGAGCGACAATAACGTGTATTCGGTGCGTCTGAATAGAGCAAAGGGTGTGCTTGATGAGGTATTTACTGTTCAGCCTCTTGATATCGGTAAATCACTTAACGAGTTTTTGTATCCTGAAACACGAAGTGTGGTATATGCATCGGCAACCCTATCGATAGACGGGCAATTTGACGCATTTAATCGTGCGGTAGGATTTAATGAAGCTGATGAATCACGTGCTGAAGTATTGAAAGTTGAATCCAGTTTCGATTTCGATACTAATATGCATATTTACGTTCCTACCGATATTCCTGAACCGCAGGATCCGCATTATTTAGAGGCTTTAGAGTCCTTCTTAATTAAGCTTCATCGTGCGCAAAAGGGATCATTGTTGACTCTCTTTACTAATAGACGCGAAATGGAGCAGTGTTTCGGAAAAGTTCAACCAGCGCTCAAGGAAGATGACTTGCGCCTTGTGTGTCAAAAATGGGGTGTATCAGTTAAAGGTTTAAAGGATGATTTCCTTAAGGATGAACACTTAAGTCTTTTTGCGCTTAAGAGTTTTTGGGAGGGCTTCGATGCTCCCGGTTCAACCTTGAAAGGAGTCGTAATTCCTAAACTTCCTTTTGGATTACCGACTGATCCACTTTCCTGTGAGCGTCAGCAACGTGATGATCGAGCGTGGGCTCATTATTCTCTGCCTTCAGCAGTTATCGAGGTAAAACAGGCGGTTGGAAGATTGATTCGAACAGCAACAGATAAAGGAATTGTGGTACTTGCTGATCGAAGGCTGATAACAAAGTATTACGGTAAGAAATTCTTGAATTCTTTGCCAAGTAAAAATATCTCTTATCTCACCTGCGATGAAATTATTGAAGATGTATTTTTGAATCACGGTAATTAGTTAGATAAAGAGAAGTAAGAGGCAGTGCGCAATTCTTTAAGGGGAAACTGAGAGCATTTACGTGGTAAGAGAGAAGAAACATAAAGGAAAAAAGCAGCCAGGAAGAGGCTTGGGTCAGAAAGAGAAAAAATTTCTTCACGTAAAGGAATTCTCTCAAGGAAAGCCAAATGAGCTATCACTTAATGTGTTGGAGCAAAAAGCAGCGAATTTAGAGGAGCAACCAAGCAGATTTAAACTCTGGCGCTCAAGAAGAAATGAATCGAATGAGTCACCTTTTTATGCATCACTTCATAAGCAAAAAGGAAACAACGGTAGTTCTCATGCCTCTACCGCTTCGCATGCTCTTCAAGAGAAATCTCAATCAACCTCAAAGAAGAATGCTGCTAATTCAACTTCAACTTTTCTTGGGGCGGAATCTCAAGCGGAAATTAAAAATCGACAGAGACGTCGTAAACGATACCGTCGTTTTAGTCTTGCTTTAGTAATAGTTATCTGCCTTTCCTTTTTGGGGGTAGGAGGATACTGGTTTTATCAGGAGCAGGTTAAACTCAGCACCAGTGTTGGTGTGTTGCATCAGTCATGCGAAATTATTGCTGCAAGCGATGAGGTAACTGTTTCGATTGATAACTATTTCCAAACAAGCTTCAACGATGAAACCGTAAATACGGCAAATAATCTCCTTAACGAGCTGCCTTCAGTTAGAGAGGATTTAGATTCTGCGCGAGTCTATGCTCAGAAGGCGCGTAATGAATTAGAAGGTTCTCAGTATGATAAAGAGGCAGCTGATCACGTGTTAGCTACAATTGTTTCCCGTGAAACAATGCTTGATTGCGCAGAAAAACGTCTCAATGATGACATCGCAGCAAAACAAGCAATTGATGCGCTTACTCAAGCACAGGGCTGTATTGATGAAGGGAATGCTTTGTTAGTTCAGTCAGCACAAGTAATTTCAGACACCACTGAAGAAAACGTTGCACAATCGACTGAATATACTACTGCTGCGAAAGCTCAGTTTGAAGAAGCCCGATCACATATTGAGGACGCACAGAATTATTACAGTTCAGCGAATTTTGATGATCTATTGGCGTACCTCGACCTAAAAAGTCAAGCAGCAGGTGAAGCTCTTGCTTCAAACGCAGCAATTTTAATTCAAGATAAGTCAACGGCAGAGTCCCATAACGATGCCTATAACCAAGCTGATGCTGAAGCTACTACGCTGGCAGAAAAACTTCCTTCTGATCTCACGCAATTAGTAGTTGATAGTTATGCCACCAATCAAGATGCTCTTATTAAAGAGTATGAAAATGCACGCTCTGACGCAGCAACGCACGATGCATTTTTAAGAGAGTATCTGGGAACCGAACAATCTTAGAAGTATTGATGAAGTAAAAAAGTGATTCGTGTAGCGAAATTGTGAAAAATAGACGAACAGGTTCAACCAAGATGCTTATATATAACCTGTGTTGTAAGACGAAGTATATAAATGGCGTATACTTATAAGGTCTGTATACTGATTAGCTTTGAAGCGTGTAAGCGCACATAACATAATTAAAGGGGCTCTCATGGCTGAAATAATGGATGATATTGTTCATCTATCTCAAGAGATCGGTCCTCATCCAGCAGGAACGGAAGAAGAACAACAAGCGGCACTGTATTTAGCGGAAGAAATCCAAAAGGAATCAGGATTTCCTGCAGTGATCGAAGATTTTCAGTGTGTTACCAACTATCTGATACCTAGTTTAGTTTGTTTTGGTGTAGCGCTCGTTGCTGTTATCGTATCCATTGTTCTGCCTATTGCTGTTATTCCGTGTTTTATTGCGGTAGCGTTAGCAACGGCATTGTTCGCCTGCGAATTATTTCAAAAGCCTGTTTTGTCTCGTTTCTTACGTACGGGTGCTAGCCAAAATGTAGTGGCAAAATATCAGCCAACTCCACTAGGGGGAGTAGCTCGTCGTCGTAAAGTTATTTTGGTGGCGAATTACGACACCGGAAAAGTGCTTAAAGAAGAAGAATTACCGTTTGCGGGCATCTTACCTTATATTCAAAAAGCTTCAGCAATTGCTTTAGCACTTGCAACATTGCTTTTATTTTTACGCATGACCCTGTTTGCTACCGATACAGGGGCTTTGTCTTCAATTATTACCATGCTGCTTGTAGTGTGCGCAATACTCTTTGTTATCCCTTTAATTCGCGCAGCGCTTCATCTTGCTGCACCTTATAGTCAGTCAGCTAATAATAATGCTGCAGGCGTATCAGTGTTGTTGGATGTTGCGCGACAGGTAGGAAATGGATTGGTAAGCAACGAAGAAGCCATGGAGCGTGCGAAGCAAGAAGGTACGTATGTTCATGGTGAATCGGCAGCTCGTGAAGCGGGACTCGTGCCTGAAGGGGCTTCCCTTGAATATGATTCTCAGGTGAATCCTCAGGAGTCGCTTGCAGCTGCAAAGGCTGCCATTGCTGCATTAACGGGAAAGCCTGTTGCTGATAAGGTTCCCGTTACTGATATTTCCTCGCGCTTGGTCAAAGGTGGAGGATTAGAACCTGTTGATGAAGAAGCTATTTCAAGTGTTCATTTTGAAGTAAGTGAAACTCCTCAAGTAAGAACCGAAAAACCAGGTCGTTTTCGCACTATGGTTTCCATGGAAGAGGAAAATTTCGATTCAGACACAAGAGCGGATGAGCAACTTTCTCCTCGCGATCGTGTGGAACATAGAGAACTTGAAGAAAATCAAGCTGCAGATGCTCAGCGAATGGAAATAAGAGAACAGAATCTTTCTGAAAGTTCAGAAGAAATACCTGCTTCTTCATTCGAGCGTCCCGCGCCTTTATCGACTCTTAATAACGGTGCAGCAGTAGCAAGTACAGCATTTAGTGGGTCGGTGGATAAGACGCCTGCTTGGGCGAAAGCTGCACAGGCGAAAGCAAGGAAAAACAAGCCTGAAGAAAGTCAGCCTCATAGAGTTGCCCGTTCTCGCTATGCTGACACTGTCGCTGCACACTTGATGGAGAATCAAAACGAACGACAGCGTCAAGCGGAAGCTGAAAGAGTATATAAAGAAGCGCAGGCTCAAGAACAGCAACCTTTGAGCGATAACCCAGAGTTAGCTTCTCGTTTAGCAGCTCTTCGTTCTGAAATTGAGTTAACTGAAGCGCCTCATATTTCTGCTTCAACGCAGGCAGCGCTTAATAGTATGGAAGTTACTGCGGAGGAACAGACCCCTATTCAAGCAGCGCAGCAGCAAGAAACAGTCGTTTCTGCGCAGCCTGTAAAAGATTTGCCAGCAGAACAACAAGAAGACTCTTTTGAAGAGAATGTTCCTAAACAGGAAGTAGCTAAAAACAACGTGGTTCTTCCTGTTGAAGAAAAAGAAGAATCAAGAATCACTGTTTCTTCCGAGGAAATTATTCCTTCCGATATCTCTGATGAAAACACGAAGAGTGGTGGCGAGTCTGAAGAGAATAGTATTCCTTCTTCGAGCCGCACAGGATTAGGACGTGGCGGTTCTCAGCCTTTGCGTAAAGCAGCTGGTCTTTCTCGTTCTTTTACTTCACGTTTGAAATCTATCGCTAACCATAAACAAGAGGAGTCTGTATCCTCTACAGAATATGATGGTTCTTTCGATGACAATTTAGAGAGCCCCGTTCGTCAGAGAGACGTTGTTTCTGGAGGTGCTACCGAACAGCTAGAAAAGGAACAACCTCTTAAACAGACACCATCGGTACAAGAAGAGGTTCCTGTCCCTGAGGTTCCTGCACCTAACAAAACAGCTGCTATATCTCCTATTGATGTATCGCGGTTCATGGATAAAGAAAAAGAGAAAGAAGAAGCATATTCTGAAGAGGAAGCTTTTGATGAATCTTCCTTCTATGGAGTATCAGGATATGAGCCTCAAGACTTTATTGACCAGCGTGTAGATGCTGCAGAAACACAAAAGGTATCTTCGGAGAGAATCCAAGAGGCAATTCAGGAAGCAAGCTCTCATGAGCCAGTTATAGAACCAGCTCCTGAAAATAAAGAGGCGCCAGTTGCTTCTCCGATTGTTGGTATGGAATCTATGATTCCTCAAATACCTTTGGATGCTCAGCAGGAAGAAAAAGATGCTCCAAAACGGCAAGTTATTGTTTTGCCCGATGTAATGGCGCCTCACGCTAATGCAGCAGAAGGTTCTAAGCAACGCGCACCTATGGCGGAAACAAATGAAAGCACCAAAGCAGGTTCAAAGGCACTTCTCTCAAATATGTTGCCGCGAATTGATGGAGCTGAATCAACTGCTACCGAGGGAGATAAAAAGGATTCCTTTGGCTTGAATCTGCCTTCACTGGGTGAGGAAACAAACAAGAATTCTGCAGTTTCAGCAACAGGCTCTTTTTCCACCGTTGGTGCTACGGGCTCATTTGCTCCTGTGGGAGATGAATTGGTTGCGGATATTGATCCGGAAGAACGCTATATCGACGATGCTGATGATTCTGCCTATGACGAAGACTACACCGAAACGGGTGCTTATGCAGGGCGTGGTTATGTAGATATGCCTAAGTCACGTGCGGGGCGTCTGTTTGGTAAATTCCGAAAGAAAAAGAAGAATAAGCAAGACGAAGTTTCAGTTAATGACTGGGTAGACGTAGACGATTCCTATGATGCACGCAGTGTAGGAAAGGCACGAGGCGATTGGTCAAGTTTCCGTCAGGAGGAAACCGACAATGCTCAAGCTACTACGCAGGTTCCTCGAGTAAACAACGATGGTTTTGTTGATATTGATTATCACGATACAGATTTTGATAATCGTCGAGGATGGAATGGTGGTGCTTTCTCGCTTAGCCGCTTAAAGAAGAGCCGCGGTTCCGAAATGGATTTATCCGACTCTCAAGAATCTATGGATGTGTATGAGGATCAAGGATACTCCGAGGGTGAAGACAACTTGGTTGAGGTTAATCCTGCGGTTCGCATGGATGGAGACAGAGATACTGCTGAGCAAATAAATCGCGAATTACGCAAACTGCAAAACTTCCGTCATCCTGACATCGATACAGAAGTTTGGTTCGTTGCTCTTGGTTCTGAGCAGTATTCACATTCGGGCATCACTGCATTTTTGGATGAGCATGCAGATGAAATGAAAGGCGCCGTGATCATAAATTTGGAGGCTCTTGGCGCTGGAACCTTGTCAATTATCGAGCAGGAAAGCTCGACATTTAAAACCTATCGTCCTTCTTCGCGTATTAAGCGTTTTGTTCGTCAAGCAAGTGAACGCTCAGGGGTAACGTATCGAACTTCTCCTTTGGGACGACGTGATACTCCTGCGACTGTTGCGATGGCGCGAGGAATTCAGGCGTTTACGGTAGCAGGTATGGGCGATGGTAATACTGCGCTTTATTCAGCGGAAAACGATATTGTTGAGAATATCGACCCAGAAGCAATGAAAGATGCTTCGAAATTTGTCATGGCAATTTTGAAATCTATATAGTGCAAAATTTTGCACCGAGTTCTCTTATTCACTGAAGAGACATGACATAGGAATTCGAATTACGAAAATAGGCTAGAAGCTTTTGCTTCTAGCCTATTTAAAGTTAATAACCAAAAAGTGCAGATAATTCCAGGTTAGCGCTAAAAAAGTGTTAGCTGCCAGAAAGTGGAATTTATTTCGGTTTGGCGGTCAAGAAGTGTTGCCAATTCCGACACCTAATACCAGGTAAGAGAATAGAATTCTGGCCCGCCGTATCTTTTGTGTTTCACAGACCTTTTTGTTGAGGTGCTCGTTTTGTAGGGGTAGTTACTCGAAAGAAATTTGATCTATCATATTTCTTAAGGTCTGAGCCGATTCTCTTAAATGAAGAGCCTCTTCATCATTGAGATTTAAGGGGATTTGATATTCAACACCAGAGCTGCCGATGATCGCTGGCATACTCATAACCACATCATGTATTCCCTGAAGTTCGGTCCAAAAGTTCGATACGGTCATAATTGACTTCTCATCTCGAATTATCGCTTCGCAGATGCGGGTGACAGAGGGAGCAATACCGAAATACGTAGCACGCTTCTTTTTAATGATTTCATATGCACTATTACGAACTTCGTTTTCGATCTCTTTTCTCATCGCCTGAGGATTGTCGAAACCACGAAGACGGAAGAAATCATCAATATGTATACCAGAGATATTTGCCAAACTCCACACAGCTAATTCGCTATCTCCATGTTCTCCGATAATGCGGGCATGAACATGGCGGGGATCTACGTCAAGGGTATGTCCCAAAATGTACTTCAAGCGTGCGCTATCCAAAACAGTTCCGGATCCCATTACCCGCTCTTTTGGGAGACCTGAGAGCTTCATGACAACTTGAGTAAGAATATCAACAGGGTTTGAAACAACGACAATAATGCCGTTAAAATTCTGCTCCATGATTGAGGAAACTACCTCTTTTAGGATAGTGACATTAGTTTGAAGTAAGTCGAGGCGAGTTTCGCCGGGTTTTTGATTCGCACCTGCAGCGATTACCACAATAGATGCATCAGCTAAATCCTTATAAGTACCCGCGTAAATATTCATAGGACTGTAGTAGGGGACTCCATGAGCGATATCAAGCGCTTCCCCTTCGGCTCGTTCGGTGTTTACGTCAATAAGAACCATTTCTGAAAACAAACTGGATTGCATAAGACTAAAAGCGCAAGTAGACCCCACAAAGCCGCATCCAATTACTGCAACTTTTCTGTTGTAGATAGTGTTATTCATGAAGAAACCCCCTCGTATGCAGTCTTACAAGAATGTGATGTATTGAAGCAAGTATGGTACCACGTTTGGTTAAGAGCAAACGACTCTTTGAGAGATTAGCTCTTTAGTTAAAAAGGTGTAGAGCGATTCGAAACTTGAAGAAAAAGAGAAGGTACTATTAACGTACTAAGATCAAGGTATACATGGAACCAAATACAGGAACACTTAAAAGTTGAAAAGATTAAACAACGGGAAAGAGGTAGGTATGAAAGCATTAATTCATGATGGGGCAGGTTCCCTTTCGTTAGTAGACAGACCAAAGCCAGAATTAATGCTTTCGACTGATGCGATTATCAAGGTTACTCGATCTACTATCTGTACCAGTGATTTGCATATTTTAAAAGGGGCGGTACCGCGTGCGCTTCCTGATGTGGTGCTTGGGCATGAGTTTGTGGGACTTGTTGAATCGGTGGGCTCGTCAATTTCAAAACTCAAACCAGGCGATCGCGTAGCGGTAAACTGCGAAACCTTTTGTGGGGAATGTTATTACTGCAAACATGGATGGGTAAATAATTGCGAGCAAGGAGGCTGGGAATTAGGGTGCCGAATAGATGGTTGCCAGGCGGAATATGTGCGTGTTCCTTTTGCGGATAATGCGTGCACCGTCATTCCTCGTTCGCTAAAAGATGAAGATGCTTTGTTCCTGGGAGATATATTAGCAACAGGTTGGTGGGGTGCTCGAATTGCTGAGATTGATGAAGGATCTACTGTTGCGGTGATTGGAGCAGGCCCTGTAGGTCTTACAACTATGATGTGCGCTCGGCTCAAAAATCCCGAAAAAATTATTGCTCTTGATATCGACGATAGACGTCTTCGTATTGCTTCGGAGCAGGGATTGGCGGACAAAACTATCAATCCGTCACATGAGTCGCTCGAAACTATAGAAGCGGTAGTTCGCCTTCTTACTCATGGTCGTGGTGCTGATGTGGTTATCGAAGCTGCGGGAGGGAAGAATACTTTTGAGATGGCATGGCGAATCGCACGCCCAAATGCTACCGTCGTCGTTTCAGCTATGTATGAAGCACCTCAAGTTTTGCCTCTGCCGTTTATGTATGGGAAAAATTTAACCTTTAAAACGGGTGGTGTTGATGCGAGTGGTCTTGATGAGGTGATGGCCTTAATTGAGCAAGGGAAACTCGATACTTCATGTCTTATTTCGAAACGGTTTAGTCTTAACAATATCCTGGAGGCATATGAAGCCTTCGAAAAACGTGAAGGTGATTGTCTGAAAATTGTAATAACGCCTTGGGAAGAAGATTGAGGTGCTAAGAGACGGAATAGTAAATTAGCGCAAGAAACGTTGAATTAGTACTGAACAAATTAACGATAAATGAAAGTTTAAGATGCATCCTAAGATACTCTGCTCTCTAAATGGTGCAATGAAAACATCAAAGAGAAAGCCTTCTCGAAAGGATTATTGAAAACAGGGAGGATTTTTATCAAACCCAGGGTCACATGCGGTATACTTTTTTCGCTGAAATGCGGGCGTCGTATAATGGTTATTACCCAAGCTTCCCAAGCTTGTGACGCGGGTTCGATTCCCGTCGCCCGCTCCAAAAAAAAACGTACGGCAATGGTTAATCGCCATTGCCGTTTTTCTTTTGTCGGGTTGAAACTTAAGCGACGGAATCGAACCGATGAGGTGGAATTCCGTAGATCTGACGCTAAAAAGTGGATATTCCAATTTGTAGGGTGAATCTGCATAAAGAAATTATCCTGTGTTACGAATTACTCACATCTTCAGTCGAAAGCTAACATTTCGCTAACTCAAGAAAAAGATACCGCTCGATACAATCGTTCCGTTTGAAAACTTAGGAAGTAGATACCTGCTTTTCTAGTAGTAACTGCTTTGTCGGAAACAGAAGTAACGTCAATTCGTACGTAGAGCTTAAATCAAGATTAAGAGCGCCTATGCGTTTATCAAGGAAGGAAACCTCGCATGATTAAAGCGGTAATTTTTGACTGGGCGGGCACCACGGTAGATTATGGTTGCTTTGCTCCTGTGCAGGCATTTATGGAAACTTTTAAAGCTGCAGGAGTAGAACCCACGATGGAAGAGACACGTAAACCAATGGGTATGCTGAAAATTGACCATATTCGCACCATGCTTCACATGGAGCGAATCGAAGCAGAGTGGGAACGTGTCCATGGAGTAAAGCCTACCGAAGATGATGTTCATAAGCTTTACGAACCCTATGAAGAACGCTTGCTGTCCATTTTGCATAACTTCGCTGAACCAAAACCTGAAGTACTTAGTACTATTGCTGCTTTGCGAGAGGCTGGAATCAAAATTGGTTCAACTACGGGCTATAACGACAAAATGATGGCAATTGTTGCACCTGCCGCTAAGGAACAGGGTTATGAGCCTGATTTCATGATCACTCCTGATGCAACTGAGGGCAAAGGTCGTCCGTATCCCTATATGGTATTTCGCAACATGGAGGCACTTGGTATTTCGTCTGTTAGCGAGATTGCCAAAGTGGGCGATACTGTTTCGGATATCAAGGAAGGTAAAAATGCGGGCGCATTTACGATAGGTGTTATTGAAGGCAGCTCGGAAATGGCATTGACGCAGGAAGAGTATGAAGCCTTAAGCGATGAACAAAAAGAAAAGGAATGTGCGCGTGTTGAAGAAATCTTCCGTGAAGCGGGAGCCGATGCGGTTATTCGCTCCATGGGAGAGCTGCCGTTGCTTTTAAAGCAGATCGCCTAAAAACTTTTCGTGAACACATAATAGATTTATGCTTAATGCCATACGTTTGTATGGCATTCCTTTTGATGATTTAGGGGTATTTGGGTGATGATTCGTTCTGGATTTAAGGGCTTTATTTTTGACATGGATGGTACGCTTCTACACACGCTGCCTGATTTAGCTGCACTCACTAACATTGTGCTTGAGCGTGAAGGGTATCCAACGCGAACCGAAGACGAAGTTCGTACCTTCGTAGGAAACGGTGTTTTATCGCTCATTTTGCAGGCGGTACCCCAAGAGATTTCAGAAGAAAAAGCCCAACATGCTTTCAAGATGTTTTGTGACCTGTATGACGAGTACGGTATTAAATTGACCAAGCCATTCGATAGTATGGAAGAGACGCTCCGTACCCTCAAAGCACAAGGTATCAAGTTGGGTATTATGTCAAATAAATTTGAAGCAGGGGTGCGCGAAGTTGAGCAGCGCTATTTCCCGGGTTTGTTTGATGTATCGCATGGCGAGGCAGCAAATATTCCCCGAAAGCCTGATCCTACCGGTCTTTTGGTATGTGCAAAGGAAATGGGTCTTACTCCTGATGAATGCGTTTATTTTGGCGATTCTCATGGTGATATGTTGGCGGGTAATAATGCAGGAATGTATACCGTAGGAGTTACGTGGGGTTACCAACCTGTTGAAAAGATTAAGCAGGGCAATCCCGCTGAGCTTATTGATAGCCCTAAGGACATCTTGAATTTTGCGTAAGAAAGTTATTTACGTAGTTGATTCGAATTTCATAGCGTAGCAAGCAGGTTCTACTATGAAAGTTGCAAGTTGTTAGACTAGACCTCTGCAAAATTATTCGAAAGCTCATTCAAATCGCAGATTTCTTTAAAGGTTATTTAAGACGTAGCCTCCGATTAGCAAGAAAGATATGAAAGGAAAAGGCGAAAGTGCGTGCGTTTTGTTCGCTACGTCCTGTCGCCTTTAAAGAAATCTGAATAAAGATTTGCTGAGCTTGAAAAAAGTTTTGCAGAGGTCTTTTATAAGAATCTATGAAGCTCTACGTAATCAAGCTTCTGTTCACCCGTTTAGCTGTTATACCCATTAGGATTATTGCTCTGCCAACGCCAGGCATCTTCGCACATGCGAGCTAAATCGTATTCAGCAACCCAGCCTAATTCGTCGCGAGCTTTGTCGCAAGCAGCATAATTGGTGGCGATATCGCCAGGTCGACGAGGACAAATCTTGTAAGGAAGTTCTTTACCACATGCTTTTTCGAACGCATGGATAACATCTAAAACGCTTGAACCTGTACCAGTTCCAAGATTAAAGATGGCTACTCCGCTACGGGTTCCGTCTGCTGCAGCTTTTCCTTCGATAGATCCCAGTCCGATAGCTTTTCCTGTGCCTACCTTTCCAGCCATATAATCAAGTGCCTTTACATGGCCGCGCGCTAAATCTACTACATGAATATAGTCGCGAACTCCTGTTCCATCAGGTGTGGGGTAGTCATCGCCGAATACCTGAATGCACTCCAGCTTGCCAGTTGCTACTTGTGCGACATAGGGAAGCAGATTGTTTGGAATGCCTTTTGGGTCTTCACCAATACGCCCAGAAACGTGAGCACCAATAGGGTTGAAGTAGCGAAGAAGTACTACGTTCCATTCATCATCAGCGCGATAGAAGTCGGTCAAAATGCGCTCGAGCATAGATTTGGTTTCGCCGTAAGGATTAGTGGATTCATGTTTGGGGCATTCTTCGGTAATAGGAATCATCTCAGGCTCCCCGTATACCGTTGCCGAGGAAGAAAAGATTACATTTTTAACTCCATGGGAACGGGCAACATCGAACAACACCAGGGATCCCGCTACATTGTTCCAGTAGTATTCGAGGGGCTTTTGAGTGGATTCACCAACAGCCTTAAATCCTGCAAAATGAATAATGGCCGCAATATCGTGGTCGTTAAATACCTTCTCGAGTGCTTCGCGGTCGAGAATGGAAGCCTGCACGAAAGAACAAGATTCTTCAGTAGCGCCTGTCAACTCACGAATACGATCAACTGCAACGCTGCTTGAATTGGAGAGGTCATCAAAGATAACAATGCGATATCCCTGTTCAAGTAACTCAACGCTTGTGTGGCTACCAATAAATCCTGCCCCGCCTGTTACTAAAATAGTCTGAGACTCATGAGGAGCGGCTAAGCTTTTATTTGACATAGAAACACCTTCCAAGGAAACAAACGCAAATCAAAGCAAGCAAGAGAACTTCAAGCGCCCGTCCAGAACCTTTGCTAAAGAAACGTAGCGATGTTTTCTCTAGAGAGGAGAACTACTCAGCTTAAAGACTCTCGTGTGAAAATGTAGCTTTTCAGGCAAGAATACCATTTCTCAAGAGCCACTGCTTGAATGTCACAAAGATTTGATGAGTTGGATGGTTTCTAAGAGATTAAGGTTACAAAACCGAAAGCAGAGGTAACGTCTTTAAGCACTTCCATGCTTTCTGTTTGCCTTCAGTGGTTTTTAAGAGTTCCTCAAAGGATTCAAAACAACAGCATCCGTGTCCGAGTAATAACTCTCGCTGCTCTAAGGTAAGGGGAACATTGTAAGCCGAAGAAGCAACTTCAACAGCATGATGATCGGTTAGTACTATGGCGAAGGGATCCACCGCTTCAAGAACGAGAAAGAGGTCTTTAGGTTGAGTGCTTAGTGCGGGTGCAGTATCTGCTTGGGTTGCAAGAATGATGAAAGCAAGCTGGCGGGAATGGTAGCCCAATGACTGAGCTGATGCGACGAGGGCATCGTGGGCTTGAGAGGATAGGGGTTTGGAACTTACCACGCAAAAGAGAGCTTCTTCGCTTCCGGAAAATTCTCCAGGGAAAGCTGATATTTGTTGGTGACGGATAGCGCTATAAGGGGAATCGGTCATCGTTTCGCCACCTTCTTTCTTTGCAAATTTGCCTAAAAGAATAGACCGTCTAAAGGTCAGATGAAATTATAAAAAATAATACCAATTACGAAATTCTTCACACTGATACGGTATAAGCATGATATTACAGGTATAGCAAATATTAGTAATAAAAACGACAAGGTAATAAGTCAAATACAGCAAAATCAGCAGGCATCTGTTGAAATACTATAGGAGGTTTTTTATGTGCACGAACGGGATCAACACGGGTCAGTTTGAGCAAATGATAGATCAGATTGACGATCACATTAAGCTTGAGCGTCGCTGGGCTCATACGCTTGCCCACAATGCTTCCGATGCGGGATTTGAAACGGTAGGAGAAAAACTTCATCAGGTACAGGCCCTCTTGGATGAGGTACGCGCAACGCTTGACGATGCAAAAGACGCTCTTGAAGATGATGCCCAAAATGCAAGTGGCGTTACGGTAAGCCTTGTTTAGCGATTGCTGTCATTCGAGAAGACGAGGATAAAATGAGTAATGATCTCATGCGTTTTTCGGTGGCGATGCCTGAAGACTTGCTCGTTAAGTTTGATCATTTGGTAGCTCGCCGAGGATTAGCGAAGAATCGAAGTGAGGTAGTGCGCGATTTGGTCCGCGATGCCTTAGTCGAAGACGAATGCTCTATGCCTGGACGAATTGTCATGGGAACGCTAACGATTGTGTATAGCCATCACGCCAATGACTTGCAGGAGAAACTTCATCAAATTCAGCACAATTATCTAGAAACCATTGTGGCATCAATGCATGTGCATGTTGATGAAGAAAATTGTCTTGAGGTAATAGTCCTCAAGGGAGAAACAGGATTGGTCCAGGACATTGCCAATCTGATTATTGGTACGAAAGGCGTTAAAACAGGACGTCTGCATATGACCACAACAGGAGCATATATATAGTCTGCTGCACCTCTTTCTATTAATGCAAGTTAAAGTATGAGTGCTCTTGATATCACAAGGAGACAACTATGGATGAAACAGTTCTGCTTGGCCATGGTAGCGGCGGAACCATGATGAAACGCATAATCGATGAAGTGTTTTATGAAGCATACGGCAGTACCGAGCTGCTCGAAGGAAACGATGCTGCTTGTCTTGAAGCTCCTCAGGCTGGAGAGCAATTGGCCTATTCTACGGACAGCTTTGTAGTGACTCCTCATTTTTTCCCTGGTGGTGATATCGGGAAACTTGCGGTATGCGGCACAGTAAATGATGTTGCTACGAGCGGCGCTGTCCCGAAGTACCTTTCTTGCGGATTTATCTTAGAAGAGGGTTTTCCTGTTGCTGATCTGAAACGTATTTGTGCCAGCATGGCACAAGTTGCCAAGGAGGCAGGCGTCCATATTGTGACGGGTGATACCAAGGTAGTTAATAGAGGCCACGGTGATGGCGTTTTTATCAACACAAGTGGTGTTGGTTTTATTCCTGCAGGCGTGGCGCTTTCGGGTGCATTCTGTAAGCCTGGCGATAAAATTTTGGTATCTGGTACCTTGGGCGATCATGGCATTACGGTTATGGCATGCCGTGAAGAACTTTCTTTTAATGCAGATATTCAATCGGATGCGGCACCTCTTAACCATCTCATTGCAGAAGTGTTAGCGGCAGCTCCCGAAACGCGCTGTTTCCGCGATCCCACGCGCGGAGGATTAGCTTCGACCTTGAACGAACTTGCTGCTCAATCAGGCGTTGACTTTGTCATTGAAGAAGATGCAGTGCCTGTTAAGGATGCAGTTCGGGGCGCTTGCGAAATGCTGGGATATGACGTATATCAGGTAGCAAATGAGGGAAAGATGGTTTGTGTTGTTTCGGCAGAGCAAGCCGAAGCTGCCCTTGCTGCTATGCGTTCAAATAAATATGGTGTCGATGCTGCCATTATTGGCGAAGTGGTAGAAAAACCTGAAGATCGCTCATCGCGCGTATCTATTCGTACCGGTTTCGGAGCGCTTCGCATTATGGACATGTTGGTTGGCGAACAGCTTCCGCGTATTTGCTAGTGCTGACACAATTGAAAAGCGATTCGAAGCGCTATTCAAGAATTGAGTGTTAAATCGGTCTGTTTCAAATATGCGGTGGACGGCAAACATATGAGATAAACCAAGTAAATTTGTCGAAAAAACGTTGTAAATTTTGCTATTAACGGAAAAAAAGAGATTAGTTGCTTGCAACTTAGCGCTGCTATGGTATTTTCCCGTCATAGCTTTGAATTGAGGGGATTCCCCGAGCATCCCTTAAACCAAACAAACGAGAGAAGAGGTACTCATGTCCCATCCAGTGATTTTGGCTGACGAATGCATCGGTTGTGGTATTTGCATTGACGCTTGTCCTCAGGGAACCATTGAGGTAGTAGATGGCGTTTGCACGGTAGTAAACGAAGAATCTTGCATTGCTTGTGGCGATTGCGTTGAAGAGTGCCCAATGGGTGCCATTGAAGAGATTATCGAGGATTAGTTTTCTTTCAATTTCTGTCGCTTGTTTCTTCTTTTTTGTTAAGAGCATAAAAAATTACCGACTTTAGCTGGTCAAATGCTATAAGCATGGCTACAATAGGTCGAGCGTTATGCGCTAACGGCTTTTATACCGAAGTAATATGAAAAGAGGTTACAATGGCAGTTGTTGCTTATTGCGTTAAATGCAAAGCTAAGAAGGAAATGGTAGACCCACAGGAAGGCGTTACCAAGAATGGTCGCGTAATCACCAAGGGAACCTGTCCTGATTGTGGCACTAAGATGTCTCTCATCGGCGGTGTAGCAAAGAAATAGCTTTTCAAGCGCATTATTAGAAACGCAACTCTGCAAGAATCGCTCCTACCTATTTTTCTTGCATATACCTTATGTGTTTCATTAGTCCCGCTCAATGCGGGACTTTTTCTTTTTATAAGCCTACATGAATCGCACCACAATAATCTTCAACAGGAAGGTAACAAAACCTAACAATAGGGCACTTAGATTCTTGACAATGCCTCACTTAGATTTTATTATGGTCACTGTCATGAGGTCCACCAGAAGGTGGGCTTCCTCATATGGAGCATAAAGCTTTGAGGGTTCATGAATTATTAAGGGTAAAAGCAGAGGGTGTGCTTTTCAGATTGGCAGGGGGTCTGAAAAGCAGCCGCAACTGAAAGGAATAGTCAAGATGGCAAAAATTATCGGCATCGACTTGGGTACTACCAATTCGGCAATGGCAGTTATGGAGGGTTCAGAGCCTGAAATTCTAGTTAATGCAGAAGGCGATCGCACCACTCCTTCTGTTGTCGGCTTTGGTAAAGATGGTGAACGCACCGTTGGTAAAGCTGCTAAAAACAAGGCAGTTACCAATCCTGAAAACACCATCGCTTCCGTAAAGCGTTTTATTGGTCGTTCTTACGCAGAAACTGCTGAAGAGCAGAAGACGGTTGCTTATACCGTAAAGAATGGCAACGGCGGTCGTGCAGTTGTTGATATCGAGGGCAAAGATTACATGCCTGAAGAGATTTCTGCAATGGTTCTTCAGAAGCTTAAGGCTGATGCTGAAAAGCGCGTTGGTGAACCAATTAATCAGGCAGTAATTACCGTTCCTGCCTACTTTAACGATGCTCAGCGTCAGGCAACCAAGGACGCAGGCAAGATTGCTGGTCTTGAGGTTCTTCGTATTATTAACGAGCCTACCGCAGCGGCACTTGCTTATGGTCTTGATCGCACTAATAAGGACGAAAAGGTTTTGGTATTCGACCTCGGTGGTGGTACCTTCGACGTTTCTGTTCTTGAGTTGGGCGATGGCGTATTTGAGGTTTGCTCTACTGCAGGCGATAACCACCTTGGTGGTGACGACTGGGATCAGCGTGTTATTGATTGGTTGGCAGATAAGTTCCAGGCAGACAATGGCATCGATCTTCGCCAGGACAAGATGGCATTGCAGCGTTTGAAGGACGCAGCTGAAAAGGCAAAGATGGAACTTTCTTCCACTTCTCAAACCAATATCAACTTGCCTTTCATTTCTGCAGGCGCAGCGGGTCCTCTCCATTTGGATTACACCTTAACTCGTGCTGAGTTTGAGCGTATTACTAAGGATTTGCTTGATCGTTGTAAGGCTCCTGTACAGCAAGCATTAAGCGATGCTGGCCTTTCTACGGGTGATGTTAACGAAGTTATCCTGGTTGGTGGTTCTACTCGTATGCCAGCAGTTCAGGAATTGGTTAAGAATATGACTGGCAAGCAGCCTAACATGTCAGTAAATCCTGATGAGGTTGTAGCTATGGGCGCTGCTGTTCAGGGTGGCGTTTTGGCTGGCGATGTTGAGGGCATTCTCCTTCTTGACGTAACGCCTCTTTCCCTGGGTGTAGAAACCATGGGTGGCGTAATGACCAAGATGATCGAACGCAACACCACTATCCCTACCCGTAAGACTGAAATCTACTCTACGGCAGCTGATAATCAGACCTCGGTAGAGATTCATGTTCTTCAGGGTGAACGTGAAATGGCACAGGACAACAAGACACTCGGTAAGTTCCAGTTAACTGGTATTCCTGCTGCTCGTCGTGGCGTTCCTCAAATTGAAGTTACCTTCGACATTGACGCAAACGGCATCGTAAATGTTTCCGCTAAGGATCTGGGCACCGGCAAACAGCAGCAGATCACCATTTCTGGTTCTACTGCACTGACCGACGACGAAGTTGATCGTATGGTAAAGGATGCTGAGGCTCACGCAGAGGAAGATAAGCTGCGCAAGGAAGAGGTTGAAACTCGCAACAATTGCGACTCCTTGATCAATGCAACCGAAACTACCTTAAATGAACTTGGCGATAAGGTTCCTGCAGATTCGAAGAAGCAGGCAGAAGATGCTGTTGCTCAAGCGCGTACCGCACTGGAAGGAACTGATCTTGAAGCAATCAAGTCTGCAATGGAAGCTTTGCAGCAGGCAAGCTATAAGCTGGCTGAGGTTGCCTATAGCCAGAATGCAGCTCAGCAGCCTGGTGCAGCTGGTGCAGCGGGAGCAGCTGGTGCCCAGCAGCCAAACAACGATGACACCATCGAAGCTGACTTTGAGGTAGTTGACGACGACGAGAAGAAGGATAAGTAATCATGACCGCGCCTGAAAAAGACGAGGTACGTGAAGACCAGGTTGTAGAAGAAACAGAGGCAGCTGAAACTGCTGCCTCTGAAGCAGAAGATACTCAAGCAGCAGAGCAGGCACCTGAAGGGAACGATTCAGAAAACGAAGCGGAAGATCCCATCGAAGCTGCAAAGAAAGAGGCTGCAGCTTGGCAAGATAAGTATCTTCGCCTTCATGCGGAATGGGATACGTATCGTCGTCGCATGAATGAGCAGCGCGAAGAAGAAAAAGCACGCGCTGCAGAAAAGCTTGTTGAGGGCCTTATTCCCGTAATTGATGACTTCGAGAGAAGCATTGATTATGCCGAAAAAAATGGTGAAACCGGTTTGCTCGGGGGCGTACAAGCAGTACATACCAAAATGTTGGAAGTACTGACAAAGCATGGGGTTGAGATGATCGATCCTAAAGGCGAAGCTTTCAACGCCCTTGAAGCACTTGCAGTGGCTACCGTAGATGACCCTTCGGTTCCAGATGAAACCGTAGCAGAGGTTTATCAGAAGGGTTATCGCATGGGCAACAAGGTAATTCGTTCCGCTATGGTAACGGTTACCCAGGGTGGCCCTAAGCGGGAAGTTGAAGAAGAGTCTGACGATTCTTCTTCCGAATAAACCCTGTGAAGTGGTTACACGCGATGGCTTACCACAAGTAATTAAGTAGAAGTAAGAGTAAGGGCGGGCGAGTATATGGTCCGCCCTTGTTGTAGAGATAATGAGAGGTGGGACGAATGGCTCAAACTCCTGACTACTACAAGACGCTAGGCGTTCCACGCGACGCAGACGCAGACACAATTAAGAAAGCATTTCGTAAATTGGCACGCAAGTATCATCCCGATGCAGGCGGCGACGAAGCTAAGTTTAAGGAAATAAACGAAGCTTACGAAGTTCTTTCCGATGATAAAAAACGCAAGCTGTACGATCAGTACGGCACCGCCAATGAACATCAAATTCCTTTTGGTGGAGGCGGTTGGCAGGGCCAAGGAGGAAATCCTTTTGGAGGTTCTGGCTTTGCTGGCTTCGGTAGCTGGGCGGACATTTTGGAGAGCATCCGTAATGGCGAAGGAGCATTTGGTACTGAATGGAATTTCGGTGGCAAACCTCATGCTTACCAGGCTCAGCCACGTCCCCAAAAAGGTGCGGACAAAAAAGTAAATATGACTGTTTCTTTCGAGGAAGCATTCAAAGGCTGTGAGAAAAAGGTCCGTATTGGTAAAGCGGGAAGCACTGAAAAAGAGACGCTTACTATCAAGATTCCTGCTGGTGCAGTAGAAGGAGGCCGTGTACGTTTGCGGGGTAAGGGCGCTCCTGGTGTACAGGGAGGCGCTGCGGGCGATCTGTTGGTAACTATTCATATTGCCGATCATCCGCTCTATACCCGTGAAAAAGCAGACGTTTTGATGAAGGTGCCTATAACTTTTGCGGAAGCAGCATTGGGAACTAAGGTAGTTGTACCCGCTCCTGATGGTACGAAGGTAAGCATTAAGGTTCCTGCTGGATGTCAAAGCGGTACGGTCCTTAAGGTAAAAGGTAAGGGTGCTCCTCGTTTAGGTAAGGACGCGAGTGGGTTTGGAGATTTGCTACTCAATATTGCGGTGGAAGTTCCTCAAACCTTAAATGAAAAACAAAAAGAGGCCTTGGAGGCATTCCAGGCAGCAACGACAGATAAAGTGAGGGCTTGGTAATGGAGGACAAAAACAGACCGCTGTACATGATCAGTGTTGCAGCAGAACTTGCGGGAGTCCATCCCCAGACCCTGCGTATTTACGAGCAGAAAGGCTTGGTTTCCCCGCAGCGTACCAGCGGAAATACGCGTATGTATTCGCAGGCAGATATCGAGCGCCTTCAGCTCATCAATGCCTTGACTGATGAAGGTATTAATCTGGCGGGGGTAATTCGCATCCTGGATTTGAAGGGCCGTCTTGATGAGCGTGATGAAGAGCTTGATGCGCTTCATAAACGAGTGCGTCGTCTGGCAGATAGGGTACATGAATTAGAAACGCGAGAGAGCGTTAATTCTCTCGTTAACGAAAGCAATGCAATCGTTTTGCGTCGTCTTTTGTAGGGGAATTGCTAAGGGAATTACTTGAACTTTTGCAAACGGCAAAAGCGAAGGGAGTATAGATGAGACTAGATAAGTTGGCGCTTACCGCGCAAGAGGCTTTTCAGTCGGCAATGAGTATTGCAGGCGAGAGAGAAGCCAGTGCCGTTGAGCCAATTCATTTGCTTGACGCCATCTTGTCTGCTGGTGAGCATAACATGAATGCAATTATTACGCGCATTGGTGCTGATCCTGCAGTACTTCAGGCGCGGGTAAAAGAAGAAGAAGATCGCATGCCAAAAGTAAGTGGCAACGGTTTTATGGGCATGGGCATTACTGCTCCTTCTCCGCAATTTGTGTCACTTATTGATAAGGCAGTAAAGATCGCTGAAAAATTAGGTGACTCTTATGCGACAACCGAGCATTTGCTTATTGCGCTTGCTGAAGATAAGGGTAGTGCGGGTCGTATTCTTAACGACCAAGGTATTACACGTAAAAATATCGAAGAGGCCTATGAGGAACTTCGCGGAGATACGCGCGTAACCGATGCAACAAGCAAGCCAGAGTTTGAGGTGCTTGAACAGTACGGCAACAATCTTACTCAGGCAGCACGTGAAGGAAAGTTAGACCCAGTAATTGGTCGTTCAGAAGAGATTCGTCGTACCGTCCAGGTTTTGTCTCGCCGTACCAAGAATAACCCAGTACTTATCGGCGAGCCTGGTACAGGTAAAACGGCAATTGTTGAAGGCCTTGCCCAGCGAATTGTTGCAGGAGATGTTCCTTCGAGCTTAAAGGATCGCGAGCTGATCGCTCTTGATTTACCTGCAATGTTGGCAGGTGCTAAGTATCGAGGCGAATTCGAAGATCGACTGAAGGCTGTATTGCGTGAAGTTAAGCAGTCCGATGGACAAATTATTTTGTTCATCGATGAGTTGCATACCATCGTGGGAGCGGGTTCGACAGGCGATAGTTCAATGGACGCAGGCAATATGCTGAAGCCAGCTTTGGCTCGTGGTGAATTGCACGCAATTGGCGCAACAACGCTGGATGAATACCGCAAATACATCGAAAAAGATGCTGCTCTTGAGCGTCGTTTCCAGCCCGTTTTAGTAAGTGAGCCAACGGTTGAGGACACCATTGCGATTCTGCGTGGCTTGAAGGAAAAGTACGAGATTCACCATGGCGTTCGTATCAAGGATTCGGCGTTGGTTGCAGCAGCAGAGCTTTCGAATCGTTATATTTCTGATCGTTTTTTGCCTGACAAGGCAATCGACCTGATGGATGAAGCAGCAAGTCGTTTGCGTATCGAAATTGACAGTATGCCTGAAGAGGTCGACATAGCTGAGCGCAAGCTTACTCAGATGCAGATCGAAGAGCAGGCGCTTATGAAGGAGACAGACGAACCGAGCCGTGAGCGCCTCGAGGCTCTTCGCAAGGAAATTTCTGCTGCTCAGGAAGCCCTTGATAAGCAGAAAGCTATGTGGAAGAACGAAAAAGATGTCATCGTTGGCGTCCAAAACTTAAAGGCGGATATTGAAGCAGCCCAATTGGACGAAGAGCGTGCAACTCGAGAAGGCGACTTAGCACGTGCTTCTGAGCTGCGCTACGGCACTATTCCTTCCTTGCAGGCTCAATTGGCAGACGCTGAAGCCATGTTGGAGAATCGTCAGCAGGATGGCGCGATTCTGAAAGAGGAAGTAGGCGAAGAGGAAATTGCGGAAGTAGTTTCTGCATGGACGGGTATTCCTGTCACCAAGATGATGCAGGGCGAAATGGCAAAACTTGCCGATCTGGAATCAAAGCTCCATGAGCGTGTAATTGGTCAGGATCAGGCGGTTTCTGCAGTGGCTGGTGCTATCCGTCGTAACCGTGCAGGGCTTTCGGATCCAAATCGTCCTATCGGAAGTTTCCTGTTCCTAGGTCCAACAGGTGTTGGTAAGACGGAGCTGGCAAAAGCGCTTGCGGAGTATCTTTTCGATAGCGAAAAGGCCATGGTTCGTATCGACATGTCAGAGTACATGGAAAAGCATTCGGTTTCACGTCTGGTTGGTGCACCTCCGGGATACGTTGGTTACGACGAAGGTGGACAATTGACCGAAGCAGTTCGCCGTCGACCTTATTGCGTCGTTTTGTTGGACGAGATTGAAAAGGCCCATCAGGATGTGTTCAACATTTTGCTGCAGGTTCTTGACGATGGTCGTCTGACTGACGGACAAGGCCGTGTTGTTAGCTTCAAGAATGCCATTATTATCATGACTTCTAATGTGGGCTCGCAGTCGATTCGTGAATACGCAAACGAAAACGAAGGCAATTCCATGGGCAGCATGATGGAAGACATGATGAAGGCTGATGTTGCAACGGCTGCAAAACGTCTGGCTGAAATGCAGATGAAAATCAACGAGGCGCTTAGCACTACGTTCCGTCCAGAATTCCTGAATCGTATCGATGAAGTTATTACCTTTAATACATTATCGATCGCTGCTATGGAGCCTATCGTGGATTTGCAGTTGAATGGAGTGCGTGATCGTTTGGCAGATCGTCGCATAGAGTTGGTAGTAACCCCTGCTGCTCGAGAGCGTCTTGCTATTGATGGCTACGATCCCGTGTACGGTGCTCGCCCTCTGCGTCGTTTGATTCAGCGGGAAGTTACCGATCGTGTAGCAACAGAAATTATCGATGGTCATATTGGCGATGGCGCCAAAGTGACTATTGATCTGGATTCTGACGGGAACTACTGCGCAATCGTAGAGAATCGTTCTCACTTAGAAGGAAGCGGACAAACTGCTGCCCTTGAAGGGGGTGAATACGAAGATCCTTCATCAGATACCGATGATGTACTGAAGCAGGCAAATGATGTTCTGCGAGGAATGGATTTTGGTGACTAAAAGCAGCGCTTCATTCTCTTCTTCTAAAGAGAGGCCTGCTTGCGAGGGTGTCTTGTACCCAGACGTAAGTAGGGGCTGTAAAAGCGATGTAGTAGTCGACAGGTCTTGCGAATTGACAATCAAGAAGTCAGACGAATTGATTTCGATGCGTCAGATAAATTACATGATGAGCGGTGGTATAGCGTGGGCGAATGTCCATGCTGTGCCGCCGCTTTTGTGTAAATAGCCCTCTTTTTCGTTGTTGTATTAGAATAGCCTCCATGAAAAAGATCGAACGAAATATGATAAAAGTTGAGAAGAAGGAACGCTTACTTGTTCCCGTATTAGGTTTTAGTGCGGTTTTGGTAAGCTTGCTCGCTTTTCTTGTCGTATTGTATTTGATCACTATAGCCATTCGTTTTCTGTTCGTATTCGGGTAGGTGTCAAACGTATGTGGCAGCGGTTTACCTGGTACGATGTACGAGTAATTGGACATTATTTAGGCGTTCTTATTTCGTTTTTTTCTATTGCTTTAGCGGTACCCCTTGTGGTTGCGGTGGTTTGCCAGGAATGGGAACCTGCCTGTCGGTATTTGCTTGCTATTGGCGTTTCACTTATTGTTGGATCTGCTCTGCGCTTTATGCGCATTCAGCCTGGTCGCCTTACTCATCAACAAGCACTTGCGGTCACCGGTTTGTCATGGATCGTGTTGGCCTTTGTGGCGGCAGTTCCCCTTGCGATGTCGGGCCATTACGGTTCTTATCTGGATGCCTTGTTTGAGGCTACTTCGGGACTGACTACCACTGGTGCATCGCTCGTTATCGATCTTGAGCATATTTCCTATGCTGATAATATGTGGCGTTTTACCATGCATCTTATTGGCGGTTTGGGTCTTATTGTTATCGCTTTGACTTTGGGAATTTTTGGTAAGGCAACTTCGGGCTTGTATTCTTCTGAGGGGAGAAGTGAACATGTACTCCCCAATATCGTTAATACCGTACGTCTAATCAGTCAAATCTCCCTCGGGGTTATTGGAGTTGCCACCATAGTGCTTTTTGTTTTCTGTATGCTGGGCGGCTTTGATCCTCTGCGTGGTTTTTTGAACGCTTTATGGATGGCTGTTTCTGGCTTTACGACTGCTGGATTTTCTCCCACCTCTCAATCGGTAATGTATTACCATTCCTTTGCTTTTGAGGTGGTCTGTATCTTGCTCATGCTTTTAGGTGCCGTCAACTTTGCTCTGTTTGTAAAAATTCGCCAAGGAGAGACGATATCTTTTTTCAAAGATTATGAAATCCGTACTGGCGTTTTATGGATGACGATCGGTACCGTAGTATTGATGCTTTCCCTCTGTGCCTCGGGTGGCTTTTCAGATATTATGGCGCTTTTACGTCGCGGTGTGTTTATGGTGGTATCAGCGTCAACAACAACTGGCTTTCAGACGGTTACCAATAATCAAATGACTACCGTTTTTTCTTCCGGAGCATTTTTGGTCGTTGCAATTTTGATGGCAGTTGGTGGCTCAAGCGGAAGTACCTCAGGTGGTATGAAGCTCTCTCGTCTAGGCTTAATTGCAAAGTCAATGGTTTCAACCATTAAAGAAACTCTTTCTCCTGGAACGGCACGTGTTTCGGTGCGGTATTACCATCTTGGGAAAAAGGTGCTTACCACTGAAGTCGCCAAAGCTGCTCTAACGGTTTCTGCGCTGTTTGTATTTACCTATTTAGCGGGATCGCTTGTCGGTATTGCTCACGGCTATGATGCGCTTGATGCAATTTTTGAATCGGTCTCTATGGCTTCCAATGGCGGATTGAGTTCAGGAATTATTGCACATGGTATGCCTCCCGTATTAGAGGGCGTTTATATTCTGGAAATGTGGGCAGGACGTCTCGAGTTTATTACCTTGATTGCGCTTATCGTTAAGGTAGTGGTTTCCTTGAGCGCTCTCGCGAAAAGAAAGTTGAGGGATTAGACATGCGATTATCCCTTCCCTCTTTCCGAAAAAATCAAAACAAAGGTGCTCGAACAGCTTTGTCTAAGAAGAGCGCAAAAACAAACACCTGTGAAGTTTCTCAAGATAAAGCCTTTCCGCCCTTCTGTTCGAAGTTTCTTCTTTGCGTTTTGCTAAGTATTTCGCTTGTTTTGTGTTTGCAAGGAGCACCCTTTGTTGCATGGGGCGATGAATCTCAAGATGCGCAAGAAACCTCGCAGGCTGAGGGTAATGAGAACCAGGACAATAGCCAGGCATCTTCACAGGATCAAAGTGAAACAGAAGATCCTAATAATAAGGTGTATGTCAATCAGCTTTCTGACAGTTCATTTTTATACGAAACTGCTATTGCTGATTTAGCGGAAGCCGACTCCTACTACGAAGGATTGACCGTCTTGGTAAAAGGCGAAGTGGTAGGCGATCGAGTAAACGATGAATTTCGTGAAGATACCTGCTGGATTACCTTGCAGGATGACGAAGAAAACCCAAGTGTAGTTGCAGTTTTTATGACAAAAGATCAATCTTCGGTTATTGATACGTATGGCCAATATGGCAAAGTTGGTACGCAGTTGCAGGTTCGTGGGACGTATCATTTGGAGTGTAGCGAGCATCAGGGTATGTCGGATATTCACGCTGAAGAGGTATCCGCTCTCCAAGAAGGATACGAGCAAAATCCTGCTCCCAATATGCGCACCTTTGGTCTTGCGATAGTTGCTTGCGTGATCGGTGTAGCACTTATGGCTGCGTACTACATTAAGCGTGAAAGGATGCTATAGCCGTGACAAAGGACTCCACGCAAAAACAAGTGGGTAGAGTGGTCAAACTCGATAGGGGGTTTCCCTTAGTTCGTCTTGAGTCGGGTGAAGAGGTACGTTGTGAGCATGCTATTGCTCTAGTAAAAGGAAGCGATCAGCGTGCGGTAATCGGAGACTTTGTAGTAGTTCTTTTTCCCGATGGTCACGATAAAGGCATCATAGAAGAAACGCTTCCGCGCACTTCTCGCTTTGTGCGTAAAGATCCTACCGAACGAGCTCTCCCTCAAACTTTGGCTGCAAATTTTGATTTGGTGCTTGTGGCTCAACCTCTAGAAGAAGTAAACGTGCGTCGTCTTGAGAGAGAATTGGTGTTGGCGCATGAAACAGGGGTGGAAGTCGTCGTTGTTCTTACAAAGGCAGATCTGGTAGCAAACCCTGAAGAGGTAGAAGCAGTGCGTGCACGTATTGATGGATTTATCGGAAACGATCGCGTGCTTGTCGTCTCTGAAAAAGACCCCGAAAGCATCGAAGCTTTAGCGGACCTAATTGCCAAAGACAATAAAATGGCAGTTCTGTTGGGGCGTTCGGGAGTGGGTAAATCAAGCTTGGTCAATATGCTGGTTGGTGAGAACATCCAATCTACCACGCCGGTACGGCAAGATGGAAAAGGTCGCCATACTACTGTTTCACGTGAAATCATAGAGCTTCCTCAAGGAGGAAGTGTGATTGATATGCCGGGAGTGCGCGGTCTGGGACTGTGGGATGCTGATGAAGGCATAGGAGCAACGTTTTCCGATATTGAAGATCTGGCTCAGAAGTGTCGTTTTCGCGATTGTACGCATACCAATGAACCAGGCTGTGCGGTAAAGCGGGCGGTTAAGGAAGGGGAACTTTCTTCCGATCGTCTTGAATCGTATGTGCGTTTGAGGGAAGAAAGCGAACAGGTAAAAGTCCGTCGCGAAGAAGCTCAACGTATCAAGACAAGACGAGGTCATCCAAGGCATCGACGCTAAAAGCGTGAAACGTTTATGCTTCTTTGGCAATTTAACACTCAAACGTGTGGGCTCTTTTAGCGGTAAGTTCTGCTTGGGGTACAATGAGACATGAAAAGCACAGGGGTCTTTAGGTTACATTTTTTGAGACCGTTTGATTCCTAGACAACAACTAAGGGGATACCATGAATCCAGCAGTTATTATTCCTGCTTTCTATACGTCACCCATGAAGAGACGTGGGGCGCCTTCGAGTTTGTATGATCATCCTACACCGCTCAACTCTAAAGGTACGCTTGAGCGCTGCCTTGCTTCGCTGCAAAAAGTAAGAGGACTTGGTCAGGTTATTATTCTGGTTGCTGTCGAGGGTGGTGTAGAGAAAGAAGCGGCAGCTAAAGTTAAAGCTATCACCGATAAATTTCCCCAGATGCACACGCTCATCATTGCCCAGGAAGAAGAGAGCATTATTCAGCAACGATTTGAGCAGCTAGGATTTGGCAACCAGAGCGATTGCATTGGCTTGACGGGGTATTCTGCTATTCGAAATCTTGGGCTGGTAGTTGCCCAGATTTTAGGCTTTGATTCAGTTGTATTTCTCGATGACGATGAAGTGGTTGAGGATGAAGAGTTTCTTGAGAAAGCGATGTATGGCTTAGGAAAGCTTACTAAGAAAGGCATTCCAATCTTGGCCAAATCAGGCTTCTATTTCAATGATGAAGGCACGTATTATTCAAAAAGCCAAAATCGCTGGTACAACCATTTCTGGCAGCAGGGGCGTGCGTTTAATAACTGGATAACAAAAGCTATGGCAGGTCCGCGACTTTCTCGTTCAAATCATGTTTGTGGAGGATGTTTGGCGCTTCATCGCGAAACCTATCGTCGCTTGAGTTTCGATCCTTGGATTATGCGTGGCGAAGACATGGACTATCTTTTGAGCTTGCGTATGTATGGTTCAGATATTTGGTTTGATAATCAATGGTCTTTGACCCATCTGCCTCCCAAGGACAGAAATGAAGGTCATCGTTTCTATCGCGATATATTCCGTTGGATTTATGAGTATTACAAAATCGAATTTAGTCGTGCGCAGATTGACTTGCTGCAAATAAAGCCTTCTTCGCTCATGCCTTATCCGGGGCCATTCCTTGAACCAGGTATCACTAAGCGAATAAAGCGCACTGCTTTCTTGCGATCTCTTGTTCGCCCCGACAAAAAAGCGTATCGAGAAGGTGCGCGAGCGGCGACAAGAGAAGCAACTGACTACGCACAAGTTAATTGTATGAAATATTTTGAGTTCCAATACACTTGGGGCGATATCATGTTGCGCATGGAAAGTGATGCGGGTCTTCGCCAAGCCTTGGTTCATGCCGCAATGGCGCGTCAAGCGGGCGAGGATATTGTGGTTGCTGAAGCAACTTCAATGGCTAATGATCCTGTCGAAGAAGTTGAAGCAGAGGTCGCAAAAGCAAATCTCGATCCAGGTATGACAAGCGAAATTCATCTGAATTTGAGTGACGAAGAATAGCGTGGCGCACAGTACATGGAAACATTTATCATAGCCGCAATCATTGGTGTGATTATTGGCATCTTTTCGGGACTGTTGGGTATCGGTGGCGGTACCTTGATGGTCCCTATTTTTCGCTTAGGATTTGGTATGAGTGCCATTTCCTCTACAGCGACATCTCTTTTTACTATCATTCCCACTTCTCTGGCGGGTTTAATTACGCACGTTAAAAATAAAACGTGCATTCCCAAAGTGGGTGTTTTATGCGGTTTAGGGGGAGCTTGCACGAGTCCTCTCGGTGTGTATCTTGCCTCCATTTCTCCTTCGTGGGCGATTATGTTTGCCGCAGCTGCCATCATCGGGTATTCATCGTATTCCATGTTCCGCAAGGCAATTCGCATGCCGAAAATTGCACCTCAGGGTGAATCGGCAGTAACGGGCAAAGATTTAGAAAAAGAGGCAGAAAAAGCGGCGCGAGCAGCTCAAGCTGCACAAGCTCAGGCAGCACAGGCGGCACAAGCTGCGGCTGTACAAGACGAGGGACAGACAGGCACCACCAAAGCTGCAGCCAACACAACAAAGACTGCATCTGCTCCTAAGGAAGAAACCTTCAAGCTTTCGGTAAAAAAAGTAGCACTCTGTTTACTGATTGGACTGATTGCGGGTCTTGCATCTGGGTATGTAGGAGTCGGTGGCGGCTTTATTATGGTGCCGCTTTTCATTTCGCTTTTAGGTATCATGATGCGCCAAGCTTCAGGAACTTCGCTTGTTGCAGTAACCATTCTTGCAATTCCTGGTGTTGTTGAGCAGGGATTATTGGGACATATTGACTATATAGCTGGTATTGCTATGGCGGTAGGAAGCATTCCTGGTGCAGTAATTGGTGCAAGTTTGATTCGAAAAGTGCCAGAACGCAAACTACGTTTCGTTTTTGGTGCATTTCTCTTGATTTCCGCAGTGGTTTTGCTGTTCAATGAACTGTTACCACTGTTTGTATAAAAAAGGAAACCGCTATGTTTCGTCATAACTTATATATTTTCCTAGAGATTCTTTTTTTGTGCCTTGCTTTGATCTGCGGTTGCGTTTTGGGTTGGGCAATGTTTAGCGGCGCAAACAACTATACGGTTTTAGTTGTCTCAGGCGCGCTTTTTACTATCTTTTTGCTCATCACTATTGCACTCATGCTAGATCCTGATCGTATTCGCGCAAGTCAGTCCGACTCAGTGCTTCATTTAGCAAGTGATACTCTGGCAGCAATGCAGGGTGGCTTTAATGAAGAAAGTGCGCAGCGTGTGTGCGAGGTTCTTTTGCCTGCCATTTCAGCTTCGGCGGTTGCGATTACCGATAGAGAAGTGGTTCTTGGCTACCATGGTGCTGGATCAGAAGAATTGGGCCGCGCAGGAGGAAACATCCACACTGAAGGAACCAAACGTACTATTCAGGACGGAAAAACGCGTGTCTTCAAAACACAGGCAGAAGCGGGATTCCCTGTTCATATCCGCAACATACAAGCGGGTATCATTGTTCCTCTTAAAGTGGGAAAAACCATTCAGGGTACGTTGAAGTTCTACTACCCGAAACCGTCTCGAATCACTGAAACTCAAATTTCTATCGCTGAAGGATTCGGTCAACTTTTATCAACGCAGATTGCCGCGATGGAACTTGAGGAACAGAAGAAGCTTGCAACGAGCATGGAGCTAAAGGCTCTGCAGAGTCAAATTAACCCTCACTTCCTATTCAACATTATTAACACCATGGCATCTTTAGTGCGCACTGATCCCGATAAAGCGCGTATTATGCTGAGGGAATTTGCGGTCTTTTATCGTCAGACGCTTGAGAACAGTTCTGACCTTATTCCACTTTCTCGTGAAATTGAACAAACGGTTCGCTATCTGTCTTTGGAGCAGGCTCGATTCGGAGAAGATCGCCTGGCAGTAGAGGTAGACGTTGACGAAGACGTTCGTGCGATGTTGGTTCCTGCTTTTATGGTGCAGCCACTCGTAGAAAACTCAGTCAAGCATGCAATGCCGGCTGAAGGGAAGCTGACCATTCGTATTGCAGGTGAAATGGATGGCGATGATGTCTATCTGCATGTTTCTGATGACGGTATTGGTATGAGCGAAGAGGCAGTTCGAACCATCATGAATCCTCAGTCGCAAACTGGCTTAGGAATTGCGGTCAAAAACGTCAACGATCGTCTGCGTGGTTACTACGGCGAAGAAGCATATATGAAAATCGAAAGTGAACTGGGGGTAGGCACCAGCGTTACCCTTTATCTTTATGATTGCGCACACGTATAAGCGAGTCTGAACGCTTTAAGGCGAGTCCTAAGAGGATTTGGACTTTTTATAAATGATAGCGAACAGCAATCATATTCGAATATAACAAAAATGGTCTTACCTATAAGAAGTAGTCTATAATAACGTCTGATTCCTAATTATGAGACGAGGAGGCTATGTTGCTGAAGGCGATCATTGTCGACGACGAAGCACCTGCGCGTTCCGAACTGCGTTTTTTGCTGGGCGAACTAAATCAAACTGAAGTAGTAGCAGAAGCTGCCAGTGTCCGTGAGGCTATTGAGAAGTTAAAGGAATATCCTTGCGATGTGATGTTCCTCGACATTAACATGCCCGAAGCAACGGGTATTCAGTTAGCTGAAGCGCTTCAGCATTTGAAATATCCTCCTGCAGTTGTATTTGTTACCGCTTATAGCGAATTTGCGCTCGATGCCTTCAAGGTTAATGCTATTGACTATTTGGTAAAGCCTGTTGAAACAGAACGTCTTGCGCAAGCGCTAGCTCGCGTTCGTGAACATGTGGTATTGCATGCAAAGGCTCAAAAAGCCGAACGAATTCCGGTAGAAAAAGGCGGAAAAAAGATTCTCATCAATATTGATGATATTCGTTACGTTATGGCCCGTGATGACTATGCCTACCTCCAGACAGGTACTGATCGTTTCTTCTCTACGGTAAGTCTGGCTCATCTGGAGAAAACTCTCGATGGTCATGGTTTCTTCCGTGTGCATCGTGGTTATTTGGTTAATCTTGCCTTGGTTAAAGAGGTTGAACCACAGTCGGGCGGAACCCTTCTTCTTACTCTTGATGGGGTAGAGGAAAAGATTCCGGTATCACGTCGTCGCGTTTCTTCTTTAAAGAAAGCGCTTGGCCTGTAGAAAACATCCCTTTGTCAAAGCAAACGGCGGCGATGGTATCGCTG
>FR896039.1:1574-3624 GCA_000435475.1 Cryptobacterium sp. CAG:338 | reverse complement strand
CTGCCGTTTTTCGTTTTAGGGTTGTATTCTTGCGAATATGTAATCTCCTTTATAGGCGGTATCGATCTGACGGGAGAATCGCTCTGGCAGGAGAAATCAGTCCGACAATGGAATTACTCTGACAAGAGGAATAAGAGATAAAGGTAACTAAAAGTAATGTATAAAGACAGTCGAAAAACTACCGATCAAAACAGCGAAACTTCTCAAGCACTCATTCGTGATGTGGTGCTTTTTGATCTTGATGGAACAGTGCTTGACACTCATGATGCGATCTTGGACAGCATGCGTTTTGCTACGCAAAAAGTGCTTAACAAAACAATTCCCGATGAAGTGTTGGTGGCAGAAGTTGGGCAGCCCTTGGTTACGCAGATGCGCACGTTAGCGCCCGACGAAGAGACCGCGCAGAAACTTTTGGGGGTTTATCGCGCACGAAATGAAGAAGATCTCGACCAAAAAACAAAGCCCTTTTCGGGTATTGAGACGCTCGTTCGAAGCCTTGCGGAAGAAGGATATATCTCAGCGATTGTTACTTCAAAACGCGAGTCGCTTGCAACGACTAGCCTTAAATCGTTTGGGATGTACGAATTGTTTGCAAGAGTAAATGGCATGGAGAGTAGTGTAGGACACAAACCTGATCCTGACCCTCTTATTCAAGCTGCAGGTGATTTGGAAGTTTCTCTTGAACGCTGTATCTATATTGGAGATAGCCCTTTTGATATTCAAGCAGCACATGCAGCTCAAATTCCCTGCATCGGTGTAACCTGGGGTGGCTTTTTTAGCCGAGAGGTCTTGGAACGGGAGAAACCCACTGTTTTAGTGGAAACAATGAGCGAACTTCATGATGCGATAAAACAGCTTACGAAGTGAGGTAAGGATTTTTGCCTTGGTGATACAATGGCGAAAATGATTTCTACGATAAGCAAAACAATAATAAGTAACAAAAAGAACAACAGTAAGGACAAGACATGACTACTTCTGAAACGCCACTCGTTGGCATCATTATGGGTTCTGAATCCGACATGCCAACAATGGAAGCTTGCATGAAACAACTTGATGAATTGGGAATTCCTTACGAGGTAAAAGTTGCCAGTGCACATCGTAAACCAGCTGTAGTGCACGAGTGGGCATCAAGTGCGGTGGATCGTGGTATCAGGGTTATTATTGCCGCAGCAGGCAAGGCAGCCCACTTAGGTGGTGTTGTTGCAGCCTACACTCCGCTTCCCGTTATTGCAGTTCCTATGAAAACGAGCGATCTTGGTGGATTAGATTCTTTGCTTTCCATGGTCCAGATGCCAAGTGGCGTGCCTGTAGCAACGGTTGCCATTAATGGAGCAAAGAATGCCGCAATTCTGGCAGTTCAAATGTTGGGCACTGGTGATGAAGAAGCGCGTGCAAAAATTGAAAAATTGAAAGCGGATATGGCTCAAGCATAAAAGGCATACGGTATGACAAAAGAATTTCTTACGGGTAATCAAGCATTTGCGCACGCAGCACTCGAAGCTGGGGTACGTGTGTGTGCGGGGTATCCCGGAACACCTTCCTCTGAGGTAATTGAAACCATTGCGGCAGAACATGCAGCGGGTAATGCTGAAGGGGTTCATGTAGAGTGGTCGACCAATGAAAAAGCAGCCCTCGAACTTTTAGCGGGTGCTGCTTATGCGGGTGCCCGTACTTTGTTTACCTGTAAGCAAGTTGGCTTGAACGTCGCTAGCGATGCTTTGATGTCGCTTAACTACGTGGGCGTAAAGGGCGGCATGGTACTCTATGTCGCCGATGATCCTGGTCCTATTTCGTCTCAAACCGAACAGGATACGCGCAGATTTGCGGCTTTTGCAAAAGTCCCTGTTTTTGATCCAGCAACGCCTGAACAAGGTTGTGAGATGATGAAGGCAGCCTACGAACTATCCGAACAGTATGGGACTCCTGTTATTATGCGGCCCACTACTCGAATTTGCCACGCTTCAACTTTTGTAGAGATTGCAGGTCATACAACCGCGCAACAGCCTGATGGTTTCACGCGAGATCCACGGTGGGTTATTTTCCCTAAGCG
>FR896039.1:1263-1538 GCA_000435475.1 Cryptobacterium sp. CAG:338 | reverse complement strand
AGAAATTAATGAGCGTCTGGTAGATATAGCAAACGATTATTCTCAGAGTCCACTTGCTCGCTTTAATCCCATCAAAGAAAGCGCGCAAGACCAAGATCCTTCTAGGGGAATTGTTGCCGGGGGTATTTCGTATGCGTATACCTGTGAGGCACTTCGTTATCTTGAATCCCTAGCTCAAGAAGGAATGCTAGTAGGAGATGATGGCGCTGTTGTCGAGAAACTTCCTTCGTATCGCATCATTCAAATAGGCACCCCTTATCCATTCCCTACAGATC
>FR896039.1:558-1249 GCA_000435475.1 Cryptobacterium sp. CAG:338 | reverse complement strand
GATCGTGTTGCTCAGTTTGCACAGGGTTTGGATGAAATAATAGTGTTTGAAGAATTGGATCACGTTCTTGAAGACGAGATGCTAAAACTGGCGGGGCGTATCCATGCTTCTTTTGAAGTGCGAGGCAAACTAAGCGGGCATGCTACTACTCGTGGAGAAAACACGATTGATGATATCGCTCAACAGCTTCTCGAATTTTTTGGTTTAAAAAATCATTCGGTAGATTCTCAGCTGCCTGATTCTTCGGGCAGCAGTATTGAACCTCCCACTCGTCCTCCCTTGTTGTGTCCTGGTTGTCCTCATCGCGGCTCCTTCTATGCGACGAAGGCTGCTTTTCGTCGAGCAAGCGATGGAATTTTCTGCGGCGACATTGGTTGCTACACTCTCGGGAATGCAAAACCGCTTGACGCAGTTGATACCTGTCTTTGTATGGGTGCAGATATCACCATCGCTCAAGGGTTTAGTATTGTGGAGCCAAACAAAAAGGCACTTGCTTTTATTGGTGACTCCACCTTTTTCGCGAGTGGCATGACGGGGGTTGCAAATGCTGTCTACAATCAGCACGACATTACCATTGTAGTGCTCGATAATGCCACGACTGCTATGACGGGGTCTCAGCCACACCCTGGAACAGGTGTTACGTTGATGGGTCCGAAAAGTGAGCCAATCTCTATTGAGAAGGTATTGCGTG
>FR896039.1:0-515 GCA_000435475.1 Cryptobacterium sp. CAG:338 | reverse complement strand
ACTCGCGCAAATCCTCTACATTTAGACGATGCAATTGCTGCAGCAAAAGAAGCTATCGATTATGATGGTCCGTCTGCCATTATATACGAATCGCCCTGCATAAAACTTATCAAGCCAGCCCAGCCCGTTGAGGTTGATCTGGAAGCTTGCACGAGTTGCGGGCGCTGTGTATTGAAATTAGGATGTCCTGCTCTTTCGTGGGATGCCGAGCATCGTCATCCGGTGGTGGATGTTTCTCTCTGCAACGGTTGTGGACTTTGCACGTATGTCTGCAACGATAGCGCTTTGGTCTGCCACGAGCTTAATGAGGGTGCTTCTGTAAAGGAGGCTTCTCGTGATTAATATTTCACTTGCAGGAATTGGTGGTCAGGGTAGCGTTTTAGCGGCGAAGATTTTAGCCGAAACGGCACGTTCGAAAGGATGGCAAGTCCGCACTGCTGAAACGACAGGTATGGCGCAGCGCGGCGGCAATGTAATGAGCCATGTCCGAATGGGAGATGAGGGGGAAGAGGTAT
>FR896038.1:10910-12651 GCA_000435475.1 Cryptobacterium sp. CAG:338 | reverse complement strand
ACTACATCGAAAACGGCATGGGGCAAAAATGGCGTTGGTTAGCTAAGTTGTTTGCTTTCTTTGGTATGTGCGTAGGCTTATTTGGTATTGGTACTTTTACTCAGGTAAATTCCATCTCAAGCGCCGTAACGGGATTCTTTGATCCCGCCATGGCCTATACGGTAACTCTGTTTGGTGCTGAATATTCTATTGCTACCGTAATCGGAGGCCTGGTAACCGCAATTTTTGCAGGCTTGGTAATTATTGGTGGTTTGAAGCGTATCGCTACGGTTTCTGAGCGCGTTGTCCCAGGTATGGTTGTAGTTTTCCTACTGTTCTCCTTTACGCTTATTTTCTACAACATCGATAAGCTTCCTGCAGCGTTGCTCCTCATCGTTCAGCATGCATTTGGTTTGCAGGCATTTGGCGCTGGTATGTTTGGCGCGATCTTAATTGCAATGCAAATGGGTCTCGCTCGTGGTATTTTTGCAAACGAGGCAGGCTTAGGTTCTGCTCCAATCGCTGCTGCTGCCGCGAAGACCAACGAACCTGCTCGTCAGGGTCTTGTAACCATGACGCAAACCTTCATCGACTCCATTATCATTTGCTCCATGACTGGTTTAGCTCTAGTTATGACCAACACCTACAACATTCCTGGCTTAGAGGGCGCTGCGGTTACGAGTGCTGCTTTCCAGGCAGGTTTACCGTTCGTTCCTCCTGAGGTAGTTTCTTTCATTTTGATGATTTGCTTGGCTCTGTTTGGTTTTACCACTATTTTGGGTTGGAGCTATTACGGTGAGCGCTGCCTTGAGTATTTCAGCAATCGCAATTTGAAGGCAGTAAAAATATATCGTTGGCTCTACATTGCCTGCATTTTCATTGGCCCTTACATGACAGTATCTGCCGTTTGGACCATTGCCGATATCTTCAATGCTTGCATGGCTGTTCCTAATATGATTGCTGTTTTGGCACTTTCGGGAGTAACCGCTAAAGAAGCACGCAACTATTTGAAGCGACTAAAGGATGCAGGTGGCGATGAAAGCAAGATGGCTCCTCGTCCCGATGATTCCGAAGACTGGAAAACCCCTAAGGCAGTTGCCAACAAACAGTTGGAAGAAACCTTTGCTGGGTAGTTTTGGAAATAGTCGCATTGCTACGTTTCTGGTGTTGTGCTTCGTCGGTCGCGTTCCCAATGCCGCATTTTGTCGACTTATGCATGTTTTGAAAGTTAAAAACGAGAATTGGCACATTTTGACGAGTCGTGAATACTAAATGTTACTAAGCAAAATTAAGTGTTACTGTTTGCTTAATATCTATCTGCAAAAAAGGCGAATTTTAACCAAATTCGCCTTTTTTGCTACTCATACTTTCTTTTTTGAGTAATAACAAAAAAGAAAGTACTCTTACGAGAAGTACATAACTCCCTCAAATGTGGCAGATTCGGCACTAACGGCCCCAATGCTCTTGGTGGTACTGCCCTATCTTCCTAATGCGTCTTTATTTTTTAAGCAACTCTATTCCTGATGCGACCCTATTTTTGATGCAACTTTATTCTTAATGCAGCTCTATTCTTGATGCGATTCTAAATTGATACTCATATGAGTATCAATTTAGATTGTTAATTCAGTATTCGTATGGACATTAAACTTGATTATTAATCCTATATTTATTCGGGATCTTGTTAATCCAATACCCAATAGGATTCTTTGGGTGATTTGAAAATCGTTCTGAAGATGCCCGAAGGCAGCAGTAAATACAACCT
>FR896038.1:0-10870 GCA_000435475.1 Cryptobacterium sp. CAG:338 | reverse complement strand
CGGTCGGTTTGAAGGCGCCCGAAGGCGGCAGTAAATACAACCTATGAATCCAGGCGATCCTCAAAGGCAGCCTCGCCATAGTGCGTATACAAATTGCACCATTCCTTGATTCGATGACGATTCGCAACTTGATAGCGCTTCATCACCTCAACAGTTGGGACGCCCTTTTGATGATCCTTCACTGCCGCCAATTTAACTTCCGCCGAATAGGAATGCGGACGCTTTTCTGGATGCTTGTACAGGTCTGATCCAAGTGCTTTCCAGGTGTACAACCACTCTCGAACCGTTTCGGTATTTAAATTGAGTTCACTGGCTGTTGCCTTGTAACCATACCCCCGTTCAAACAAGGTAAGCGCTTGAAGATGCTTGTTTTTCTTCGAGCACATGTGAACATCCCTCTCCTTCTCCCTATAAACAACTAGCCATCGAGATGCTAAATTCCGCTTTGCAGCCAATACTCGACACAAAGCCAATGCAAACTTGGTTGGCTCGTTCTCTTTCATTTTCAAGGGGGGAGTAAAATCCGTAAACTAAAAAAGCGAATACCAGTCTATGAACTAACTCATATGCGAAAACCAGAAATAGCCGAAACAAAAGTGATCCCAAATAAGCGAAAGCTAAAATGGTCGAAACAAAAACGATCCCAAGATTCAGATGAACCTTGGGATCTTTAATGTGCTACTTCTTGATATCTCTAAAGCGTCGATAAGCAATTCCGCCCATCACAAGTGCCC
This sequence comes from Cryptobacterium sp. CAG:338, assembly GCA_000435475.1. GTDB lineage: Bacteria > Actinomycetota > Coriobacteriia > Coriobacteriales > Eggerthellaceae > Anaerotardibacter. Next base: position 10,136 of record FR896038.1, on the reverse strand, counting down.
ACAATCCCAGCAATCCAAATGCGCCAGCAAGAAGCGGCATGATTCTGCTGTCGCCAGTTTGCGGAAGCTCGGTTCCAGGAAGTGGCTCGTTGTTCAGCGTAACAACCGCAGTTCCACTGGTGAAAGCAACCGAAGCATACTGTTTCATATCTGCCGATGAACTCTCGGCGATCTGCACGCTTCCGTCTTCATATACCAGCAAATTGAGCGAACCTTCAGGCTGGGCATATCCATCAGGAGCCTTTGTTTCAGTTACGGAATAGCATGTACCTTCGGCAGACCCAGTAAGCTGCAACTGATTAAACACGATGCCGCTCTCATCCGAAGTAAAGGTCTTGCTGGTTTGACCATCGGGGAATTCGCCTTCCACTGTGAACTCCGCACCCGCGAGCGGTGCTCCGTTAGATGCTTGCTTTACCAGCGAGACCTCCAAGGGGTTATCCGTTACCGATACTGCGTCTTTTGTGATACCGATCGAGAACGCTGCAGGAGGAAGTAATCCTGCATCAATAGTGCCATCAGGCTGCACGGTAAAGGTAAGCGTGTCAGTTAACAGCTCGTACCCCGCAGGTGCCTTGGTTTCAGCAAGAGTGTATTCTTTGCCCGCGATAAGACCTGACAAAACTGCTACACCATCTTCACCCGTAACTGCCGTAACACTATGAACAGATCCTGTTGCGCCGCCAGTTCCATCGGTTGAAGTTGCCGTAAACTCAGCACCTGGTAATAAGCCTTGCGCACCATCGGTCTTAGTAATGGTTATCTCAACTGGGTGGTTGGTCGCTGTAATTACTGCCATCGTACCCTTAGAAGAAGCGGCGAAGGTGCCCGTGCCGTTTGTTCCGGCGACAGCAGAAGCCCCTCCATTGTTTACCATTGCGCTATTGTCACCCGATACCGTGTTGGTATCACCCGTTGCTGTATTGTTACTGCTCGACGCTGCATTAGCATCGTCGGAGAGAATCGTAATTGTTCCATCAGCTGCAACGGTAAACTTAACACTACCCGCGCGCTCATACCCGTCGGGAGCGGTGAGCTCAGCTATCGTGTAGGTTTCGTTTGCAATAAGCGCTGCCACAGGAATAGAAGTTATTCCATCCTCGCCGGTAGGATCGAGCGTGATTTCTCGCTCCTGCGCATAGTCGCCAGTGAAAGTGCCTTGAATGCTGAATACTGCACCCGCGAGCGGCGTACCAGCTTCATCGGTCTTTACCAGCTGTGCCTCGATAGGCGTATCAGCCGCCGTGAAGGTTACCACTCCGTCTTCGCCTTCTGTGACGGTATAACCTGCAGGCGCATTTTCTGACAACGTTACAGTACCATCGGTTTTAACTGTAAAGGTCACGTCGGGCAGTAGCTCGTAACCTGCAGGAGCCGTTACTTCACGCAGAGTATAGGTTTCGCCACCCACGAGGTTTTCGAGTGCGATGGTGCCGTCTGTACCTGTAGATACTTGTTCTACGAAGTCGCCCTCAGCAGCCGAAGCACCGCGATACAGTTCAAACACTGCACCAGTTAGTGCAAGTTGCTCATTTGCGCTGCTCGTCTTGGCAAGTACGACTTCTATAGGTTTGTCTGTTGCGGTTATAACAGCAACTCCGCCATTTTCGGAAATCGTCCACGCGTCTGAACCACTTTCTTTGACGAGTGTACCATCATCATTTATCGCAAAGGTAAGCGTGCCGATAATTGTTTCATATCCAGTTGGCGCTAAAGTCTCCTCGATGGTGTAGGCGTTGCCTACTTTAAGTTTAATATCAAGCTTTGTACCAATATTTTCAGGCGTTACTACAATACCGTTTTCGTTTTCTTCTTTGGAAGCATTGGCAAACGAACTACCTTCAACTGGTTTAACAAGGAATTCTGAACCTGTGAGTTCCTTAGTACCAGAATCTGTACCAAGTTTCACTAGGTCAATTTCGATAGGCTTATCTGCTGCAGTAACACTAATACCATCCTTGCCGACAGACCAGCCTGCCGCTTGTGCCGCAGATGCATCAACAGGCGTAATAACGCCAGCTTCGGATACGGTAAACACCAGTGACTGCTGAATGCACTCGTAACCCCCTGGTGCTCCAGTTTCCGTCAGAGTGTACTGTGTTTTGCCATCGGCGATGAGTAATGCCTTATCAAGCTGTACTGTTGAATCGGTTGCAGCATCAAGCGTCTGACTAGTGCTGCCGTTCGCAAATTTACCTGTAAGCTCAAACTTAGCACCTGCAAGTGCTTGATTTGTCGTCGAGTCGATCTTATTAAGCGTCAACTCTGTTGGATCGTTTGTTACCGTTCCTGTAAACACCTGCACAGTGCCATCATCGCTTATAACGAACTGACTCGGTGCAGTTGTACCCTCAGCGATACAAATCGAGCCATTCTCTTGCACCGTAATGGTCATAGATCTGTCAATCTTGGTGTAACCATCGGGCGCTTTTGTCTCTTCAATGGTATAACTGCTGCCTACTACGAGATCAGCAACTAAACTGTCAGTTCCCTCTTCATCGGTCGTGAGCACCTTGGTCTTGGTTGATCCATTAGCAAACTTGCTTCCCTCGACTGGAGTTACACTAAACTCAGCGCCCGAAAGCTTCTTTTCGTTGTTGCCTCCATCAACTTTTTCAATAGTAAGGCGCGTAGGTTCGTCGGCAGCCGTGAAAGAGATCTTGTCATCCTTGACTCCCCAGCCTGCGGGCCAGTCTTCCTGATCAAGTGGGTTTCCATCAATATCTGTCACAACGATCTCACCGCGGTCGTCCATTTTGAAATAGAGAGAATCCATTGCAATATAACCCGCAGGTACCACATTTTCGGTCAGTGTGTACTTGACACCACCCATGAGACCATCTGTGATTTCGATGATGCCGTCCTTATTGGTGGTGTAGGTATGTACTGTATTGCCGTCATTCATCACCTGGCCCGTGAGACGAAACTCGGCACCCTCAAGGTATAGGTGATTTTCTGCTGCACTTGTCTTCGTGAGCTTAATAGCCATAGGCTCGTTGGTAGCGACAAACGAGAACGCCTCGGTGCCTGTGCCGTCGATGTTGGTGCGTTTATAGCCATCAGGCAGCTGGACCTCCTTGCCTTGATCATCGACGACCGTCAGGTAGCCGTCATTCTCCACATGCACGCGGAACTTAGCATCGATCGGATTATAGCCCGAAGGGCCGGCGACCTCGTAGATCTCATATGTGCCACCGACTACAAGCTGACCCTTGAGCGTGGCAATACCAGTATCCGCCGTGGTAAGTGTGATGACGCCGTTCTGATAGGCACTGCCGAGCACTGTGGGGTCAGCGAACGTACTATCCCCTACCGGCGTCACGGTAAATTTAGCACCATTCAGAATCTCACCAGTCGGACTCTGTTTGTTAATGCGCAGTTCTGTCTGGCTGTTCTGCACTGTCACACTCGTTGCCATATTTTGCGTAGTGCGTCCGATAGTGAACTCGCTGCTCGTGATGTCGCCATTGGTGTTGTCAGGCAGATACCCCGGCGCCGTCGCCGTCTCCACGAAGCGATACGTGTTCCACGTAAGGCCCGTCACAACCAAGACGCCGCGATTCTCGTCGCCCGCATCCGTCGCCGTTGCTGTCAGGCCATCTTTGTCCCACGTAAGCTCGTATTTGTTCGCCGTCTCAAGGCCAGGTACCACGGTTGACCACGAACCATCCTCGGTCTTCATCTGCAAGTCGAACGTCGCGTCGATGGCAGTGTTATTGCCGCTCTTGTTGAGCGTGACCTGTCCCTCGGAGCGAACGTTGGGGATCCCCGTGCCGTCGGTATAATCTCCTTCGCCACTCGTCACCTTGAAGTCGATACCCGCGCCATCCGAAACGTTCTTGATGTCGAATGTCTGGTCGTCGTCCTCGTTGCCTATGGTGAACGACGCGCCAAAACCACTGTTGGCATAGCCCGAATTGGACTGCTCGGTGAGAATGTAGCTGCCTTTTTCGAGGTTCTCGAGCTTGAGCTCGCCGCCAGCGCCCGTGGTCACCGTGCGGCTCGATGCCGTGGTAGAACCTTCAGGCGTATAGGACAACGTGAAGTTGATTCCTTCGATGCCCGCGTTATCAGCCGTGTCGTACTTGTGCAGAATCACCGTGGCGTTGAACTTCTCGTTCTCCATGGTGCGGCTAACTACCTGCTCGGTATAGTCGTAGTGGTTGTCCTGTGTGATGGTGAGCGTGGGGCTCTTTGCTGCATCACCGCTCGGCAGAACGGCGCCCGACGTGGTGGAGATCTCGACGAAGTAGTACGTGCCCTCAGGCAGACCATCCCTCAGCTGACCGTACTTGTTATCGTACGCAGCGGCGAACTCTTCTGTAACCTCCACGTTACTGTTCACCGTCGTGACAACGCCCTGCGCGTTGCTCGTGAGTCCCTCGGCTACGAGCTGGTCAACCCCGCTCTCACCCTGACGATATAAGCTGAACGTAGCGCCTGCAAGCGCTGAACGATTGGCCCCGTCCGCGGTGCCGTCATCCGATACGTACTTAGTCAGCTGCAGGTGACCACGCAGAACCGGATCCTCAGCAGTCAACTCGATAGCGTGGACGCCGTTTTCGGTGTCGATAACCACATCTTGTACATTTGTAGTGACTTTCTCGCCGTCAATATAGGCACCTTCAAACGTAGCAGTACCGTTTGCATTGATCTTGAAATACACTTCAGGCGCTATAGCGTAGCCATTCGGCACATCCCCGGTCTCGACCACCTTGTAGTCACCCTCAGGCAGGCCGACGATATACCCGCTAGCCTCGCCTCTCATCTCGTTGGCTTCAACCATGACCTCCTCTTTAGTACCTCCGGAAAGCAGCGTCCACGGGAAGCCCGCGCCCACGTGGGGCCGCTGCCAGCTTCATCGCGCTGCCACACACCGTAGGTCTTGTTGTCATTACGCGATTGCACGGAAAGCTCAATATCATTAAGCGATTCGCCTTGCTCCCAGTTGCTTATTTTGTCGAGCGAGAGCTTGGTTGCCGTGTTGGTGATGGTCTCGTTGGTTTGCTGGCCTTCCTCGCCTGCCGACGCATCCTTGTCGACCGTCGTGCCGCCAGCCCCGTGCGTCTCTTCGCTCTGGGTGCCACCGGTTCCATACACGGGGGAGAAGCCACGGGGTAGAAGCCGCCCGTGTTGCCGGAGCCCGCAGACTCCGTAGCCCAGTAGACGTATTCCTGGTCACTCGCATTCGCGGCAGGTAGGTCGCTGTAGGCAAACGTCCATGTACCATTGCCGTTTTTGGTCCACGTGGGCTGGGGTGCCGGGTTGCCATACTTCAGCACGCTCTCGGCCTGCCCAAAAGTACCATCTCCGTTGTCAACAGCGCGCCAGAGCGTCATCTCCGGAAGATCGTTTTCATCGAATTCGGGCGCCAAACCGCTACCGAAGTCCTCCCACTGCTTGGTGCCGGTGAGGTCGACCGTACGCAGATTATTAGTGAACGATTGTGTACTCGAAACATCACCGATACCCGCAGTCGTCGAGACCACATAGTAGCGGTGAGCGGTGTCAGTGTCTGCAACTTGAGTTGCACCAGGAACGTCGTAGCTGCCGGGCACCTGTTCAACCACACGATACTGGTATTCTTTGCCACTCGTATCATACTGAGGCAGGTAGTTCCAGGTAGCCGATGCAGTTTCGTCTGAACCGGAAACCGTCAGCCGGACCACGCCAGTTTGCGATGCGCTGCCGCTCGGGTTTGCACCGGAATCGGCCTCGACGACCCACTCCCATGTCTTGCCGTCATCTGTCGAGTGCTGCAAGAAGAACGTAGCCGTCCACTCATTGGACTCCTCACCAGCAGGACGAGTGTCCCAAGCATCTTCCTGGTCGTCCCAAGTCTTGGTGGCAGAGATGCTCGTGTCCTTCAGCTCGTTGCTAATGGTTGTCGACCAACCATTTTGAGCATCGCCAGTCCAAGCGCCGGTATCACTCTGGTCAGGTTGATACGGATAATAATTGTCCTCGTATTTTCCATCATCGTTCGGGGCGGCTATCTCCTGATACCCCTCTTCGCCCTCTATACCAATGGTAGCCTCCACAGCGCGGTACTGAATTGCGTAAACTTTTGTTCCGCTCGTCCTATCCAGGCTTGCCAGCACCGGTAACCGCGACCAGGACGCACTCCAACTATTATTCGCCGTCAGCGTGCGATTCATGTCACCAGAAGAGAATCCGTTGTTGTCTAGCTCTTCATCACTATTCACGAAGCCTCTCAGAACTGTATAGGCGTCTTGCCATTCGCTATAGTCTTCCGTGACGTTGCCAGATGTGTCAGCAACTGCTGTACGCGCTTGCAAACGCACCGTCACCTGCCCTGGACGCAAATCATAAGGGTCATCGCCGTCTATCCATTTTTTATGAACTTCTGCACGTCCGCGAAGTGCATTTTGGAAGCTAAACTGCGCACCTACAGCATCAGCTGATACCGTAGAACTATCGGACCCTACGACGTTGTAATAAGAACTCGTATCTCCAAGATTTTCCTTCAGTGTATAACTCCACGCAGTTCCATCAGGTGCCCACTTCTCCACGTTCGAGATGGTGAAGGTCCACTTCTCTGCCCCGTCTTCGCTATTTGTCCACACAATGTAATTGTCGGCAGCGGAATCCGACGACTGCAGCACTACGTCTTCACTCATACCACTCGCGGTAGTGCGCTTTAACATGAAACTTTTCAGGAATTCTGTAGGATCGGGTCGCACGGAGAAGATGTCACCATAGTCGGTCCAAACCTTCTGTCCGTTCAGCTGCGCGTTGTCCGGTGCATAAGTATTTCCGAAAGTCACATCTACGGTCTCGTCATCTTTGATGACGGAATCAGTGATAGCGCCCTGCCCATCGAAAGTGCCTAGATTCTCTGAGCGCATGCCGTTGCCGACCTCAATTCCAGCGTCCAGCTGCCCAATATCGGAGATGTCCCCCGTTCCCACTGTAGTCGTATAGCCATTAATAGAATGCTCGACTACATAGTAGATCCAACGACTACCATCGGGCGCGTAAATGGGCAAGTTCTCGAAGGTGTACTCATAGGAAGCGTTACCAGACTTTGCCGTATCAGCAGCCTTGAACTCATCGCCAGTCACCGTATGCGAGGCTGCCAAACCCGCATCAGATACATTACCCTCTTCGTCCACGTAGTAGCGATACACGTCGAACGTTACGTCAGGGTATGCATCGTCCGCGTCGCGGCCACTGAACAGCTTCTTGACAGTGAGCTTACCCGTGTCGCCCTCATAGACATTGCGCAGCAGGAACGAACCGGACTCGCCATGCTGAACCACGTAAGTATTTCCTACCAGGCTGAGCTCGCCATTGAGCAGCTTGGTAATGTCCTGCCCATCGACCTGATCGGCAGTGAAGCCGCCTGGTTGACCCTCAAGACCCCAGATGACCTCGATGGCACGATACTCGTACAGGTTGCCGTTTTCATCGTAACGCGGCAGCGCGTTGTCATCGGTTACTTCCGAACCGGCCACATTATCACCCGTATGATCGATGGTGTAGGTGTACTGGTTGTTCGCCTCTGGATAAAGCTCGGACGTCTGGGCAATAGCACCGTCGACTGTCCATGTGTCGTCATCGTTCTTGTGAGCAACCATAGAACCCCAGGCGTTTTCGTCGCCCGCAAGCTTCTGCTGCAGGTAGATAGTCACCTTGGGCAAATCGCCCTGGTCCACATTGCCTGGGACGTTTTCCCACAGCTTGGTGCCCTGTACCGTCAGATCAGAATCCAGGCGATTGACGAACGTGCCGTCCTCACGAATGGCCCAGCCGGTACCGTCGACCGTAGGATCATCGCTTTCAGCACCAGAATCAACCTCGACTGCATTATCGGCTCCCTGGGCAGCCTGCGTGTCTGTGCCCTCGTCTGCATCTGCTGTCTCGATGCTGCTGTAATCAAACTGAACGTCTCCGTATCCGAGGGATTCGCCGTCAGCTGACATGCTTTCGCTTGCATAATAGATATATTCGGCGCCGTTGCTGTCGTACTTACTCAGACCAGAGATAGTCACCATCTGCTCGTTTGCCGCATCGGTACTCTCTGCCAAGGCAGACCAGCTGAAGTGAATGTAGCCGGGAACTGCTTCCGGCTTGCTCAAGTTACCATCCTCGTCTAGGACAGCGCGGTACAGCGTAAGATAGATGTCAGGACGCTGATTGAGCGTTTCGCTTACATAGTTATCGTGCCATGTTTTGTAGAACACGATATCGCGTGTGCCAGAACGCGTGTTATCAAAGCTGATCGTCTGGGTGTCATGGAAGTGACGGGCACCTTCCTCGACAAGGTAATCACCAACTGTTTTCGTACTCTGGTAATCACCCGAATCGCTCGTCCAACTTTCAACGACATCGTAGTGTACATTCATGCCGTTTGCATCATATTTGGGTAAACCAAATAATTGGTAGGTAGAACTTGCCAGGTTGCGGTCGATCGAGATACGCGCATTACCATTTGTAGCAGCATTGCCGTTTGTATCAACGATTTCCGCCTTGACGGGATTACCATTCGCATCAGTCACAGGCAGCGTATTACCACTCACGGACACCACTAAGTTACCCTCTTCGTTAAGCGAAAAAGCTCCAGGATTTTCAGCGCAGGAGATAGTAAATGTCGCTTCGGGACGTGGGTTATTGGTGTCTCCCTCATTGAAGTCGCCCAAACTGTCGCCCCAGTCTTTCGTCAGAGTGAGGTCAAACAGACCAAGACGACGGTTGGTAGCCTCCACTGAACCAATAGCTGTATTGGTAGTGGAGCGCACCTCGTAAACATGTTCAGGTGTGGCAACGCGACGGTTGTCAGGATTAGTCCAGCCTGCATTGATCCAGAGCTCGCCTTCGTATTCAGGATCCAAAGCTGCCTGATCACGCGTCAACACGGGATACTCAGTGCCATCATCGGCAATTAACGCTGTTTCCTGCGCAATGAAATCATTGTAGGTAAGCCCGCCGATAGGTACGTCTACCTCGCCATACCATAACTCTTCTGCAGAAAGCGTGACCGTGGCGACAACCTGCCCCTTGGTGTAGGACACATTGGGCTGGCCATCGGCATTGGTTCCTTGCGAATACATATCACGCGCAGCCACCAAGTCGATGCGCACATCGTAGCGATGCGCTGCATCGTCGCCATCGATCCAACTCTTAGTAATGCGAATTTCAGAACCTTCACCTTCAGGGAGGTAGTTATCAATGCGCGTGGTACGCGTCTCAGCATCATATGTACGCTCAGTCGTCCATCCTTCTTTGCTCTTTTCAAGCACAAGATAGGTGTAGCGCTTTCCCTCGGGAGAATACTTAGGTAGGTTCTGGAAGTCCGCATGGTAAGAACTCGTTTCCTGCCAAGTCGCATCACCCAGACCCTCTATACGCATAGCAGTCTCATCGGTTGTGCCGTCAAGTGTGAACTCGCCGATGAGCTGCCCGTCCTGGAATAGCTGGATTACCGCGTTTGGATCGGAATAATTAGGATCCGGAGCAATCTGAGCCTGAGAGCCGTCGGGCTGCTCCCAGTACTTGTCCACGTGCTGATCGGTAGTGTTGTTGAATGTGTTGGTGATGACGGTGTCGATGCTGCCGTCGTCATTTGTCGTCGTAACGGGCGTGGACGTAAACTCTAACGTCTCCAAACTGCCCTCAGGGTCGGTCACTTGAATCTGGAACGTGGCAGAACCGTCATCGTTTTGCTGGAACGACGTAGCTTGCCCCTCGAGCGTCACGTTCGTCTCCAACCAACGGTACTCGAGCTCCCTGCCTTGCGAGTCGTATTTGGGGAAGCTTTCGGTAATGGTCTTAGTGAGTGTCTCCGCATTCCAGCCAGAAAGCGTCTGCGTGGCGCTTTCGCCGCTGACGTTAGCCCAAGCAGCATCGTCAGCAGAGCCTTTCACGCGGCTTTGCGCCTGGAACGTGCACACCACGTCTTGCAGGCTGTCTTGAAACGCGGCGATTTCCCACGACTTGGTCATGTTCGTCGTGGTGGTACCAGTCAGGCGGTTGGAAATGGTGCCGCCGTTGTAGACGAAATGGTCTGTGTCGGGACGCTGCCAGCTATTGAATGCGGGCACCAGCCCCGTGCCTTCCTCGTTTTCATACTGCGGAGTGGAAGGCGTAAGGCTGCCGCTTGCGTCTACCAAACC
>FR896037.1 GCA_000435475.1 Cryptobacterium sp. CAG:338 | reverse complement strand
AGCATGTAAATAGGCTATAGATCCAAGTCTCATATTTGCCAATTAAATACGTTTTGGCAAATTAACGCTTTATCGGGTTGAAATTGAGCGACACCATGAAAAAGCCCTAACCCGATAAAGCAACTTTTTGCCAAAACAGAAGCTTATCAACAGCGTATGTACCGCCAGTAACGCACCAGCAACGCGTATGCCACTGGAAATAAGTGCACGTCATCGATGATGGCATGCACCGTAGCTGCTGTCATATATCGTCGACGGTGCGTGCACTATTCGTTATGCGCCACCGATAAAGCCATACATTATTGACAACGCGTGCGCTATCGATTGCCCCGTGAACTATCGCTCGTTTTATGCGTAAGGTAGAAGATATCTATAAAATGGTAGAATTTTAGGCGCATATTTGCGATAAATATGTGACGACTTGTTACGAAAATATGACAAACTAGCACTCTCCGTTATCGAGTGCTAGGATTGGATGAGCAATTTTTAAGTGAGCATTTTAAAAGGATAGACATTTTTTAAATCCTGCCGCGAGAATCGAGGCTTATATGTCATTTGACAAATTTACGGACAAAGCGCGAAAGGTGCTTGTTCTCGCCCAAGAGGAGGCACGTGCTTTGCACCAGCCGTACGTGGGCACTGAGCATGTACTTTTAGCGCTCATGAAAGAACAGGATGGTTTGGCGGCACAGGCGCTCGATAAGCTTGGTGTAAAGTACGACGCTGCTGTGCAGTGTGTTCGCCAAATCGTATCAATTGATGAAAATACTGACGTTTCGGGACATCTCAGTTTTACTCCTCGTGTAAAGCGTGTGTTAGAAAACTCACTACGCGAAGCAATGCAGATGGGCAAGTCCTATATTTCCACCGAACACCTTCTTTTGGGTATTGTTCGCGAGAATGAGGGCACTGCAATTGATGTTCTTGCGCGTTTGGGTGTAACAGGTGATGCTATCCGCTCTGCTCTTAATGATTTGGTGGGGCAGTCTGCGGTATATGCAGGTACCAATTTTGACCCAACGGTGAATACCTCTGACAGTATGCTTAAAGAGTTTGGCACCGACCTCACCAAGAAGGCTGCTGACGGAAAGCTCGATCCCGTCATTGGACGTGCGGGCGAAATTGAGCGCGTGATGCAAATTCTTTCCCGTCGTCAGAAAAACAACCCTCTCCTGATTGGGGAACCTGGCGTTGGTAAAACTGCGGTAGTGGAAGGCCTGGCACAGCTTATTGTTGCCGATCAGGTGCCTGATATCCTGCACAACATTCGCATTTACACCCTTGATGTTTCTGCCTTGGTTGCTGGTTCAAAATATCGTGGTGAATTCGAAGAGCGTTTAAAGAAAGTTATTAAGGAAGTGGAGCAGGCAGGAGACATTATCCTGTTTATCGACGAGCTTCATACCCTTATTGGTGCAGGTGCTGCCGAAGGTTCGATCGATGCAGCTGCTATTTTGAAGCCGCCGCTGTCCCGTGGTGAAATTCAGATCATTGGTGCTACCACGCTTGATGAATATCGCAAGCATATTGAAAAAGATTCAGCGTTTGATCGTCGTTTCCAGACCGTATTAGTAAAGGAGCCTAACGAAGAGCAGGCTGTTCGAATTCTTGAGGGCCTACGCGATCGTTATGAAGAGCATCATCACGTTCACTTTACTGACGAAGCGCTGTCTGCGGCGGTAAGCTTGTCAGATCGCTATATTCAGGATCGTTACTTGCCCGACAAGGCGATTGACGTTCTTGACGAAGCGGGTGCACGTATGCGAATTCGCAACATGGTGCTGCCTGAAGAATTGCAAAAGATCGATGACGATCTACGCAAATTGCGCGCCGCTAAGGAATCTGCAATTGCCGATCAGGACTTTGAGCGTGCAGCAAGAGTGCGCGATGAAGAAGAAAAACTTCAAAAACAGCGCGTAGAGGCACAGAAGAACTGGGAAGAAAAAACTTCTAAGACACTCAACGAAGTCTCAGTTGAAGATGTAGCAGATATCGTATCAATGACGACTGGTGTTCCTGTTTCAAACCTCACCGAAGCGAAAACCGAGAAGCTTCTTCGTATGGAGTCAGTGCTGCACGAGCGTGTTATTGGTCAAGATGAAGCAATTACGGCGCTTTCCAAAGCAATTCGTCGCAGCCGTTCAGGGTTGAAAGATCCTAAGCGCCCTGTTGGTTCGTTTATCTTCTTGGGTCCTTCGGGCGTAGGAAAAACTGAGCTATCGAAGGCTTTAGCGGAATTTCTCTTCAACTCCGAAGATGCGCTTATTTCCTTCGACATGTCAGAGTACATGGAAAAGCATTCGGTTTCACGTCTGGTTGGTTCGCCTCCGGGATATGTTGGTTACGACGAGGGTGGACAGCTAACAAAGGCGGTTCGTCAACGTCCGTATTCGGTTGTCCTGTTTGACGAAATCGAAAAAGCTCACCCTGATGTCTTCAATATTCTTCTTCAAATTCTCGAAGAAGGACGTCTGACCGATTCTCAGGGTCGTGTAGTTGATTTCCGAAACACCGTTATCATCATGACTTCCAATGTGGGCGCTCGCGAAATTACTACCAGCGCACCGCTTGGTTTTGCGTCAGGAGATAAGGGCGGTTTGGACGATAAGGAAATCAAGTCGCGCGTAATGAGCGAAGTCAAAAAGCTCTTTAGGCCTGAATTCCTGAATCGTATTGATGAGATTATCGTATTCAAGTCGCTCACCGAGGATGAGATTGTTGAGATCGTTGATCTGATGATCGATGAACTCCGTCAGCGCCTCATAGAGCAGAACATGACTATCAACTTGACTAAGCAGGCAAGCAAACTGATAGCTAAAGAGGGAACAGATCTGTCCTTTGGCGCTCGACCTCTACGTCGTGCTATTCAAAGACTGATCGAAGATCCAATTTCTGAACAAATCCTGGAAGGCAAGTGGACAAGTGGTTCGGTGATTGACGTTGATGTTGAGCACACCGAAGACGGAGACCATCTTACCTTCGTGCCAGGAACTGGTTCTATACCTGCACCGCGTAAGCGTGATACCATAGCTGCAGAGGCTGAGCTGCTTCTTGCGGGATATGATCTAGGCCATGCGGGACTTTCGTCGCGTGGCGGCGGATCGTCTTCTGGTGATCAAGCGGCCGACTAGCATCGGCGAGATCAGCCTAAGTAGGGGCGCGCCGCGCGTGAAGCGTATAGCGCGCGGTGGTACAGGAGTTCCTCATGAGTGATAAGACGATCGATCCCGTATACGTTCCATCTGTTCTCGAGCATGCGATGGCCATGTTTGATGATATGAATTTCGATGCCCTCAAGGCGGAACCCCGCCTTGAGGGTGTTGTTGATAAAAAGCCCAAAACAGCCGCTATCATCCTTGCGGGTGGCAGCGGAGAACGCTTTGGCCATGAAGGGGGCAAGCAGCTTGTCGAAATAGCGGGCAAGCCTATTCTTACGCGTTCCGCAGAAGTATTTGATGCGGTAGGTGATGTGGGGCTTATTGTCGTGGTGTGCCCCGAAGAACGCACCGAAGAATATCTCGCTAAGGCAATTGATCCATTTCCTTTCGTAACTCCTATCGTTATGGCACCTGCTGGTTCTATTCGTCAGGAATCTGCCTTTTCTGGTTTGGAATTAGTGCCTGAAGAATATGAGTTTGTAATTCTTCATGACGGAGCGCGCCCTTTGGTAACAAAGGAATTGATTGAGCACACCATTAACACCGTTAAGGGCAATATCGATTGCGATGGGGCGGTCGTTGGCCATCCTTCCATCGATACTTTAAAAGTGGTTGAAAACGGCGTTATTGTGGGAACACCCGATCGCTCAGTATTCTGGAATGCTCAAACCCCACAAATCTTCCGTGCGGGAATTTACCGTCGTGCCCATGCGTCTGCGTTGTCGGATGGTTTTGTGGGAACCGATGATTCTTCCTTAATTGAACGTTTGGGTGGCCGTGTTTTGGTAGTCGAAGGTAAGCGAGACAATATCAAACTGACGGTTCCAGAAGATTATCTCCTCATGTCTGCCGCTATTCGTGCTGCATTAGAAGAGCGACGGGAGGAGTAGCAATATGTATAACCCTTCCATTACGGCAGCGTTCAGCCGATTACGCGTAGGGCTTGGCTACGATGTGCATGCATTTGCACCTGATCGCAAGCTAATTTTGGGTGGGGTAGATATTCCTCACCATCAGGGTTTAGCGGGTCATTCCGATGCCGACGTGCTGGCTCATGCCGTTTCTGATGCATTGCTGGGTGCTATTCGTGGGGGCGATATTGGAAAACTATTCCCCGATACTGATCCTGCCTACAAGGGTGCCGATTCGTTAAAGCTTCTCTCCGAAGTGGCTCGAGTGGTTCGTGAAGCAGGGTATGAAATTTTAGATATTGATTGCGTCATTGCGGCGCAGGCACCCAAGCTTTCACCTTATCGCGATGCTATGCGCGAAAATCTCGCAAAAGCGTGCGATATCAGTATGGACAATATCGGCGTTAAGGCGACTACCACCGAACGTCTGGGCTTTGAAGGTCGCGAAGAAGGTATTTCGGCTCAGGCGGTAGCGCTTGTATATAAAGAATCGTAAAGGGCAACATTATGAAACAATTTGAATTGCATCCTGCATCGGAAAGCTATTGCCGAAAGGAGGGTGCAGTTAATTGTTCTAGGCGATTGTCGGCAGCAATACTATCGCTTGTAGCGACCGCCGTGTGTGCCTTCTTAGTTTTGGCTGTTTCTTCTACTACCGCATATGCGGTAGTGGGGGATACCTTCATCAAAGAGGGGCTTACCTATAAGGTTGTCAATGATTCATATGAAGTTGAAATTATCGACTGTGATGAGAGTGCAAGTTCAGTAAATGTACGCACCTCGATAATGTACGGCGAGGGGGCCCTTCAGGATTCCTATAGTGTTGTCGGTGTTTCAGAAGATGCGTTCAGCGATTATGAGGGCACGGTAGTACTCGAACAAAACGTCAGCGCATTTTACGAAAATATTTTTAACAGCTTGCCTGGAGAGGCAACGCTGGTTCTCAATTGTGCCAAGCTACCAATGGAGAATGCAACTACCATCCAGCTTCTATCGATGGCTTCTTATGTGCTAGAAGCAGACGGCGCAACCCAAACAGTCAGCTTGCCAGATGGGCGGTCCTTTTCTGAAATACGGGTTGAATCGGCAGATGGTTTGACAGTCCTTAATAAGAGTGACGCACTTATTTCGTTGCAGTGCATGAGCGCCTTTACTGGAACATATTTTGCGGTGGAATTAGTGGCGGGCGATCAGTATTCTACAAGCTGGTTGTGGCCGTCCCTTAATCAGTTCTCGTATTCTGTTAATGGCGGAGATTCGGTATTGGTGGAGGGCGAAGGCACCCAGACGAATTATTCAGTAGAACTGCCCGCAGAAACTCCGCTCGATGCAACCATCACGGTAGACGTCTCTTCGCTTTCCGGTATTGCAAAGGGTTATGTGACTTCATCGTGGGAAAACAATACGCAGGAAATTACCCTGGAAAATGGTAAGGCAACCACAGAGGTTACCCTAACACCAAGGGATGATCTCGGGGGCTCTGATTTTCCTTTAACCACCACAATAGAATTTTCCATCCCTGCTACTGATCAAACGGTATGGATTGGAGGCGTGCGCCATGACGAGGCATTTTCTGATGAAGGGATAACGCTTTCATATGAAGAGGGAACCCCTATAGTAACGCTTGATGGTGCAACCATCAGTCAAGCGGGAGGTCCTAATGCGAGCGGATACGCCCTTTATGCGCCGAGCGATTTGTCTGTGAGACTTGCAGAAGGAAGCGATAATTACATTTACGTCGGTGAAAGCGGACGTCAGACAGGTGCGCTCTATGCAGGAGGTGAGCTTTCCATTGTCAGTGAAGGGGGCTCTAATCCCGGAAGTCTGAATATTGGCTATACGCAGTACACATTTGATTCGTCTCAAGTTACGGGTGTGGTGTCGGCTAATACTTTATGGATCGGCGCAAGTTTAAACGTGGTGTATCGCGAAAATAATCAGGGCGGAACGCTTTCAGACGTGCCATTGACTTTGTTGTATGCAGAAAACGACATTAATCTCGGGGCGCGTGGCGCGCAGATCACTCTTGGGGCAACTGGTGAGCGCTCGTTGTATGGAGTCATGAGCCGTTCAGGGAACATCTACGCAGCTGATTGTGGATCCTTGTCAGTAAACGGGGACATCCTAAGTGCGCTGTATTCAGCCGAGGGAGATATTTCTCTCGGGGATCATACTGATGTTTCGCTAACCTGTGCAGGTGGCGCTAACCCAGGTATTGTGAATGCGCTCAAGGGTACGGTTACGATCAATCCCGTAAGTGGTTCGGGAAGTATTGTGGTTACTTCCCAGGATACTACTACGCCTGCCTATTTAGCAAAGAATATCGAACTTGTTGAAGGGGCAATCTTTGCTGAACCCGAATCAGCGAAGATTGGAGAAACCACTGATTCGGTCTATGGAACATGTGCGACTATTGTGGACCAAGATGGTTCGGTTGCCTCAAAGGTGATTGTTTTGAATGAGAGTGCCGCCGGAATCACGGGAAAAACCATGGGCGACTGTTTCTCCGAAAACGCTCTTGGAGAAGCGATTTGGACCGATGTCCTTAAAAGGAGCGACTCGTATGACCCTGGCTATGTGATATCGGCTAAAGACGCACACGCAATCATTTCTTGTTCTGCACTCACGCTGGACATTTATCAATCTATTGACCTCGGTAGTGGTGGCATTTCGAATCTGCCTTCACTGGAGGCATTGCTTGTGCGCGCACACGATAATGGTCAGACCGAAGTTGGTTTAGGTGATCTTTCGCTAGATGCCCTGTATGTTGATGTTGATAAGGTGCAAAAGCTGAGCATCAATGGAGAAGGCGCCCGTGTCAGGGAATTTGATATTGCTCCTGCCTCGCCTGCTTACACGGATTATTCGCTTCAGAGTCTTGTGTTCGGAGATGGTGTAGAAGTCAGCTCGTTTGGTGCTTCTGATCTAAACGAGGTAACAGAGTTCAAACTTCCCTCGAGCTTGAATTCATTGTGGCTTACTAACTTGAATAACCTTACGCAATTAGATCTTACCTCATGGGAAAACCTTCAAAATCTTAGCCTTCAAGCAGTGGGAATTGATGGCGAGAGCGGTCTCAAACTCGATCTGTCTCATAATACGCAGCTAACTAGCGCGACGTTGAGATCTCTTAATCTTTCAGAGGGACTTTCGCTTCAGGAACTTTCTCAGCTTGAAAACATAAGATTTGAGTTTGTTGAAGGACTTTCGGAGCTCGATCTGTCGCAAAACCATGCGCTTACCGATGTGTATGTATCTTCCTTAGGACTTGAGAAGATTGTATTCGCCGATGATGCGGCATTGACTTCGCTGGAGCTTGGGAATAACCAGCTTACCGAGTTAACCATCCCTCAGGCAGCGCAGCTCGAAACGTTATCAGTGGGTGAAAACAAGCTAACCAGTTTGAATATTCCGGAAAACAGCAAAGCAACGTTAAAATCGCTCTATGCCTATCGAAACAATCTCGCTTCGCTTGATTTGAGTGATATGAAGTTGGAGCTCTGTCTTTTGAAGGCAGCTACCGCAACAGGTCCTGAGCAATTTCCCAGTTATGAAGGAGTGCTTCAAGAGAATGGAACGGTTACCGTTAACCTGTCTGGCCTTGCTGCAAACATTGTGAGTGTTGATCCTGGTTCGGAGGGAAAATACGATGCAGAGACAGGAATCTTGACGTTTAGCTCCGCAGAGGCTGCAAAAGCAGGTTTCTCATATGTATACGATACAAAAGGCGAAGTCCTAAACGAGGATGATGCTGCAGTAGACTTATCACGTGCATACGGCGCAGAAGGTGAAGCTCTGAGCGAGGATGGTTCTGGTTATGTCCCTGTGTATATGGAGGTATCTGCTCAGGTTGCATTAGGTTCGTTGTCTGACGGTGGAGATTCGGAGGGCGGCACTGGCGGCGCTTCGAACAACGATGGCTCCATCCAACAAGCCCTGGCTGTAACGGGCGACAAGCTGGTAATTCCAGGATTGCTGGTATGTGCGGTTGCCTCAGCTGCAGTGGTGCTCATTGCGTGGCGAAAAATATCGCAGAATTAATGTCGGTAATTGTATAAGGGTGGTATAAGTTAAAGAGCTACAGGGTACGCATTGCTATGCGTGTGGCGAATTGGCAAGACGCTACTTTGGTTTGTGTAACCACGAGATAAAATGCAATTAGATTGCTTGATATAGGAGTTTCAATGATTCGAATTTACGACACTATGGCACGCGAAAAACGCCCCTTCATTCCTCGCGAAGAGGGTAAAGTGGGTATGTATGTATGTGGCCCCACCGTGTATAACTATATCCACATCGGCAATGCTCGTACGTTTATTTCGTTTGACACAATTCGTCGTTATTTGATGTGGCGCGGTTTTGAGGTGAAGTTTGTTCAAAACATTACCGACGTAGACGACAAGATTATTAACAAAGCACTTGAAGAAGGTCACAGCGCAGCAGAAGTTGCGGCTGAGTATGCTGATGCCTTTATTGCAGATATGCGTGCGGCAGGGGTTTTGGATCCCGATATTCGTCCTCGTGCAACTGAAGAGATTGGCGCCATGATTGCTTTGGTGGAAAAGCTTATAGAAGGTGGCCACGCATATGCTGTAGAAGGCGATGTCTATTTTGCGGTTCGTTCCTATGAGAAGTATGGGCAACTCTCAAACCGCAATATTGATGAAATGGAGTCGGGACACCGCGAGCTTCGCGCCGACGGTCAAGGCTTAGAAGATCGCAAGCGTGATCCTTTAGATTTTGCGCTCTGGAAGGCGGCAAAGCCTGGTGAACCTTCTTGGGATTCTCCTTGGGGCAAGGGGCGCCCTGGTTGGCATATTGAATGCTCGGCAATGTCTGAAAAGTATTTGGGCCTTCCGTTCGATATTCATGGCGGTGGCGCTGATTTGGCATTCCCTCATCACGAAAACGAGCGCGCTCAGTCTGAAGCGGCGTGCGGCTGCACGTTTGCGAACTACTGGATTCATGGGGGCATGCTGCAGATCAATTCGGAGAAAATGTCTAAATCATTAGGCAATTTCTTGCTGTTGCGCGATGTTTTGAAGACTACCGATGCGCGCGTGTTGCGCATGCTTATGCTGCAGACGCATTATCGCAGCCCTCTTGATTTTTCTGATGAACGCTTACAAGAGGCTCAAAGCGCTCTAGGTCGTTTGACGAACTTTGTAAATAACACTGAATGGCTGTGCTCTAATCCAGCTCAGGAACCATCAATGCTCGACCTAGATGCGTATCGTCAAGCAATTGATACGATGCGTGATTCTTTCGTTGAGGCGATGGATGACGACTTTAATACCGCTGGTGCTCTGGGAGCTATTTTCACCTTCGTAAGTAAGGCCAACAGCATGCTTGCGGATACCTGTGTTTGTTGTCAAAACGCAGAGGCAGTTGCGTTGGGTGCACAAGCAGTTACTGAACTTTTAGATGTTTTAGGTATTGAATTGCAAGATAGACAGGGTGCCGAAGATGACAGTGCGAGTGAAGTGATTGCTCTGGCTTCATCTCTTGCAGGTTATAGCGGCTCTGATGGGGAAGAAGCCATCCAGTCTTTGCTCGACTGCCGAGCTGCCGCAAGAAAAGAAAAGAACTTCTCTCTTGCTGACCAGATTCGTGATGAATTAGGAGCTCTGGGGTATACGATTGAGGATACTCCTCAAGGTGCTCGAGTAACGCGCGGTTAGAGTTTTGCCTTAAAGATGTTTGGCGCTTCCAGTTAGTTCAATAAATTTTCTTTTAATACTTCTTTTTGAAACGTCTCCTTTCGCTTAGGTGGAAGGAGACGTTTGTTTGAGGAGTTTAAGCTTTCTGGGGATGGAAGGTACTCAAGACAAAAAGCCTTTCGTTTAGTGAAGAGAGAATAGTTGATTACGAATAGTGCTCCGTTTATCTAATCGCTGTCCATAATAATTTCAGCTTCGCTATGATTAGCCTAAAGAAGTGTTATAAAAGTAAAACGTGTTCATTTTTTTGTTTTCGTATTTATTACTGGCACACATGAGAACTTTCGGGTAGGGTATCAAGAGCTTTTGTCAGGCATGTTTTTTGCAGAGGATAAATAAGGAGGAATTCGCGAATGATCAGGCGAAATGAATATGTATCCGTTCATGAAACGCGAGCCCAGGTCACGCGAGAAAAGCTTCTCAAAGCAGCTATTAAGCTGGTAAACCGTGATGGAATGAAGCAGCTGACCGTTCGCAATATTTGCGATGAAGCGGGTCTTTCTACGGGTAGTTTTTATAACCTGTTTAGCGGAAAAGAAGATTTGATCTCATATTACTTGAAGTATGCATTCGTGCCATATCGAGAGAAAGCACTTGAAGAAAGTGAACCCTATAATCCGGTGGAGCGAATCCTGATTATTTATCGCGCGTATGTGGTCTACTGCAAGGATATGGGCTTGGAATTTGTGTCGGGTCTGTATGCTTCGAACCATAATCCGTTCTTTGATTTCCTTCATCGCGATTCCGACGATGATTTCATTATTGCAACCGTTCGCTCGTATATTGACGAAGCAAAAAAACAGGGTCTTATTCGTAAAGAAGTAGATACTGATGAATCTTTGCTGCGCATTGCGGCAGCTTCTACGGGACTCTTGTTCTATTGGTGTGTGTTTAACGGAAAGATTGATCTTGAGTATGAAGTGGATGCGGCTATTGCGACCTATCTTCGCTCAATCGCAATTGACCCCGATACGGTAATTGGCCTTGAACCGCTAGAAACCCAGGGAGCTTTCCTTAAATAATGCCTTTAAAAATCCTGGTCGGACTTGAAATATAGTGCTATGGTATAAGCATGGCAAAGTGCTTGTTGGGAAAGCACTTAAGAGCGCATTAAAGCGTAATGAAAAGGAGGGGTAACCATGGTATTCAAGAACGTTGTTGTTGCTTACGATGGATCCGATCATGCACTTGCTGCTGTAACGAAAGCGGCAGAACTCGTAAAGGACGATGCAGACGCAAAGCTTCATTTAGTATTTGTTACCACGCATCCTAACGCACAACTTCCTGCGAACTTTAACAGTGCTTCATTTGATCCTCAGCAGTATCTGCTTTCCGTTGAGGACATTATGAATCTGTATAACAAGACCATCGAAGAAGAAACCGAAAAGGTTCGTGAGGGTATTGGCTCTGTGTTGGATGATTTGGGCGATCGTGCTGCAATCGAGGTTATCCCAGGCTATACTCCTGCGGCAGATATTTTGTCATATGCTGAAAAGGTCGATGCTGATTTGATCGTAATGGGCTCTCGTGGTCTTGGCGCAATCCGCGGCGTACTCGGTTCGGTAAGCTATGCGGTTTTGCGTGAAGCTCCAATGCCTGTATTGGTTATCAAATAACAAGAACGTACCTTCTACGTTTGATTTGCGCACAGTGCGCTACCCATGGTTCGCTTTTGATAGAGCAAGATGCCAGTTCATAAGCATTCTTTAAACAAAAAAA
>FR896036.1:4606-4719 GCA_000435475.1 Cryptobacterium sp. CAG:338 | reverse complement strand
GCTGTTTGGGGCCGAAGCTCGTAAGAGCGAGGTCATGAAATCTTTGCCGCGCAAAGATTTTTAAATCTTACTTCCTCGGACCCTAATTTCTTAACTTGAAGTTGATTGCAAAG
>FR896036.1:0-4583 GCA_000435475.1 Cryptobacterium sp. CAG:338 | reverse complement strand
GAAAAACGCTACTCAGTAAAGAACCGTCCACGCACATAATCAAGAGGCATCTCACGACCAACCCAGAGACGCTCTCCTATAGCAGCCTGCTGCAAGAAAACTCCTACCCCATCAAGGGTTTTGTTTCCTTTCGCTTTCGCGCGTAACAACAACTCTGTTTCCCGCGGAGTGTAAACCATATCCGAAACAATGAGACCAGGCACAAGCATGGATTCATCAACCAAGCAGCCTGGCTCATCAGGAGAACCCACAATTGTGGCATTAAGCAATAACGTTGATTCAGCAATAGAAGCGCGAAGTTTATCGGTATCGGCCAAATCGTACAGCGTCACCTCGCACGAAGAATAATTCTTCAAGCGCTCGATCAACGCACGACCACCCTTGACATAAGAATCATCACGATTGAATACATCAATTTGGGCAACACCATCCAGCGCCGCCTGTACGATCACAGCAGAAGCCGCGCCTCCAGCACCCAATACCGTAATCTTTTTGCCAAGCACATTAATGCCATTGAGGACCAGATTTCGCATAAAAGCCGCACCATCAGCGTTATCGCCCAACGATCGACCACCTTGAATAACCACTGTATTCACGGCGCCCATGATTTCTGCAACGCGCGATATTTCATGCAAATACGGAACAATGCGCTTCTTGTGAGGAGCTGCGACGTTATATCCCAAAAAACCTAAAGCTTCCAAGCCACGCACAGCCGCTTCTAAATTTTCCTCTGAAACATCCAACGGAACGTAGGCATAATCCCATCCGAGTTTTTCAAAAACTGCATTGTGAATTTCAGGAGAGCTCGAATGATCCAGATAGGATCCTATAACACCCATAAGCCTTGTTGCTCCCGTTATGCGGCTGCTTGTATCCATAATGCCCTTTCTGGATGTATTCTCTTCGCAAAGAATTACTTTACCGCAAGCTCAATAATTAAGAAAGTTAACCCTCGAGCATTGCTGCCTGTTCGAGCCATTCCTCTTCAAGTGCAGAAAGCCGATCTTCGCATTCCTTTACTTTTATTTGCGCTTCACCCAACGCCACATAATCGTAAGGGTCTACCTCCAACTGGGCTTGCTTTGCTTCGTCTACTTTACGTTGCGCAGTATTCATCTTCCGCTCAAGAGACTGAAGTTTCTTGCGAATATCACGAGCTTGCGCCGCCGAAAGCACCGATCCAGAAGAATCTTTCGCTCCACTCGATGCATCTCGAGTTCCTCCCGATTGAACACTCCCTTTTCCAACAGTGTTTCCCTTGCCGCTTCCCTTAGAAGAGCTTCCTGCTGCGCTGGAAGATCCGCCATTTTGTTTGGCTTGAGCGCGATCTTCAAGAAGCTCAAGGTATTCATCAACTCCTCGAGGAACATGAACCACTTTTCCCTCTATGAGCGCAAACTGATCATCGGTAACGCGCTCCATCAAGTAGCGATCATGGCTTACCAAAATAAGTGTTCCGGGCCACGTATCAAGCACGTTTTCTACTGCTACCAGCATATCGGTATCAAGATCATTGCTCGGTTCGTCGAGAATCAGCACATTAGGAGAATCAAGCAGAATCAGCATCAACTGCAAACGACGTTTTTGACCACCCGAGAGAGTGTTTACAGGCATGTTGAGATGAGCTGAAGTAAACCCGAGAGATTCTAAAAGTGTTGCAGGACTAACCTCTTTACCATCAATCACATAACGACTTTTGTATCGGGAGAGTACCTCGCGCACACGATCCGATCCTAAGGGGTTAAGCTCTTCGAGCTTCTGAGACAAAAAAGCAAACTTTACCGTTTTGCCAATTTTGACACGACCTGTTTGAGGCAACAGCTTTCCTTGAATAATTTCCAACAAGGTAGACTTGCCTGCGCCATTGGCGCCAAGAAGTCCATAACGATCTCCTGGTCCAATGAGCCACGTAGCATCATCGATTACCTTTCGGTCATCATAAGAAAAGCTCACGTTCTCTACCGTGACACATTGTTTCCCTAAACGAGAGATTGCCGCTCGTTTTAATTCAACCGAATTTCGCAACGGCGGTTCTTCAGCAATAAGAGCCCGCGCCGTTTCAACATGAAACTTAGGCTTTGTCGAACGCGCTCGCGCACCACGTGAAAGCCAGGCCAATTCACGACGCATTAAATTCTGCCGCTTTTGTTCGGCAAGTTCTGCCTGACGCTGACGTTCTACCCGTTGCAAGATATATGCCGAATAACCGCCCTCGAACGGCTCTACCAACTCATCATGCACTTCCCACATGCGGTCGCAAACTTCATCCAGAAACCAACGATCATGAGTGACGACCACCATTGCTCCCTCTTTGCGCGCAAAACGTCTCCGCAAATGATTGGCAAGCCAGGTAATAGCAACAACATCAAGATGATTTGTGGGTTCGTCGAGAAGAAGAACTTCAGCATCGGCAACCAAAACTCGCGCCAAGTCCACTCGGCGGCGCTGACCACCCGAAAGAGTTCCCACCGGAGTATCCCATGAGATATCTCCAATTAACCCATCGATTATTTGGCGAATCGTTGCATCTGATGCCCACTCATATTCAGGAACATCTCCAACGATATTCCATCCGACAGACTGAGCATCCGCCAGAGTATCATCTTGCCTCAAAGAAGCAAAGCGCACTCCCCCTGTTCGTACCACGCGCCCTTCATCAGGCTCGACCGTACCCTCGAATAATCCCAGTAGAGTAGATTTTCCATCACCATTGCGACCTACCACTCCAATACAATCACCATCATTTACTCCCAACGAGAGCGAATCAAAAATGGTTTTGGTAGGGTACTCAAGATGCACATTTTCACAACCGAACAAAAACGCCATGCGCTCATTCTCCTCTATGCCAAATTGTTCGCATTTGAGTATACACGCCCTTGGCTTTCATCACCTTGAAGCCTTTAGCACAACCAAACAATCGGCACCTAGATACCGTTTATACTTCGTCGAGCACCTTTTGCATAGCTCATTACGGGGCTTCCTCTTTTCCTCCCCGTAAAACAACTAACACCTCTGCTATAGTCACGATCATGAAGCATTCAGACGAAACAATAGGAATTATTCTTATCAATACGGGATCCCCCGCATCACCAAATCCATGTGACATCCGCCCGTATCTAATTGAATTCCTTTCTGATAAAAATATTATTCCTGTTCCTCGTCCTATTTGGCTGCCCATTCTTCATGGCATAATCGCTCGAAAGCATCCAGAAAAAACAGCCCCTCGCTATCGACAAGTTTGGACCCCAAACGG
Source organism: Cryptobacterium sp. CAG:338 (assembly GCA_000435475.1). Lineage (GTDB taxonomy): Bacteria > Actinomycetota > Coriobacteriia > Coriobacteriales > Eggerthellaceae > Anaerotardibacter. Next base: position 1,330 of record FR896036.1, on the reverse strand, counting down.
CGCCCCTCTCCTGGTCGAGACCTTTGCTCAGCGAGATGCTCTCAATAAACGATTTGCACAAGAAGATCTTTCTTTTGTGGCTGAAGTTGGCATGCGTTATGGTTCGCCTTCGATCGAAGATGCGTATTCTACCCTCAAACAAAAAGGATGCACTCGTTTTATCGGGTTTCCTCTTTTTCCTCAAACTGCCACTTGTACAACAGGAACCTGCAAAGAAAAGTTTTTACAGGTTGTTCCCAACTCAGAAGTCGCAGGATTTATTGAAGGATATGCGGATAATCCTCTCTACTGGAAGTCGTTAGCGAATTCTATTTCTCAATACTGGAGTTGGAAACCAGGAAGCAAGATTCTTTTCTCGCTCCATTCCATCCCTTTGAGTAACGTTAAAGCAGGTGACACCTATCTGGAAGAAGCAAAGGAATCACTTGCTCATACCGCTGAGCTTCTTGGACTCTCCCCCAATGATTGGGATATTGCGTACCATTCCCGCTTCGAAGACTCGCGTGCCTGGGTAACCCCTTCTCCCGAGACCCTCTTAACCGCATGGGCAAAACAGGGAACAAACCGCGTGGCGCTTATTACTCCTGGATTTGCCGCCGATTGCCTCGAATCGCTCTACGATATTGCTCTCGTTACCAAGGAACACTTCGAACAACAATGCCGCGAATGTGGCACCACTGCCGATGTTACCTATATTCCAGCACTCAATCACCGCGACGACCACATCGATCTATTGCTGGATGAAATAAAACAGCATTTCTAACACAAATATATTGCTAATAATTAAGGTCACTTAGATTCATGCATGATAGGATGTAATCAGGCCAAACGAGAGGGGAAATCATGGAATACAAGAACATCTTAGTTCCATTCGACGGCTCCAAACACGCCATGGGAGCTGTAAAGGCTGCGCTGGGGCTCATTAAAGGATCCGATGACAGCAAACTCACCATCCTGCATGTGGTTTCAATGAGTGTTGCTCCTACTATCTCTGAAAGCGATCCAGTTTTGGGCTCGACGCCAACCTATATCGACTATCTTGACTATGCAAATCTCTACGATGATTCGCTCTCGCAGAAGCGCGACAAAATGATTCAAGAAGTCACTCAGGAATTTTCTGATATTCCTGCCGAACAAGTTGAATATGATGCAATTGCACATCCTTCACCCGTACAAGCAATTGCAGATTATTGCCAAGCTCATGAGTGCGACATGATCGTTATGGGACGCAGAGGATTAGGAGCTATTCGCGGAATGCTTGGCAGCGTAAGTTCGGGGGTATTGCGTTCAACCGATTTACCTGTTTTAACGGTTAAATAAAGGCATATAG
>FR896035.1 GCA_000435475.1 Cryptobacterium sp. CAG:338 | reverse complement strand
AGCGCCAATTTCAGTTTCTTCTTATGAGGAAGAAAGAGTTCCTCTTGAAGCATATGGCGATGCTTTCGCGGCAGAAGAAGATCCGAGTTACGCAGCTATTGTTAGCGATAGCCCTACCGGCTCAATGAAGGAAGAAGTCTCTTTGCCTTCTGCTGTCGATCAGCCTAACGTTGGGCAGGAGAATAAACCTGCCCCGCAGCCCTCGATGCAGCCGATAGAAGGAAACGATGAAAGCGCCCAGATAAAAACTATTCTGACAAATAGTTTTGGGGAAGGAATAAAGTTCGAAGAGCTTTCTGAATAACTGAAAGGCTTCTGTATTAATAAAGCGATTTGTGGCTTGTATGCTGCAATTCGGTACAATGCTTAAAGCGCGTGCGCTTTTTATAGCGCATCAAAGCAAGACGACCAAAAGGAGACAACCTTATGAATATGCAGCAAATGATGCGCCAGGCACAAAAGATGCAAAAGGAACTGGCAAAGGCGCAAGAAGAAGTAGCTACCATGACCGCAGAAGGTACGGCAGGTGGCGGAATGGTTTCCGCTGTTGTTCGTGGCGATATGACGGTTGAGTCCATCACGATTGATCCTGAAGCAGTAGATCCTGAAGATGTTGAAATGCTGCAAGATATGGTTTGCGCTGCTGTAAATGAAGCAATTCGCAATATTAACGAAGAAAGCAATGCTCGCCTAAGTGCCGTAACGGGCGGAATGGGCTTACCCGGAATGGGCGGCGGTATGCCAGGAATTCCTGGTTTGCGCTAAAGTAAACCAGTGCTGTGTTTGTCTGGGGGCGAGGATCCTCTCGCCCCTCTTTTATGTGATGAGATGCTTTTCGGTATTCTTGTGGGGTGTTCGTGAGTGAATGCGACTTCTGCAATTCAGAAGCTTTTAGATGAATTAGAACGTCTTCCAGGTATTGGGCCTAAATCGGCTCAACGCATTGCCTATTGGATCTTGAACGAGGACCGTGTAGATGCAACGCGATTAGCTCAGGCAATTATCGAAGTGAAAGATACGGTGCATTTTTGTTCACGATGCTTTAATTATGCTCAAGACGAACTTTGCGATATCTGTGCCTCATCGAAGCGTGATCAGAATACTATCTGCGTGGTATCGGAGCCACGCGATATTCCGCCGATTGAACGAACAGGAACCTTTTCAGGCGTTTATCATGTTTTGGGAGGGGCTCTTTCTCCCCTGGAAGGTATCGGACCTGACGACTTGCACATTGCAGAATTGCTTGCTCGTTTGAATAACCCGAGTGTCGCGGAAGTAATTCTTGCGACGAATCCCAATATTGAAGGAGAAACAACAGCGAGCTATTTGGCGCGCTTGATTAAGCCTCTTGGGGTAAAAGTGTCCAGGTTAGCAAGTGGCTTGCCTGTTGGTGGAGATTTAGAATTCGCCGATGAAGTAACCCTGGGTCGTGCTATAGAAGCTCGTCGAGAGTTATAGGTAGCGAGTCTCAAGAATGCTAGATGGAAAGGATAAAAGGGATGAAACGTACTTTTGACGAAGATCTAGAACGTGCCATTTCCTTTCATGGGCATCTCTGCGGCGGTCAATTAACGGGCGTGCGCATGGCTCGTTATGCATTGCGGTATTTTGGAATAGAGGATCCCGATACTTATCGGGATCTTATCGTGTTTGTCGAATGCGATCGTTGCTTAACCGATGCCATTATGGTTGTGACGAATTGCCATCCTGGAAAACGTCGCATGAAATGTCTTGATTTCGGTAAGCAAGCTGCAACGTTTTACGATATCCAAAGCGGTAAGGCTATTCGCATGACCAACGTGAGCGAAAAGGCCCCAAAGGATTGCAATCTAAAAGAATGGTTTGCTGCGCGAAGTGATGAAGATCTGTTTAAGGTCGAGCAGGTGCGCGTGAATATCACCGAAAATGACCTTCCTGGGCGACCACGTCATGTTGCAACCTGCATGCGTTGTGGTGAACAGGTAACTGATGGGCGCGAAGTTGTCATCCAGGGTGAAACACTTTGCCGAAATTGTGCCTACGGTTCCTATTACGAAGTGCTTTAACTCTTTTAGCCTCTTTATTCTCACGTTAGAATAAAGAGGCTTTTTATTTGGCCTGTACCTGGTCTTTCTTTCGAAAAGCACATCGATCTTTTAGTGAGCAAACGAGGCGAATATGGCAAAGCAAGAACTAATTCCCGTGGAGCAGGCGCGTGCGCTTCTGCTTGATACGGTCAATACTCTTGAAACCGAAAAGGTTCCGCTCATTGAAGCATTGGGCCGCATTTCTGCAAAAAATCAAACAAGTGATATTGATATTTCTCCCTTCGATCATTCGGCAATGGATGGATTTGCAGTAGTTGCATCGGACTTAGCCAATGCAACTCCAGAAGCCCCGATCGAATTGCCGGTAATCGATGAAATACCTGCGGGTGCCTACTACGATAAAGTCCTTCAACCAGGCACTTGTGTTCGGATTATGACCGGTGCACCAATTCCTGACGGGGCGAATGCAGTGGTAAAGTACGAAATCGTAACTAATCTTGAAAACGATGGTCGTGCTCCAGGGAGAGTTGCGTTTAGTGCACCTACTTCTGCTGGCGATAATATTCGTCAAAAAGGGGAGGAAATTGCAGCAGGGGAAGTTGCTATCAAGGCGGGCGAACCTCTCAGTCCAGCGGGTGCTGGTCTTTTAGCAAGCTGTGGACTATCTCAAGTAGAAGTCTATAAACGACCTCGCGTAGCAGTTATTCCTATTGGCAGTGAGCTAGTGGAGCCAGATACTCTTCCGTTACCAGGCCAAATTCGCGATGGCAATTCTTATGCAATCGGAGCCTCGGTGGTTCGTGCAGGAGGAATTCCGCATCTGCATTCAATTGTGCCCGATGACAAAGATATGCTTGCGGCAGCTGTTCTTGAGGCGGTCGAAGAAAGTGATTTTGTGGTTACCAGCGGGGGAGCTTCCAACGGAGATTTTGACTACATCCAACAGGTGGTAAAAGAGCAGGGAGAGCTGTTTATGGACTTCGTAAACATGCGTCCTGGCAAAGCGCAAACCTTTGGCTTAGTGAAGAATACTCCAGTATTTGGCTTGTCGGGTAATCCTGCGGCGGCTTATTGCGGGTTTGAGATGTTAGTGCGTCCTGCCTTGCGGAAAATGCAGGGATATGCGACCCTTGATCGCCCGCGTGTTTGGGCACGTTTGTCGCGCGATATGAAAAAGAAAGATTCTCGAAGGATTTATTTGCGTTCAACGTTGGAACGCTTGGATGATGGCAGTTTGCAGGTTCGTCCCGCGAAAAGTCAAAGCTCTGGTTTATTTAGCCCTTTCCAAAGCGGAAATTGTTTGGCTATTTTGCCCGAAGGGGTTCCAGCCTCCAAGAAAGTTGAAGCTGGAACGTTAGTGGAATGCCTTTTGCTCGATGTGGATGAGGGAGTTGTAATTTAAATGGATAGCGCAGCATTTTGCACTCGTGGCGAATCATCAGAGCCCTCATTAGGATTTGCTCTTATCACCTGTTCTGATACTCGAGATGAAGCGCAGGATAGCGCTGGAGCTGCCCTTAAGCAGCGTATTGCTGAAAAAGGATGGAAGTGCCTTTCTTATGAATTAGTACGCGATGATCGTGCTGAGATATCTGCCGCTCTTGTACGTGCAGCGGATATTCCTGAGGTTGATGTGGTGCTTACCTGTGGAGGAACGGGTCTGTCTTTGCGCGATGTGACACCAGAAGCAACGCGCGATGTTTGCGATCGTGAAGTTCCTGGTATTGCTGAAGGCATGCGCGCTTATAGCTTGACCATAACCCCGCGCGCAATGCTCTCAAGGGCATTGTGTATGCAGCGGGGAACGACCTTAGTTCTCAATTTGCCTGGAAGCAAAAAGGCGGCCTGTGAGAATTGGGATGGGGTTGTGGATGTTTTACCTCATGCGGTTTCGATGATGGCAGGGTGCGGACATTAAACGTTTTCGCTTTTTCTGTCCCATGTACCAGATTTTCCACCCTCTTTATGAAGCAGATGAACCTCTTGTATTTCCATGCCGCGATCAACGGCTTTACACATATCGTATACCGTAAGACAAGCAACGCTTGCTGCCGTAAGTGCCTCCATCTCGACACCTGTTTTACCCACAAGAGCACAAGTTGCTTCAACGCGGATTCCGCAGGCATCATCTGGAGAGGTGGGATGATGAGGTTGGCAGGTTACTTCTACATTGGTGAGCATAAGGGGATGACACAAGGGAATCAAGTCGCTAGTTTTTTTGGCAGCCATGATACCTGCTATTCGAGCGCAGGCAAGCACGTCACCTTTCTTTGTCTCGCCTGATTCGATTAAAGCAAGTGTTTCAGGTTTCATAGAAATAAAGCCTTCTGCTTGTGCGATGCGTTTTGTTTCCTTTTTAGGGGAAACATCAACCATGTGTGCTTCTCCGTTTGAATTAATGTGAGTTAAATGAGCAGTCATATGGAATCCTTAGAACAAGAGAATAAGCAGTCAGTGCGTTTTTCGGTTAACGTATTTTGGAGCTATGCCAAGTTGTTTGAATGATAGCAGGTTCGGGGAAATCAGCAGGATGCCTATCCTCCAATTTTACTCATGGCGCGTCTGGTTCCTTTTTGATTATGATGGCCCTCTGGTTTAATGCGCAGCGCTTCATCAAGAAGGGCCTCAACGTCTTCGGTTTTTCCCTTTCGGAGTGCCGATTTAAAATCAAGCTCAGTATCGCTAAAAAGGCAAGGACGCAGTTTTCCATCAGCGGTTAGTCGAATGCGATTACAGCTGGCGCAGAAGTGATTTGACATTGCCGAAATAAAACCGATAGTTCCTTGAGCTCCGTTAATTTTCATATATGAGGCGGGCCCCCATCCATAGGGAGCCTTATTGTCATCCGAAGAGTTGAGAGGAATAATATCGCCCCAACCTTTTTCCTTAATGCGTTCGCGCAGATTCTGCAGTATTTCCGAAGTGGGTACGACATCATCTTCGGTCCACGGGAGGTTATCTGACTCAGGAATGGTGTTTTGCGAGCAAGGGCAAGGGTAGAGGGCTGGAGGTAGGTAGTCTTGCGTGTTTCCGATGGGCATGTATTCGATAAAGCGCACATGGAGAGGTTTTTCGCGTGTTAGCTGAGCAAAGGAGAGCAGATCCTGTTGTAGATGGCGCACAACAACAACGTTGATTTTGACTGGATTGAAATATTTAAGTGCGACCTCTATGCCTGTTAAAACCTCATCGAGGTTTCCACGGCGTGTAATAGCGTGATATTGTGCAGGATCAAGAGAATCGAGCGAGATGTTAACGCGATCCAGTCCCGCTTCTTTTAGCTCGCTTGCCATTGTAGGAAGCAAAATGCCATTGGTGGTAAGAGCGATACTTTCAATTTCAGGGATTTGCTTCAGCTTTCTAATCAGATCACTGATACCTTTTCTGACAAGCGGCTCTCCACCGGTGAGTCGTACATGCTTGATCCCTCTTTTAGCAGCAATGCGTACGATGCGTTCAATTTCTTCCAAGGATAGAATGTCGTGGTGGTCAAGTGAAGGCACGCCATTTTCTGGCATGCAATACACGCAGCGAAGATTGCAGCGATCGGTAAGTGAAATGCGCAAATAATCTATGGTTCTTCCAAGATTGTCGTGAAGAACAGCTGAAACAGGGGCGCAAGTTGCGCATTGAGAATTTGACAACAAAGTTCTACCGTCCTTTTCGGATGGCCTACAAGGAGTGGTATTTTGCGCCAAAAAAGACAATGCTTCTCGATTCAAAAAGGTTAGCGGTCAACAAAGTATAAGCCATCTTTATCGAGTTGAACGAGGCAGACTTCACCCACTTCGGGCAATGGTTTTGTAGTAGTAAGTTTGTTTATATGCCACTGTATGGGAGGAATACTAGATTCGCGCGAGGTGTATTTTTCTTCCTTATCTCTTGTTGCGAAAGACTCTTGGAGTTTAGTTTGGGTTTCCGGTTTTGTTTCTGACTTGGAATCGGAAACAAAAGAAATGAGCAAGGTACGTTCAAAGCGCGAGTCGCTTACATGGTTTATTCGTACCGAAAACGTATTGGTTCCTGGTTTTTCTGCATGATGAATAAATTTTGCCCGCATGCCACAAAAGGCAACGTTTTCCGATAAGGGCTGAACCGAAGTTACGGTAATGCCCCATTCAGGTAAAAAGGCATGATGAGGATCAAGATAGGTGGCGGGTGTGGTGTTTTTGCAGCCTGAAAGACGCAAGGTTGCAAGCGTCTGAGGTTCGTAAATAATACGTTCCTTAGTGTCTATTTCTTCGAGGTGGCCCTCGGAAACGACAGCAATACGATCGCAAAAACGAAAGGCTTCATCGATGTCGTGAGATACGTATAATATAGACCCTTCGTATCTCTCAAAAAGCTGAAGAAGATCTTGCTCAAGACCGCTTTTTAAATGAGCATCAAGCGCCGAAAAGGGTTCGTCAAGCATTAAGATTTCCGGTTGGGCTGCAAGCATTCGGGCGAGAGCAACGCGTTGTTGCTGACCACCTGAAAGTTGTAAGGGGTAGCGTTTTCCGAATTTCTCCAACCCAAAACGAGCTAATTGTTCGTCGATCAAGGCTTCGCGTTTGGCGCTTTCGAGCTTTGGACTTAATCCAGCAGCAACATTTTGTCGTACGGTTAAATTCGGGAAAAGCTGATAGTTTTGGAACAGCAAAGCAGTTTTGCGTTCTTGGGGTTTTAAGTTGATGCGAGCCTTTTTCCCCGACGCTTTATCGAAAAAGACGGTATCGTTTACGACAATTTTCCCCTCATCGGGCGTTTCGATCCCGGCGATTGAACGCAAGGTGAGAGACTTTCCGCATCCGGAAGCTCCCAAAAATCCAAGCGTTTCGTTGCCGGCTTCAAAAGCAAGATCAAGTTTAAAGCCGCCGAAGTCTTTTGAAATATCAACACTAAGACTCATCGGATACCTCTTTACGACGATAGCGAGTAGTGTGTTTGCTCCATACATTGATGATAAAAATGACCAGGAAGCTCAATACGATAACAACGATAGTCCAGAAAAGGGCCACATCGGTGTTTCCGCCCATCCACTCAAAGTAGATTGCGATTGGGATTGTGCGGGTAATACCAACGTAATTCCCCGCAAGGAACAAGGTTGCCCCAAATTCTCCAAGGGCGCGTGCAAAAGCCAGCATAGTTCCTGCTGCAATAGAAGACCATGCGAGAGGAAGCATTAATCTGAAAAATACGCGCGATTCGCTCCAACCAAGAGTTCGTGCAGCATCAAGCATATCGGGATTGAGGCTTTCGAATGCTCCTCGAGCACTGCGGTACATCAGAGGAAATGCTACTACTACTGCGGCTATGACGGTTGCAGGCCAACTAAATATAAGCGGAAAACCAATCGCATTAAACCATTGCCCAATGGGGCTGTTGCTACCCAGGGCGAGTAAAAGCAGAAAACCGCAAACGGTAGGGGGAAGCACCATGGGGATGGTGAAAATTGCATCGAAGACGTTTTGCCATCGATCCGACAAGCGTAAAGACCACCATGCTGCCAAAATTCCCAGTATAAAAATAATGACAATGGCAGTAAGAGTGGTTTTGAGTGTTACCCACAGAGGGGAAAAATCAAGATCCTGGAAGAATTCTGCAAGGGCAGCAAATCCGGTCGCAGCTTGGGTGATCGCAGTTGTTTCGCTTGAGGAAAGTACGGCATAAGAAGCATGATTTAAGGAAATTCCCAATGAGGAATCAGCTTCGCTCACGTCGCTGCCATCGGCTCCGATAATGAAGGAGTAACTGCGATCGTCGACAACTTGATTAAAGGAGAAAACCAAGCCTTCAACGGAATAGACGTCTTCACTGGTGAAATACCAAGGTATATCTGAGGCAATTTGCACATTTCCGCCTGCAGCGTTGTCGTCGAGAGCGCGAAGCAACGTTTCAAGAAGTACGCAATCCTGTTTATCTTCCAGCGATAATCCCAATGCATCAAGCTGGGATTGTGGAACGTGAACAACAACAAATGAGTCTACGTCGATCAGTATGGTCATATTGTCGTGGGGCTGAATGTAGGTATATCCGCGATATACGCCATCGATTTCTCGATTAGTACCTTTATTGGCACGAGAGAACTCATCGGCGGCGTAAGGAGAATCGTCTACGATCGCTTTCTGCCCTTCAGAGGACACGCTTACAGAATACGAAGCTGTCTGATCGCTTTCGGATTCGGCTGCCCAAAGAGGAGTAGCACCAAAAACGGTCAGACAGATAAGTACGACTGAAAGAATGAGGTAAGCAGTGTAGGCGCGTAAAGTTTTCACGTTATCCACCTTGAATATGAAGGAAAAGTAAAACCAAAAACTCTTAATACAGAGCACTATACAAAAACCAAAAAGCCCGCGAAAGGCAAGGTGCGCTCAGCGATTTGCCGGGCGCACCTTAAGAACGGAGCACCAAATTACACTAATTCAAAGCCCCATTTACCCCAGATTTCCTGAGCTTCAGGAGAAGATACACACCAATCAAGGAATGCTTGAGCAGCACCATTGGAGTCGTCCATAGTGGTTACTGCGGCAGGATAAATAATATCCTTATGGGTATCTGCTGGCACCGTGCAAACAACCTTAACGCCACCGTAGCGTTCTACGTCAGAGCTGTATACGAAAGCAAGATCAACCTCTCCCGATTCAGCAAGCTTGCATACTGATCCAACCTTATCTGCCTCTTGAACCAAGCCTTCGATTGCGCCTGTAATTTGTCCATCGGTGCCGTTTTCATCGGTGTAGCAACCAACGGAAGCCAAAGATTGACGAGCATAATTGCCTGCAGGAACATTGGCGTCACCTATGGCGATGGTGTAGTCGCCAGAGACCGCGTCTTCTAAGGTGATTTCACTAATGTCGTTGCTTTCCGCCGTTACAATAACGAGATCGTTTTTAAACATATCGAACTGAGAGCCATCGGAAACATTACCGTTTTCAATGGCATTGTTCATATTGCTGGTAGAAGCGGAAATAAAAATATCTGGCTCTCCGCCTGCTTTCATCTTTTCTACAAGCGTTCCAGATGCTTCGTATTGGGTATCAGCGAAAGTTACATTGGGATTTTCAGAAGTGTAGAGCTCTTGAACTTCGTTGAGTGCCTTTTCGAGAGAATTGGCAGCATAAATTTCCAGAGTTACTTCTTCAGAAGATGACTGATCTTCGCTTGTTGTGGATTGTGAGCTGCACCCAACCAAGCATGCTGCCACAAGCAAACAGGCAACAAGTGCGAGGATATGTTTGGCATGTAGTTTTACTGTCATAGGTTCCCCCCTGTCTACATTATTCTCAACTGAGATTATCCTGGCTCGAGAATAAATAAAACAAAAAAATTGTACAGGAGAAAATCGCTATTCGGCAAGGTTTACCAGGTATAATGCGTTTTATGTGCAACAGGGGTATGCCTGGAGGGCGTTATGGGGTTTGAAACACTAGAAGTAGATTTACATATCATCATACGTAACAAAACGACCGATGCTCATGCTCCTGCTTTTGGTAGAGGAGTTGCGCAGCTTTGCGAGTTAGTAGAAGAAACCGGATCTCTTAATAAAGCATGTAAATCAATGGGCATGGCTTATAGCAAGGCATGGCGCATTATACGTAATACTGAAAGTTCTCTTGGTATTGCTCTGCTTGAGCGAAAAGGAGCTCATGGTTCAGTTCTAACGCAGGAAGCGAAAAGGCTTGTAAAAGCATATCGACAGACGGTTGAAGCTCTTCAAGAAACCGCACAAAAAGCCTTAAGTGATGCTCTGGAAGAAGCCGACTGAAAAGGTTTCCCGTAAGAAATCTACTCGTAGTGTTATTTGCTACGGTAGGCAGTTGGGATCTTGGGAAATTATTTTCTCTGCGCGAGTCAAGTCTTCGGGGGTATTGATATTAAGGAAACTTCCCCCATAGCGAGCACATTTTATCGGATGAGTGCAATCGATCATTGCGTAGTTAAGCTGCGCTATAAATTCTCGAACGCGTGCTTGGCGGGTGTTTTTTGCCATAAAGGGTTCAAGGGCCATAAAGGGTTCAAGGGTAGCGAGACAAGGTTTCTTTCGATACACGGCAGCGAAAGGCTCTATGCCGTTTTCTGTTTTTGGGAAAACAACATCATAAGATTTTTGATGGATTGGTCGCATATAAAGCGCTTCCTGAGCAATAAGCGGGGCAGGTATATCTATCATGTCGCAAGCAACCACGGCAACAAGATCATGATGTGCAGATGAGAGTGCCGTATATATTCCAGGAAGAGCTCCTCGTTCAGGAAGCAGATCAGCAACAAAGGTGATATCAGGGTATTCCTGTTTAAGGGTCTGGAGTCGTTTCGGGGCATTGGTAGTAATGATGAGCTCATCTGCAAGTGGTACAAGACGTTCCACCGCTTGCTGAATAAGGGGTTTGCCCAAAAAATTAAGTGCTTCTTTGGGTGTTCCCATCCGCTTTGATTCACCTCCTGCTTGAATGACAACGCTCAAAGGTGGTCGTGCAAAATGGTTTTGAACAAAAGTCGCAAGTGAAGATATGTCGCTGAAGGTGAACGAGGGAATATGGAGTAGCTTTGCGGCGGTGATTACTTTTTCTATGTCGGAAACCACTGCTACAGGACGTGCTTTTGGCGAGACTTTCCATTGGGAAATGCAGTCATCTACCACTTGTATATCTCGAGGATTAGCTGCACGAAATAATTCTATGTGCTCTACGTTTGCTTTTCGGAATCCTTCGACGAGCACGATATCGAAGCCAGAAAGGGTAGAGATAACCGATTCACAAGAAAGAGGCTGATCTAGCTCTGTTACTTGCGCATAGCGCGTATCTGAAAGAATGGTTACAGAGCGTGCCCCTGCCATTCGATGGCGATATGAATCGCGTCCTGGTATGTCTATATCAAAATCGGGGTGACCGTGATGCTTGATGCTTGCAACCGTAATGCCTCGTTTGGTGAGGATGGCAATGAGGTTTTCAAGCAAAGTTGTTTTACCGGAGTTTTTTCTGCCGACAAAACTTAGTGCTGGTGAAGGAATGACGGGCTGTGGATTGGGGTTCAAAACGCGCATATGAAACCTTTTGTTTAGAGATGATAGAGCTCGGTCTCGGTAACAATCTTTGTTTTTATGGTCTCAACGAGCTTGGTCAGTGCATCTACCGCGTGGGGTCGAATATCTGCTCCAATCAGTATATACATCAAGGAATCGCCTACCGGTACCGTTCCTTCATTAAGCCACGCCCGAACGTAATAAACTCCTTCCCATGCGCAAGCTTCTTGGAGTGCTTGTGCAAGTTTTTGTTTGTCGTAGGTGAAATCAACTGCTACCACCTTGCGGGATTCTTCTTCAACTTCAGAAGCGTTATTCGTGCTGCTTTCTGGGCGCACGATCCTTTTTGGTGTAGCGCGTACAACGCCGTTGTGAGTAAGATACATCCCCACAAAAGGGGCGAGGGAGTCCTTCTTTGCTTCTGTGAGCCAGAGGTGCATATTTGGTTCTGCGGAGGATGATTCCAAAATAGGAATAGGTAGTAAATTCTGATCTTTTTGGTTTTCTGCCAACGTATCAGTCATCAAGACCCTTTCCTCGACTCTTAATTTGATCTGGTCATATTGTTGCATATTGTGGTTTATTGTGATGGCAAAACAGATCTTGTGGCAAAAAAGATTTGATTAAGCCGTCTTAGGAAGTTTGGGAGCTCTCACTACCTAGATGCTCGGGTTCAAGATCAAAGAGCTTTGCAGGTGAAATAGTGTTTTGAAGAGTAATTGCATGTTGTGGGCAAACGTCTTCGCATAGATGGCACTGGATGCAATCCGAACAGCGAAACTCATGATGAGGTCCTTTGGGTACTGAAGATTTCAAACTAAAAGACAGTTTTAGTTCTGGAGATTCTCCGGTATAGACAAGCGCCCCAGTAGGGCATACCTGTGCACAAATACCGCAATTTTGACAGGTATCATTTATCGTTATTTGCCCCCAAAACCTGGTATCCATATGCAGAGGTAGAGCCGTAAACGTCTGATCAAGAAAGCGATAAAGGACGTTTAAAAGGACCATATTTCGATAGGGATAGAACGTGTCGAAAATGCCAGGGATTGAAGCAAAACGTTTAGCGGGTGTTTCTTCGATATCGCTTGAGCTCTTTTGCGAGTCAAGTGCCGTGGATGCTACGGTAAATCCGATATGTTTAAGTGACGAGCTTGCGCTGCTCAAAAAGTCCCTTCTTGAAAGGCCGTCCGATTTTTCGTCGAAGGGGAATGAACTTTCTTCTTTTGAGGTTTCGATCTTATGGATACAGACAAAGAAAACGTTTCCTAGAGCCGCAAGGTTCTGTGCGCTGTTTTGAGTTTTTTCTATAGTTGCAAGTGCCGTTTTGTTTTTGCAGAGATTGCATTCATTGCTTAGGAGATGAAGCGAAATTCCGTAGTAGGAACAGAGTAAAAGATGCGCTTCATCAAGGTGTGCGAGGCAGGGTAATACGATTAGATGGTTCAGTGCCTCATGGGCAAGGGGATGGTTTTGACAGCATATCCACAAATCTGGGGGAAGAGCATTACGTGCATCTAGGGATTGCAATTCAGAAGCAAAATGTTCAAGAGGTAGAGCTGCCGTCTGAATTGCTTGAGTGGGACAGACGTTTGCGCAACAGCCGCATTCTCTACACCGATCTTTATCTATTGTTAAGTGGTTGTTCTCTTTACTGATTGCTTGGGTAGGGCAGATCTCTTGGCATTTTGTGCAGGAGGCATTGTGATTTCTGACGCAGACACAGCGCCCTGCGTCAAGCGAGAGCGTCTGAGGAGATAACTTATCGAGAATGTGTTCGGCATCGGAAATCGTTACCACGAATATGCTCCTAGAAAAAACTTTGTTAAATGCTAATTATCCTCCAATGAGAATAATCGTTTGAGTTGAAGCTTGCTTAATTTAGCCAGACAATACCTTTAGGGAGATCATAAAGCATTATCTAGGGGGGATTTTGAAGTTTATTCTAAGCCGTAGTCTGTCGTGATGCGGCGTTCTTTTTTTGGTGAGTTAAAAATAGAGGAAGTAAAAGAGGAGGAGCAATGTCTAGCACAGATGGTTCCAGCGGTGGCATCACGCGTCGCGGGTTCTTGAAGGGCGTAACTGCTGCGGGTGCGCTAGGGCTTGGTCTGAGTGGCATGACATCTACAAGCGGATGGTTGCGCGAAGCTTCCGCTGAAGGGACAGTGGAAGAGCGCGTCGCTTACACCTATCATCAGGCTCACTGCGGCGGGATGTGCCCTTTAAAATGCACCGTACGTGATGGTAGGCTGGTGATGGTTCAGCCAAATGATGCCTGCGCGATGGATCGCCTTAAGACTATTTGTTTAAAGGGTATCTCGGAAGTGCAGCACATTTATGGGGACGGACGCATTCAGGCGCCTTTAAAACGAGTAGGCGATCGTGGAACTAACCAATTTGAACAGGTTTCCTGGGAAGAAGCTCTTGATGATATCGCAAGTCATATTAAACAAGCGCAGGATACCTATGGTAAAAATTCGGTAGTAGTAACTACTTCAAGCGAAACCGATTGCGTATTTTTACAAGCGATGTTAGGTGCTCAAGGTCGTGGCAATACGGGAATCGATATTGGGTATGGCAACGGCCTAGATCCGTCTATGGGCTTAGGCGGAGGCTACGCTATGAGTACTCCCGAAGCACGAGATTGGGTTAATTCGAAGCTGGTATTGACAGTTGGTTCAAATTTCTGCGAGTCAACCTTGCCTCAGGTTCGTCTTTTCTTCGAGGCGAAAGAAGCGGGCGCAAAAATGATTACGGTCGATCCACATTATTCAACAACGGCAAGCAAATCTGATGAATGGATACCAATTGAGCCTGGAACAGATGCGGCGTTGTATTTTGGCATGATTGTCCACATCGTAGAGCAAGGTCTCATAGATCAGGACTTCATGAAGCAGCATACGTCATATCCGTTTTTGGTGGATGTAGCAACTGGCAAATTAATACGCGAACACGAGCCGCAGATGGTGGTCGATGAAGAAGGCAATGAAGCTCCTGAAGATGGTCAGGCTGATCCGTTTTATGTGATTGACGAAGCAACGGGGGCGGTGGTGCCTTACCAACAGACCACTAATCCTTCTTTGAGCGGTACGGTTGAATTCCGTGGTGCCACCGTTCGCACGGTGTATGATTTACTGCTTGATTCTTTGGCGAACTATTCGGTTGACTGGGCATCCGAGATTACGGGAATTCCCGCTGAAAAGATTAAGGAGCTTGCAGAATTATATGCAGAAGGGCCTTCATCTCTTGCACTTGGTTGGGGCGGAAACGACAAAATCGCCAATGCTGATGTCGCGGGTCATGCCGCGGCGGTTCTGGTTGCCTTGACTGGCAATGTTGGCAAGCCAGGTACGGGTGTCGGAGTGTATGTAGGTGGAACCTACAATTGCCATACGGCGGCTTTAGGAGAATGGGCACTGCCTGAGGATATGGTTGCTGCTGAAAATGAAATGGCAAGTTACGACATGCGCACCAAGGAAAGCAACGCGCATGTTCTCATTGCTGCAGGTGATGATCTGTGCCAGCACTATGGCAATATGAATGTGTCAACCGCGTGGGCAAACTCACTTGACTTTATCGTTTCGATTGATCCCTATTTCACTGAAGGCTGCAAATGGGCAGACTATGTTTTGCCTTGCACAACTCGTTTTGAAAATGACGAGGAATACGGCAATATCAAAAATGGTTACAACCAGATTTTGCTTCAGGAAAAAATCATTGATCCTTTGTTCGAGGCGAAGACAGAACTATGGATTCAGCGCGAATTAGCAAAGCGTCTTGGTTTTGAGAACGCCCTTCCCGCAACTTCTCGTGAGAGGGTAGATGCTATTTTGTCGACCTCAGAAGACGAGGCGATCAATACGCTAACCGTTGATCAGATTGCTGAAAATCAAGGAGTTTGGCCTATCGAAGGCGCCGAAGAGTGCAGGCGTGTCTTGGAAGACTACGCGTTCGTAACTGATTCGGGACGCATGGAAGTATATTACGATTCTCTAGTTGATTACGGTCAGGCGCTGCCTGCATGGGAGGCTCCGGTAGAGATTACCAGCGACAATCCTCTGCGTGAAACTTATCCGCTACAGCTTTCGAATGTGCGTACTCGTTTCCAAATTCACAATCAGTTCCAAAATGCTGAGTGGATTAAACAATACTATCGTCCAACGATCGAAGTGAATCCGCAGGAATTAACCTCCCGTGGTCTCCAGACCGGGGATGCAGTTCGTGTATTTAACGATCGTGGTGAATTTAAAGTGTATGTAAACGGCAACGAATCTATTCGTCCGGGATGTGCTCGTATGTATGAGCTCGCAATGGGTGATTTCACGATCGAAGGGAATATGCAATCAGTTACTAACGATACCATGCTTGAACGTGGGTATAGTCTGATGTGTGGCCCGGTCACTCCTTTCTCTGACACCCTTATTCAGATCGAGAAAGCATAGGAGTGAGTCATGACTAGATTAGCTTTAGCAATCAAACTTGATCGCTGCGTGGGTTGTCACACCTGCGCCAATGCGTGCAAGATGAGCAACAATGTTCCCGATGGAATGCTGTGGAATCGTATTCTTACTGAAGATTGCGAAGTGATGGATGGTGCTCAAGGTACGTATCCAGATTTGTCGCGCACCTACTTGCCGCTTTCTTGTCAACACTGTGAAAATCCTGCATGCATGAAGGTGTGTCCAACAGGGGCAACCTATCGGGACGAAAAAGGCCGTGTTGAAATCGACTATGACAAGTGCATTGGTTGTCGTATGTGCATGGCGGCTTGCCCCTACAATGCACGTGTTTTCAATTGGGAAGAACCCGAGCGTTCTACAGGCTTTAATTATGGCGATCGTGATGTGCCTGAGCGGCCGGTAGGAGTAATGGAAAAGTGCACGCTGTGTAAAGAGCGTATTGACCGCGGGGAGGCACAGCCTATGTGCGTGGAGTGCTGTCCAGCGCGAGCTCGTGTTTACGGAGACTTAGATGATCCTAACTCAGAGATTTCTAAGCTGCGTCGTGAAGGCAATGTCCGCATACTTCTTGAGGAGAAGGGCACGGATCCTCAAGTGTTTTATCTGCAGTAGGAGGCGCTTCAGATGCAATTCTTCGAAAAAGTAAAAGACTCCGTTGTGCAGTCTTCTTCAAAAACCAAAGGTGGTCTTGCTGTTCTGGCGGTGCTTACCGTTGTCGGTGTAGCTGCTTGGATCTACCAGCTTTTTGTGGGTCTTGGGGTAACCGGCATGAATAATGCCACATCGTGGGGTCTCTATATTGCGATGTTTATGTTCTTTGTGGGACTTTCTGCTGGCAGCATGATTGTTGCTTCTGCGGCGCATGTTTTCAACATTGAATGGCTCAAAGCAATCACCTTACCTGCATTGATCTGTGCGCTTGTCGGGATATGTGCCGGAGGCATTTCGATCCTTTTAGATATTGGTGGCTTACCACGAATTTGGCGCATGATCGTAGGGGCGAATTTTGCGAGCCCTCTCCTTTGGGATATGTGTGGCATAACGCTCTTTATTGTGGTGAACATCATATTCTTGGTGTTCTTGGTACAGGGAAAACAAGTACATAAAATTGCTTGTGTTGCTCTGCCTGTTGCCGTGCTGGTGCTTTGTGTTGATGCTTGGATCTTTGGTCTCCAGGCTGCTCGCGCCTGGTATTCGGCGATTATGGCACCGATTTTTATCGCGTCAGCGCTTGATTCGGGGCTATCGTTGATTCTCATTGCGCTTGCGATTATGCAAAGAGCGAAAATTTACCATATAGCACAGGAAACCAGTAAGAAGCTGGCGGGACTTCTGGCCACCTTCATTGCAGTTGATGCATTTCTGATTGGTTGTGAGATTCTGACCATGGCTTATCCAGGTGGTGAAGAAGCGGTTGCCTTAAGCCATATGACTACTGGTGCGACCGCGCCTTTCTTCTGGTTCGAAATAATTTGTGGCTTACTGGTGCCCTTCCTGATTTTAGTGTTTGCAAAAAATCGAGAGAAAACATCTTTGGTAGTATGCGCAGGAGCCTTGGTTATCGCAGGGGTATTCTGCAAGCGAATTTGGTTACTTCTTACCAGCTTCATTACTCCTAACGTAGAGGGTGCTTTGGGAATTACGCTAGGTACTCAGAATGCTGCAGTGGGAGGAGTAGCAAGTATGTGGAGCGTTGAAGGGTTTTACTTTCCGACTCCTATTGAGCTTCTTATCTTTATAGGGGTAACTTCGCTTGCTATTTTGGCGCTTACTATATTGATGAAAGTGTTTGTTTCCGACGCGGCAAATAAATAGAGAGATCTATTAGTAAAAGACCTGTGAGCCGATGTGCTCTACCTTAGTAAGAGTGGATGCGTAATCAGTATGCAAAGCAATAGGGCAATAAACAGAGAAATATCGAGTGAAGAAAAGGAGCCTGCACAGATTGATTCTGGGCAGGCTCCCAAATTGATAGATGCTTCATCTCAAAAAGAAATCTTAGAAGGCTATGCTCAACGTTTTGCCTTTTTAGGTAATTCCCTCCTTTCACCCATGAGTCAAACCTCAGCGATAGGGTTGGAGCCAGATTTTTGGCTACAGTTTCCTGTTCTTGAAGACCGGCATGTGAGAGCTTCTTGCGAAAAATTAGCAGAATGGGCAAAAACTTATAAAGGATTACCAACTAAAGAGGGCGTCGAGAGTATTGAAGAGAGTGCGAAGGATCGAAAAAGTCAGGAAGATCTGACGATCCAGCAGAATCTGGGGACTCAACAAAATTTGGAAACCCAACAAAATCTGGCAATCCAACGAAAAGTTACAGGAGTCTCGGTCGAGTTTACACATCTTTTTGTAGGGCCTCCGCGACCAAGCGCCTATCCGTGGGAAACGTTTTATCGTGGAGAGGGTATAACTAACGGTTTTGGTCACGCAACGCTTGAAATGAAGCAAGCGCTTCAAGAAATAGGCTTGAAGCTCGACAATAAAAATAATCAGTATGAGGATCATATAGGAATAGAGCTCCTCTATATTTCAGAACTCTGTTCTAAAGGAATAGATGCAGTAGTGGCGCATAAGAGCTTTATTGAAGCTCATCCTCTTTCGTGGATAGACAAGCTTCAAGCATCAATCCATGCAGAGATTCCAGGAGGATATTTCGATCTGGTAGTCGGACTTACAAAAGAGTTATTGATAAGTTTTAAAAAGAATATTCTTTAAAGTACCAGGTCATTATTGATTTCTGATACTATCCCAAAACTTTTTTCCAAAAAATTGAAAAAAGTTGTTGACAGGCATGGGGGATGAGAGTAAATTATCTCCTTG
>FR896034.1 GCA_000435475.1 Cryptobacterium sp. CAG:338 | reverse complement strand
AAAGTGCACGCAAGCTGAAAATGTGGCAGATGTAGCGGCTACTTAAATGACGAATCTGGCGTTTGCTATGAAGGTTTATCTAGCGGTCACTGCGGCGCTAGGCATAGTGATTTCTGCAGTGGTGGATTTAGCAGTCTTTACGGCTGCGCATCTTTTGATTAATAGCTTCCATCTGTTGAGGACGTGAAGCGTCCGAAACAATAAACCAACCGCTAAACGGCTAGTAAGTAATCAATGCGTGAACTTTTTGAGTTGGGCGCACAGTATTCTGCTCAGGAGCTTTGCTATGCTATTACCAAGCACCAAGCGCTTGGTAAGGAGAAGCAATGGGAGTGTCCGCGTTAAATCAATCTCAAACAGTAAAAATTTCCAGTAAACGTCAAATCACCATTCCCTCAAAGTTTTACGAGGCAGGCGGTTTTGATGAATACGCTCTGTGTACTTGGACCGAAAATGGTCTCTTACTTCAGCCGTTAAAAGTTAATGATGAAGACAATTCGGTAACAATCCTTCGTCAGCTTGTTGCTGAAGGGTACGAAGGTGATGAACTGGTTGATAAGTATGAAGAGATTCAAAACAAAATAGTTTCTATTAAGCACAAGCTTCAAAAAGCAGAAGACGACATAGCCGAAGGCCGAGTAGGCCCAGTAGGTGAGATGTTCGAAAGTGTTAGGAAGCAATATGGCTTGGAACCTTATCAAGACTGAAGCCTTTCAAGAGGATTTCGAAGAGCTTGTTGCTTACTATGTGATCGCGGCATCGAAAAAAAGTTTAAAAAAATTTGTGGATTCTATAGAGGGTGCTACTCGTTTTTAGCAGAGAATCCTATGATCCATTCTGTTTCTAGGAAGTTCTATTTGTCATCTGGTGGATACCGGGAGCATCTCGTAGGTAATTATGTAATTATTTATCGCATTGAAGGATCGCTAGTCATTTTGTGCCGTCTTTTTCATCAAAGACGGAACTATCAGCAATTTGTTATTGAGTGGTAATTGCTAGTTGCTCTCGAAACTATTCAAGTAAGCTTTTCTCGGATGTCTAATCTTGGGCATCTAATTCGGAAAGTGATTTAGGCGGCAGCGTACGAAGGGAGCGTAGCGAGGGTGATGGGGGAACTTAACGGGGCTCCTCTATGGGGTAATCATTGCTGGATTTGCGGGCACGATCAAAATAAAGCACCTACTGATCTCATTGATTCCTTTAAAGCTACTTTCTCCCGCTGCACTTATTTCGTTTCCGCATAAGCGAAAATTTTGGGCGTAATGATGCATGGCATACTCGAGATCAGGAGCGATTTCAACATTTCTATAGGAGCATGCTTTCCTGAGCGCATTGACCCTTCTTTCGACGAGAATTTTTTCGTAGGGCTCTGATTCTGCTCTATTGTTTGATGCAGATTTGAATATGAAATTACCTGGCGAAAGCATTAATTGGGCATAGCGAATAGAAGCTTCCTCCCAGCTTAAATCTATTCCGATCCTATCAAGTGAAAACTGCTCACAGTATTCCGACCACCATGATCGAAGCATGTATTTGCTTTCGAAGTGATTGTAGAATGTCTGTCTCGAAATTCCTGCATTCTTGCATATGTCATTTACGCTTATGACCTCTAAGGGCCGATCAACGCTTTTGTGTATGCGAAGACACATCGAGAATATGCTTGGACATGGGGATTCTTCTTGGAGGAATTACCTGGTAACCGCACAAGGTTCGTTCAGCGTAATACGGCGATGGTTGAGGTCTCGAATAAATTACAGATGGCAATTGTTGTAGGTTTGATTTGGGGCTGGTCTTCTGGGGTTATGCAGACACGAATGTGTGACGTAATCAAAGCTCTTGCTGAAGGTAAGAAATTTATTCATTTCTAATTCGAAATTTGTTGATAAGGAATATCTCATGAAAAAGACACCTTTGTTTTATATTTCACCAGCACTATTGGTTTCAGTTTCCCTCATTGGGATTGGATATGCTGCCCTACATTCCTTCCTGAATAAGGAATGGGGCAGAGGGCGTCATGATTGGAGCGAAGAGTAGAGTTTCCTTTGATGGGTCACTTAATTCTTTGACAGGCTTGCTAGAAATATAGTTTATAGCGTAACAATTGCAGGTTATAAGGCTGTTTGTTCTTGGCAATATAGTTGAAACTAGGGCTATCCGTTTTGCGGGTAGCCCTAGTTAGTCTGTGTTTCTAAATTCTACTTGACCTTAACGTTGCGTCATGGTGCATGCTGTGATACACAAGCTGCAGCGAAAAAGGAAAACGTCAGAATGAGCGAACAAGAGAAAAATGCGCTTTGTAAAAGCGTCTATAAGAACGAGTCTTACACCATTGGGCAACTATCTAAATTGGCGGGAGTTTCCACTCGTACCTTGCGATATTACGAAGACCAGGGACTTTTGGCGTCTGCTCGCGACAAAAACGGATATCGAAGATATAGCTCTCGCGATGCTAAAAAACTTGCTCAAATTATATCGATGCGTTCCTGCGGGTTGCCTTTATCGGTCATCAAAGAGATCTATGGTGGCTCTGAAGTCAATTTGCACAGTTCTCTTGTGAAGCATCTTTCGCACTTACGTCAACAGCAGGACTCTCTGCAAGAAGCAATCAGGTTGACTGAAGCGGCGATTGAGGCAACTGAAAGGATAGAAACAATGAACGAACAGGAAGCCTTTGAGCAGATAAAGGCGCATGAAATAGAAGAATTTGAAGAAACCTATGGGGAAGAAGCGCGCGAGCGCTATGGAGTAGATGCGATCGAAGCATCCACTGCACGTTTACTGAATATGTCGCACGAAGAATGGGATACAAAAACAATGCTCGAAGAATCAATCAAAGAACAGCTGTGCCAAGCCATGGCAACCAGAGATACTTCAAGCGAAGAAGCCCAAGAGTTGGTGCGCATGCATCAGAAATGGATTCGTCTTCACTGGGGAGAACGATACAACAAAGAGGCTTATCGAGGATTGGCTGAGGGATATCTGTCAGACCCGCGCTTCGTGGAATATTACGATAAAAGCGCAGGGGTTGGTGCGACTGAATTTCTCGTGAAAGCTATTAGAGAAAACGCATAGAGTTCATCATTAATAGATTGGTGTTGTTGGCGCAATCGCTTGGACTTAATACGTGCTGGGTTGCACTGACTTACAAAAAGAAAAACAGTGCAGCTCAAATCGCACCAGGGGAAAAATTCGTGTTATGTATTGCGATTGGCTACGGCAAAATGCAGGGCGTAGCTCACAAAATAAAAACAGCAGAAAAGGTTAGCCGCATTCCTTCAGAAGGAGAAATGCCCGACTGGTTTAAAGCGGGTATAGATGCGGCACTTCTTGCTCCTACCGCAATGAATCAGCAGAGATTTCGCTTTGATTTACAGGGTACAGACAATCAGGGAATTGCCCTTGTTCGAGCTAATGCGTTGCCAACAATCTCGTGTGGTAAGGTTGATCTAGGAATCGCAAAGCTTCATTTCGAATTGGGTGCGAATGCGGTTTCGAATCGCTGGCGTTTTGTGTAACGGGATTTGCTTCCCAGTGCCATGCATGGCGATCCTCTTATCAAGGCAGATGACATCACGAAGAAAGTATTCGATTTTGCAGACGAAATAGTGTTTGGAAAGGTTCGTCAACGTCCAGATTTGCCCGAGGTAAAAACCCTTTCTTAATTCCCGGGGCTACTCCAAATTGAAAGTAGCGATGGTGTCCTGATCTTCTAAAGTGACAATTTGAGGTTTTGGCGATTGGAATTCAGTAGCCGTGTTGGAAGCCTGAGCATTCTCATCCGCCGATGCGGCTTCGTTATCTGAAGAACCAGCAGAATTGGTTGCCCCATCCGAGTTAGTTGACACCGGCTTCACCATAAGCGTATAGGTTCCCTGTTCAGTTACGTCGCTGAGAGCATAAACGGTATTGACATCAACGGTGGCTGTGCAGAATGCCTCGGGATCGTTGTTGGGATTGTCGTCGGTGAGAACTTCTGAAGCAATGCCTTTGTAAACTCCTACTTCAACTTGGGTAAGAGAGCTATTTGCGGTGTTGACCTGCACTGACAAAGTGCCTACTTGAGAAGAGAATACGCAAGAATTAACCATAAGAGCTATTATAATAAGAGCCCCTGCAAGTACTCCAATGAAAGAGCCGCGAATGCGAAAACGAGGGCCCTTAGTTGGTTTCTGCGTCGAATCTGGTTGAGTATTTGAAGACTGTTCCATTTAACTAACCCGTCTCAAGTGTTGTGCTCTAATGCGACATCTTAAGTACTACGTTTCAAGCGATAGCTGTCCCTCATTTTATATGAATTCTCGCAACATTTTGGTCCAAATGATAAAGACAGTATGCGTCTCTTGGCGCGTCTTCTGATGCGGGCTCTGATTGAAATTAGCGTCTGCTTTTGATGGAGGGTAGCATGCGGCTCTTCATCAAAATTAGCATACCGCTCTTGACCTGACTTTTAGTAGGGCTCTTTGATGTATCTTCCGCATCAATTACTTTGGAGCCGACCATTCTTGATTTGATCTTTAGTTATACCCTTCCCAAAAAATTGATTTGCCCTAAAAACCGACTCTCTGAACTACTTATTCTTATCGGAAATCTGAGAGCTACTAGCGATGGTTACATAAAAGATAATTCTCGTTACAAATATGCTAGAATTGTGGAAATGCTATAAAAATACTAGCATTTTACATAAAACATGTTCTAAGCGGTTGAACAGGCATTAATACTCGTGGTAGCATGAAATATGCAATTCTCGCTTATATCCTGAAACGTTCTTATCGTTACTTAATCCCTAAAACAATGTTAACTGCGGAGGATTGAAAAAGAACCTTTCAGGAGGGGGGTCGCTACCCAATTTCCCGAATGACCTTTAGCAAATTCGTAGAACGTCTTTTGGGATTTATAGGGGTGGGTACAAAGCCTCCTTGTTTTTGAATACGACATTGCGTCGCTTTGTGCAGACGCTTAATAGAGACGCCTTTTGAGTGTTGTTTCGGGGCGTTGTCGGAGTGTTGTTTTGGAAGGGGCCCATCATGAAGTCGTTTAGCAGACGGCGGCATAGCCAGCCTTATATTCAGGCAGAAGCTTTAGTAGATGCTCGCAATAAAGTGTTTAACGTAATCATGGCAGTACTTTTGGTATTTACCATGCTACCTATTACTGCGTTTACGTATGAAAGCCAGGCTTCAGCAGAGCCTTTGGATTCAAGTGGAACTACTCAGGTAAGTGAATATTCAGACGATAGCTCTAATTCGTCTGGAGGAAGCACGTCAGATAGTTCAGCCGCCACAAGCAGTGGCTCTTCTGACGGAGAATCCTCAAGCCCAGAAAACGCTGACGGGGGGGGGTATCCCTCAACTGCAGTAGATCCATCAGATGATAACACCCAAAGCGGTGACACCCAAAATGGGTCCGATGGTCAAAAATCACCTAATGATCAGGGCACATCCGACGAGGGATCTGGCGCTTCGGGGCAGGACGATCAAGGTGGTTTGCCTGATGTCCCTAGCGATGGCGAAAATAATTCCGAAGAAAACTCCCAAAACGACAATTCCGCTTCCGATGAATCTGCAGATGAGCCCGAAAAACAACGCGATCCTATGGCTTGGCAGTCTCAGCTGGATACCACCAAGCTTGACGCTTCAATAGCTGTTGAAACAGACAAAATTGACGCGCTGGAAAATAATCAGTTACCTGCTGAAATTCCTGCGACGCTGCGTGTAAGCTTCGAGCTTACTCCTGGAGAGGATGGCTTGCTTAAGGACGACTGGATCGAAACAGCCCTTCCTTCATTCTTATCTTTCGAAAACGCTTCACTTGAAGTGTTTCGCCTTAATGCTGATGGGATCGAAACAACCGAAAAAATTGCAAATGCCGAAATAAAAGATGGCGTTTTGAAAATCACTTTTATTGATGCTGCCGCTACTGAAGATACGGCAGCTACGGTGCGCGGCTATGTTGACATAGAGGCTTCACTCGCTTCTAGCTCCTTAGGAGAAAAAGAGTCCGAACAGCTCTGGATTGCTCAGACAGGAGAAGATGGTACGCAACGTCTGGTTGAATTAGTACTGCCTACCTATCAGGCGGTGCTTGATGCATGGAATACAGCGCATAATCTGTTTGGTATCTTAGGCGGAGATGATGGTTCGGTTACTGCGCAGAGCGAAGGAGAAGCTTTTACGGCGCTTGAAACCGAAACGTCCGTAC
This sequence comes from Cryptobacterium sp. CAG:338, assembly GCA_000435475.1. GTDB lineage: Bacteria > Actinomycetota > Coriobacteriia > Coriobacteriales > Eggerthellaceae > Anaerotardibacter. The sequence goes on along the minus strand of FR896034.1, from coordinate 801 downwards.
GGTTGCAGTCTTTTAACTCTCACGAAAGTCTGCAGATAATCTGGTGCGACAACAACTCGGGCAGCCGTCCATCTATAAACAGTTTGCAAGCGGGCTATAAGCTCCAGTTCTCGCTTGATGGGCAGAACTATTTCGATTTGCTCAATGCAGATGGAACGTTTACTACGGATGCACAAAACAGTCTGTACAACAACAATCCTCCAACAAGTGTTCCCGCTTGGGCGAATCTCGACACGTATGCTCCTTCGGTGAACTCATACTTAGTTAACAGTGGCAACCTTCCGTCTGAGAAAGTTATCGTTACGCGCACACCAGTCGATGCTGATGGTAATGGCGAACAGGACGTTGACATAAACGATGAACCAGTATGGGAAGAGACGTCAAGCGATCCCAAGACTATCCACTGGCGCATTGTCGACACCAACAATTACCCGGGCTACACTGATGGCGAGAATTCCAATGAAGACACCGTCTACAAGATGCTCACTGCCGAGGTGTCTTTTACCGTCGTCGGCAAGACGGGTGGCGAGAATCTCTCGAGCATCTTCGGTGACGAAGACGCGGGCGATTTCCACTTCAGCGCTACGATCGATGGTCAGGAGGCGGGAAGGGAAACTACCCTCAAGGATCTGATCGACAACGGCAAGCTCGCGCTCGCGCAAAACGATGATGGCTCCGTTACCCTTACGGGCGATTTGCCCATGTATGATTCGGACGGCTATCCCATCGTCTATTACGCTGAGTACACAGGCGACCAAGAGGGCGAAGACTACTATCAGGTAAGCTACGACAATTCGGCAT
>FR896033.1 GCA_000435475.1 Cryptobacterium sp. CAG:338 | reverse complement strand
GCAATGCTTCTTTGCTTCACCATGAACGTTATCGTTTACACGGTTATCACTTGGACTCCTACCATCTTGCGTGCGAACGGTTTCGACACCTCTTTGGCAACCCTGACCACCGTAGTTATGCAGATGGGTATTCCAATTGGTGTTGGTCTTCTGACCTTCTACGTTGAGAAGGTAAACCGTAAGGTTATCCTCATCGGTTCCTACTTGGCCGTAGCAATCCTTGGTCCTGTTTGGGCAATGCTTCCTACCGACAACGTTGCTCTTATCATGGGCTTTGGTCTCCTGGTTTGCGTATTTACGTTCACCAACTCTGTTACCACTGCAGCTATCTACCTCTCCGAGCCTTTCCCAACGGCTTGCCGTATCCGCGGTGCAGGTGTTGCAAATGCATTTGGTCGTCTCGGTGGTATCTTCAGCCCAATGTGGATCGCATTCTTCGTAGCATCCCCAATTGGTACCATTGGTGCTTACCTGGTAAACTCCTGCCTCATCATCGTGACGGCAATTTGGTTGGCAATCTTCGGTGTAGAGACTCGTGGTCGTACGCT
>FR896032.1:2231-29358 GCA_000435475.1 Cryptobacterium sp. CAG:338 | reverse complement strand
GAACTCTCCAAATGAGAGTTCGCCTTTTGTTTTTTGCTCGAATACAAACTAAAAGCCGAACACTCTTGTTGGTGTTCGGCTTTTTTGGATTTTTTAGGCTAAATGTGCCTAGGCAAACGCAAATCCAACAAACGAAATGCCTTTTTCAAGGGCACTTCCCCCGGCATCTTTGCAATAAGCCCATTCGTACACAGGTCCACCTTCATAATGGTTCTGAGAACCTTCATCAGCATTAGGATCGCTAAAGATATCGGCAACCTCATCGATTGGATATGTATCAAACCCGAAAACCTCTGCAACCATTTCCGAAACGCCAACTACATCATCTGCATCGACGCAATAGAGACCCATTGCTGCATACATTCCACTTCCCGGCATTACTTTAATGGAAAGGGAATCGCCTCCATAAGGATCATCTTGAGCATCGGCATCCTGGAAGTAGTAACGCCAACCACCACTATCTTCCTTGACATCAACAAACTCTAGCCCCAAATCGTAACGAGCCTCAATACGATCCACGAGATCTTGAACCTCTGGAGGTGGACTTTGCCAGTCATCTACTGCCGAAACATCAAAAACTCGATATCCGTTAACGCAAGAGGAACGCCAATCAGGATCAAGCGTGCCATACTCCGAGGAAGCACCAGAATTAGCAGGCAAAGATGAGCTGTCATCTTCTAGGGTAGTATCATCCTCAGTCGTGCTTTCATCATCCGAGTACGTCGAACTCGAGCTGGAAGAACTCGACTCATTTGATGAACTTGATCCACCCGAAGTAAGTGCACCCGTGCAACCCGTAAGCCCGATCACGAGAGCAAAAGCTGCTATCAATATCAGCAGTGACTGCCCCAGTTTTTTGAAAACCATGTCATCCCCTCCCTCGAGAGATATTTCACACCGATTGATATGAATTAATCTCGTGTTTAATCAGCTTGAATGACTTGTATAGTCAGTCTATGAACATAAATGGCTTCATAAAGTTATCACAATTAGTACACATTTTCTACGATATAGTGGATTACGGTAAACGAAGATATACAGCGGGATGAAGTATAGGAATCGGAATCTTTTTAGGAAACTGAGATTTACGACACCTCTGTATCGAACTAAGTGATCTACTAAACTCCATGTAAGTTTTTTATACCGAACGATAGGATCGCATGACAACGTTTTATCTTCCTGGATGTAAATTCACAAAACACGACCCTCAGGCGAGTAAAGCCTTGATTCGCTTTTGCAAAGAACAGCTTGATGCAATCATATTAGGTTGCTGTTCAAAAGAGTTTGCTACGCCAAAAGCAAACGACACAGTAATTTACGTATGCCCCACCTGCGCAATTATCATGCAAGAATCAAACCCTTCTGTAAAACTTAAGAGCATCTATGAAGTGGTACTTGAATGCGAAAGCTTTCCAACTAAGAAAAAACCTCTATCATGGGTTGATCTAAAAAAGGAAAAAATTACCGTACAAGACTGCTGGCGTTCCCGAAATCACCCAAACCTTCAAGCTTCGGTCCGAGAGATTCTTGAAAAAATGAATGCCTCTATAGTTGAATTAGAAAACAATTATGAACATTCTGACTATTGTGGATCTAGCCTATTACAAGAGCCTTCCCCTCGCTATAAAACACTTGCACCAAATTTATTTAAAGACCCGATTTTTAAACCGTGCAGTTTCGAGGAGCAAGAAAAAATACTAAGCAAACACGCAGAACAATACTCAACTGTTTTTGTTGGGTGCTATTGCACGGGCTGCTTAGAAGGAATCCAGCGAATGAATTCACGTTTTTCATCAAGTCAAACCGAAGCTCAGACAATCACAACTCAAGCCAACTCTAAAAAACTAAAGCCCGTTCATATTGCAAGTTTAGTTGCACAATCACTTGTATTTTCATAAATGGCGCGTCACATAATATGCAAAAAGATGCCCACCGATTGGTGGGCATCTAAATACACGCATATTGTTTGATTACTTAGCAAATTTACCAAGTAATACCAATCGTTTACTTGTCTGCCAAAGCAGCCTGAGCAGCAGCCAAACGTGCCAAAGGTACACGATAAGGTGAGCAGCTTACATAATCGAGTCCGATTCCATAGAAGGTCTTAACAGAATCAGGATCGCCACCATGCTCACCGCAAACGCCGCAAACGATGTCTGGATTGCCCTGGTGACCAAGCTCAACGCCCATCTTAACCAATTTTGCAACACCAGGATCAACGGTTGCGAAAGGATTGTATGGGAGAATGCGCTCTGCCAGGTACTGAGGAATAAACTCAGCTTCAACGTCGTCACGAGAGAAACCGAACGTGGTCTGAGTGAGGTCGTTAGTACCAAAGCTGAAGAAGTCTGCCTGCGTTGCAATTTCATCAGCCGTAACTGCAGCACGAGGAAGCTCGATCATGGTACCAACAGGAATCTCAAGCTCGACACCCTGCTCTTCTGCAACCTCAGCAATGATCTTTTCAGCAAGTTCACGAAGCTTTGCAAGTTCAGGAACAACAGAAACCAGAGGAATCATGATTTCAGGCTTAGGATCAAGACCTTCCTTCTTCAACTGAGCAGCAGCAGTTGCAATAGCGCGAACCTGCATTTCAGGAAGAATAGGGAACTTGATTGCCAAACGGCAGCCACGAAGACCCAACATAGGATTCTGCTCGCTCATGCCGTCGATCTGCTCCATAAGCTGACGCTTCTTCTCGATCACATCAGGATCGCCGCCAGATGCCTCAAGACGAGCAATTTCAACATCCAAAGAACGTGCGCTCTCAAGGAACTCATGCAGTGGTGGGTCAAGCAAACGAACGATAACTGGATAACCATCCATTGCCTTGAACATACCCAAGAAGTCACCAGTCTGAGCTTTGAACAGATCGTCTACTGCCTTTTCACGAACTGCTTCATCTTCATTCAAGATAAAGGTCTGAATGATCTGCTTACGATCGCCCAAGAACATATGCTCGGTACGGCAAAGACCAATGCCCTGTGCACCAAACTTGCGAGCAGTTGCTGCATCCTCAGGATTGTCAGCATTAGCGCGAACACCCATGGTGCGGAATTCGTCTGCCCACTCAAGAATAGTATCAAGATCGCCTGCCATCTCAGGCTCAACAAGCTCAACAGCGCCCAGAACAACAATGCCTGTAGTACCGTCCAAGGAAATCATATCGCCTTCCTTGATCACGATATCGGTACCAGCAATAGCTGCCTGCTTTGCCTCAGCATCAATCTTTAAGGTATCTACACCACATACGCAAGGAGCACCCATGCCACGAGCAATAACAGCTGCATGAGAAGTCTTACCACCATGAGAGGTCAAGATGCCCTCTGCAGCAATCATGCCAGCAAGGTCATCGGGAGTAGTTTCCCAGCGTACCAAAACGGTCTTGCGACCTTCCTTTGCTGCTTCAACAGCAGCTTCAGAAGAGAATACGGCCTCGCCCACTGCAGCACCAGGAGATGCGTTCAAGCCTTTTGCAACCACATCGTATTCGGCCTTCGTGTCAAACTGTGGGTGAAGAAGCTGATCGAGCTGTTCAGGGTCAACACGCTGAACTGCCTCTTCCTTAGTGATAAGGCCTTCCTTTTCCATTTCGATAGCAATGTGAAGAGCAGCCTGAGCAGTACGCTTACCAACACGAGTCTGGAGCATCCAAAGCTTACCCTGCTCGATAGTGAATTCGATGTCGCACATATCACGGAAGTGATTCTCGAGAATAGTGAATCCCTCTTCGAGTTCACGCCCTGCCTCTTCGAGGCCTTCCACATGCTTAAGATCAGAAATAGGGCTGGTGTTACGAATACCTGCTACTACGTCTTCGCCTTGAGCGTTTACCAAGTAGTCGCCGTAGAATTCCTTTTCACCTGTTGCAGGATTACGAGTAAATGCAACACCCGTAGCAGAAGTATTGCCCTTGTTGCCGAAAATCATCGACTGAACATTTACCGCAGTGCCCAAATCATCAGAAATCTTGTTCTGCTTACGATACAGGATTGCACGAGGATTATTCCAAGAGCCAAATACTGCCTCGATAGCCAAGCGAAGTTGAATGTCTGGATTTTGAGGGAACTGAACTTTGCCATCAACGACAAGTGAAGGATATTCTTCTGCGCTTACGTTATCCGTGAAAATACCCTTGAATACCTCTACGAGCTGCTCAAGATCTTCAGCCGTAAGATCGGTATCTGATTCAACACCACGGTCACGCTTCATGATGTTGATCGCATTTTCAAACAGGTCACCATCAAGACCCATTACTACGTTAGAGAACATCTGAATAAAGCGACGATAGGAGTCCCATGCAAAGCGAGGATTCTCAGTCTGCTTGATTAAGCCGTGAATAGATTTATCGTTGAGACCCAGATTCAATACGGTGTCCATCATGCCGGGCATTGACATTGGTGCACCAGAACGAACGGAAACCAACAGTGGATCTTCAGGGTCACCAATCTTTTTACCGATACGGGCTTCGAGATCTTCACGATACTCTTCAATAGTGTCCAGAACTCCCTCAGGCCAGGTATTGTCGGAGTTTGCATACTCCATGCAAGTCTGGCAAGAAATAGTGAATCCGGGAGGGACAGGAAGGCCGATGTTTGCCATTTCAGCAAGGTTTGCGCCCTTACCACCAAGAATGGCCTTCATGTTGGTGTTGCCTTCAGTAACGTTCTTACCATTTGCGTCCTTACCGAAAGCATAGACGCGCTTTACTTGGTCAGTCACCATGTTCTCCTTAGATTAAACTTTTCTTCCTCACGCGCACTAATCCAATTGTGGGTGAGCATTCTCATAATACCGCAAAATCTCTTGTGCTGTTTCTTCGATTGCCCTGTTGTCGGTACGAATAACTATACAACCGAGCTTTCTCATAAGAGCACGAGCAGATTCTAAATCCTGATAAACACACTCCAAATCTGCATAAGAAGCAGCCACATTAGTAGCTTTTCCGAGGCGTTTCTTGCGAATATCAGCTAAAATTTCCGCGGAAATTATGAGACCAAATAAACGGGTTGGATCAACTTCGAAAATCTCTTTAGGCGGATCAGATTGAGGGTCGAGCGGCACATTTGCCACCTTATACCCCATCTGTGAAAGATAAATCGAAAGAGGAGTTTTCGACGAACGAGACACCCCAATCAATACAATATCAGCCTTCGTAAGATCTTGGGGATTACGACCATCGTCATGCGAAATAGTAAATTCCATCGCATCAATTCTGCGGAAATAATATTCATTTACGGAATGAATTTTTCCCGGCTTAGCGATAGGATCCTGACCTGATGCTTGAGTTAAGGCATCAAGCGCTTGGCTCATAGCATCAACCGCAATAATAATGTCGCTGTTCTTGTCTATATATTCCTGAAGAGCCTGCCGCATAGCAGGAGAAACCAACGTATAAAAGAGAACGAAAGGATGTTCTCCGATACGACGATGAAGCGACACGTGAGCATCGATTTCTGAAATCATTTCTTTTTCAGAACTTACTCGTGGAAGAATTTCAATCGCAGGATCGAACACCTCAAAACATGCCGCAGCTGCACGCACGAGCCCCTGCGCAGTTGTTCCAACCGAATCAGACACAATATGGACCGTAGGCAATGTTTTGGAGCTTTTACCTTGCAAAATCCATTTTTGCATTATTCTCCTTCCTCTACAAAACTCTACAGAACCAAAAAGCGGCCCTCTATGCAAGGGCCGCATGATAAAACGCTATTTTGAAAGTAACGAAAAATCAGCCACGTTGGTAAAAACTCCCACAAAGCGATTAAGAAGCCTGAGGCGATTTTCGCGAAGAGCCTGATCTTCGTCCATAATCATCACACGTTCAAAGAACAAATCGATCGGTGCGCGCAACGCAGCAAGCTCGTTTAGCGCATCAGCATAATTGTCGGCTTCAAGAGCCAAAGCTACCCTGTTTTCAGCTTGTACAACCGCACATGAGAGCGCATGCTCAACTTCACTCAACAAACTTTCATCGACGTTGTTTCCCAGGTTGGGATCACGCAAGTTATTGGCACGAGCATAAGCGGTAGCAAGATTTTCAAAGGTATCAGGCTCATTACTACGTGCTTGTTCGAGAGCCTCTACACGATGGATAAGTTCAAGAGGCTCTTGTACTCCCGCCGCCAAAACAGCATCAATCGCATCAAGGCCTTTGCCGCTATCACGCAACATCACACGCGTTCTAGTAATGAAGAAGTCAATAACCTCACTACGAACTGCGGTCGCATCAAACTGAATTCCCGCCTTAGCATATAAATCCAATGAAGCATCTATTGCTGATATCAAGCTGATGGGAAGCGGATTGTCTCCCGAAAGAATAGCAACAATACCGATAGCACTGCGACGAAGCGCAAAAGGATCAGAGGAGCCGCTTGGGCCTTGATTTACCGCAAAGAGTCCACAGATAGTATCAAGTTTGTCAGCGAGTGCTACCACTTTGCCAACCAAAGTTTCTGGAACTTCATCGCCAGCAAAACGAGGTCGATAATGCTGCTCGATCGCCTGAGCAACCTGCGAAGTTTCCCCAGAAGCCAACGCGTAGTAGGAACCCATTACGCCCTGGACTGAAGTAAACTCTATTACTGCACTGGTTACCAAGTCAGCCTTACAAAGCTTAGCAGCACGAAGAGCATCCAAAGCATCTTGACCCGTAAGACTAGCATCGCTTACTAAATGCTCTGCAAGTCCCCCAATTCGGTTAGTCTTATCAAGCATTGTTCCCAGTTTTTCCTGGAAAACTACCTGTGCGAGTTGATCCACATATGATTCAAGTGGTTTTTTCAAATCTTCATCATAGAAGAATTTTGCATCGTATAAACGAGCGCGCACCACACGTTCATTACCATCAATGATGGTCTCGGCACATGAAGGATCACCATTGCCCACCACGATAAAACGGTTGGTCAACTTATTATCGTTATCATACAGAGGGAAATAGCGTTGATGCATCAACATGGCATCCACGATAATCTCTTCAGGAACCTGCAGGAATTCCTCGTCAAAAGTACCCATTAAAGCAGAAGGATACTCAGCCAAATTGACTACCTCAACTAACGTTTTTGGTGGCAAAACGGCATGGAAACCAGTTTTCTGCTCAATCTCAGAAACACCTTCGCGAATAACTTCTTCGCGTTCCCTCTCTGAAGGAACCACAAATGCTTTTCGAACCGTAGAAACTAATTCATCTGCATTTGCTACCGAAAATGGTCCAGGTGCTAAAAACCGATGACCGTAGGTCAAGCGATTCGCTGATAAGCCAGCAAAAGTAAACGGAACCACTTCCGAACCAAAAAGGGCAACAAACCAACGAATAGGACGAGAAAAATACTCCGATTCGCTTCCCCACCTCTGGGATTTTGGCCACGAAATACCACGAACGATACCTTCAAGCACATTCGATAATAAGCTTGATACCTGAACAGAAGGCGTATGGGTACGTGCATACACATAGCCCTCTTCAACTACCAATTCAGAGGGATCTATTCCTTTACCGCGAGCGAAGCCTTGAGCAGCCTTGGTGGGATTGCCCTCCTCATCAAAAGCAATCTTTGCTGAGGGGCCCTTAAATACTTCGTTTTTTTCTTCCGTCGCTTCAGGAATATCATGAACCACCACTATTAAACGACGAGGAGAAGAATACACTTCAGTTTCGCCATGAGGAATCGCGGCTTCATCTAACAGACGTGGTGCAAGAGTTTGGAGCTGTTTAACCGCGTTAGATAAATCAAAGGCAGGAATTTCCTCAGTACCGATTTCAAAAGCAAGACTCTGCTGTGACATTCCTATTCTCCTTTTTCATCTTGAGCGGGTTTAACACCAACAACATGCTCCAAATACGAAGCACAACAAGCTTTTGCAATAGTACGAACACGTAAGATATACGCCATACGTTCAGTTGCGCTGATGACACCACGTGCATCGAGCAAGTTAAAGGCGTGCGAACACTTAAGAACGTAATCGTATGCAGGAAGCGGAAGACCTGCTTCAAGAACTCGTTTGCACTCAGCCTCGTAGCGATCAAACTCGCCGAAAAGCAAATCGGTATCAGCAATCTCAAAGTTATAGGCAGAAAACTCACGTTCGTTTTCCAAGAACACATCGCCGTACGTGAAGACACTGCCATCATCCCCACGTGCCCATATAAGATCGTAAACGGAATCCACTCCCTGGATATACATCGCTAAACGTTCAAGACCGTAGGTTATTTCAGAAGGAACGGGCCTACATTCGAATCCACCAACTTGCTGGAAGTAGGTAAACTGCGTTACTTCCATGCCATTGAGCCAGACTTCCCAGCCAAGACCCCAAGCACCAAGTGTTGGGCTCTCCCAGTCATCCTCAACAAAACGGATGTCATGTTTTTCGGGATCAATACCAATAGTACGCAAAGAATTAAGGTATAAATCCTGAACATTGTCAGGAGAAGGCTTCAAAAGAACCTGGAACTGATAATAATGCTGCATTCGGTTTGGATTTTCACCATAACGACCATCTGCAGGGCGACGACACGGTTGAACATAGGCAGTTTTCCACGTATCAGGACCTAAACTGCGTAAAGTGGTAGCGGTATGGAACGTACCCGCACCAACTTCGTTGTCGTAAGGCTGCATAATTACACAGCCCAAATTAGCCCAATAGCGCTGAAGAGACAGGATCATATCCTGAAAGGTCAGCACGTCAGAAGCACGCAAATCAGATGCGTCTGATGCGAGATTAGTCATTAAAACTCCTTTATCAAATTGAACGCGACTGTATACCTTTGACTATAAAAGACCAATTCGATCAAGCGGCCAATACGTTAGTATCGCTTTACCAAAAATGGTGTCTTCATCAATAGAGCCAAAATAGCGAGAGTCTGATGAGTTTTCACGATTGTCACCCATCACCCATACTTCGCCTTCTGGAACCACATAGGGATAGCTTATCGATACGTTACCAGCTGTTTGTGAGAGCGGATACGTCTCACCCGTAACATAGGGCTCGCTTTGTGCTACGCCATCAATATAAAGAGTGCCACCGGACATTGAAACCGTTTGTCCTTCAGTAGCAATAACACGCTTCACCAACACACGAGACGGAACCTGAGGATCAGAAAAGACTACGATATCGCCTGGTTGAACATCGGTAAAATGATAACTTACCTTTTCAGCAAATAACCTATCACCTGTCATGATGGTTGTTTCCATTGAAGCTGAAGGAACCTCAAACGGTTCCACTACATAGGTTCTAATTCCCCATGCCGCAGCAAGTACCACTGCTATGCATATAACAAAGCTGAGAAATCGCCTCAAGATGCCCGGCTGTCGCCTTGTAGCGTGCTGTCCGGAATCCACAAAGCCTCATCCTTTCTCATTACCATCTTCCAATAAAAGTAAACAGTTATTTATTTCCAAAAGAAACAAGTAATTATTTTGATAGTTCTCCCATATTAAGACAAAGTTGACGCTGCAAGCTCTCAGTCTCCAAGAGAATCAAGAAAATTTCGCTCAGATGCACTAATATTAGCGTTCTCCAATAAATCGGGTCGCCAACGCTTGGTGCGAATTAAACTCTGCTCTCTTCTCCACTCAGCAATTTTAGCGTGGTGCCCTGAAAGCAAAACATCAGGCACTTTCATTCCACGATATTCAGCAGGTCTCGTGTATTGCGGATACTCCAACAATCCATCGTAGAAACTCTCATCCACCGAACTGCCTTCATCGCCAAGTACTCCATCGATACGACGAACCACCGCATCAATCACTACCATCGAAGCAAGCTCGCCGCTTGTAAGAACATAATCACCAATTGAAATCACCTTATCTGCAAGAGAATAAACACGCTCATCTATTCCCTCATAATGGCCGCAGATAAAAAATAAATGGGGCTTACGAGCTAACTCCAAAGTAAGTGCATCATTAAATACTTCACCGGTAGGAGAAAGAAAAATAACATAAGGTTTTTCTTCTGATTGAGCAAAAAGATCATCACATGCTTCAAAGATTGGTTCGCATTTCATTACAAGACCCTGGCCACCACCGTATGGTTCATCATCGGTAGTGCGGTGCTTGTCGTGAGTCCAATCTCGTAAATCATGAGCAGTGAAATCAAGGTATCCTTTTTCCTGAGCAATGCGCATCATCGATTCATTCATGACAGAGTCATAACAATGCGGAAACACTGAGAGGGTTTCTATTTTCATGAATGAATACTCCTATAAATCAAGCAAACCATCAGGCAACGAAACCTTTATTACGCATGCATTCTCATCGATATCCACCACGAATGCATCAACAAGCGGAATAAGCACTTCTGTGTATGCTGCATTATTGTTGTCAGAATCTTGAAGGTTAGTTTGATCTTCGAAAGATTGACCTTGTATCGAAGAAGCATCTTCTTCTCGCATGACCACTAATAAAGGATGTGCGGGATTTTCCTCTATGCGAACAACCCTACCAAGGAATCCTTGCACTTCGTCACAAACAGCGAATCCGGCTATTTTGCGATCATCTGAAATGTCAAAGTTCTCAGGAAGATCGCTGTTTCTAACGAGGCAAAAATGCCCTTCTAATAACTCCGCGTCATTGCGTGAATCAATATCCTCAAAATACACCAAGTATTTACCTGGAGAAGGATTTTCAACACGCTTTACTTTAGAAGAACGAGGAAAACGCAAAAGAGGCGGAACAAAAGTAACCTCAAGACCTTCGGTTAGCAAAAAAGGAAGACCCTCCGTCGGTTTGACAGAAAGTCCTCCTTCTTTTGTTTTAGCGCTAAGAAGCGCAGCAATGTTCGTCCAGGAACCCATTATCTTAGGGGACCTTAATCAATAATTTCTACCTCAACGGCAGCGCCGTTGCGCGAACCAGCTGCGCGACACAAGGTGCGAATAGCCTTAATTACACGCCCTTGGCGACCAATTACTTTGCCAGCATCTTCGTCGGCAACACTAATCTCTACCAAAAGAGCGCCTTCTTCAGTATCCGTTGAAGTAATTTCAACAGCATCGGGATCGTCCACAAGCGGAACGACCAAGGCTTCTACCAAGTTAGCAATATCTTCGCGGAATTCCGCCATGATTTACGCGTTCTTGCGTTCTGCCTCAATGAGGCGAGCTACCGTGTCAGTAGGCTGAGCGCCGTTTGCAACCCACTTGTCAACCTTTTCGAGGTCAATAGTTACCGCTGCAGGAGTGGTAACAGGATTATAGGTGCCAACCTGCTCAATATAGCGACCATCGCGACGAGCGCGAGAATCAGCTACTACGATACGATAATAAGGTGCCTTTTTAGCGCCGTGACGGGCGAGACGGATCTTGACTGCCATCGAGTTGTACTCCTTCTAATACTTAACACGCGACTGTGCGGAAACTTCTCTCTTCCGAGTCGCAAAACAGCAATTATTGATATTACCTCTTAGACGAAGAATCATCAAGACCACTCATCATGTCTTGCATCTTCTTCATATCCTTTATGGAAAGTCCCGCCATACCAGGAACTCCCATCCTTCGTTTGCTGTTCTTTCCCTTCTTACCTTTTTTGCCTTTCTTACCCTTTCGGGCATAGGCGGCTTCCTGCTGATCCATCATGCGACGAACCATTTTTTTAGTTTCACTAAATTGCTTAAGCAATTGATTTACTTGGTACACCTTAACGCCTGCACCTGCAGCAATACGAGCCTTTCGAGAACCGTTTAGAATTTCAGGATGCTCGCGTTCACGCTTAGTCATTGAACTGATAATGACGGTCATATCGTCAAGAGCATGTTCGTTGACTTGACCTTCACGCATAGCTTTATCGCCACCAGGCAGAGCGCTTACCAGCTTCTGAATGCCACCCATTTTGTTAACCTGCTGCTTCATAAGCAAGAAGTCGTTTAAGGTCAAATTGCCGCGTGCCATGCGCTCAGCTTCTTCTTCCTCAATTTCTTCTGCCTTTAATTTTGAAGCAGTTTCGATAATGCTAACAACGTCACCCATGCCAAGGATTCGTTTTGCCATACGATCCGGATGGAACTCTTCTAAAGAATCTGGTTTTTCTCCCGACGATATGAAAGAAATCGGCTTTCCTGTTACCTGCTTGATAGAGAGTGCGCCACCGCCACGCGCATCGCCGTCCATCTTAGACATAATGACGCCATCAAAATCAACTCGATCAGCAAAAGCTTTTGCGACATTTACCGCGTCCTGACCAGTCATAGCGTCAACAACCATGTAGATTTGATCTGGTTCAACCGCAGCTTTAATTGCCTGAGCTTCTTCCATCATTTCGTCATCTACATGTAAACGACCTGCCGTATCTACAATCACCACATCGCGCAGTGAATCGATCGCATCTCGAACGCCCTCTTTTGCAATCTTAACGGGATCCTTTCCTTCTCCACGATAGACGCGAATGCCCATTTCATCACCAAGCGTCTGCAATTGATCAGCAGCTGCAGGACGATATACGTCGCAGGCAACTAAAAGTGGATTATGATTTTTTCCTTTTAGTAAATAAGCAAGCTTTGCCGCTGCCGTAGTTTTACCAGAGCCCTGCAGGCCAACCAACATGATTACGTTAGGAATACGGCTGGAAAGCTTTAACGGCGCCTCTTCGCGTCCAAGAAGTTCAGTCAACTCATCAAGAACAACCTTGATAACATTTTGAGCTGGAGTCAAAGAGTCCATGATTTCTGCCGTCAGACAACGCTCTTTGGTCCGCTTGATAAACGACTTTACAACCTTGAAGTTAACGTCAGCTTCCAAAAGTGCCATGCGAATTTCGCGCATAGCTGCATCAATGTCTTCTTCATTTAAACGACCCTTGCTACGAAGGCCGCTGAATACCGACTGAAGCTTATCGGAGAGATTATCGAACATCGGTCATGTCTCCTATCAATGCACGCGCAAAATCATGCGCATCAAAATCCTGCAAATCGTCTATTCCCTCGCCTACGCCAATCTTGCAGATAGGCAATTCAAGTTCATGAGATATAGCAAGCGCGATACCACCTTTCGCAGTACCGTCGAGCTTTGTAAGAACTACCCCATCCAAATCGAGCGCTTTATCAAACTCTCGAGCTTGCTGCAAACCATTTTGACCAGTAGTCGCATCTACTACCAAAAGCGTTGAAACAGGAATCGAAGAACGTTTGCGTACAACATTAACGACTTTTTGGAGTTCGCGCATAAGATCATTGGAAGTATGAAGACGTCCTGCGGTGTCTATCAACACCAAATCCGAGCCTGCCTTTTCTGCACGCTCTATCGTTTCATAGCAAACGCTTGCTGGGTCACTACCACGCTCACGGCTTACGATTTCAACCTCAGCACGCTGTGCCCAAACTTCCAACTGTTCAATCGCTGCTGCGCGAAAAGTATCTGCACTCCCAAGCAATACCTTCCTGCCCTTCTCGTGGGCAGCTGCCGCCACTTTACCAACCGTAGTAGTTTTTCCTGAACCGTTTACCCCCACAAAAAGAACCAACGAGGGATTCTTTTCGAAAACATCTTCCTCTGCAGGAGTAAAGGTTGAGGCAATTTGCTCGGTAAGCATATCAAAAACGGCATAAGCATCAGGCAATGCCTTACGGCGAGCTTGATCACGCAATTCTTCAACAATCTCATCGGCAGCACTGGCTCCCAGATCAGCAAGAATAAGAGTTTCTTCGAGCGTTTCCCAAAAATCCTCATCAACATCAGGACCACGATCAAGCAGAATATTCATCTGCTCCTTTAAACGCTCTCGAGAACGCGACAATCCCGCATTTATTTTCTCAAAGAAGCCCATTTAGCCCTCCTTGCGCATTGCGTTATCTATCTTTTGACTTATCACTTTAGTAATGCCGTCAGCCTGCATGGAAACACCATATAGTATATCTGCTGATTCCATGGTGCGACGTTGGTGAGTAATCATAATGAACTGAGTTTGATCGCGAATAACTTCTAGGTAGGCAATCAAACGACGCAGATTAGTATCGTCAAGCGCCGCTTCAACCTCGTCCAAAATATAAAACGGGGTTTGGCGAATGCGATAAACCGCAAACAGCAACGCCATTGCCGTCATTGATTTTTCGCCACCTGAAAGTAAAGACATTTTCTTTACGCGTTTTCCTACCGGCTGCGCATGAACATCAACACCTGTATGTTCCAAATCGTCGGGATCGACCAATGATAAATGCGCCTGACCACCCGGAAAGAGCGTTGAAAATATCTCAGAGAAGTTATCATTTACCTGCTCAAAGGTAGTTATAAAGTCGTTGCGCATTCGTTCGTCAATTACCGAAACAATACGCGCAAGCGATCTACGCGCCAAACGCATATCTTCTAGCTGAGCGGATAAATACTGGAAACGTTTATTAACCTCTTCATATTCCTGAGCGGCATCAGGATTGATAGTGCCCATATTTTTGATACGACGCTCAAGAGAAGCACAATGCTCTTCAACTACACTACGATCCTGCAGCGCCTCCAGACTAAGAGCTTGCTCGAGTGAAGTGTCACAATCTTCAACAATAGCTTTGATTCCTGCATCCACCTGTATTTCCAAACGGCCCTTTTCTATGCGGACCTCTGCAAGTTTTGCACTGCATCCATCAAAACGCTCGCGAACTTCACGCGATGTTTGAGTTGCTTTAGCAATGTTGTCATGCAGTTCTCGAGAAGCGTTTTGCTCAGTTTGGGATTCCTGCTCCAAACGAAGCGAAACAAGCGAAGCAGCATCAGAAAGCGAAGCGAGGGTTGCTAGGAGCGCATCAGCTCGCTGGCTTGCTCCTCGGGCTATTGCGATCCGACGATACGCCCGTTCATCTTCTTTTGTCGAGGAAGATATCTCTTGGCTTCTTGTCTGCTCCATTCGCAAAGCGTACGCTAAACGCTCCGATAAACGAGCAGACTCTAAACGAGCGTCACTTAATTTTTCCGAAAGACTTACTATAGTGCGGCGCAAAGGAGAAAGTGATTTTTCAACTTGTGAAACTTCTTCTTTATTGAGCTCAAGCTTTGCCAAAACCTCAGCAAGCTCTTTTTCCAATTCGTCAGAATCCGGTTGGGCCTTTGCAAGAAACGCTTCGTTTGCTTGTTGCTCACGAAGAAGTTCAGTGAGCTCATTTTTAAACTCAGCAACACTTTGAGCAGACTGTATTGCGTCTCTTTCGGCTGACTCACACCGACCTTTACTGCTCGCAAGCGCTTCAGTAAGTTTTAGAGATTCCGTTTGAGCTTTGCGCAGTTCTTCTTCAAGTGTTTTATTTTCTGCTTGAATTCGCTCATAGGTTTCTTGTAAATCTCGTTCAGTTTGACGAGCCTGATTGAGCGCTCTCCTCCGTGAAAGTGCACTATTTTTTTGATCCTCTTCAGACTTCCTTGAAACACCTATTTTGCCCTGAGGATACACAATTGCACCATCGAGAGATATAAATCTATGAGAAGCTTTAGTATCTTGCCGTTGTGCCTCTAAAGCATCGGCGAGAGTATCAACCACATACACATCACCTAAAAACGTTTCGAGCAACGCGCGATACTTTGGATCAATTTCTAATTCATCAATTAAGCGAGAACCCTTCTCGGGGCGGTATTCCTCTTGGCTGTCCTTAGAAAGGTTTTCTTTGTTTGAAAAAGCTGCAGTATGTTCACAGGTAAAAATGCTTGCAGCACCATACGCTTGACAGTCGAGCGCTTGACGACCCAAAGAGATAGCTTCCGAAGCTTTTGAGGTGATAAGGGCATATACATCGTCACCTAAAAGCATCTCTAGGAGTCCGTCGAATTTTGATGGCGCCTTTATTACATGCGAAAGCACTTTTGAATCAGGGGCAAGGTTAGCACGCGAATCAAGAACATGGGCCAAGAGTGGGTTCGCCGATTCTGAAGCCCTCTCCAACTCTTCAAGTGCGGTACGTTCGGCAGAAGCATGAGTATATGCTTCACGAGCAGCATCCAGATTAGAACGCCCCTGGTCGCGTTTTACAACAAGAGTATTCAAGCTGTTACGCGCAGAGGTTTCTTGTTCTTGTAGATGCTCGTGCTGTTTTGAGAGTTCCTCAAAAACGTGCTGCAATTCTGCAGCTTGCGTTTGCGCAGAATCCAAACGTTTTTGTGCATCAGCAACCTGTACATCGATCACCTGTGCACGAGCACGTTTTTCAGATAAGTTCTCCCGCAGTGCCTCCTGCGTTGCTTGGATAGTTTCTTGACGATGGACAAGGCCACGTTGCTCAGACATCAAAGTGTCGATTTTTTTGCGAAGGGCATTTCGCTGTCCCGTTTGCGCTTTATGCTCGCTTTCAAGACGTGTCAGCGTTTCTTCTGCTTGGGTATATTCTTTTTGAGCGACTACTGCGGCATCGTGAGCTTGCTCTAACTCTTTTTCTGCCGCACTACGACGAAGACGACTTTCTTCAACCGATCGCGTTAAGCGCTCTGTTTCCGACAAAAAATGAGAACGCTTTTCCCTTACGAGCATTGCGGTAGAGTTTAGTCGTTCAAAAGAAGCTTGTGCACGACGATATCGCTCGTTAAGCTCAAGCTCTTTGCTTCCTCGATCATGCAGTGTTTGCTGAAGATCATCAAGTGCCTTTTCAGCAACTTCCAATTCTTCTTTTACCTGAAGCTGTTCAGAAGTGAGGGTTTTTTCCTTTAGTAAGGTATCGTCCCATTGCTTCTGTAAGCAACGCAAATCGTCGACCGCAAGCTGAAGTTTAAGCTCTTTCATTTCCACAGAAAGAGCTTCATATGTCCGCGCTTTGCGCGCTTTTCTCTCAAGAGGTTTAAGCTGTCGCTCCACTTCTGCCGTAATGTCATGCACTCGATCAAGATGGGCATCCATCTGAGCAAGTTTACGTTCAGATTTTGCTTTACGCTCCTTATGTTTAAGGATTCCTGCAGCTTCCTCAATAAGTGCACGTCTGTCCTCAGGGCGAGAGGAAAGTACCGAATCTAAATTGCCCTGCGAAATAATAGAATTGGTCCCCGTACCTAAACCTGAATCGTGGAGAATATCCAAAACATCCATGCGGCGAACGACATTACCGTTAATAAGGTATTCACTCTCGCCGCTGCGATACATACGTCGCCCAATCGAAACCTCACTGAAGTCAACAGGCAACGTTCCGTCGGAATTATCAAGCAGCAGCTCTACTTCAGCTACCGAAACAGGTTTTCGAGCTGAAGATCCCGCAAAAATGACGTCTTCCATCGACTGACCGCGAAGATTCTTTGCATTGCGTTCGCCTAAAACCCATAGAACCGCATCCGAAATATTGGATTTACCTGAACCGTTTGGCCCCACAATAGCGGCAACCCCTGGCTCAAACTTCATCACGGTACGATCAGCAAAAGACTTAAAACCTTTTAAGGTAAGCGACTTCAGATACACGAGACGCCCCTTATTGCTGTTGTTGTTTTTTCTGCTTCTTAGCACGCTGAGCCGCTTGGCGACGTGCTTTTTCTTCGGCTTTTGCTGCCTTTATTGCAGCACGAGCATCTGCCTTGCGTTTTTTATCCTTCGAATCTTTTGCTTCAAAAAAGGAACTTAGCACCTCAAGAGCAGATTTTGCCGCCTGGCTTTCGGATTCTTTTTTCGTACGTCCCACACCACGAGCAATGGACTGGACGCCAACGAAAACTTGCGTCACAAAGGTCCTATCATGAGGAGGGCCTTGTGTTTCGACCAGGCGATACGTAGGAGTAATACCATCTTCTTGCAATCGTTCTTGTAAAACGCTCTTTGGATTCTCAGGTTCCTTTGCCATGTCTGCGCTCATGCGCACGATCAAAGTACGTTTAACAAAAGCGATCGCGGGAGCTAAACCACCATCTAAATACAATGCAGCAACCAGTGACTCATAAACATTTTCTAAAGCAGAATGCAAGCCACGTCTGCCTGTCCCCCGTTCAGAGGAACCAAAGAAGATTACATCAGCAATACCTAAATCACT
Source organism: Cryptobacterium sp. CAG:338 (assembly GCA_000435475.1). Classification (GTDB taxonomy): domain Bacteria; phylum Actinomycetota; class Coriobacteriia; order Coriobacteriales; family Eggerthellaceae; genus Anaerotardibacter. The sequence continues at coordinate 11,460 of FR896032.1, read as the reverse complement.
TGCCACTTTAGAAAGAGAGGCGCCCGAAACCAAAGAAACCTTGATACGAGTAAGCCCGCCTTCATTGAGATCAGGATAGGCGTGGAATGCTTCATAAGAAACAATAGCTCCTAAAATGCTATCGCCTAAAAACTCGAGTCGTTCATACGAATCAGAAATAGAATGGCCTTCCGCTGCAGAAGGATGAGTAAGCGCCGCGAGAAGCAAAGAACGATCTGAAAACGTATAACCCAATATTTCTTGTGCTCGATTGAGCTTTTCAGTATGTTGTGGTTGTTCTTTCACCGTTTCCTATCACTCTACTATCTCAAAACCTTCAGTACCAAAAGTATCGTTTTGTTTTGGTACTGTTACCGAACTTTGTCCGATTAAATAGTTGCCAAAAAGCAACAACGCACTTCCTGGCAACTACCTACCTCATGCTAAATAAGCAACGTATTCAAGCCTATCTGATACCTTAAAGGTTCTTATCCTCTAAAACATCAGGTTATAGGGGGTACCTACCTGATTGTAGCTAACCTATTGTGCCGTTGATACCGTTTGTGCAATTATTCCTGAAACATCCAAACGAACCGTGCGCGCAGCTACTAAAATTCCGTTTTTAATTGCAGTTTCATTTGATGAACCATGGCCAACCAAACAAGCGCCCTTAACCCCTAAAATCGGAGCACCACCATATTCATCGGCGGAAAGATTGTTTTTGAGATCGCTCAAACCACCCTTCAGCGCAAGAGCACCCAGTTTACTTACCGGAGAAGCCATCATCACATCTTTGATACTCTTAAAGAGAACACTTGCCGCACCTTCAATGGTTTTCAAGCAAACATTTCCCGTAAATCCATCAGTAACAATAACGTCAAATTCCCCGGTTAGAAGATCGCGCCCTTCTGCATTCCCCACAAATTCTGGTACTGATTCACGCAAAAGCGCATGGGCTTCTTGTGCGAATTTCGAGCCTTTAGTTTCTTCTTCGCCGATATTAAGCAAGGCAACTTTAGGTTCCGTAATACCAACAACTTTTTCTGCATACGGAATTGCCATTTGGGCAAACTGAACTAAATAGGCAGGCTTGCAATCAGCATTAGCTCCTACGTCACACATCACAACAGGCTTAGAGGGAGAAGGCAAAATTGTGCAGAGCGCAGGACGAGCAACGCCTTTAATGCGGCCTACTACTAACGTGGCAGCAGCAAGACAGGCACCTGTAGATCCTGCTGAGAAAAAGCCACCTGCAACGCCCTCGCTCACCAGACGGTTTCCAACCACTAAACTGGAATCCTTCTTCTTACGCACCGCCTGAGCTGGATGCTCGTCCATGGTAATTTCTTCAGTAGTCGCCTGAGCACGCACGCGATCATGCGCTTCAGCAAAAGGAACTACTACATCCTTAGGACCGCAAGCAATAACTTCGAGATTTTCGTCTTCTTCAAGGGCTTGTTCAATGCCAGGAAGAACAACCTGAGGCCCAAAATCGCCTCCGAGTACATCTACAGCAATAACTACTTTCTCAGACATCGTATCTCCTTTAGTGGGGACTTGTCATAAACCGCTTATATAAAAAACCCCCGGTCAGCGCCGGGGGTACCATTCACCAACAAGGCATGCACTAAGCGGTCTGAATAACCTCACGATCACGATAGAAGCCACAATTAGGGCATACACGATGAGGAAGTTTTACTTCACCGCACTGTGGGCATACAGAACGAGAAGGTGAAGCGATTTTATCGTTTTCGCTCCTGCGTGCATGAGTACGAGCACGACCGGTTTTACGCTTTGGCACTGCCATGATTAATCTCCTTCTATGATGCAGGTTAAAACCTGTTAGTTGCAATCACGCGAAAAAACATTGTAAACACGATAGATTCAAATAGCAAGAAAAATTTTTATGAAGTCAAAAACATATCACAAGCTAACGCTTTGCAGTCTTGTCTTTATTCGTCATCAAATTTGAGATTCTTAAGAACTGCAAACGGGTTCTCGTGGAAATCTTCTTCTACTTCGCTTTTATCACACGTGCACTCTTCATAATTAAGGTTAGCACCACACCCCGAACAAAGACCTTTGCAATCATCATCACAAAGAGGAGTTTGAGGTAGCTCAAGTGACAACGCCGCTACCAACAGAGAAGTGAGATCAATAGTGTGATCCTCATTTAAAGGTTCACATTCCTCCTGTTCTTCTTCTGTCAACTCAACATCAGAACCAGGAATAGTGAAATACCCCTCTACCTCCCCTTCAAGACGATACTCTGCAGGGTCAAGGCAACGCACGCACGTAGTTACCGCATCCCCAGAAACAATGCCGGTGACCAGCAGAGAACCACCTGTATTACTTACCAAAACATTCCAGTTTAAAGGATGTTCAAAGGTATAGGTATCTGCCCCTAAGGTCAATTCGGGAAGCAAAAAGGTGCCCGAAAATGACAAGCTCTCCGCGGGAGCGAAGAGTTCGTCTGGAATAGTAATAATAGGTTTATTCATTAGCGACCCGAATTAAGAGAATTTGCATTGAGGCGGTCACGACAACGACGCACGCTGTTAAGTGCTGTATCGAGGCTTTGCTCTACATGGCTAAACACTTCATCAGCGTAATCTTCTGCACCTGCGCGTGTTTCACGCTCAAGCTCACGAGCTTCAGCCAAAATGGCATCAGCTTGCTGCTGAGAGATGCGAACAATTTCCTGCTCGCTTGCAATAGTAATAGCCTGACTACGAGCATCTTCAATCAAGCGACTTGCCTGTGCTTCGGCTTCATCTAATAAAGCCTGACGCTCACGGATAACCTGGCGAGCTTGAGCAAATTCGCTTGGGAAGGTATCTCGAATTTCATCAAGAATTTCAAAAGCAGCCTGTGCGTCAACCTGCCTTAAGTTATTTTTACCAAAAGCCGGCTTCGAATCTTCAATGAGCATCGTAAGCTCATCAATAAGATTCAATACTCCTGTTTCGTCCATAAATTACCTTTCCGAGCTTTTCGGGAAATAAGCGCGATTAGTTATCTTAACGCAAAAATACTAACATACAACCTTAAAGTCTATCAGAAAGCGTCGCTATGTGCGCTGATAGAGCCTTATTGTCTCCATAAATTTAAAAAGAAGTCCTTATTTACCCGAATTTTTGTAGGCATCAGCAAAGTATTCTCGCAGTGCATCTTCAACACAAGGAGGAACAAAACCCTTGATGCTGCCCCCCATTGAAGCCATTTCTCGAATGATCGAAGAAGAAAGATACATAAATTTTGGAGGCGACATAATAAAGAACGTCTCCAGATCTTGACTCAATTCGTAGTTGAGTGCCGTCATCTGAAATTCATATTCAAAGTCAGTGATAGCACGAAGGCCCTTTACTACGACATGAGCATCAAGCTCGCGTACGCAATCCACCAGCAATCCATCAAAGCTGATAACACTGACATTGGGAAGGTCGGCTACCGCCTGCGTTGCAAGGCTAACCCTTGTTTCGAGATCAAACATAGGATTCTTTTTTACCGACTGAGCTACTGCTACGACCACATCATCAAAGATTTGCGAAGCACGCTTGATGACATCTACATGGCCTGCGGTGATGGGATCAAACGTTCCCGGAACAACCGCTCTCTTCATTTCTGTTCCTTCCTAAGGGTTATAAGAGATGTGTCTCCATAGTTTTTTACAGAAACATGCACGTATTTTAGCGCATCAAGAGCCTGAATAACCGCAGAGGCGTCTTTTTTCGCGTACTCATAACAGATAAGCGCTCCTTCGGCGATATAACCCGCTTCATCAAGTCGACCAAGCAAAGCGGAGATATCCGCTGGATCATACGCGTAGGGAGGATCAAAAAAAAGCAAATCAAAAACAGGGTTAGTCATTTCAGGAAGCGAAAAAGCATCATTTCTTTTAAGCGCAAAACGATCTTTGGAAATACCAAGCGCAGCGATATTTTGAGAAACAATCCGATTGGCTTCTTTATCCTGTTCGCAAAAAACGCAAAACGAAGCTCCACGACTCAAACATTCCAAGCCAAGTGCACCAGAACCCGCAAAGGCGTCAAGCACACAGGCTCCTTCGAAGCCACCACGCGCACTAAAGAGAGAACTCATGAGTGCTTCTCTTACTCGGTCGGTGGTAGGACGAGTATTAGATCCTTTAAGGGTTTTCAGTGGCCTGCCCCGATACTGCCCCGCAATGATTCTCATCAACCCCTCGCTTTCTCGACTATCTTCAATTCATTCATTATCAAACGATGTTCTTCCTGCGATAAACCTTGCCCACGATAACAGGCACGCGCATCGTGATACGCTGCCTCAATAATTGCTTTATCACGTATTACATTTACAAGCGCCAAGCGTGAACGTCCATGTTGTCGATTTCCGAAAATATCTCCTTCTCGACGCAAGGAAAGATCATATTCCGAGAGCGCAAAGCCATCATCGACTTTTTCCATAATACGCAAACGCTCAAGTGACTGAGGAGCTTTTGAACGTGAGACCAAAAACACCGACCCTGAAAGATTACCTCTTCCCACACGACCGCGAAGCTGGTGAAGCTGAGCTAATCCAAATCGGTCAGCATCTTCAATAATCATTACCGTAGCGTTCGGAACATCAACGCCCACTTCAACAACCGTAGTAGAAACAAGAACCTGAATTGAACCCTGTCGAAATTCTTCCATAATCTGAGCTTTTTCTTGCGAGTTCATCTTGCCATGAAGAAGCCCCACTCGAGCCCCTGGAACAATTTGTTCTTGAAGGATTTTTGCATGAAGAGTAGCCGCCGAAAGAGTATCTCCTACTTCATCATGTTCTATATCCCACTCAATTGCTGCATATTCGATTATAGATTGATTGCCCGCCTCTTCCTCTTGCTGACCAGTTTCGTGATCTTCAAGATCCAAACCGATAAGCGGGCAAATTACATAGGCCTGCTCTCCACGCTCAAGCGCTGCACGTAAAGCATCGTAAGCTATTCCTTCTTGAGAAAAATGACAGACGGTCGTTGATCGTCCCCCTTGTTTAGCGGGAGCAGCATGCAAGTACGACAACGAGAGTCCCCCATACAACGCTAACGCTAATGAACGTGGAATAGGAGTTGCGGTCATGGATAAAATATCGGCTCCAGGAGCCTTATCTATTAGGGCTTGGCGCTGTTCAACACCAAAACGCTGTTGTTCGTCTATACAAACAAGCGAACAGCGAGCAACCCTTACCTCATTCTCTAAAAGCGCGTGAGTACCGAAAAGAACCTGTAGGCGTCCTTCCGAGAGTTCACACAACAACTCGTTGCGCTGCGATGAGGGGGTTGATCCTGTCAAGATGCCCCAACTCACCCCCATTTGGTCAAACAAAGGACCAAGCGTCGCACCGTATTGCTGGACCAGTACCTCTGTTGGACCCATCATGAGCGCCTGTGTTCCCGTGTCCGCACAGGCAGCAAGAGCAAAAGCAGCAACTATTGTTTTTCCCGTTCCTACATCTCCAAGAAGAAGATGATTCATAGGATAGTCTTCTGACATTTTTTCAGAAATAGCAGCTATTGCCGTCTCTTGATCCTGGGTAAGAGAAAAAGGCAACAATGCGCGCAAGGCATCTTGATAGGGACCTTGTATCTGGTGCTGAAAGGGCTTAGCTCCCGCTATTCGTTTCTGTTCCTGATCAATAAGCTCCAATTCCAAAAAGAACAGTTCTTCATAACGAAGACGCCTTCGCGCCTGGTTAGCATCGGAAATAGAAACGGGATTATGAACGCCTCGGTAAGCCTGATAGCGAGAATAGAGACGGTAACGCGCCCTCAAAGAAAGAGGGAGCGGATCATAAAGCCCCTGTATCCCAGAGAGCGCATTCGAGATCATGCGACGCATAGTGGTACGAGGAATTTTAGCAACCGAAGGATGAACGGGTAGCACCACGCCTGTTTCAGCTTCACCCTCCTCGTGCGCCACTATTAAAGGGTTCACCATCCGTTTAAACCCGTATGAAAATTCAATTTTTCCCGATACCGAAATCCTCTCACCCTTATGGAGGTTTTCAGCAAGCCAAGGCTGGTTGAAACACGTTACGATCAGAAGCCCGCTTTCATCAAGCAGTGATAGCTCAACCAGTGTTAAGCGCGGTTTTGGGCGTTTTTGCTTTATCTCATAAAGCGTTCCAAAAATGGTATATGACTTTCCTATTTCAGCCTGCTGAATAGGAACAACACAGGACATATCAATATAGCGTCGAGGGTAAAGCTGCAATAAATCGCGAACGGTTTTTATTCCAAAAGATCGATAAAGAATACGAGCTCGCGTATCGCTTATCTGTTTTACCACGCCAACCGAAGCATCAAGTAACAAAGAAGCATGAAGGCGGTCAAGGTTGGTACCTTGTTCCGCCTTCGAATATTCATGAGATTTAGAATTCACAGGGATTGCCGCCCCTTTACCAAGATAACATCTCGATTCTACTTGTCGTAGAAAGGAAAGCGCTTTGCTTTACTCAACAGAAAGAACAATAGGATACAAAGGCTGCTCTCCGCGATGAGAATCAATCTCAAGATCCTCATACGCTTCTTCAATGCGTTCGATAAGCGCCTCGAAGGCATCATCGGTGTAATCTTCACCTGCAAGAATGGTAAGCGTGTCAGCGTCCTCTGCTTCGAGCACTTCCAATATACGCATAGTGGCATCTTCAATTGAATCTGAAACTACTTCCAGTTCTCCATCAGCAATACCGATAACATCGCCATCGTGGATGGGATTTCCATGCACATCTTTTGAATCTTTAATCGCGCGCGTAACTTCGCCTGTTTTAACTTCGTCACGTGCTTCAGTCATAGCCTCTACATTTTCTTCAAGCGAAGCCGTCTCATCAAACGCAAACATTGCCGAAAATGCTTCGGGAACACTCTTGGTTGGCACCACAGCACAAGGTTTATCGGAAACCTCAGAACAAGATTGAGCAGCCATTATGATATTGCTGTTGTTAGGTAAAATGATAACTGCTTCGGCGTTTACAGAATTAACAGCATCAAGCAATTCCTTCGTAGAAGGATTCATGGTCTGACCGCCAGAAACAACATAATCAACGCCTAGACTTTCGAGAATTGCAGCATTCCCAGAACCAACAGCAACGGCAACAAATCCGATTGGTTTTGCTTCTGCTTCCTGCTCCTGTTCAAGCTTTGCACTGCGCTCTTCGCTTTGAAGCTTCATGTTATGAATGAATACTTCAGAAATCTGACCTCGCTCCAAGAAGTAAGCAAGAACTTTATCGGGCGTGTTGGAATGAACATGAACCTTAAACTTAGGAACCGAACCAACACAAAGTTCACAGTCGCCCATAGTATGCAAGAAATCGAGCGCCTCTTCAGGATCAAGCGTATCAGAGTCAACGAGGAACTCGTTGCAATACATATAGGCAGAGCCCTCCCAGTCATTAATCTGCTCGATTTCTACTTTAGGAGCAGCAGTGCGCGCAAAAGCGAGCTCATCACCTAAAGTATCACTGCAACCCGTTAAGGCAGACACAAAGGAATCAAAGAAAATTGCAAGACCGAAACCGCCCGCATCGACTACGCCGTTTTCTTTAAGAACGGGCAAAAGATCAGGAGTGCGTTGGACAGAAGCATAAGCCTCTCCCACGATAAAACGAAGCCCCTCTTCAAGCTCCATCTTCTTTTTACGAGCCTTTCGCGCTGCTGAAGCGGTATCGCGTAAAACCGTTAAAATAGTGCCTTCAACAGGTTTACGAACCGCATTAAAAGCTACTTCAACCGCTCTATCAAAGGCATCGTCAACAGCAACGAGATCAAAGGTTTCGTGATTTGCGATACCTTCGCAAAGACCACGCATGATCTGCGAGGTGATAACGCCCGAATTGCCTCGAGCTCCCATCAAAGCACCCGAAGTAATGGCGCGACGGCGCTCTTCATCGGTAGCGCCGATAGGCAGTTTTGCCAAGTTTTCAACAACCATAGCAAGGGTAAGCGACATGTTGGTTCCCGTATCGCCATCCGGAACGGGAAAAACATTAAGTCGATTAATTTCCTCTTTACGAGCAGCTAACGCTTTCGCTGCTGCAGCGATAGCATTAACGATATCGTTAGACGTATAGTTGCTCATTTGTTATTACTAGCTCCTCAATTGACCTGATCGCACAACATGTTTCAAGTACGCCTATCCCCCCTGCGCACTAGCCGTTATGCGGACCTTATAACCGCTCTGTTTAGAAGATTTAGCGAACCTTAATTCCCTGTACGTGTACCTCCACGCCTTTAAAAGGAGTACGAACAAATTCTTTTAAGGCAAAAGAAACCTGCTCTACGAGGTTTTCAGAAACGGTAGAAATATTTACCCCATGTTCAAGAATGACGTAAAGACTTACCAAAGTGCCCTCGTCGTCAGTTGAAACAACAATGCCACGACGCAAACGAGACTTAGGCAAAAGTTTTGCTAAACCATCAACCGCATTAGGTGCTGCCATACCAACTACGCCATAGCACTGAGTGGCAGCATGACCTGCAACATCAGCAATGACTTCTTCAGAAACGACAAGGTCGCCTGCAATTTCGTTGCTCATATAAACTGTCCTTTCAAAGATGACAAACCGCCATCAAATGACTTACGACCAAGTTATTAGTATAGCGGAAACAACACTCGACATTACGAGAGAGCGCGTTTACGCATCGAAGCAACACCTATTACTTCGATTGGCTAACTATTTTTCTTTATTTTCACGATGGGATAAAGACTTTCAAGAAAAACTCACAAAGAAATAACTTGGACGATTTAAATTGCTGTGGTATAGTATTTGGGCTTTTGGAAATCAACGGTATCTAACCGTACCAAATATCAGAGTAAATGGAGTTGATTTAGAATGTCCAAAGTTTGCGAGATCTGCGGTAAAGCACCCGTCGCTGGTCGTAGCATCAGCCACTCTCATCGCGTAAGCAACCGCACCTTCCGTCCTAACATCCAGAAGGTTACCATCAAGGTTAACGGTAAAGTTAAGCGTGCAAATGTTTGCACTAAGTGCATGAAGGCTGGCAAGATCGAGCGCGCATAACAGCGTACGACTTCTGGAATAGAATCCCTCTATAAGTAGGTATTCAACTTCGCCAAACTAAAAGTTAAGCCATCCGAAAGGGTGGCTTTTTCTGGTTGAATTCTAAAATATGCAATACCGTCTCAGATGCGCGGCAGTACTTGCGTGGTATCGAATACGACACCCTCCATTTAAGTGATTACCATAGAGCAGCCCACAAAAATACGCC
>FR896032.1:0-2211 GCA_000435475.1 Cryptobacterium sp. CAG:338 | reverse complement strand
CGCATCAAGTGCGGGCGTATTCATTTCATAGGATAAGAAATTTTGAGATGGTAAACTTTACCCTCAATTAAATTCCTGCCGAAGGATCGTTGTTAAAACAATAGAGAACGTTAGCGTTTCTTTCCGAAACTGAAAATATCTTTCAGATCGCCCATCGTGCCAGAAAGTTCAGTAATAACTTCTTTTCCGTCACGATAGATATTTCCGATTGCACGACCTGCATCAGCAAGATTTTCTTTCATATCGTCGGTAAATATTTCTTTTTTCTGTTCCTGTTTATTAGTTGATTCATCAGCATCTTCAGTCTTTTTTACAGTTTCACTAGCTTCAGAATCTGCTTTTGAATCCGCTGAATCGTTACCTGACGACTCCCCTACTGACTCACCCGATGCTTCTGGAGAAGTTTCTACAGTCTCCTTAGAAGATTCCTCGGTAGGTTCAGCAGACTGAGCAAGTTTTTCAATCTCACACTGCAGCAAGTAAAGCCTATCATCGACCTTGTCGAGCTTATCAACATATTCTGGAGCCTCACATGAGAGAGATTCAACCGCTGCACGCACATCATTAAGACGAGCATGAAGGGTATCAATCATATTGAAAACCTTTTCGTTCACGCTAACTCCTCTACCGATATCGCTGCTTTAAAGCACGCTCGATTTCTCGCTTTGAATCACGTTCCGCCATAGCAGCACGTTTGTCATAAAGTTTTTTACCACGAGCAACTGCTAATTCAAGCTTTACTCGGGAATTGTGATCAAAATAAATCTTGATTGGCACTAAAGCCATTCCCTTTTCTTGCGTTTTTTGCTCTAAGGTGCGGATTTCTTTTCTATGAAGCAGAAGCTTGCGCTTTCGGTCAGGATCAGGATTGTTTAGATTACCGTGACTATAGGGGGAAATATGCAAATTGTTCAGCCAGACTTCCCCCTTGCGAATCAACGCAAAGCAGTCGGTAAGCTGGCAGTTATTTTCGCGAAGCGAACATACTTCTGTTCCGGTTAATACGACGCCTGCTTCATAGGTATCAAGTATTTCGTAATCGTGAAACGCACGACGGTTTTTAGCAATGGTTTTTTCTTTTGCTGACATCTCTTACATCCCTGGCACAAAGGAAACGTCTTCACCCAAGTCGAGAATAAAGCGCTTTAACAACGCAACGGTTTCCTCTAAATCGGACAGCTTCAAAACTTCGGTAGGCGTATGCATATAGCGAAGCGGTATTGATACCAGACCGCAGGCGCATCCACCCCTTTGCACTTGCATAGTTCCCGCGTCAGTGCCAGTCACTCCGGGCTCTGCTTCGAACTGAACAGCGATTCCTTCTTTCTTTGCTGCCGCACACAAACGCTCGAACACCACAGGATTAATGTTGGGTCCACGCGCAATAACGGGACCCTCTCCACAGATCACCTTACCGTAACGAGATTGATCTATGCCAGGATAATCAGTCGCATGGGTTACATCAACCGCAATTGCCACATCAGGATTTACTCCATAGGCCGAAGTAGTTCCACCTCGCAAGCCAATTTCTTCTTGGACGGTAGCAGCACAAATATAGTCACCTTTTGCTTTGCCGCTTTTCTTCAATTCCTCCATAACGCGCGTGATAACGTACACGCCCGCCTTGTCGTCAAAACCGCGGGACACTGCCATACCTTTGCCCATTTTTTCAAAACCGACACCATAGGTAATAACATCGCCCACTTTAACAAGAGACTTAACTCGGCGAGGAGATAAGCCCAAATCGATAACGAGGCTTGTAAGCGGCGTAACCTTTTTTCGCTCGTCTGCTTCTATAAGATGAATGGGTTTTCGTCCCACCACTCCACGTAAAGTTTCCGTACTCGTATGAACATCAACACGCATGCCAGGAAGTATCGCTGCATCGACTCCGCCGACAGCTGCAACACTTAAGAATCCCTGATCTGAGATATGGGTAACCATCAGGCCGACTTCATCCATATGGGCAGCAATCATAACTGACGGTGCTGATCCGCTACCAGCTAATCGAGCATGAACCGATCCCATGACATTCGTTTCGATTTCGTCAGCTACCTCTGAGAGTCGCTCACGAACCACCGAAGCAATACGGGTTTCAGTTCCCGTAACCGATGGAGTTTCTACCAGTTGCTTTAAATATGCTTTATCTACTTTTGACATATATGCCTCTCTATCTGCAAAACGAGTGCTATCTCATTTCTTATAACCAAC
>FR896031.1:2608-6381 GCA_000435475.1 Cryptobacterium sp. CAG:338 | reverse complement strand
CAAATTTTGTCCTATATGCCGCATTATCGCTAAACTGTTTGTCATCAGTGTTTTTTGCAAATTATCCGTTTACCTTCGAAGCGTGGAGTATTACGGATATGATCTTTTCTTTTTGGGATATTTCGAATTGTTGCGCGGTATAATTCTTTCGATTTTCTTATGGGCGTGCGCCTACCTATCAGGCGAAAATCATTGTAAGTAATTGATAGTCTGACGTTCTTTCCTTAATTCTGTTTTTTGAAAAGGTTGCTATGACGTATAAAGACAAGCTTCAACAAGCAAATAAGGAAGCGAAAAGTGCCGTTGTTGCACTGTTTCTTACTGTGCTTGTTTGGATTATTTCGGGCTTTGGAGTAGCTCAGTTTAATATCACAATCTTTAATACTCCTTTATGGATTATCACGGGGTGTTTTGGAACTTGGATTTTTGCGATTATTGCTGCAGTCATTATGAGCAAATATGTATTCAAGGATATTGAATTAGATGACGACTCTGATGATTCTAGTTTTACTGATAACGCTTTAAATCCCGTAAAGCCCAGCACTTCGTTACAGGGCTCTGTAGAGGTTTCAGCTTCCTCTCATGAGAGAGAGGAGCGTGCTAACTAATGAATGGAAATCCCGCTACCCTTATCCCTGTTGCGCTGTTTTTGCTTCTAGGCTTAGGAATTACTTTTTTTGTTCGTTATCAGTCTCGAAAGCGCAGAGAAACAGGTTTTGTTTCCGAGTACTTTATTGGTAGTCGAAGCTTGGGAGCTTTTGTTCTGGCAATGACTACGATTGCCACCTATGGTTCGGTAAGTTCATTTGTGGGCGGTCCTGGCCAGGCTTGGAATGTGGGCTTTGGTTGGGTATATATGGCAACTATCCAAGTTACTGCGCTGTTTTTGCTCTATGGCATTATGGGTAAAAAAATGGCTTTAGTTTCTCGTAAGCTTGGCGCAATTACCGTCATTGATGTAATTCGTGCGCGGTATCAATCCAACGCATTAGCCAATATCTCAGCTATTGTTATCGTGCTGTTTTTTGGTGCAACAATGGTTGCGCAATTTGTTGGTGGTGCAAAACTATTCGAGGCGGTAACAGGATATTCTTACGAAGTTGGCCTCGCTATTTTTGGAATTGCGGCAATTCTCTTTACGGCATTAGGTGGATTTAGAGGCGTTGCTTTTGTTGATACCCTGTGCGGTATTGCAATGATTGTGGGTATTTTTGTTCTAGCGGGTGGCATTTTAAATGCTGGCGGTGGATATACCAACATTATGGAAAACCTTCAAACTCACAATCCTCAACTGCTAGATCCTTTAGGCGGCGGCGATATGCCTATTGGACTATATTTCACCCAGTGGTTGTTGGTTGGTATATTTACCTTCTGTCTTCCACAGTCAGTGGTTCGTTGCATGGGGTACAAAGACTCTAAATCCTTACGCCAGGCGATGATTATTGGCACCATTATTATCGGTGCAATGATGATTGGCGTAACTGCGTTAGGCGTTTTGGCGAAAGGTATACTTCCGGCTGATCTTTCGACTTATGGCAACAGCGTTGATAATATAATTCCGCTTGCTATTGTGCAGTCGTTGCCTCCTTGGTTGGCAGGTGTTGCAATTATTGGTCCAGTTGCTGCTTCTATTTCGACTGTTGCGTCACTTTTGATCTTTTCGTCTTCTTCGATCATTAAAGATATGTACTTACATTATCGTGAAGAGAAAAATGATGTTCCAAGCGGTAAGCAGGTGGCTCGATATAGCCAGGTCTTCACTTTTGTTGTAGGCGTTATTGTATTCGTATTGTCTGTTGTGCCACCTGATGTGATTTGGAAAATAAACATGTTTGCATTTGGTGGTCTTGAAACTGCGTTTTGTTGGATATTGGTTATGGGCCTCTTCTGGAAGAAGGCTAACAAAATCGGTGCACTATGTTCGATGGTGGGCGGAACGCTCGCTTATTGTGGAACCATGGCAGCGGGAATAACCTTCTTTGGACTTCACCAAATAGTCATCGGTATAACAGTTTCATTGCTTTGTATGGTGATTGGGTCACTCGTTGTTTCTTCTAAAGCTACGAGCGAAAAAGAAAAAGAAATACGTTTGGTATTCTTCGGCGAATAGTGCGAGCTTTAAAAGGATGTACTTTAAATATATCTAGCTCAATGAAGAAATTAATAGCAGATCTACTGTTTGTAGCGAACCCTATTCATCTTCATATGATTGAGTAATTTCTTTAGAGTAAGATTTTAGAAACTCTATAAACGTTTTGGTCGCCTGCGATGGTTCGATATCGCTATTTAAGTTGGCATAGAGATATCGATAACGGTGCACATCTTCGCAAACCTTTACTGCGATATTGAAATGGTGATGGCCAAGCCAGGTAAAAGTAGTTCCTATAGTGCATCCGATTCCTGATTCAACAAGACTTAGTGCTTCGCTGTAAAGCTGGGTTTCAGCAACAATATTTGGTTCAAATCCAGCTTCATGACACATATCAGTAACGGTAGTTCGTAAATCGCTTGGATTGGTAAGGATAAACTCTTCGTTACTTAGCATACTCAGCTTAAAATGAGGTTTGTTTGCTAGGGGATGATTGGAAGGAAGAATAGCAACGTATTGTTCCTTACCTAAAAGTATCGTGTTTTCTTCGTTGAGCTTGAGCTGCGAGCCAAAAAGTTTTATGTCGATAACTTGCTGCGAGAATGTGCTGGAATCAGGATATCCCATACGCACCAGAATATCGGGATGTTGATCGTAAGAAGTGATGAGACATTAACGAAAATGATGTTAGTTTTCTTACATCTGAAAGCAAAATAGACTAATTCTGTCATTATGTTGCTAAATGCTATTAAAAAGAGAATTATCAAAACTCTTTTGGAAATAAAGCGTTAAGCAATGCATTCATGCTACTGGTTAGCAAATGAATTACGAGGGGAAGGCCCTGTATGCTACAACTGCAGCATATTCGAAAGTCATACACTACGGGCGATTTTACACAGGTTGCGTTAAATGATATTTCTGTCGCGTTTCGCGATAGCGAATTCGTGGCAATTCTTGGTCCTTCAGGATCAGGTAAAACTACCTTATTGAATATTGTAGGTGGCTTGGATCACTATGATTCAGGCGATCTAATTATTGATGGTATTTCTACTAAGGAATACAAAGATCGCGATTGGGACACCTTTCGTAATAATCGAGTCGGTTTTGTATTTCAAAGTTACAACTTAATTCCTCATCAAACCATTTTGGCTAATGTCGAATTGGCACTTACACTGTCAGGTGTTTCTAAAGAGGAGCGTCAAGAGCGCGCTAAAAAGGCACTTGAGGAAGTGGGTCTGGGCGAGCATATCAATAAGAAACCCAGTCAGCTTTCTGGTGGTCAAATGCAACGTGTTGCTATTGCGCGTGCGTTGATTAACGACCCGGAAATCTTACTTGCAGACGAACCAACAGGTGCTCTCGATTCTAAGACGAGCGTGCAGATCATGGATTTGCTTACCCAAATCGCTAAGGATCGCTTAGTGGTTATGGTTACCCACAATCCTGAATTGGCACAGCAATATGCAACTCGCATTGTAAATCTGACTGATGGTGTTATCACTTCGGATACTGATCCTTTTGAGCCTACTGAAGATGAGATGCATCTATCAGATAAGCCTATTCGCAAAACTCGCATGAGTTTTTTGACCGCTCTTGGCCTTTCCTTTAATAACTTGATGACCAAAAAAGGTCGCACCATTATGACTGCCTTTGCGGGTTCTATTGGCATTATTGGTATTGCAGC
>FR896031.1:0-2573 GCA_000435475.1 Cryptobacterium sp. CAG:338 | reverse complement strand
GGCGAATGGCGTAAATACCTATATTGCTAACGTTGAAGAAGAAACTCTTTCAGAATATCCTCTGCAAATTCAAAGTACCGGTTTTGATATGACTTCTATGCTGGTGGGAGTTGCTGGCGAAGAAGCGGATTCTTCCACTCAGGAAAGTGAGGCGAGTGATGGCGGCGAAAGCACGGAAGGAGGAAACGAGAATTCCGTGCGGGTGATCAATATGATTACCAACATGCTCTCTAGTGCGGTATCAAATGACCTTGCTTCGTTAAAAGCGTATTTTGATAGCGGTCAAAGTGGTATCGAACAGTATGTTTCCACGATTGAATATAGCTACAATGTCACACCACAAATATATAGTTCAGATACTGAAACAATTCATCAGGTAAATCCCGATACTTCTTTCTCTTCGCTGGGGTTAGGTTCTACGACAAGCTCAAATAGCATTATGAGTGCAAGCATGAGCACTAACGTGTTTTATGAGATGCCAAGCGATCCAAGTCTTTATGAGAATCAGTATGAGGTAAAAGCTGGACATTGGCCTCAAAACTACAATGAGTGCGTATTGGTTTTAACAGGCAATGGAGGCATAAGTGACTTCTTGCTCTATACCTTAGGACTTCGCGATTCTTCTGAGCTCGAGTCTATGGTTGAGCAGTTTGCTGACGAAGAAGAGGTTACTGCTCCTACTGATATAACTGATCCTACCTATGATGAGATCTTAAACGTCACCTTTAAATTGGTGAATGCGGCAGACTATTACGAATACGACAGTGGGTATAACGTATGGCGCGATAAGACTGACAATGAAAGTTATATGCGTGATCTGATCAATAACGGCGAAGATGTAAAGATTGTTGGTATTGTTCAGCCTAAAGAGGACGCAAATGCTTCAATGTTGTCAGCGGGTATCAACTATCCCGCTTCAATGACTGATCATGTTATTGAGCAAGCTGCGCAAAGCGAAATCGTGCAAGATCAACTCTCGGACTCTTCGATAAATGTCTTTACGGGTGAACCATTTGGCGAGGAGGACCAGGGTAACTCTAGTTTCAGCATGGATTCTTTGTTCACAATTGATGGAAATGCGATATCGGCTGCATTCCAGATAGATGAAAGTGCTTTGATTGCTGGCTTGGGCGACATGAATCTTGACTTGTCGAATGTAAGTATCGATATGAGTTCGCTTCCTGCTTTTGATGCTTCATCCATTGAAGTAGATCCTGGCTTAATAGATATGAGCAGTCTCGAAAATATGTCATTTGATCTAGGGAGCATAGATCTTAATCAAGATGTATCAGTAGATTCTGACATACTTGCTGAAGCTATGACGGATACCGTGAAAGGTTTTTGGCCTTGGTATGCAGCAAATGTTGGAAACTATGAAGATTTCGATTCTGCACTAAATGCCTACTTGTCTTCCGCTGAGGTGCAGGAAACCTTAAATGAAAAAATTGCGACTGCGGTTGATGTAAGTGGTATAGAGGAAAGCATCCAAGAAGAAGTCAAACAACAGACGGAAGCGCAATTGGGAAGCAACATTGCTTTGCAGATTCAGTCTCAGATCTCTTCCGCTTTGCAGTCTGCAGTACAAACACAACTTCAGAATGCAATTCAGCAATACATGACACAGGCAATTTCGACAACGATGAGCCAATTCGGCACGGCGCTTGAGCAGCAACTTGGCGGCGCAATGCAAATACAAATGGCTCAGCTTGCTACTAATATGGCATCAGCTATGCAGGTGGATCCAAACGCCATGGCACAAGCGTTCCAGGTCAACATGGATGAAGAGAGCTTGGGTGAGCTTATGATGTCCATGATGACGGGCGGTGAAACTACCTATGACAGCAATTTACGAGAGTTGGGCTATGCCGATAAATCTGAGCCGGCAGGTATCGATATTTATCCACTCGATTTCGACAGCAAAGAGCATGTCATTGAAATCTTGGATAACTACAATACACAGATGGAAGATAATGGCGAGGAAGATAAGGTTATCACCTATACCGACCTGGTAGGCACTTTGATGTCGTCGGTTACCACTATTGTCGATATGATCAGTTATGTTCTGATAGCTTTTGTTTCTATTTCGCTTGTGGTTTCCTCAATTATGATTGGTGTAATAACGTATATCAGCGTTCTGGAACGTCGCAAAGAAATTGGCATTTTACGTGCTATTGGGGCGAGCAAGAAGGATATTTCTCACGTATTTAATGCTGAAACCATAATTGAAGGCCTGATTGCAGGTTTGCTTGGTGTGGGAATTACAGCGCTGCTCTGCATTCCGGTAAGTGCCTTGATTGAGTTACTCTTTGATGTTCCTAATATCGCATTGTTGCCTATAAATGCTGCAGTGATATTGGTATTGATCAGTGTGTTCCTTACCTTTATTGCCGGTTTAATTCCTTCTTCGTCGGCAAGTCGAAAAGACCCTGTAGAAGCATTGCGAAGCGAATAGCGAGATGGTTCTAAAGAGAGAAATTGAGACAGTGCCCTAGCGCAGATTACGTGCTAGGGCACTCATGTTGTAGTTTCGCGAACATAGATTGTGTGAGAGCCGCGTTAGTGTAATTCGGCAG
>FR896030.1:798-964 GCA_000435475.1 Cryptobacterium sp. CAG:338 | reverse complement strand
ATCTGCGTTACATTACCACCCTCTGCGGATGGATAATAACTGGGCAGCCTGGGTAGTATTTGATTGAATAGAATTTGTTTACAAAACAATATTTTTGCTTACAAAAACAATATTCCGTGAGATAAAGCGGGTACAAATCTTCTATTGAGAGTCGATTACTAAAAAA
>FR896030.1:0-770 GCA_000435475.1 Cryptobacterium sp. CAG:338 | reverse complement strand
GTATTGAAGAAGTAACTAAAGGATTACTCATTAAGGAAATCATCAGGGCTGAGGTTAGATACAAACTCATGAAATTCCTCGAGGTCCTGCTCGTTGTTTTCTGGATTCAGTTTGAAGGGAAATGAAGCCTTTTCGTAGACTTTTTCCATAACGTAAATTGAAGCATTTTGCTTTATAGCAAGTGCTATAGCATCGCTAGGGCGTGCATCTAACTCAATAAGATGTCCATGTTGTCGTAAGGTTAGCGTTGCATAAAACGTTGATGCTTTTACATCAGTGATCAAGACGTGGTCTACATAGGCGTCAAGGCTTGCGATCGCATTGATAAATAAATCATGAGTTAAGGGACGAGGCAACCTTATATCTTCAAGAGCTAATCCTATTTGTGCTGCTTCTGGTAACCCTATCCAGATTGGGATAAAGCGAGGATCAACTTCGAGGTCTTCAGATTGAAGGGCGCTTAAAACTAATATAGAAGGGCTTGCATCTTGCGACATAAGCAATGTTTGTACTTTGACCGGAATCATAAAAAACCTCACTTGAAGTTTTGAACATGTTCTAAGCATAACACTCAAATTATTCGTAAAATGAAAAACTAACATTTATCTGGGTATTTAAATTGAGTGCAAAGAAAAATAAAAAAATTTGAAAATTTTGCTTGACCGAATAGGTGCAAGGTAGTAAATTAATCGAGCGCGATTTTTCGGGCCCATAGCTCAGCTGGTTAGAGCGCACGCCTGATAAGCGTGAGGTCAGCAGTTCAAGTCTGC
>FR896029.1:16177-19785 GCA_000435475.1 Cryptobacterium sp. CAG:338 | reverse complement strand
GGACTGAAAACTTTTGTTTTCAGTCCCACTATCGGGATTCAGTTCACTATGTGAGTGGTTCTGATTGAGCGAAGTATTGTCTGTTACACGAAGCTGACTAGTCCGTCTATCACATGAAGCTGACTAATCCAGTTTGCTGTAACGCTCCTTTAATCCAGCAACCACACCACTTCTTTAATCCAGCTTGCCGTAGCGCTCCTCGGTGATCTGATCAAGCGTTTTGCCCTGAGTCTTAGGACACCAGATAACACCTACTACCAAGCTGATGAGCAGTACGACGCACATGATAACTGCAGCAGGGAAGAATCCAGCAGGATTTGCAGAGATATCACCCATGATGGCACCTACACCAACGAGCGACCAAATGCCTAGCGCGCCACGAACCAAGAAGAACATAATACCCTGAACACCGCCACGGTATTGGGTTGGGAACAACTCGGTGCCCCACAAGGCGTAGAAACACTGTGCTGAGAAACCAGCGGAAACGCCCCACAAAATAACGTATGCCCAAAGAACCCAGCCCATAGAAGCGCTGGTGCCGTCCTGAAGAGCAATACCGAAGATTGCAATGCATACCCAAGAGAGTAACGCAAGCAAAGCAGAGATGCCGAACAATACGCGATGGGAAACTTTGTCGCCCAATTTAGAGAAAACAATGAGCGAAAATGCAGCAACAAGAATCCACTGAACGATACCAAGCAGGCTCTGGCCAGTAGAGTCAATATTGCCAGCAGCAGCATAGAGGTAAGGCATGAACTGACCGTTGGTACCTGCAGCGAGATTCCAGGTCAAATACACTGCTACCAAGAAGATGATGGTCTTTACGTTAACGGAATTCTTTAAGGCATTTGCCATCATGCGACCAAAGCTTACATGCTCGGTAGTATCCTGCTTGTCTGCCCAGTCTTGAGATTCCTGGAGTTTACGCTGAAGGTTCCAAGCAACAAGAGCAACAACAAACAGAACAATAAAGAGAATACGCGTTGCCAGCATGCCGTCAAAAGGTCCATAGGTACCTGCAGGAAGTAGAGTTTTACCGTCGGCAGCAAAGCCGGGAATGATAAAGCTCATAATCAGCGAAAGGGCAAATACAATAGCAGGACCGCAGCTCCAAGCGAACTGGCTAATACCAATATTGGAAGCGCGGCTTGTGGAAGACGACGTTTCTGAGATGTAGCTCCATGAAGCAGGAACACCTGCGCCTACCGACAAACCTGAAATTACAACGCCCACAACAACCATAGGCAGATTTACTGCACAGGCAGCAATTAAAACGCCCAGTGCGTAAACTAAGAGGTTGTAGCGGTAGATAATGGTACGACCGAATTTGTCGGTCAAGAAACCGCCAATCAAAGCGCCGACTGCAGCACCGAAGGCATTTGCGCCGATTGCGCCTAGAATAGCGGTCCAGGTTGCTCCGAATCCAAAAGCTGCTGCCCAAGCGGTAAGTGCAGTACTGCTTGCGACGATACAGCCTGAATCCAGGAAGTTGGTTAAGGAAACCGCCATGGTTCCCTTACGTTCTTGAGATAAAGCCATTACGTTTCTTTCTGATCGGGAATAAAACTAGCAAGATTAACAAAGGTTGGTTTATGGGATAGACAAACGCTTTGTTAATCTAAATGAAAGGCACAGGGCAAATCAACAGAAACAGGGGAATTGTCTTCGTTTGTTTCCATTACACTTGCCATGAAATCCCACCATTTTTTACAAATTTCTGTGTTGGCGGATTCGTTGTAGTGTTCAGGATCATCGAGTTCGATATAGCCAAATAAGATATTGGTTTCTTCGTCGATAAAGATCGAGTAATTATGTCCGCCATATTCGTGAATCATATCTGCCATTTCTGGCCATAATTCGTTGTGACGTTTTTCGTATTCTTCGGCAAACCCTGGGTAGAGTTTCATTTTGAAGCCCGAAATAACGCGACCTTCTGCTGTTTTGCGAATTGTCATGCTTACCTTCTTTCGGATTCTCTTGAGCTGCCGGAACACAGCGTTCCGGCAGCATTCGTCGTAGGAGCCTACCAGTCCGAAAGCCGGCGAGCACCCGTTGAACGTTTCATCTCTACTTCTCGTCCAAAAATGCCAGATTGGGCTTCACGTTGAAGTCGCGACACACCTGGAGCAGCTGTGCGTCGGAGATCAGATACCCAGGCTCGGCACCTCCATTTGCGGCACGTGCAGCCAAGTAGAGCCCCGCGGACTTTTCGATAGTATGCATCATTCCGAACGCCGCATCGAAGGTGTCGCCCGACACAAACATGCCGTGCTGGGTCCATACCACTGCGTCGTAGCGATCCATTAGATCTGCCGTGGCACGGGCGATCTCGGCACCGCCAGGCACCATCCAGGGCACAAGTCCCACGCCCTGCGGGAAGATGATCACACATTCGGTCATAGACTTCCAGAGGATGCGCGTCCACGTGCGCGGATCAGGTTCGATAAGCGTGGACAACGTTATGATGTTGGGGCAGTGCGCATGGTAGATCACGCGGCTGGCACCGTTGGTTGCCGCTAAACGCACGCTGTGATTCATGAAGTGGGTAGGGAACTCGCTCGTTGGCTTGCCGCCATTCTCGAGGCCCCATACGATACGCCATGCGTCGCCGGCATCGTTGATCTCTACGATGCCCAGACAGTTGGCTGGGTGTAGTGGCACGTTGCGCATGAACTTGCCTGACCCGGTGGTCAAAAAGTACGCGTTGCGAAGATTGTCCGCCTGCACACCCATCGGCGTCCACGGGCGGTCGAAGGAAAATTCGCCTTCGCACGCTGCAACGTCTTCTTCGGTCAAGCGGTAGGTGAGGTTACCGCCGTTTGCCTCGTGCCAGCCCTGGTCGAACCCATCTTTACACATCCGCACAAAGGAGCGCAGGAAGGGTTGCTGCTCTACTGACATCCCGTCAGCGCCGGCCTTCGCGACGTCTCCTCCCATCTCATGCGTTTCTTGCGTGTTATCGGAAAAACCCATGTTGTCCCTTTCTTCTTTTACGTTCGATTCGTCCCTCTTGGGAAGAGGGATACCGATGGCGTGCTGCCTGCTCCGTCCATCGGCTAAAAATGCTTCTAGCAGACGACTTCGACAGGCACGTTCAAGATCTCAGCGACCTTCTGGATGGTGCCTGTCCAGCTGCCTTGCGCTGCAGCGAAGTGATGTGTGGGGCCGCACTCGCACCAGCGGTTGTTCCATTCGCGTGCGCCTATGGAGAAGCGCGTTCGGAAGGTGGTGTCACCGTTTTGCAGAGTGGGGCCATCCTCGATGACGCCTTCACTTACGATGAACTTGAAATGTCCGTCAGCATCCTGCGTGATGGCCAGGTAGGTGACCGGGCCTGGCTTCGGATAGAAGCGCGTGAGGAAACCACCGCCGGTTTTGCCGTGGAACACTGGAACGATTTCCATCGAGGCCTTGCGTGCCGTGGAGAAGCAGGCGTCACCTGAGCCGGAGTGGCCGATGAGCACCACGTCGTCGTTGAAGTCGAAGGTATAGAACTCGGAAAGTTGGCAAGCTCCCGAGATGGTTTTCATGATGCTCATGCCCATGGCAACCTTCATGTCGCCTTCAACTGCACATACGGTACCCTGCTTGATGAGCATGGAAAATGC
>FR896029.1:0-16109 GCA_000435475.1 Cryptobacterium sp. CAG:338 | reverse complement strand
TAATGGCTGGCAACCAAGCCCAGCTGTTCGTCGCGTACCCACTGTTCGAAGGCCAACACATAGCGGGCCATCTCGCGGATGCTTTCTTCTTCGTAGTCGCCTTTGATCTCGAAGGTGTTGTGGATGTCGGCGATCTTTGCAGTAATCGCCTCTTCATCGTTTACGTCATCAGCAATAACCCACATGCGCTCCCAGTCGAATTGCTTCGTGTATACGCCCATACGGTTATAGAGGTTGGTCTCGTCGATGTAGAGGTCCATCATGCCAGGATACGGCCTGCCAATCTGAGCGATATTGGTATCGCGGAAGCGGCGGCGTACTTGTGCGGCACGACACCAGTCTTCAATCTCGGCAGCAGCCTCAGAGTCGCCACCTTCGACGACGCCCGTGATTACGGCATGGCGCTTGCCGGCGCGGTTGAGGTCGGCAATCATTTCGCCTACGGCTCCGCCTGCATAGCCAGTGCCTAGCCACTCAGCAGTGCCCGCTGTGTCAAAGTCAAGGCAGCGCAGCTTCTGCAGGTTTACCACCACGATCGGTACGTCCAAATCTCGCACGGCAGGCAGCATGTTGTAGCTGGTGCAGTAGGTGAGTAGCTGCAAGATGACCAGGTCCACATCTGCTGCACGGAACACATCGCCTGCAGCTTGTGCCTGTTCCTTCGTGGTGACCAGGCCGCCATCGATGAGCTTGACGGTTTCAGGCAACGTCTTCTTGAATGCGGCATACTGCTCTTCAAATTCGGGTACCAGCTCCGGGAACTGGGGCAGGTACGCTTGCAGCGCGATGGAGAACACGCCGACTTTTGCTTTTGTCTCTACTAGCATAGGCAACCTCCTGTTGTCTGTTTTCTGCTGTATTCTATCTACTACATACGCGGTTGATGTTGCGTGCGATATATTCATCTACTCCTGCGGGCTAACCATGTCGATATCGAAGGATACGCGGATCATATCGCGTGCTGCCTGTAAGTCTTCGATCTGGTCGTCGGCGATCATCTGGACGATCAAGTTGCCCAGACTCGTGCCCTCCACGGGACCAGCGAATACGGGAATGCCGCATGCTTTGGTAGTTAGCTCGTTTAGATAAGAATCCTGGCATCCTCCGCCAACAATATTGATGGAGGTATAGGTCCGTCCTGTAAGCGAAGCCATTTCTTCAATAGATTCGGCATAACAGGTAGATAAGCTTAAGTACATGCAGCGCATCAGTTCGCCGATTGTGGTAGGTATATCCTGTCCCGTTTCAAAACAGGCTAGGCGAATTTCATCAATCATCGAATCAGGCGCCAAAAAGCGATCGTCATTAACGTTGACGCGCGCCTCAAAATGCTGCGCTGCTTTTGCTTCTTCGATGAGATCGCCAAAGCCCATCTCATGGGTTGCGCCTTTAAATGCGGGAAGTTTAGCTTCTTGGGCGGATGGTTCTTCTGAAGAAGAATGTTCTTCTTTGCCTGCTACATAGGAAACTCCGTTGAGTTCACGACGAATAGACTGAATCATCCACAAACCCATAATGTTTTTCAGAAAGCGAAAACGCAGATCGTAGCCACCTTCGTTGGTGAAATTCTGAAAACGGGATGCATCGGAAGTGATAGGCCCCTCGTTCTCTACGCCGAGCAAGCTCCAAGTGCCTGACGAAAGGAAAACCGCATCGTCATCACGTGCAGGGACAGCTAAATAAGCGCTGCCCGTATCGTGAGTGGCGGGTGCGATTATACGAGGAGAATAGCCAAGTGCTTGTTCGATCTGAGGCAAAACGGGACCTAGATCGGTGCCTGGCATTACCACATCGCAAAACATCTCGGAAGGAATACCAAATGCATCAAGAATGGTCTGATCCCATTGTTGGGTTCGAGCATTCAAAAGGCAGGTGGTAGTTGCGTTGGTATATTCGTTAACTTTGGTTCCCGTAAGAAGGAAAGCCAAATAATCGGGAATCATCAAGAAGCTTTTTGCTTGTTCAAGCTGTTCGGGATGTTCAAGCTTAAGGGCAAGAAGCTGATAGATGGTATTGAAAGGTTGGCGTTGAATACCCGTTCGGCGATATATGGCATCAGGTGCCATAATACGATCTGCGATTGAATACATACCATTGGTGCGTTCATCGCGGTAGGCTACTGCTTCTCCAATAAGGGCGTCCTGTTCGTCGAGTAAAACAAAATCAACGCCCCAGGTATCAATGCCGATGGTTTTCGGGGTAAAGCTCGCTTCTTTGCATTTTGCTAGGCCTGCTACAGTTTCGCGGAATAACATATCGATATCCCAGCAATCATGACCATTGATACGCTTTTGAATATTGTCGAAGCGGTGAATTTCAGTGAGTTCAATATGGCCTTCGTTGACGGTGCCAATCACGACACGTCCTGATGAGGCACCAATGTCAACAGCGGCATAGCAATCTGAATTAGTTGTTGAAGCCATTTAGTTGCCTCCTTCCTCGATACCGATTTGAACAATCTGCATCACGTTTGTTGGGCGAGGGGAAGGAAGCGAAGGATCCACCCCAGCATCATCGGTGTTGGGAGAAGTTGTTCTGTCTCCGAGGGTAAATACGGCAATATCACCTTTATGGGCATAGCCCTTTTCAATTACAACTGAACGAGCTTGTTCGAGAATAAAAGAAGCATCGCCCACCACTTTGCCAAGAAGAGGAATAACGCCCCAAGCAAGCTGTAAAGAGCGTCGGTTTTCTTCGGTAGGTGTTACTGCATAAATTGGTGCATGAGGACGATAATTCGATACCAGACGTGCGGTGCGTCCGGTCATGGTGGGGGTGACAATGCAGGAGGCTCCTACATGTTCGGCGGCAGTAACCGCGGCTAATCCCACAACGGCAGAGATGCCATTTGGTTCTGTGGCACGATTAGGGATGGAGCCCTGTTTGTAAAGATGCGGTTCTGTTGCCTCTGCTATTTGCGCCATAGTTTGTACGGCAGGAACGGGATACATGCCAATTGCGGTCTCTCCCGAAAGGGTGAGCGCGTCGGTGCCGTCGTAAATAGCGTTTGCAACGTCTGCAACTTCGGCGCGTGTGGGACGCGGATTGTGAATCATGGATTCCAACATCTGGGTTGCCGTAATCACAGGGCGATAGGCCTTATTACAGGCTTTGATAATAGTTTTTTGTAAAAGCGGTACCTGATTAGAAGGCACCTCAACACCAAGATCGCCTCGTGCCACCATGACAGCATCAGAAGCTGCGATAATTTCATCGATGTGTTCTACTGCGCGAGCATTTTCGATTTTCGCAACAACGCGAATGGCACTACCGCCATGAGAGATAAGAAACGAACGGATAGTTCGAACATCTTCAGCGCAACCTACAAAAGAAGCAGCAACAAAATCTACTTTTTGCTCGATAGCAAAGAGAAGATCAGCTTCGTCTTGTTCGGTCATGACGGGTAAAGGAACATTAGTTCCTGGAAGATTAAGCTGCTTGCATTCGCCAAGCATACCTGAATTTTGAACGGTGCACTGGATTTCGGTGCCGCGCACACGGTCTACTGCAAGTTCGATCAGGCCATCATCCATCAGGATTATGGTTCCAGGCTCAACATAGTTGTAAAGACCGGGAAACGTTTGGTGGATACGTCGTGAGGTTCCTAGGATGTCTTCTTCGGTAAGAAAAATGTTGTCTCCGGCACGAAGAAGAACAGGCTTGCCGCCTTCTAGTTTTCCCGTGCGAATACTGGGACCTTTAGTGTCGAGCATAATCGCGCAGGGAGAATCAAGTTCACGCCGAACCTTTTTGAGCCTATCCATGCGTGCTTTATGCTCGGCGTGCGAGCCATGGGAAAAATTACATCGCGCTACATCCATTCCTGCTTGCAGAAGATTTTTGAGCGCAGATTCTGAGTCAACTGCGGGACCCAGTGTGCAGATAATTTTTGTTCGTTTTGCCATAAGTACTGTTCGCCTTTCAGTAGGAGCGAATTTCGGCTATTGGCGGAAATAGAATACTTACGGGTAGAACCGCAGGGTTGCTAATCCGCTAACAGCTTGAAATTAACCGCTCAAGGGCAACATTACTATTGTAGGGCAAATTAGTTATTCTGCAGCTTTTTTTGACTACAAAACAAAGAAGGTGACATGAACTATGCCTATCCTTCTTTGTTTTGCGGGAATACTACGGGGAGATGGTTTAAATGGAGTCTTAAATGGGGGGTAAGCAACTCAATTATCCTTGGTAGGGATAACTATTAATAAGTTCACTTACCGTCACAAAGCGATAACCCTCTTCTTTTAACTTAGGTAAGGCTTGTTTAAGGGCGGCAACGGTTTCTGAACGATCGCCACCACCATCATGCATAAGGATAATTTCACCAGGACCAGCGCTCTCAATACGTTGCGCTATTGTGTCTACTCCTGGTTTTTGCCAGTCGCCCGTATCAATATTCCAGCCAATTTCCGCATCGATAAGATCGCTTAAGTCACTTGCAACCGATGCATCGAAGTTTCCGCCCGGTGAACGGAACATCAAGCTTGCGTCTTGTCCTGTAGCATCCTTAATTGCTTGCAGGCCTTTTTCGACCTCCTGCTTTCGTTCGTCGCTTGACATTAAGATCAGGCTTACGCCTTGGCCACTGCCTTCAGCGTGGTCCCACGTATGGGTTCCGATTTCGTGTCCTTCGTTTGCTGCACGCTGAAGAAGGTCTTCGTGGCCTGAGATCTTTTGACCGACCGTAAAGAAGGTTGCTTTCGCATCGTATTCTTTAAGGGTGTCGAGAATGGCGGCGGTTGAGGTATCCCAAGGGCCGTCGTCGAAGGTGAGGGCAATAACCTTGTCGCCGTTGGTGTTTACGTTGTAGTACTGTACGACGCCGTTAACAGGCTCTTTGGTGGTAACCTCTGCTGTTTTACCGGACTCATTGCCCGTGCGCACTACTTTTTCGCCGGGTTCTCCCTTTTGGGTGTACAGATGAACTGCTCCAGTGCCTTGTACTTCAAGGGTGGGTTGGAGGGCTTGAGGCTCGCCTTCGGTATATT
The DNA here is from genome assembly GCA_000435475.1 of Cryptobacterium sp. CAG:338. Taxonomy (GTDB): domain Bacteria; phylum Actinomycetota; class Coriobacteriia; order Coriobacteriales; family Eggerthellaceae; genus Anaerotardibacter. The sequence continues at coordinate 11,121 of FR896029.1, read as the reverse complement.
CCTCTGTGATATCAGAACCGTTGGTAAGGGATATGTCATCGCCTTCATTTAAGCGGGTGGAAAAATCTTCGGTACCTTGACCGTTGATGGTAGCAGTAGCGCGCGTACCTTCGCCTTCGCGCATGACCGATCCGTCAACAGCAACATAGTTTCCAGGTGTTACAGAAACCGTATTGGTGTCAAGCAGACCTTCGATAGTGCGTTGCTGACCTTCGATGGTTTGTTGTTGTCCGTTAATGGTTACACTAACAGCCTTGTTGGCATCCCAGGTAGTAAAAGCGAAAATGCCAATTGCTACTACCGCTACAGCAACCGCGCCAGCAATTAGCTTGTTGCGCAAAGATCCTGAAGGCTTGCGACGGGTGCGTTGGGCGCTGAGATAGCGTTCGGCTCCGAAATCGGACGATTCAGGTATCCGACTGGCGGCACCTTGAGGGCGTTGGGTCGCGCTGGTACGAGTGCCGCGTTTCTGCGAGACGCTTCGGCGAGTGGGAGATGCGTTTTGATAAGCGTTTTTTGTGTCTTGTTGTGGCATGGCGCCGCTTGCAGATGGCTTACTCTGACGAGGCATGGTGCCGCTAGCAGACGGTCTACTTTGACGTGGTATAACGCCACTTGCGGATGGTGCTGCTTGCTGAGGCATGGGACCGCTCGCCGCTGGAGCGTTTTGTCGTGGAATCTGCTCGCTCAAAGTCGCCTCACCAACGCGTGGCGTTCTACTCGTGCGTGAAGGATTAGCATTCGAACGATGCGTGTTGCGGTAGGTAGGCTGCTTCATGTCGGCAGAGCCCTGAGCTGCTTTTGGTTGACTGGTGTAGCCAGACTCTTCTGGATGACGAGCCCAATAGTTTTGCCTTTGGTCAGCTGCTTTATTTTTTTGCGCCTGGGCATAGCGTTGAGCAGGCGAAGGCGCGTTTTGATTAGGATCGTGTGCGCTATACATTTCGCGTTCGCGTTCAAGTTCATCGCGTGCATGAGGGACGCTCATGCGCTGTGAGGCAGATACGCGTGAAGAGTTAGCGCGAGGCGATGGGTAGGGCGCACGTGGTGAATAAGACGCACGCGAGGAAGCTCTACGGGTAGGGTGATTATGTGGATCGTTTTGCTGCGTCATTTTTCTCAACCAAGAAATGTCGGGGAAACGGATATTAGCTCAGGTTCGTTTTGCCTTAAGCGCCACTGAAGCGCTGTGCTCTTAGAAAGGGTAAAACAAAACGTTCTTCGCGTTGCCTCATTGTACTCGGAGCACCCTATAAATAAAGAAACAATTTTTAAACGTTACTAAAACAGTTCCTATTTCAACTTTGGGTTAAAAAGAAAACCCTTTAAGAAGTACCGAGAGAACTTTTAAGAAAGATGTCGAGGAAAATATTTCGTCGAAAAATACTTGCTTAGCATACCCCATGGGGGTATATAATACGGGCGAAAACTAGAGAGAAAAGCGAGTACGAATGAGCGAATGCCATTTCAAAGAGACCGAGCGTGCCGATAAGCTCCAATCAGACGTAAAAAAACGCCTGAACCGTGCAATAGGTCAACTTAACGGTGTCAAGAATATGATCGATGACAATCGTTATTGTGGCGATGTGTTGACTCAACTTGCAGCGGCAGAGAGCGCGGTGCATTCAGCTGCAGAGCTAATCTTGCGCGACCACTTAGAAACATGCGTAAAGGATCGAATTCGTCGTGGAGATGATGAGGTTATTGAAGAGGCAATGCGCCTTATTAAAAAGTTCGCACGTTCGTAGATATCTCGCAGGCTTTCATAAAGTTCGATTCTGAAAAAGTCGATCAGCATGAGAGCATTTGCGAAAGTAGGTGAAATATGCCGATTAAGCAGACCTTTGATGTAACGGGAATGACGTGCGCCGCGTGTTCTTCCCGCGTAGAAAAAACAACTAATAGGGTAGAAGGAGTTCATAAGGCAAACGTTAACCTGTTGAAAAATTCGATGGAGGTTGAATTCGAACAGGACGCTAATGTTTTCCTGGTAACGCAGGCGATAGAAGCTGCGGTGGACAAAGCGGGATATGGTGCCATTCCGCGCAATCCTGATCGAGGAGGTATGCCTACCCAGCTGCCGTTAGGGCAAGAGGGGAATCTGCATCACGAATCATCGAGTTTTGATTTAGATGACCAGGGTCGGTTTGTTTCTCCTTCCAGCACTCAAGGAAATACCGTAAGAGCATCAAATATTGCGGAACAGGAACGTAAAGCTATCTTTAGGCGATTGATCATCTCCCTTATTTTTATGGTGCCCCTTTTTTATATTTCTATGGGCCATATGTTTGGCTGGCCTCTTCCTTCGTTCTTCTTGGGTCCAGAAAACACGATGGTATGGGCCCTCACTCTTTTCGTCTTACTTATCCCGATTTTGTGCGTGAACTTCAAATTTTTCCGCGTTGGGTTTCGGGCGTTGATACATGCTTCTCCTAATATGGATTCCCTTATTGCGCTTGGCTCAGGGGCTTCAACGCTCTATGGCCTGTATGCGCTTTTTCAGATGGCGTTTTATGCGGGCCATGGAAATCTGGAGCAGGTTCATGGGTATGCCATGAATTTGTATTTTGAGTCTGCTGCCATGATATTGACCCTGATTACCCTAGGGAAGTATTTCGAAGCGCGAGCTAAAGGGAAGACGACCGATTCGCTTTCCCAGTTGATGGATCTTTCGCCTAAACAGGCCCTACGGTTGGAAAACGGAGTAGAAATCTTAGTTGACGTAAGGCAGGTGCGCGTAGGTGATGTGCTGGTAGTAAAGGCAGGAGAGGCAATTCCTGTTGATGGAGTAGTGCTGGAAGGACAGGGATCGGTTGACGAATCGGTCATTACGGGCGAATCGCTTCCGGTGACTAAACGTACTGGATCTTCAGTGACGGGCGCTACGCTAAACACGAGCGGCTGGTTTACTATGCGTGCCGAACACGTAGGCTCTGATACGGTTTTGGCGGGTATTGTTCGATTAGTAGATGAGGCAACCAGTTCCAAAGCTCCAATTGAAAAACTTGCGGACAAAATTAGCGGCGTATTTGTGCCAGTGGTTATTGGCATTGCTCTAGTGACGTTTATCGTTTGGATGGCGCTGGGTGCTGAATTTCCTACCGCGCTCTCTTATGCCATTTCCGTACTGGTTATTTCGTGTCCTTGCGCACTTGGTCTTGCAACGCCAACTGCTCTTATGGTCGGCACGGGACGAGGGGCAGTAAATGGCATCCTGATAAAAAATGCTGAAGCCCTCGAAACGGCGCAAGGGGTGAAAACGGTTGTATTAGATAAAACAGGGACCATCACTCAGGGAACACCGCAGGTAACTGAATTGGGAATTATAGGAGGTTCGGGGATCGCAGGAGACTCAGGAGTCTCAAGAGACTTAGGGGTCGCGGGAAGTTCAGGGATCTCAGGAAGCTCGGGAGCCGTAGGAGACTCAGGGATTGCAGGAAGCTCAGGAATCGCAGGGGACGTTTCAAAGCGTATTGAGCTCAGCTTGCAGGAAGGCCCCCTAAGTTTTGGTTCGGTTTTTGCTGTCCAGTCTGCCGAGATACAGGAAAAAATAATCCATCTTTTACAGGTGATAGGCGCTCTTGAGAGACATTCCGAGCATCCCTTAGCAAAAGCTCTTATGAGCCTTGTGGAGCAAAGTAACGTCGCGATCGGTGAGGTAAAAAACTTTACCCAAAGCGCAGGTGAAGGGGTAGCAGGCGAAGTAGAGGGCCATTGGTGTCTTGCGGGGAACGCCCGCATGATGGAGTCGCACCATATTACGATCGATGCTGCTTGGACAGAAGAAGTAGCAAGTGAAGGGAAAACAGTTCTCTATATTGCGCAAGACGATGTGCTTTTAGGCTATGTAGCTATAGCTGATGTGGTTAAGCCTACGAGTGCTTCTGCAATAAAACGCCTCCGTGAAATGGGCATAAAAACGGTAATGCTTACTGGTGATGCGTTACTTACCGCAGAAGCAATCCATAAGCAAGTTGGTACCGATGAAGTGATAGCGGGAGTGCTTCCGGCAGACAAAGAAAAAATAGTGCGAAATCTTTCACAAAAAGGAAAGGTTGCAATGGTGGGCGATGGTATCAACGACGCGCCTGCGCTCGCACGTGCCGATGTGGGGATTGCTATCGGCGCCGGAACAGATATAGCGCTTTCGAGTGCCGATGTTGTGCTTATGCATAGTGACCTACTTGATGTGCCTGCTGCGCTGGATCTATCTCGTGCGACCTTGCGCAATATCAAGCAGAACCTTTTCTGGGCTCTTTTCTACAATGCGCTTTGTATTCCAATTGCGGCGGGTGCTCTTGCCTTTATTGGCTTTAGTTTGAACCCTATGATTGCGGCAGCAGCAATGAGTTTTAGCTCGGTGTGCGTGGTTACCAATGCGCTGCGTTTGCGCCGATGGAAGCCGAAGACCAAGGTGGAAGTGGGTATGTCTGGCACAGATGGGCCTGATTCGGGTGCGTCTAATTCGAGTGTTTCCGACTTAGGCGCGTCTGATTCAGGTATGTCCGATTCAGATGGATCCGATTTAGGCAGTTTAAATATGTCTGATTTAGGCATTTCTGGCTCGGCTTCTGAAGTCAATGAAAATACTGTTCCAAACGCCAGTCGTGAGACATCAAGAAAAAATGATGATGTAAAAGAAGTTCTAGGAAAGGAAGAAGCAATGGAAAAGGTATTACACGTTGAAGGAATGATGTGTGAAAAATGCGTAGCGCATGTTAAGAAAGGGCTGGAGCGCGTAGCAGGAGTTGAAGAAGCTCTTGTAGATTTAGAAGCAAAGAAGGCAACAGTGAAGCTTAGTGCGGAAGTGTCAGATGAAACGCTTATCGATGCAGTGGTTGAGGAAGGATACGAAGCCAAGATGGCTTAAATACCACTTTTGGTTCGAATATCGAATTCGAACCTCTATGACATAAATACTCTGCTGCTCTACTGCGCTGAATCTTTATGATGTAGGTATAAATTTGAGCTTGAATCAAATACTGAAACGAATACAAGAAAAGGGCTGTTGAATCATCGTTTTATGGATGTTCAACAGCCCTTTATTATTTCGCTTTGCTGGCTCTTTACAGAGGAAAGTTTTGATGAGGAGGGTGCTCTAAAGAAGAGAACGCTCCAAGAAGGTACGTAAAAAGCAGCCTGCCTGAACCTTTCCTTTGCGAATGTTATTACGCTTTAGCTGCTTTTGCCTTCTCCATAATCTCATGAGGAGAATCGAAATCGTCAAAACGTGCGCTGCCAGGAGCTTCCATACGATCAAGCGGCAAAATTACCAATCCGATGTTGTCCACATAAGCGTAGATTTCCATACCGCGCTTGCAGCGGAAGGTGCATTCGACGCAAGGATTTTTGTCGCAGTAAGCGAAGGCGTCTTCGTCGGCTAGGGCAAATACAATGGGAGGCCACTTTTTTGGTGATACATATTTAGTCATAACTCCCGTAAATGTTTTCAACGCAAACCAACGAGGCTTGCAGGTTGAGTCTACGGAACGCCAATCAATTTTTACACAGTTGTTGTTTAGACCACCCATGATTTGGTAGTTAAGCTTAAAGCGGTCTTCAACTTCTGCAGCGGTAATAGGCTGGAGTTGCTCCATTGGCTTACCGCAACAGGTAAGTTGATATTCAACATGTGCATAGGAAGGCTCAAAAATGAGCGATCGTTCTCCGTCGTTGATAAGTTGATTGTCAACCGCGCCATCAATACCTTGAACTACTGCGCCACATTCAGTGCAATGAAAGTAAGGAATGTGAGCAGAGGTTACGCGTGGTTTCCAGGTTGCATGGGTGCGAGTAGGGCTATATTCTGCCATCAAAATACCTCTTCCCTCGGCAGTAAGTAGAGTTTTGACCTAGACAATACGGGCTTGGGTCTAAAACTCTTGCTCGGATATTTTTTATGCGTGTCACATTGTAATGCGCAATCGCCTTAAATGCACAGGGTGTATTTAAGGGATAGATGAGGACTTCACAAGTTGAACGTTAATTTCATAGGGCTAATTTCATGGGCGGTAATTTCGACAAGGACAAATTTCAGCAAGAACCTGCATCGCCAAAAGCATATTTCAATAAGACCATACTTCAATAAGAGCATATTTCAACAAGAACAAATCGATTCTTGTTGATTGATTCGCAGTAGTCCAATGCTTGGGGCTTGTTCTTGACAGACAGCACCAGTAAAAACTACGATTCGTAGTATTAAACCAAGAATTCCGAAATGGAAGGGGAATGCGCATGAGCGTATATCAGGAGGCATACTGCCTGCCCGAATTCAAGTATGAGTATGAGCGCTTGAAGGTTGACGTTCGTGGTCCAATCCACGTTGTTTCTTTCGATGACGCTGCAAACCTCAATGCGATGTCTTATCAGCAGATGGCTGACTTCAATGATTATTTGAAGAAGGTTCGCATGGACCCAGAATGCCGCGTAATTGTTCTTACCGGTGAAGGTAAGTCTTTCTGCGCCGGCTTTAACCTGAACGAGCTCAACTATGAGCCTCCTGAGGATATGGGTCGTGCTCAGCGTGACCACTGCATTATGCAGACTATCTGCTCTGATCAGGCAGTTAATATGCGCAACGCAATGCAGCCTATTATTGGTGCTTTAAAGGGTCATGCAATTGGTGGCGGCCTTTCTTTGGCTTGCGCTTGCGATCTTCGTGTTTGCGGTGAATCCTTCAAGATGCAGGCTGGTTATCTCAACATCGGCTTGACCGGTACCGACATGTCTGGCTCTTATTATCTTCCTCGCATTGTTGGTTATGCTCGCGCTGCTGAAGCTCTTTTGACTGCTCGTCGTATTGGCGCTGAAGAGCTGCTTGAGTGGGGCTTTGCCAACAAGGTTGTAGCTGATGAAGATGTAGTAGAAGAAGCAGTAAAGATGGCTGAAGCTATGGTTAAGAATTCAGCTCCTCTCGGTCTTCGTCTTACCAAGGAATCTTTGCAGTGCTCTCTTGACAACTCTTTCGAGGCTCAGATCAAGATGGAAAACCGCAATCAGGTTCTGGCTTCTCAGACCGAAGATGCTCGTCGCGGTGTTCGCAAGATGAATCCTAAACTGCGCGAAGAAGTAAAGGCTCACCCAGAGAACTTTGCTTTCACAAACATGTAAAATCGCTACGAAATAACTCGGCGTAGTGAAATTTCGAGGCGTCGCTCCTTAAAAGGGGCGGCGCTTTTTAATATGAGCAGGACATTGTCAAGAGGCAATAGTCGGCCTAACCCTCTCAATCAGAGGATCAGATTTTAGGGCTATAGGAAAAATGTATTGCTATAACTTCTATATAAGTCCAGGTAATCCCCCAGAAATGGAGGCTTTCTATTAATGGCTTCAGCTTTTTTGATAGCTTCAGCCTATCGAAGAAGCGAAGGGTTCGAAACGATAACCATCCGCTTTGCGGATGAATAACAATCTGTGTTGCATTACCACCCTCTGCGGATGGGCAATAATTTAACGGATGAATCAAGCAATACATTCGCAGCCAATTATTAAGTATTTACCTCGAAATATACAAAACTCCTATTGCTTTTCTTAAACAAACTATCCCTCTATTGGAAAAAACAAACAACCGCTTTGATAATCAGGTTCAGGGGAAAAGGGGAACAAGGAAACCAAACAAGGAGGAGTTTTTCGTGGATACCGTAAGATTTGCAGTATTGGGATTGAACCACGGTTCAAAAATTGCCCGTTTCGCAAAGGAGAACCCCGAGGTCGAATTGGCGGCTGTCGCTGGCTTTGGGGATTCGGATTTCCAAATTGCTAACGAGCTTGGTGTGCCACTATTTAGTGATTACACCTTGTTGTTCAAACAAATTCCGCTCGATGCAGTGTATATAGCTCTTCCCAATACACTTCATGTGGAAGCAGTGGAAAACGCTATTGAGGCAGGTATTAAAAATATTCTGCTGGAAAAGCCTATTGCCAATACTGTTGAAGAGGGAAAGCATGTAATCGAGGTGTGCAAAAAGGCAGGTGTGAACCTTCTAATCGGGCATCATCGTCGTTCTTCAAGTAAGTATCAATTTTTACGTGAAGTTATAGATTCAGGACGCTTGGGAAAAATCGTAACCATCCAATCACGCTATTGCATTGCAAAAGACGAGGACTGTTTCGATCGCGAGTGGTATGTCACAAAAAGAGTAGGCGGACCTCTGCTAATCAATGCTATTCACGATTTCGATGATCTCAATTTTGTTACAGGAAAAGCTCCCGTTAAGGTATATGCAACTACGCGAAATACCATTCGAGGAAATGATGCCGAGGATTCAGCTTCTGTCTTGATTGAGTATGAAAATGGCGTTACCGCAACCTATGCCTTGTGTGACGGTACTCCTAGTCCTTGGAATTATGATTTGGCGGCAGATGAAAATGAATCGTTTGTAATGGCGCCTGGAGAAAACAGCATGCAGGTATTTGGCACAAAGGGTTCTTTTGGTTTTCCAAATATGGATCTGTACTACTGTGATCAAGATGCATTTGGCTGGACGCACGAATTGAAACATGAACATTTTGAAGTTGAACTCAATAGTCCTCTAAAGGCTGAATTAGAGCATTTCATCGATCTTTGCAAAGGTAGAGAAACGGTGCCGCGCTGCTCTGGTGAAGAAGGGCTGCAAACACTCAAGATCGTAAATGGTGTTTTCGAATCGGCAGAAACTGGTAATGCTGTGTATTTACCAAGCTAGGAAATTCTGCAGGCAAATCTTGCGAGCAAATCCTGCTGCCAAATCTTACTGACGTCGTCAGCACAAGTGATATTTCTTAAGAACATAAGGAGTCTCAAAGTTAGTCTTGAGACTCCTTGATTTTTGGGCCTTAAAGTTGAGTAAGTTTGATGAGCGAAACAGTAAAAAATGATACGCTTGATGTGCTGCGCTCTACCGCGAATAGGGTTTTAGCTTGCGATTCGCCATGGAGGGTAGCAAAGCTCAAAGTTCGAGGGGAATGAGTAATGTATGAGGTTAGAGTATTTGCGCTATTTTAGCCATTTGGCAGAGGTGCTTAGTTATACCAAAGCAGCAAAGGATCTCTATATTGCTCAACCAACGCTTTCTGCAGCAATTAGACAATTGGAAAAAGAGATAGGCTTGCAGCTTTTCGAACGAAGTGCTGGTAGCTCTCATGTGGAACTGACTGCGGCAGGATCCATTTTTCGCGAATACGCTGAACTTGCAGTCAAGAATATCGATACGGGTCTTCGCCTAGCTTATGAGACCCAGGGTGAAATCAATTCTGAAATTCGAATAGGCACTATTTACGCAATGCAGGGTTATTTTTGGTCAATGGCGATGCAGGCGTTTACCGAACAGCAGAAAAATCCTCCAAAAATTGTTATCGAGCAAGCTTATTCAATTGAATTGGTGTCTCGATTACGCAAGGGTGAGCTTGATGTAGTGTTTGCTGCAAAAACTGACGACTGGGATGATCTTAGCTATACCCTCGTTTGGTCTCAGCCGTTGGTGCTTTGCGTGAATAAAAGCAATCCTTTAGCCAATCATGAGTCTGTTTCTCTTGAAATGCTTGCGCCCTATGAGCTTCTTACCTATTCACTTACTTCGCCAACTCTGCGTTCAATCAAAGAAAATTTGCCGTGTGAAAAGCTGAATTTAATACGGGAATATGATGATGAGATAACAATGAGCGCTATGGTCTCGTCGGAAACTAACAAGATGGCGTTGTTTTGCTACTCATTTTTAGTGAATGCTTTCGAGAATGTAGTGTGCTTACCGATAAGAGATTTGCCGTATGATTTTCATAAGGTGTACTTGGTAAGCCGCAAAGAATCGCATCCCAAAGTAGTGGAAAATTTCATTCAGTGCATGAGCACTTATCGATTTCCGAACGCTGCTGAAATAGAACAGAATCAATAGATTTAAATCCATAAAGTGACGTGTAGCGGATTTTTGTACCCCTGTGTCATTGAGCTGTGGCTAAAAATAAGGATGAAATTCAGCAAAGCTAAATTGGTAAAAGTTTTACCAATTTAAGACAAATGGACAGCCATCAGGCATTTTCGTGCTTCTAAAGATTACGTGAACGCATTCACTACCTGGAAACATAGCATTTTGTAATCTTCGGCGTAAACCTATCAACTTGACTATTGGAGCAAGAAAAATAGGAAAGAGAAAATTAATTACGAAAGGTGAGGCATTGAATCATGAGATTGTCAGCCTTATCTTTTCAGGCGCTTTGGTTGTTGGGAATCATAGAAATCAAAGCAATAAAGAGGAAAAAGAGTAAAAGGAAAAAGAAAGGAAGGGAAACGCATGGCTTCTAATGCTCAAAAGTCATTCCACGGTATCGCGGCACGTCTCGACCGTATGCCAATCTCTGGTTTCCACATGAAGATCATGTGGTTGCTGGCAGGTATTACGTTCTGCGACTCCGTTGACATGTCTATTGGTGGCCCTATCGGTGCTGTTCTTCAGGACGAGGGCTTCATGACGCTTGAACAATTTGCGTTCTTTAACTCCATCACCATGGTTGGCTACCTCATTGGTGGTCTTATGTCAGGATGGGTATCCGACGGTTTTGGCCGTAAGAAGGCAGTTATTGTTTGCGGTAGTATCTTTACAATTGCTTGTTTGGTTGCTGCTACTTCTCCTAATGCAGACTTCCTGACTAATGCAGACTTCCTGACCGGATGCCGTTTCATCATGGGTATTGGTCTTGGTGCTGCATTCCCTGCAGGCTATTCTGCTTTGACCGAGTACACACCACCTCACAAGCGTGGTAAGTATCAGTCTTATGTAGGATTGATTGCAAACTGCGGTACTTTGTTCGGTTCTGTAATGAACCTCATCATCCTGCCAATCGCTGGTTGGCGCGAAGTATTCGTATTCTGCGGCATCCTTGGTGCGGTTTGCGTAATTCTTGTTTGGACCTGCATGGATGAATCTCCTCGTTGGTTAGCTCTTAATGGTCACAATGACAAAGCGGATGCTATTGTTTCGAAACTTGAGGCAAAGGCTGCTGCTGGTGGCAAGACGGTAGAAGAAGTTACTGCTGAAGAAATTCAGCGCCGTGAGCAGGAGCAAGATATCAAGCAGCTTCCTTGGAGCTTCTTGTTTAAAAAGAAAGTTATTACCCGTACCTTAACGGCAATGCTTCTTTGCTTCACCA
>FR896028.1 GCA_000435475.1 Cryptobacterium sp. CAG:338 | reverse complement strand
TGAGAACCAGTAGCACAAAAACATCCCCCGTATGGTGTTCGCCATACGGGGGATGCCAGTTTTAAGGGGATATTTGTTTAACAGTCTTTGACGTCGTTAACTTACGTTATTTCTCTTCTGGAACTTGACCAGCCTTGATGGCTTCGAGACGAGCTGCAAGAGCTTCGAGCTGCTTGTTAGTCTCTTCGTCTTCAATACGCTGCTGTTCCTTGTTGTAAGCATAGTCGTCGCGAATCTTGTCGTTGTCGCACATGAGCAGGTAGAAGATTACACCAACTACGAAGCCGACGCCGCCACCACGGGCCAGTACGAAGCCGGCGATCATGCCTGCCATGCCCTTGTCCATTTCGTCGCGAACAAGGTCGAATGCGATAACTGCGCAGAGCCAACCCTGGATACAAAGTACAACTACGAGCAATGCTGCAGAAGCTGCAAGGGATGCCTCATACAGAGGATAAACAAACAGACCGATAACGGTGAAGATCAGGTTTGTACCAGAACCATCATAGATGGAGTCCATGCCCTGGCGACCGGACTGCTTATAGCGAGCATACGTTGCAACGCAGTAAGGAGCAGACAGAGGACCAGCGAGAGCAGGATAAGGTGCAAACAGACCGAGGAGTAAGTTACGGATACCGCAAATAACGTTGGTACGGTTAGGATCGAATTCAATGTATTCGTCATCACGAACAGACTGAAGACCAAGCTGCTGTACCGTTACGAAGTCGCCGTAAGCAATGATCCATGCCATAACTGCATAAGGCAGAGCGTTAACCCATACCATAGGATCAGCAGCAAAACCGATGAACAGAGGTGATACGGTTGCAAACAGACCCATGAAGTCAGGAACACGGATGATTTCGCCAGAGAAGTTGAACTGGAACTCGCCAGCTGCGCCGCCCAAAACGAGCAGTGCCAAAACTGCCCAGAGGAAGCTGTAGTTACCAAGGATAGCTACAAAGCGGTTGGTTTCCATGTACTTACGTACGCGACGTGAGAACATGAGCATAAATACGATTACCAGACCACCAACGCAACCGATGGTTACGGTGTCAACAGCGCCACCAGCACCGAGACGTGCATAGATAGCGTTAACACCAGCACCGAGTACGATACCTGCTTTTACTGCAGGTGGGATCATGGTGTTTAACTTCTTGGACAAACCGGTGAAGCCCAAGATGATAAACATCGCCGCCAGTTCGAGTTCGATTGCTGTCAGCATCTGAATTCGAGCTACGCCAGGTTCTAGCGATTCCAAGAACACAACGATGATGGACATTGCAGGGGTAATCCAACCACAAATGGAAGGTTCACCAAGTACCCAGTTAAGGGTATAACAAGCGGTCTCAAATACAACCAATGCCCAAGCTACTTGTGGATCGAGACCCAGTGTGGAGATCAGAACTGCCAATGCACCATAAGAAGTACATGCGTTCATCAAACCGGTAACTACCTCAGGAGGCGAAATCCTGAAGTGAATGAATGGTAAACGAATTCGGAATAAACCAACCCTCCAACAGGG
>FR896027.1 GCA_000435475.1 Cryptobacterium sp. CAG:338 | reverse complement strand
ATTTTTTCCTATAACCCTGAAGCGAGTTTACTCTTTTCCCAAGTTCACTTGTCGGATAGGTCTCATTAAGCCTTGAAGCCTCTCATCAGAGGGACTTCTTTAGAGTCCTAGGTCAAGTGCTAGAGGTTCTTGCTACATCCACCCCAGTACGCAGAAGCGAACTACTAAGTAGGCACAAGCGATTGCGGTAAACAGGATCATCAAAGGGAAGCCAATCTTCGTGTATTCCATAAAGGTGATGGGATAACCATATTTACCAGAGATGCCTGCCAGTACAACATTTGCTGAAGCGCCAATAAGAGTACCGATACCACCGATGCATGCGCCCAGTGAAATTGCCCACCAATAAGGCATAACGTCAAGTCCTGCAGCTTCCATGGTTTGAACAATAGGAATAAGGGTTGCAACCAATGGAATGTTGTCCAAGAAAGACGAAATGATAGCCGATGCCCATACCATGATCATAATGGTTAAGAATAGATCGCCACCTGTTGCATCGATCAGGGCGTTAGCAAGCATTTCGATAACGCCTGTTTCTGCCAAACCACCTACAACAACGAACAGTCCAGCAAAGAAGCCGATTGTGGACCATTCAACATCCAGCAACACTTCTTCCACTTCAGCGCGGCTCAAAATAAGCATAATGGCAGCAGCTGCGAGAGCAACAACGCTTGGTTCGATGTGTACCGCGCCGTGCAAAACGAACGCAACAGCAGTAACTACCGTCATGACAACACTTTTTGTGAAGAGCGACTTGCTCTTGATAGCTTCGTGAGCATGGAGCGTCATGATGGAGGCTTGCTTATCTTCGGCAACACCCATTTTTCTACCGTAAATAAAGTAGAAGCAAACCATTGCAGCAGCCAAAATAAGAAGAACCGCAGGACCGTCATACATCAAGAAGTCAAAGAAGGTAAGGCCCGTAGCAGAGCCAATCATGATGTTAGGCGGATCGCCGATCAGGGTCGCGGTGCCACCGACATTTGAGGCGATGATCTCTACAATAAAGAACGGCACAGGGCTAATTTCGAGCATCTTGCATACCGTGAAGGTAACAGGCCCAATCAGCAATACAGTAGTTACGTTGTCTAAGAACGCAGATAATACCGCGGTGATCAGGCAGAATAACACCATAATCATCCAAGGATTACCTTTTGCGATTTTTGCTGCGCGGATGGCTAAGTATTCGAATATGCCGGAATTCTTTACTACCGCAACAAAAATCATCATACCGACCAGAACACCGAGGGTGCCAAAGTCGATATGACTAACACCAGTATCAAAGGAAATGATACCAGCGAGAATGAGCGCAACAGCACCTGCAAGCGCCGCTGTCGTACGATGAACCTTTTCGGAAATGATAAGGATCATGACGATCAGAAAGATGACGATCGAGATGATTTGCGCTGTGGTTAAGGCGATCATTTCGTACTGCTCCCTTTCTAACTAATTAATGGACAGATGCGATTTGTCGTCTTAGGTGAAAAAGCATGATTTTCCAGAAGCGATAAGCCATCCGTAAAGCCCTCTTCTAGAAAAACAAAACCCTCCCACACACAAAGCAATAAGAAAAAAGGTACGGGACATGAACGTGTTCGTCAAGGAAAACCCCAGACAGAAAACGGCGGAGCATCCAGACTAATCGGTTAGTTAGTACGCACTCCATAGAGACTGTCTATGAAAAGAAACGCTTTGATATTTTTTCGGAAACTAAATAAAAGGATTTGTTTCGTTTTGGTTTGGTAATCAACCGAATATAAAACAAACATCTATAAATCAACAAAAATTCATTTTCTGAAGAAATATCATTTTATTTGTCTATTTATAACAGGTTCATTGTGAATTAGTCAGAGTCTGGGTGCTGTCCGATAATCGAAGCGTGAGTTTTTGCCCGTTTATGCTGTCGTGTCCAAAGGGGGGCGCGTTGGTGGACAAAAAATCACAAACAAAGGGACCATCTTTACGGAAAGGGAGTTTAGGGGATTTCCGTTTGGCTTGATCTTTATGGCGTGCAAATAAAGGTAAAGTGAAGCAAAACTCTCCTCAAGGCTCGTTTTCCAACGGTTCAGTAAAAGGCAGGCGTGCACAATCCTTTTAGTGAACCAAAAAGGAGGAAAGATGGTCGATCGTTTTGTGCAGTGTGCTGCACGCGAGGAGAGAGGGGCTTAGCAATGGCTTTGCTAAAGCGTGAATTCGGTGGAATTCAGCCCTGTTGGAGGGTTGGTTTAT
>FR896026.1 GCA_000435475.1 Cryptobacterium sp. CAG:338 | reverse complement strand
GCGCCGACATACTTGCCGAAACTGATTCCGATACAGCACTCTCAAAAGCTGATCCCACATCGGGTAGATCCGCACCATGGAAGCCCGTGCTATACCAAAGCCACCAGGGAACTACACTATATGAGCCCATGACGCTATAGTCTCCGTAGGCAGCTTCTGGTATCGCTTTACGCAACTCCTCCATTGCTTTCTCGGCAACGCCAAAAATGAGGGCATATACCATGAATTCGCCCCACACTTTTACATCGAGGGGAGGTCGCTCGTTGAGGGCGGAAAATTCAGTAAGCCATTTTTCAAGCGCTTCACAACGAGCATACACATCAGCTCCTTTTTGGGTTCTTCTATCCATGAATCGAGAAACCACCAAAAGCACAACACCCGTCAATAGAGCAGGAATGAGCACTAAAGGATTACTAAAAAGGAACGCTACTATCGCGCAAAGCACTATCAGTATCCCTGCGACACAAGCCATTCTGGTTCGTTTGACCGAAGAATAACTTTCGAAGTATTCTCCTGCGTTCACATGAGCCGATACGATACCCTGCCAACGAGACACCACATCATTAAAAGTTTCGGGATGCTCTTCTGCATATAACTTTATGGTGCCAAGCCAAAGCGAGGANCCAAGCCAAAGCGAGGACCGTCCTTGTGCGACCGTGTCAAATAAAAGAGACATTGCGCGCCGATCGATTTCACTATTTAGGGTTAGTTCAACCTCAGGCACACGAGTGAGATAATAGTCCTCCACGATTTTTGAACCTAAGAGCCCTTCTTTTTGATAAGAACCCTTGTTTATCAGGAGCGCGCCCTCGTTTGCTAGATGCATAATGGTTGCCGTCAGATCGCTGGCACTTTCTTTATCAAAGCGACACAAGCGCCCAATAACTGCAGGATGTTCCCCTTTTACAGGAACATCGCGCCAATAGGGTTCCTTGAAACTAGGCTCAAGCTCTTTTCCGTAGCGTACAAATGAATAAATTCCCCACGCCAGAATCACCAAGCAAATAAGTACTACCACTAAAAGGGCACCAAGCGAAACTGCACGCTGCGCATTTGCATGGTCAGCCCAGGTACGCTCTTCATCTAAAACCGTATCCAAGCGCGCTGTAGAGAAGTATGCGTTTTCATCACTCGCAGAAATACCCGTGAGCCATTCGGTTGGAAAAAGAATCCGTGCTTCTGCATACGAACCAGCCGAAATATGGGGAACCGAATAAGAAACGGTGCCATCGCTATTTATCTGGGCAGTCGCATCAAGAGGGCCATGACCCCAAGCACGAACATTTTCTCCCGCTTCTACCGTTGTGCCAGAAGGCACGGGCAAAGTAACGGTAAGGGAAATGTCCGAGCTGTCTTCTTGCCATTGACTTCCCACAAACTGCCAATATAACTCTCCCACATCAGAGTAAGCCTGAACTGCATCTTCGATAACGTAGGTGAGCTCAAACACTACCCGTGAGTCTTCCTCATTAAAAAAAGCATACACGGTATTTTCGGGTTCATCAAACGAATAAGCGGTTTTGTCTGGACCGCCTTCTTCTCGCCAGTCAAGCTGAAAAGGAACACTCGAAAGTGTAACCCATGCATTTTGCAACTCGCCGGAGTCGTCTACCTGAGCCATACGAACTGATTCGATCGAAAGGTTCGCGCCTGTTGGAAGATTGTTGTAGTTCCACCAGACTGCACTAAACGAACCACTAAAATCAAATTCACGCTGCTCTACCACCAGCAGATCCCCATTGGATTGCACCTGCGCATCAATGGTCACTTTTGGCATGTCGTAGCTTTTTGCATAAGCACTGCGAGGAGACATTCCCAGTACGCCTATCGCTACGCATAGCGCCAAAAGACTCAATACAAAAACTATCCGCGAATAGCGAAGTGAGCGAAAAGTAGCCATTGATAACCCTATCCTTACTCAGCAGTTGCCTCAACTGTTCTAGTTGCCCCCAACTCTTCTGCACAAGCCACTGACCCTATTACGCAAGCGCCAACTCTCAATTCGAATAACATAACTCAACAAATCTATTATTTTCGAAATCAAACCTAGATGTTTTGTAAAAACCATGGTTTTGTTTCGCCCTTCTCCTTGCAAGAAAGGTCCGAGCAGGTTATCATATCAAGTCGCATCGTATTGGAGAGCTGACCGAGAGGCCGAAGGTGCTCGCCTGCTAAGCGAGTATACGCCAAAAGCGTATCTGGGGTTCGAATCCCCAGCTCTCCGCCACCTAACATTTCAAGAGGTTTGAACCTACTCGCAGTTCAAACCTCTTT
>FR896025.1:2725-3050 GCA_000435475.1 Cryptobacterium sp. CAG:338 | reverse complement strand
TTTATGCCTGATATCACCTCTGCTGTGTGCATTGATCTGCGAGGTATCGAAAATCAAATCTTGCATTTCCAAGGGCGTTTTTGGTAATTTTTGCGCTTATCGGGTTCCGATTCCTGTCTAAGGTATTCATTAAGAGAATATATAGTGCTTAGATATATAGCAAACGAATGAAAGATGGCAAATTCATGTACTATCGGGTATTCATTTTCGTTTGAACAGGGGATATTCCTGAAATTTTCTGCCCGATAAGCTAAGAATTTGCCAATTCGGGCTTTAATTTTGACCAAAACTGCCAGCAATTAAGTAAAAGGCATTAAAGTAACTT
>FR896025.1:0-2674 GCA_000435475.1 Cryptobacterium sp. CAG:338 | reverse complement strand
GCCTAGTGGCCTGTTGCCTGGTATGCCACCTAGCGGTTTGTTGTTTGGCGATTTGTTACCTTGAGATGTTGGTTTTCTATGCCGCTTCCTGAATTCGATACGGTAATATGAGCTACTATGATGAGTTCTGTATAGAATGTCGAATTCCTGCACGATTTCGTATGTGACGTAGTGCGTATTTGTACGATTTCGTATAGAACGTAGTGCACATTTGCACGATTCTGCACGGAAGATTGTGTATACCTGCGCGATTTCATGCAGAGAGTCGTGCGTGCCTATAAGGCTTCGTACAGAACGTCGAGTACCTGTAGAGTTTTGCATAGAGCATGTGTATTCCTACAGAATTTTGTATAGAAGGTCGTGTATTTTGCAAGACTATGTACGCCTACGAAACTTTGTATGGAAAGACGCGGAAACCGTAAGGTTCTTTGCGCATCCACGCACTCATGTGCGTCTATGTGATTATGTACACCAATAAGAAAGAGGCATCTTTATGAGGCTGGTATCTTGGAATGTAAACGGCTTGCGTGCCGTAATGAAAAAAGGCTTCATGGACGCCTTTAATGAACTGAATGCCGATGTGTTTGCAGTTCAGGAAACAAAGCTGCAAGAAGGACAAATCGAAATGGATTTGCCAGGCTATCACGAATACTGGAGCTATGCGCAGCGAAAAGGTTATTCGGGAACTGCAGTATTTTGCAAAGAGAAGCCAGTGCGGGTATTACATGAGGTGGGTGTTCCCGAGCTCGATACCGAAGGGCGTGTTGTTATCTGCGAATTCGAGAAGTACTGGTTTGTGAATGTGTACACTCCTAATACGCAAGCGGAATTGGCCCGACTTGATCATCGCATGGATTGGGACGACACGTTTCGCGCTATGTGCAAAGGGCTGGAAGAGGGTGTTCTTCCCAACGGGGAGACAGGTGCAGCTAAGCCAGTAGTAATGTGCGGCGACTTCAATGTAGCTCATCAGGAGATCGACTTGAAGAACCCCCGCACCAATCGCGGAAATCCGGGCTTTTCTGATGAAGAGCGTGAAAAGTTTACCAAGCTTCTCGATGCAGGATTCGTGGATACTTTTCGCAGCTTACACCCTGAAACAACGGGCGCTTATTCCTGGTGGAGTTATCGTTTTAATGCGCGTGCCAATAACGCGGGATGGCGAATAGACTACTTTTTAGTTAGCGAGGCTTTGCGCGAACAGGTCCAAATGGCGAATATCTACTCGGAAATTTTCGGTTCGGATCATTGTCCGGTATCTCTCGAGCTCGATATATAAATCTTCCCTTAACGTTAGAAAAACGAAGATTTCCCGATAGTCTTCCTTGAACGTAAGAAATATGAAGACTCCCCGAGAATCTTCCTGGGACGCAAGATTCTGGAGTACGGCTAACAAAACGATCTATTTCGAAGCGTGCAAGCAATAAGGCTCTGTACTACAATACGGGGGTTATAAAGAGTGTCCGCTGGGTGTCTATTAAGTGCCCGCTGGATGTAGAAAGGGTGTCTGCTGGATATCTATTAGGCGTCCGCTGGATGTAGAAAGGCTGCCTGTCGGCTGCCCACTAGGCGTCCTTTGGCTGCCCGCTGGGGATCCGTGCCCGCTGGGTATCCGTTTGGTGCAGCCGTAAAATGGTAACGAAATTTAACTCACGTTTATACTCGCGTAGCAGGAAGGCAAGCGAGAAAGAAGCGGGAAGGTAATACATGTCAGAACAACTTACCGAGCCCCTTAAAGGCTCAATGGACTTAGAAAAAATCGAAGCGGGTGTTCGCATGATTCTGGAGGGAATTGGCGAAGACCCCGACCGTGAGGGCTTGTTAAAAACCCCTTCGCGGGTCGCTCGTATGTACGAGGAAGTATTTGCGGGGCTTTACGAAGATCCAGCAGTACATTTCGAAACCACGTTCGATGAACACCATGAAGAATTGGTCATTGTTCACGATATCCCGTTCTATTCCATGTGTGAACATCACCTGGTACCTTTTTTTGGCAAGGCCCATGTTGCCTATATTCCCGCAAAAAGCGGTCGCATTTGCGGCATTTCAAAGTTGGCGCGTTTGGTAGATGCTTTCGCGCGTCGTCCTCAGGTGCAGGAACGCCTTACCTCGCAGGTCGCTGACACCCTTATGGAGCAACTTAATCCCCAGGGAGTTATTGTGATCATGGAGGCAGAACACCTCTGCATGAGTATGCGTGGCGTGAAAAAACCTGGTTCAAAAACAACTACCAGTGCAGTGCGTGGTATATTCAAAAGCAGTGCAAGTGCAGCAACGCGCGCTGAAGCGTTGTCGTTGTTAATGGGTCGTTAAGCTACCCAAAACCGAAAGGATATTTCAATGCGTTGTGTAATTTCAGTTCTGGGTAAAGACCGCAGTGGTATTGTTGCGGCAATTTCTGGCGTGCTTGCGGAAAAGGGCGCTAACATTGCCGATATCAGCCAAACTATCCTGGATGATATTTTTAGTATGACCATGTTGGTGAAATTGGACACTGCAATTGCTGATTTCAACGAAGTCCAAGAGGCGCTCGCTAAAGCTGGTGAAGACTTGGGCGTTCAGGTTATTATCCAGCGCGAAGAAGTTTTCCAAGCAATGTATACCATTTAGTGTGATGTTCGTTGTTGTGAGCGATGCTCGGCATTACGCGTGATGCTTGCCATGGCGAGGCGCG
>FR896024.1:401-2689 GCA_000435475.1 Cryptobacterium sp. CAG:338 | reverse complement strand
AAGTTTCGATTACCGAGTTGCATAGGTAAGTGAGCCAAGCGAATTCGTTGATTGTCTGAATGCCAATGTTGTCTGAACGCCAATGTTAATTGATTACCATACGCTGAACGTAAACGTCGTTTCGTAAATCGCGAGCATGCTCAGGTGATAGTTCTCCGGCGCGCTGGGCAAGCTTGATGAATTCAAGTTCACGAGATAAGGCAGCATCCTGGATGTCGTCAATTGCTTCATTAACGCGCTGAGCCGCCATCATGCGCGCTTGGAGCCCCTCGACATCGATATCATCATCTTCGTAAATGTTGCTAAGCTCTTCAGCAAAGGCATTAGCCTGATCGTAAAGTTCATCGCATCGTTTAACTAGAGCGCGCGCTTGCGCTGCAACTTCGTCGCTGGCAAGAGGGATAAGCTCGCGAATGCGGTCGGCATAGCGCTTCATTACTACCGCGGTGGCGGGTTCATCGACGCTTTCGGGAAGATTGTCGGCAGGCACTTCGGCGGTTTCTTCATTCTCGGGTAGGTCGCCCGTAGACGTTTTGGCGGTTTCTTCGCGTCGGTTGATTGCTTCTCCTGAAAGGTTTTCTGACAAACTTTCCAAAAGAGTGGCAGCAGCATCTTTGAGCGGCACTTCTGCAGGAGTGGTGAGACGTTTTGTGAGATTTTCGGCTACGTGTTCTAAAGAAGTGTTGGCTAAAGAGGTGTTGGCTGCGGCCAACGAAGGCGAGTTCTGATCGTTTGGATTATCGAGGGCTTCCAGTGCCTGTTCTCCTGTAACTGACCCAGTGAGGTGGGCATCTGCCTGAATAGCATCAATAACGCGGGTTAGTACGGCGATCTCCGCGTCTGCATAGCCTTTGGTACGTTTTTCGAGAGGCTTTAGGGGCACTAGTTTGCGTACTGCGAAGTTAGCAAGAATCATAGTGCATACGATAACGCCGGCGGTTAAAAACAAGAGTTCGGTACGCATAGGAAACGCATCACCCGATGCTACGGTTAGCGGGATAGTGAGAATAAGTGCTAGGGTAACGCCTCCTTTGGGGCCGGCAAAAGCCATTCCTAAGGTGCCCTTCAGATTTCTTTTTGAAAAGCAAATACGCAGAGGCCTGCTGCTGCGACGCGTGTGAACCAGATCCATACCCAGGATCCAGAAAAAGCGAACAGCTTCCAATACGAACGTAAGGGCAAAAACGGCAAGGATGAGCAAGGCTGCATCGACAGAGCCGCTTTGTATTGCTGGAATGAATGTGCTGGGGAGTTGAATGCCAAGCACTACAAAAATAACGCCATTCAATACGAACTCGAGAGTTTTCCACACGCTTGAAGCCTGGAGGCGCTGGCGAGAGGAAGCGATGGTTCGTTTATGAGGCAGAAGCGAAATGGTCATGCCTGCCATAACAACCGCAATAACGCTACCTACATGAATTTGCTCGCAGATGAGATAAATGATGAAGGGGGTTAATAATTCAAGGACTACGTGCACGGTGGGGTTGTCGAGTCCATAGCGGCGCATCATGCTGGTAAGTCCCCAGAAAGCAAATCCCAGTAAAGCACCGACGAACAGTCCACCAAAAAGTTCAAGTGCAAATTCTTCTCCTGCGTGAGTAAGCGAAAACGCTCCAGAGACAACGACGGCAATAGCGCATTGAAAACCAATGGTACCTGTGACGTCATTGAAGAGTGCTTCGCCGTTGAGGAGTGCTTCATGACGACGACCGAAGCGCATTTCTTTAGCGAGTGCGGTAACGGCGGCTGCATCGGTTGATCCCATTGCTGCGCCAAAGGCAAGGGCAGCTGCAAGAGGAATAGCGGGGATTAGGGCATTTAAGGTTGCGCCCATTGCAATCATGGTTAGCAGAACGAGGCCCGTTACGAGGGAGGCTATGCCAAAG
Source organism: Cryptobacterium sp. CAG:338 (assembly GCA_000435475.1). Lineage (GTDB taxonomy): Bacteria > Actinomycetota > Coriobacteriia > Coriobacteriales > Eggerthellaceae > Anaerotardibacter. The sequence goes on along the minus strand of FR896024.1, from coordinate 803 downwards.
CGATTCTGATAGAGTTCTCCCGAATCTACTCGCCGCGATTCATTGAAGTGAAGGGGAGCAATGAAGAGGATTAAGAGAAGCTCGGCATCTAAATTAATGGAGGAGGGCAACGGGATAACAAGGGCGATTATTACACCCAAAATGATTTGAACTAAAGGAAGAGAAACGCCGTGTAAGACCTGATCAAGAAGACTCGATGCCACTACGGCTACAAGTAAAAACAAGATTAGTTCAAGAAGTTCCATGCCACACCTTTATGTTGCACTTTGAGAGTTTGCTATGTGTTTTGGTAAAAGATAGGGGGAAATACTAACAATTGCAACGAGTGCCCGTGTCGAACTAGGAGAAGTCAACGATATTTCCAGATGAAGGGTTTGCTGCTTGGATTCTCGTACGATGTCT
>FR896024.1:0-366 GCA_000435475.1 Cryptobacterium sp. CAG:338 | reverse complement strand
GGAAGTGCCGTGCGTCTTCAAAAGTACCCATTGCGTGAAGTGGCTAACTTGTATATAATTTTCAGGCGCTTTAGCGATAGAATTACTTGATACAAGTTGTCTATTTGAATTATAGATTTCTTTGTTTCATTTTTATCCTAAGGACAGCATTCAATGCCAACGTGGCTCAGTTGGTAGAGCAACGCACTCGTAATGCGTAGGTCGCCGGTTCGAGTCCGGCCGTTGGCTCCACGAATTCGCAGGTCAGTCGCTTGTCGGCTGGCCTTTTTTGCGTATTGGGGAGTGTTTTGGGAGTGTGGAGCGGTTTGGTTTTGATCTGTAAGTCTTAGTGTTGGTCTATAAACCTGGATTTTGACACATTTTAGG
>FR896023.1 GCA_000435475.1 Cryptobacterium sp. CAG:338 | reverse complement strand
AATACTTGGGTGATTAACTTTGTAGAGAAACACCTCGTCGCAAAATTAATTTCTTGAAAACAGATTTAGTTGTTTGTAGTTCATCATGCGACCAGTCCTTTAATGCAATAGAATCGACATATTCTGCTATTTGGAGTATCGGAGTGCCTGCCTTTATTAAATCAACAAAATGAGACCATTGCCTGTCATTGACTTTGACGTAAGGAATTCTTATAGATTTGAATTCGCTGGGAGTGAGTTCCGCAACTCCTCCACCATAATATCTACAGTTGAACTCGCAAAGAGCTAACGTAAAGGAATTATAAAAAGAAAAGACAATACTTTTAGGATCATACCTTTTTTGTATCAATAGATTATAGGCAATATCAGTCGTGAGAGCTCCCGATTCATTTAAACAAAGACGTGGGAATTTATCATATCGTTTAAAAAAACATATATCCCCTACGCGAGTTAATGGGACCCCATACCAAGGTGTACGACGAGAGCATTTATAGCTTTCTTTAATCTTTCTTCCGTGTCTAATTTTATTGCCTACTTCATCTAAATATTGCATTAATTCTTTTGGAAGATCACCTGTTTCCCCCTTTAGATCCAGTAAGTAATCTTTCTTTTCTTGGTGGTCGAGTCTAGTTATAATATCGTCGGTAATTACTATTTCATTCCGCAGGTAGCTACTTTTGGAGATAATTGGTCGAACGAAATTGCTCGCCTTTAATTGATCACATTCCTTCTTAGAAAGAATTAACTCACGATTTGCTGCGGTGACGACGCCGGGTGCGCAATGTCCCAAGGTGCCAATATTGATTAAATTGTTATTTGGTTGAGTGAGAAGTTCTATTTCTCTATCGTTTAATACCGCATTGGACCATTTTTTGAGAGGTTTGTTTTTTACGATTGAAGATTCCCAGTCTAAAGAATCTATATCTATTTCTATATATTTACGATATAGTATCGCAGGTTTTTTATGGGAAAGGTTAGTCATGTAGACCAAGCATGTCTCTTGCTCAATTTCTGGGAACATGCGTTTTTCGAAAGTGATAACGTGTATTGTGTTAAATTTACTTTCTAGCCAATTACGTAAGGACTCAGCATAATTCACTTGTAAAAACTCTAATGGAAGGACAAAAAAGATTGCACCATTACAATTAAGCAATCTTGCTGCACCCAGGATAAAGCCAACCCAGAGATTCTGACAGATAGATCCGTTTAAATTAAAACCGTCTGCAAGAGAGTATAGTAGGTCAATAGATTTACGGGGCATATTCTTTTTATTGATATATGGAGGGTTTCCAATAATCAAATCATAATAAGGATTTTTATTCGAATTGGCATATTCTAGAAAATCTTGATTTATGATTTGAACTTGATTTTTATGGCAATATTTGGTTTTCAGTCGTTTTGCTTTTTGGGTATCTATTTCAATAGCGTCAAGTATGACGTCATGGGTGTTGTGAACAAGGATATGTTCCAGAAATCTGCCATCACCGACACTTGGTTCGAGTATTCTCTTGTATTTTTTTTTAGCGTCGAGATAATCCCACATAAATTTGAGGGCGTTTGGGGGAGTGTAATAGCTTCCGGTTAGTTTTTGCTCTTTATCTTTCATTGTGTTTTGTTCAATAATTGATTAGATTTCTTTTTTGTCGAAGTTGGTTTGCGGTTTGGGCTAAGAGGCCTCTAATTGTTGGTGAAATTACACTGCTGTCTGCTAAGCTGTCGATTTCTGTTATTAGAAAATCAAGCTGATGAATGTAATGACCAAGCTTTAGCTTTTTATAAAATTGAATTATAAACGGGTTGGTCCTATATCTGCTAGAAATTTGTATTCTAAAATAGTTATCCCTAACGAATATCGATTTAATATGATCGTGATCCGGATGAAGTATTTTTCTGTACTCTTCTGGAATTAATAAATTCGATTTGTTGCGATTGCACATGCGGCAAGACAGAACCAAGTTCTTAGTCTGATTTAATTGTAATTGAAGAGCCTTGTCTTCTTTGCCGATTTTTTTGCAAAGGAAATGGTCGAGCTCTAAATCGTGAATATTTAAAATCGATATTGAAGTTCCGCAATATGAACATCTGTAATTGTAGACTTGATGGAAATAAGCCCTCAGGTCTTTATGGTTTAAGTATGCTGAGTAGTGGTTCTTGATTTTGGGATAACTCTTACCAATGTATTCAGCAAGGTCATGCTTCTTTGCTGTGATCTTGTCAAAATCATGGCAGTTTTCTGGAAGGCGGAAATCGTTATTCATGGTATAAAATCTTTTTAATATCTTGAAAAGTTTGTACTAGAGAATTGACATCAGAAGCCGACAGCTCGGAGTATGTTGTATCGCCTGACAGCATTTGCTGGATTCTTTGGTTAAATACTTCTTCAACTTCATTATTGTTGTTAATTTCACTTCCAATAACGCGATTTTCGATTACTTTATAAATTGCAGAGAGCAACTTCGGGTGAAGTTCTTCATTGTAATATTTTTTTGCTTGCTCAATACTTGCATTCCGAGCTTCATATTTACGGATAATCAATTCACCGTCTCTACTTGTTTCTTGAGTGATGACTAAAACCTCTGTTTGGGGTAGTAACAACTTTGACATTACGTAGAATTGACTACCTGAAAACTTATGGCTATTGTTATGGTTATCGGTGTAGAGACGATGATCAGCTAATATGACATCAGCAGATTTAATTTCTTGGTTACTAAATAGCACAGAATAGCTATCTTCGGGATTATATATATGTTCGTTGTATTTCGTGCGAATGTGTAATTCCCCCTCAAAGTTTGAGCATGTGTAGGGATATGGAATTGCTTTGTTTTCGAACTCTTCGCTTAGATATTGAGAGAGAAACAAATCCATCTTGTCATCGATATAGATAATACTAATATTGGTATTAATCATTTTTTAATTCTCCCAGTTCAAATATAAGGCTGAATCCTTTTTGGTCTGTGGGAACATCAACTATTTTGCCATTGCAATAATCTAAGGTATTTTTAAGTATCCACATTCCAAGTCCGTGTCCATTAGGCCTGTTTGTTTCGTGCGAGTTAAAGATGCGGTAGGGTTCTTTAATAAATTTTTCTGGCAATCCGATTCCGTCGTCGCGGTATCTAAACAGAAGTGCTCCACTATTTTTGAGTCTGATTGTTATTTCAATGGAAAGTTTATTTAGATGCTCATTTTGCTGAATGCTGTTTAATATTAGATTGTCGAAAATAACATAAAGTAGGTCTTCGGATGTATCAAAAATGTCAACGTTATCTTTGTTAATAATATCTATCTTAATCCATTTATAATATTCCATCCATTTAGTTGCGATATCCAAAAGAGATTTAGCTAAGTTTATTCCAATTATTGTGAAGCGCTGTTTTTCTATATCACTTAGCATGGATTCAATGAAAAAACTAATTTTATTATTTGATTCTTTGAGATTTGAGATAATTAATGGGACATTGTAATAAAAATATTTTGTTTTGTCGGGTGAGTTTAGCTCATCCCACATTCCAAATTTCTTCAATGCGCTTTCTATATTTTCTGGAGCCCCAATAATTGTATTCTTACTATTTTTTAACTCATGTGCCAGAGAAGCAGATTTTAGTCCTGATGTAGCAAGGACATTAAGGATTCTTGTATCATAGCGAAATCGTTCAATTACTTCGTCTTTGCTTTGGTTGTTCCTGTTAATTGTTTGCACGTAGTCTTTGATTTCTTCGGCAAGGGCTAAAGTCTCTTTTTTATTTAAATTAACTATTCCTGTAGGATTGATGGCAATAGATTGAATTAGAGGAGTAGACACACTGGAAGTATCTTCTGTGGTTCCATGTTTGATGCTTCTAACTATGCTTTGCCTATATCTTTCAAAAACGCTTATTCCCGAAAGTATGATTTCTGTAAATAACCGAAAATGATCATTTTCTTCAAGACCCTGTCGATTTGATAGTTCTCTCAACTGAGCGTTCTTGTTTTTATCAATCATGATATAGCCAGATAATTGGGAACTTCTAACATGCCAGTTCCCGCTTGGGTGTGAAGCCGCTGCTGGAGAGCTACTAGCTCTCTTTGAAAGCCCCAACCAATCTTTTTTTCCTTCATATGATGAAATACTAAACGCATTTCTATATAGAGTTATGCCTGAGGTGTATCGATTTTTAAGTTTATCGTACTTATATAGAAAGGTATCTTTATCGTTTTTGGACACTTGACCCATTGAGAAAAAAAAGGATGCCTTAAAGTCTCCTATGTTTTTTAAGCACGATTCAAGACTAATGTTCTCTTGAAGATCGATTCTATTTACTTGAAGCTCTTCTTTCATATTTAGAGCGATTTTTTTTGTATGTATCGAACCATCGCGATAATACTGTTGGGCATCGCTTGCAAACTCATCTGAAGAAATTTCAACCTCAAGCATCATTTTGTTAGAGAAATACTGCAAATTTGTTTCGGTAACAAATTGATTTCCTATTTGAGGATGCGAATAATAAGGCAGCACCTCTTCTTGAAAGTCGTCTTTGCTTAAAATGATAGACATATATTTATCGTTGTATGCAATTGATAGGTATTTTTGTAGCTTTTTTACGGTGGCTTTTGACCAATTGTCCCGCAGGCCGTAAATAAGAAAGGATGTACCATTTTCTTGCGTCTCACATAGCTCTAATGTGTTTGAATCCCAATCGGTTTTCCAGATTACACCAGTGTGGTTATCTTTTTTTGTTCTCATTTGTACAAATTTGCCAAGGCGTGCTAAAGCAAATCTACCAATTCCCTTAGAGCCTGCTGTAACCCGAGTAGGAGCACTATCTGCATAGTAATTTCTTGTACTTTTCCCAATGTGCATCCAGGATTCTTTTATGTCTTGGTTAGTCATTCCTTCGCCGTCATCTTTTATGAATAAGCTGTCAGCTTCAAAGTGAATCGTGAGATTTTTGGAGCCAGCATCGTATGCGTTTTTTACTAATTCAAGTATGGCGGCTTCTTTCGTAGTAAAGTTTTGTACACCTAGAATTTCTGCTACTTTTTTACCTTCAATAGTGTAGGTTAAATTTTCTACCTCATTTGTTTTTTTCATTATGTATGCCTTTTCTTTAGCTAAAGAGTGCATAAAATAATGTTTCTCGTGGGAGACATATGCATTTCGGATGTTCATTAAGTTGTCAAATTTCTAGTCTGATGAATTACGATATATCTTACAAGAAAAAAAATGCATAATGAAAGTATATGAGGGCTGTTTTGTTTCGGACTGCATTCTTCAACTCAGCAAAAATCCGTAAGTAATCGGGACAGGTGTTTACTTGTATTTAATCGTTGTGTAGAAGATGCCTGAAAACAATTGAGTAAGAGTTATTGGGCTATGGTCAAGAAAGCTGACTATAATTATGAATCCAATGTTAATACACGTATGTTGTTAATTTTTGAAGGTAGGTGTTTAAAACATACGAAAAGATTTAGCTTAAAAGGCTATTCGCTACATAACAACCAGCAATATCTAACGATATTAAGTGACAAGCCGACTTCAAAACTACTCGATAGTTTGCAAAAAAGCTATCGCCATACCGTCATCCATGAATAGAGGAATGAAGCTAAGTCTCTCCCATTTGTATCAATTGCATTGAAGATAAGAAGCATTAAAAATGTTACAAGATAGAACTCACTTAAAAACACTATGGAAATTACCAGTAAGTCCTGGGAGATCCAATACCTAAATGGCCTTGAGGTTTTAAAGCTACTATTGCTGAAAAATTTTTTTATATTAATTTGGCGTTTGCTGCTGCGAAGCTGATCGCCAATGAAAAATGCTCCAATCATGCAAAACCAAAATATATTCATGCTTCCAAAAAGGAGGTAGGCATCGGAAAGAATCTCTGAAAAATAAAAGAATAAATCAATCTTAAGAATACTGCAGCATATAGAAATAGCCAAAATCATGGTGCATAGTATGTAGAAGATAATTGGCGCGACTGATTTGTGCGGAAGCAAGGTATAAACATGATAAAAGCTTGTAGCGGTAAAAATAATTGCAGGAAGAAAAATAATGCTCTGGGCGAAATTGGTTTGGATATTCCAGATAAGTAATTGAATTCCTGTAAATATAGAAATAAAACAATATAGAACGTTAATTAGTAGCCAGATCCAATTAAGTGCTCCAAGCGACTCAAAAGTACTACTCTTGCGTTCTTTTAAGATATATCTAGCGTATAGATTTAATGCAAGACCTATACTAATCAATGCGAAAAATCCAACAAGAATTATTCCAATAAAGTATGATTCTTGATGTTGCAAAACAATTGATTCTTGAATCTTTACCGGTGAACAGAAGTGGCGATAGATATTTAACGAAAAATACCATGTCGCTGTTAACGCTATTGGTATAAGTGCAATGAGGTATTTGATGTATTTGCTGTCTAGGCAATTTCTGATAAAACTATTTCGTTCATTGATGTAATTTTGTGATGTTCCGTCTTTTTCAATTATGCGAGTGAACTGAGTCGCTATGTTTGGGATTTTATTCGTATCGACTTGCATAGTTGATCTCCTTCGCCGATGAATCTTTTTTGAATAGCGCTTAGATTTTTGAGAAAGAATAACTCTACTATCAAGATAAGCATGTCCCGGAATCGGGACATGCTTATCTTGAAAAGATTATAGCCACCGAGAGATGTGAGGCTCTGTTTAATAACAATGGAGGTAAAGCTATTCGATATATTATGGAATTTATAATTTGTTGTATATATTGTCGATTCTCATTCCAGTCGGCGTTCGTAGTATTTTGGCTGGCCGTATTTACTTGAGTTAGAGACTAACAATACCTTTACGTGTGCCTAAAAGGAGCACTCAGGTGAAAAAAGATATTGAGATGGAAAAGGATGTCGAAAAAGAAATTGATCAGAAAATTGCTGAAGTGTTTCTAAGGTTAGTCATGGAGTCCGATCCTATCCATACGATTACTTATGGTGAAGTGTCCAATGAAGTGGCAAGATTATTTAATGTTCCTCGGCCGTATCCGATAACTTTTTGATGGCCATTAGGGCGTATGCAGAAAGCGTGTAAAGAATGCGGCTTACCACCACTTCCTACATTGGTAATTAGTCAAAACCAACTACCGGGGAGAGGGTATAAAACGGCGTATGACGAGTTTAACAAACATAATGACAAGTCAGTGAATGAGATATATGAGGAAGAATTCAGAAAAATTCAAAGAATTAACAACCTGCAGGAATGGACTTCGTTAATCAAACATTACAGATTAGAAGATACTTTCTCTGAGTATATGCAGTAAAGAATAGTCTTGATTGCTTAAGATAAGAGGAGTTTTTTTTGAAGTAGGAAGAAAGCTTCGTAGAAAATCGTTGCATTTGATTCCGATAAATTAATAGATGCGTTTACTAAACTATCGATTTCTTTGCTTTTAACGATTTATATTTGTAAGAGTTTATATAGAGCGGAGATAGCTTGTTTATGAACCGAAGGCGATTTGTTAGATACTGGAACATATGGGACTAAACGAATTTTTAAATCTTGCTGCATTAATTGTAATTCCGATTGTGGCAGTGCTGATTGGGCGATATCTTCAAACTCGTGCAAAAAAGCGTGTCGACAAAATGAAAATATTTGAATCATTGATGGCGTGTAGAATTTTTGGTTTAGATACTGAGTCGGTCAAAGCCTACAACATGATTCATATCACATTTGCTGATAATGAAACAGTACGCAGAAAATGGAAGGGCTATTATCGAGTCCTATGCATTGAGAATCCTAGCAAAGCATAATTAGCAGAAATGGAAGAAAAACAGACAGAATTGCTTCGTGCGATAGCTTCATCTTTGGGCTATAAAGATGAACTCTTTCATGCTGCCCTAGATGTCAAATACATTCCAAAGGGATTGGTTTAGGTGCTGGAAAACAGCAGAAAACAGCAGATGGATTTAGGCATTGTGCTGTATGAAGCTTCAGATCGACTTCGCAAAAATGAATCATTGCCGAAATTATAGGTTGAGAGAAATGTCGATCGAAAAGAAGACCCTAAGTAATGATGGCCATAAGTAAGTAATTACTTATTTGGTTAAATCGGTCGATAAACAGAGCTTAACTCACTTGAATTCAGTTCGTGTTGGCTACGAGCAAATTTCGAAAAGAATTTATGGTATTTCAAGAGGAGACCTCTTGTTCTACTTGGAAGATCCAGTAGGGATAGAATACAAGCTAATTGATGAATTGAGCCGTAAAACCGATCCCAAAGACGATGGCGATTCGAAAATTCACGGAAGGTCAAATCTGCTTTTGTGTCGAAGTTTTGTCGGTGGGCTTGCTACTATTTGTTCGAGGACGAACTAGAGCAGGACAACTGTTCGGCTTACGATAATGCAGTGAAAACGACTCTCCCAAAATACATTGAGTATTACGGCTTAAATCGGTGTTCTCAAAAGAGCTAAGTGAATAATCCTGCATATCAGGAATGTATCGATGAAGTGATTGACAAAGCTCAAGAAAATGATCCAAACGATGAAAGAATAAGCCGTCATGGGTTTGATCATCTGGTTTGGTATTACTTTAAGGGTCGTAAGTAAAAGGTGCACGGTAAATGTCTTTGGATGTCTTTCGAAAAAGAAAGATCCAATTAAAAAGCTAAACAAGAATAACCAATCAAAAGTAATGACCTTGTCCCTTCTCATGATTAGTCTGTGTATAAAACATGCTAATTAATGAGTAGCTCTTTTGGTGCGGGTAACGTCATAAAATCCTACACCTTTTCCTGCTTATTTTGCCGCCTCCCCATCACAACCAACGCAACATAGAACGGAATCAAAAATTGAACGGCGGCGCCATAGCGCGGCCAATACCAGATGGGCGATGCGACAACCAGTGTACCCAGCAATGCGAGCGACGGCACCAACGCAATAACCCAGCGAGCTCGCTCGCTAAGACATAAACAAATAGACAAGAACGCAACCGACCAGAAAATGACGCTTATTGGAATTGACCGACTGTCTTGCGGAAACACATCACGTAAGGAATCGTGCCC
>FR896022.1 GCA_000435475.1 Cryptobacterium sp. CAG:338 | reverse complement strand
AACCTTTCGAATCCTGAACAAGTCCGGAATAATATTCTAAAGAGTCTTCAGCCTCATTTTTTTTATCTCTGTTCTCTGACTGAATCGAAGATACCGATTTATTGTTGATATCGCCTTCAGAAGAGGGTACGGACGCTAGAGTTTGATTGCTTTGATTGACTTCGCTCTCGCTTGTCATCAGATTCTCGACAACGATTTCTGTTCCATGTTCACTCTCGTTAAATTCTTCTGCGTATGCAAGATCTGATCCAAAGATAGCTATACCCAAAATTGCTAGCAGAAGTAAATCAGCAAGCATATATTTTTTAGTTTTTAAAAATGGAGCCATTTACTTCCCGCCCTTCTTAATTTTTGATTAATATACACACAAAAAATTCTCGTGGGTCCAAGCATCAAATCGTCTACTATTTTACATGGCTATTGCAAGTAGATATAACCTTCTTGCACTAACCTGACATCATCAGAGGACATTTAGATATTCTTGAACTAAAACTTTTAAATTATTCTCTCTTTGCACGTTAATCATATATTATTAACGAAAATTAAACAGTACTGCATTAAAAGCACGGGGCGTATTTCTATTAAGTAAATTCTTTAATTTTTATTGCTGCTTTCCCTAGAGTATACTGATGTGTCTAATCTCAAATCGAGATACCAGGCAGATATAAACAAACGGTTCAAGTATACCCTTCATGCATAGAGCAGAACACGGATGTGGAACGTTTTAAGAGCTCTCAAAAGGCAGGTTTGCTGCTTCGAGATGAACTGAATTAGGCAGTAAAAATAACAGCTAATGTGATTCAATCCTATGCTACCACCCTGTAAAACAATAGGAGACTCATCCTGAAATTTGCAATATTATATTCAATAATATGAATTACTGAATATTCGGAAGTGCTAAAATCGTGCTAAATCCCAGCAATAGCTTATCTTCGAGGATCTGATCCTTTACAGCTTCTTAAACAGAGATCAAAAACAATAACATTGATGGACACCTAGATGCTGAAGATACCCCTTGAAACTTAATAGAGCCTACGCCACCCCCGACAAAAAACGTATTGCATTATATTGCACAGAATAGCAAATATGAATCACTTCCAAAGGAATACATAGTTCAGAACAGGAAGAAAGCCTCCATATATGAGAGACTTTGCATAACTTAATTCATCCTCAACTAACCCATCCAAACATAATGCTCTCCACCTTCGCTTAAACAAGACAGGGATGCGAAAGAGCATCAGACAAATGCGGTAGGTGCAACTCGAAAAGAGTTCAATATCTCTACGAAGCACAAAAAATAAGTAACCAAGAGACTACACTATTTAGAAGTTAAACCCGCTTTGAGTATTTAACAATCATCATAACTCGCGACAAATCAATGCCGTGCTTTGATCAAGCACAAATATCAAAACAAACCACCAATAATTGCTTTAAAATGCAAAAAATTAAATTTTCATAAAGTATAATCCGATCACATATTCATGCTGCTTATACAAGTCTACAATTTTCATCGAAGTAATAACGCTTACCGTCAATGGTTTGCCATCCAGTTAAAGCAGCACCATCACTGCCGAAGTAGGACTTAGTACCGTCAGATT
>FR896021.1 GCA_000435475.1 Cryptobacterium sp. CAG:338 | reverse complement strand
ATTGACCCACCATTACACGCGCTATCATACGACCTAAGCACACACCCACAAGACAAACAGCAAGCGAACCAAAAGCATACACCCCTGCCATAAGGTAGCGCGATTCTTCAATCAAGCCGAAAGTCTCAAGGCTGAACGTAGAAAAAGTGGTAAATCCCCCTAGAATGCCAGTCGAAACAAATAATAAAGGCAGCCTAGAATTAGGGAACGCTGCGGGCAAAAGTACCGACATAACTCCTATTAAAAAAGATCCTAGCAAATTGATGACGAAGGTCGCCAGAGGGAAAGGCCCTGTCGAAATTCCGCCCAAAACCTGAGAACAGAGATAGCGAAGAAGCGCACCAATAAAGCCTCCGCACCCCACGATAAGTGCATGAGCGATCATGCTCCCACCTTAAAACGAAACTTTCGGAGCTTCTTCGGCGGCAGCGTTTGCATCAAAGCTTTCGCGCTTACCGAAATGGAATAATCCCGCTACAACAACTCCGGGGAAAGTTTGAATGGCGTTGTTGTAGATCATCACCACGTCGTTATAGCTTTGACGCATATAACTTATCTTGTCCTCCGTCGCAGAAAGTTCGGTTTGCAGCTGCTGAAAATTGCTGTTTGCCTTCAGGTCAGGATATGCTTCCGCAACCGCAAATAAACTTTTTAGCGCATTGGTAAGCATTGAATCTGCCTGCATGCGTGCTAACGGAGATACAGCATTTGATACCGCACTTCTCGCCTCTGTCACCTGAGTCAAGGTTGCGTTTTCATGGCTTGCATATCCTTTGACGGTTTCAACAAGATTCGGAATAAGATCGAGCCTTCGCTGAAGCTGCACATCAACTTGCGCCCAAGCGTTATCTACACGATTACGCAGTTGGACCAAATTGTTGTACATCACAACAAGAGCAATCGCCAAAACAATAACGATAACAACAAGAACAATAAGAACTATTTCCATATCGCTTCCCTTAATCTATCCGTAAGCTCTGCCCTGTCTACAGCAACGTGCAGCTTAGATGTCTTAGCTAGATGCCTTAGTAATTCCACATGTATCTCTTAATACGCTTCAAGCACTGATGCCCCAACGGGAGCAAACGAGGAAACTCGATTCCACCAACCGCGTTTAAAGGCATCTAAGGTACATTCATAAGCGTCTTGATAAGATCCGCATAAAACACCTACGGTTGAACCACTTCCACACAAAAGAGTTGCTTCTGTTTGAGGAAGTGCTTTTGCCCAAGCAAGAACTTCAGCAACTTCAGGAGTAACTTCACAAGCTGCATCGGTTAAATTGTTCCATAACTCAATTTCTGCAGCATCTGTTTTGCGAGAAAGACTCTCAAGATAGGCGCTATCAGGATAGCAAGGATTAGCATCGAAAGCTGCATAGGCCTTTGTTGTTGATACTCCTGCGTTTGGTCGCACCAAGGCAATAAAACCCTTTCGAGGCTTAAGCGAGTTTTCGAAAACTTCACCCCGCCCTGATAGGTAGGCGCATCCGCCCTTTAAGAAAAAGGCTACATCAGCGCCAAGACGAGAAGCTACTGCATACAAACGATCATCCTGCGGATCAATTCCCCAAAGAGTTGCTGCACCCAATAAAGCTGCAGCTGCATTTGAGGATCCTCCTCCGAGACCTGCTTCAGCTGGAATTACCTTTGAAAGAGATATATGAATTGTCTCGTTTTCCGTACGTCCAAGCTCTTGAGCCAGTTCTTTTATCGCGCGATAAGCAATATTTTCCTCGGGTGCCACTTCAAGAGAATCGATATCTCCCGATGTTTCGCATTTCAATACAATCGAAAGTCCTTCATGTTCAAAACCGAGACCTTCACTGTCCTCTTCAAAGCGACGCATAGTAAGCGAATCATGCAGCGCTAAAGAATGCATAATGGTATGCACCTCGTGAAACCCATCTTCACGTGATGCCCCTACCGCTAAAACCAAATTGATTTTTGCAGGAGAAATTAACCTTACGTAATTCTTCACTTCAAATCCCTCTCTGTTTACGAAGGTTTTAGTTGCTTTTCGAGTTATTTTGCTTCTTTATCATACCCGTCGACATCAAGACGAGCCTGTCTTTTTCTTTCTTTGTTACGTTGCCTTTTCTTTCGAAAGAAAGATTGAAGAACCTCAACACATTCTTCTTCGAGAACCCCTGAGGTGACCTCAAAGCAATGATTCAACCGTTCATCAGAATTGACCGAATAAAGCGATCCGAGCGCACCCGCCTTAAGATCGCTTGCTCCATACACACAACGATCTATACGAGATTGATACATAAGACCTGCACACATCAAACAGGGCTCCAGCGTGACATAAACCGTGCATCCCGAAAGACGCCAAACCCCCAATGCCTCTGATGCACTTTTAAGGGCAATAAACTCGGCGTGTCCCGCTGGGTCGTTATCGATCTCCCGCCGATTGTATCCCAGCGCAACAATTTCACCTTCACGAACAACCACCGCTCCAATGGGAACTTCATCGAGCTTTTCTGCCTGACGAGCTTGCTTAAGTGCTATCTCCATGTAATATTCATCCATTCGCCTTTGGAAAGCGTGCTGGTCTTCATCTGCCGATAAGACGGGCATATCCGGCAGATAAAACTCACCCAAAGCAGAATCGGTAAGGCAATCTGAATCAGAATCAGTAAAATGTTCTAGAGCTTTTTGTTTGCAGGATTCCACGCGAATTCAAACCTTTCTCGTTTTATCCAAACTATCATAGGATATTCATATCCGAAACCACGAGAAATATGGTATTCTAGTTCGTGCTGAAAACGGAGGAATGGCAGAGCGGTTGAATGCGGCGGTCTTGAAAACCGTTGTGCCGAGAGGCACCGTGGGTTCGAATCCTACTTCCTCCGCCAGTGAAGCTCCAACGCACGTACTTCGGTATGTGCGTTTTTT
>FR896020.1 GCA_000435475.1 Cryptobacterium sp. CAG:338 | reverse complement strand
GATGTTCACATTCGACGTCTTCGTTCTGTACTTGATGAGGTTAGCGACTATCGCTATATTCACACCGTCCACGGTATGGGATATCGTTTTGAACCAATCAAGAAGATCGAAGAATAAGTGAGTCTATATGAGTCCATTTGTTTCATTTTTAAGGGATATAGGAAATTCAGGCAAAGAAACTAAACGTTTAACGTGGATGTATTTAATAGGATATGTGGTAGTAGCTCTCATTTTTATTGGATGCTCTATCGCATTTATCTATACACCTTTAAATAATGAAATAGCAAATCGACAAACTACCAACCTTATAACTACCGCTCAAGCTTCAGCCAACGCCCTGTCCAAAACAAACAATGCAAGTGAGTTCGTATCATCTGCAACTCACAATACCGATCTACGTATGACTATCATCGATTCTGATGGTGATGTGATATCTGATTCTGAGGTAGATCCTTCTACCATGACTAATCATGCCGATCGCGAAGAAGTTACCGAAGCAATTCAGGGAGGTATCGGTGTTGCTCAGCGCACCAGTGCAACCGACAATAAAAACTGGCTTTACGTTGCTGTTCCCGCATCGTATGACAACGAGCAAGTGGTGGTGCGCGTTAGTGAACCCTCTACAGCATTTTCAATGATCACGCAAAATGCTCAGACAACCTCAGTCATTTTTATTGTGGCAGGGTGCATTGTTGTTCTCATTGTTACCTTAATTGCGTTTAAAAAGTCACACGCACCTATTAAGAAATTTGATCAAGTCCGTTCAGATTTCGTAGCTAATGCAAGTCACGAACTGAAAACTCCCGTAGCTGGAATCAGGCTTCTTTCTGAAGCAATTCGTGATGCCGCAGAAATTGAGGATAAGAAAAGTTTAAATTTATTTATCGATCGCCTCGATAATGAAGCTGAACGTCTCCAACGTCTTGTAATTGATTTGCTTGACTTATCGCGCTTAGAAGAAACTCCAGATCCAGACAGGTGTCCTCGTACCGATTTACATAGTGCTATTGTTACTAGCTTCATGGCTCACAAGGGTGAAGCTGAAGACAAACATCTCGATCTTGTTTTGGACGATCGCTCAGTCACAGGTGATGACTGCTATGCCGATATGGAACCCTCGGATGCTTCTTTGGTTTTTGATAATCTTATCGAAAATGCCATCATGTATACCGATGAAGGCAGCATTTTGGTTACCTTTGAACCAAGAGGACATGAGATAGCCGTAATAGTACAGGACACAGGGATTGGTATTCCTCAAACCGATCAGTCTCGCATTTTTGAACGCTTCTATAGAGTCGACAAAGCACGTAGTCGTGAAGTAGGCGGTACAGGACTAGGACTCTCCCTTGTACGTCATGCCGTAGAACGCTCAAAAGGCCGTGTAAGCGTGAAAAGTAACCCTGGCGAAGGATCGCAGTTTACCGTAGTGTTCCCACGTGCAAAAAGATA